>JBJECK010000012.1:0-18065 GCA_051870995.1 Paludibacteraceae bacterium | reverse complement strand
AGCGCAGCGGTGGCGTTCTGTTACGTAGGGAATTGCAAGCAAGCATCTTGGGACCTGCGTAGCCTCCGCGTATCTTGGTGTAGTATCTGGGATTTCATAAGTTGTTTTATGCAATTTCTGCTTATTCTTGCGTTTTTTCTCTTTTTATTTGCGTAGTTCGCAGAAAAGCAGTACCTTAACGACAGGTTTGAGAGCAGTCTCAAGTTTAGTTGCTTTGATAACCTTTGCAGGGGTTACATCGTACACAAACCGATTAAATTCGGGAAAGCAGCCACTACGGTGAGTGTGCTTATTGGGAGGAGGTCTATCCTCTCATTTTTTGTCCCATTCTTTTCTAAATCTTCGCTACGGTATCGAATGCCCACTATGATTTCTTTACTCGCGCAAACGGTAATAGCCAATGCGGTAGAAGGGACATAAATTGTTCCCGAACCGAGCGTTAATTAGGGTAGGTGCAGATTTTAGTTGCGTATGTGAGATTTTATTCGTAACTTTGCGCGGCGATTGGAATAGCCGAGGAGAAAGCAAACAGCAAAAACACTATACGAAAGGAGTCAATAAGACGCCATAAGGGAGTTTATAACAAAGCACCATAAGGGGACGAATAACAAAATACCATAGATAGAATAACCGTAACCAAACACCCATAAGGAGTACATCATACATTATGGAAGAAAACTATATAGTGTCAGCGCGGAAATACCGCCCGATGACCTTTGAGACGGTAGTAGGTCAGAAGTTTCTGACCGAGACCCTGCAGAACGCAATCCGCCAAAACCACTTGGCACATGCGTACCTGTTTTGCGGTCCGCGAGGAGTAGGCAAGACAACCTGTGCGCGTATATTCGCCAAGACCATCAACTGCCTGCAACCTACGAAGGAATACGACGCCTGCAACGAATGCGAGTCGTGCCGCGCGTTTAACGAACAACGGTCGTTCAATATCCACGAACTGGATGCGGCAAGCAACAACTCGGTGGACGACATCCGCTCCCTGATAGACCAAGTGCGCGTGCCGCCCCAAATAGGCAAGTACTCGGTCTATATCATCGACGAGGTACACATGCTGTCGTCGGGGGCATTCAACGCCCTGCTGAAGACCCTTGAGGAGCCGCCTGCGCACGCGATTTTCATCCTTGCGACGACGGAGAAACACAAAGTGCTGCCGACCATATTGAGCCGTTGCCAAGTGTATGACTTCGCCCGCATAACGGTTGCGGACACAATAGCGTACCTGCAGCAAGTGGCTGCTAAAGAGGGGATAACAGTAACGGAAGACTCGCTGAACGTGGTGGCGCAGAAAGCAGACGGCGGCATGCGCGACGCGCTGAGCATCTTCGACCAGCTGGTGTCTTTCTGCGGCACAACGATAACCTACGAACGCACGCTGGAGATACTGAATGTACTGAGCACGGAGTACTATTTCCGCATGACGGATTTGGCGCTGCAGCACGATGTGACGGGTGCGCTGTTGCTGCTGAACGATGTGCTCAACCGAGGTTTCGACGCGGGGCATTTCGTGACGGGACTGGCGGCTCACTTGCGCAATGTGCTGGTGGCAAAAGACCCGCAGACGGTTCAGCTCCTCGAGACGAGCGACAGCATCCGTCAGCAGTATGTCGCGCAGGCGCAACCATGTTCGCCGCGTTGGCTCTTTGCCGCGCTGGACATTCTGAATACGTGCGACATCAACTACCGCATAGCGCGCAACAAACGCCTGAGCGTTGAGTTGGCACTTGTGAAACTGACGCAATTCGGCGTGGCGCAACCGGCTGCTCAAGCTGCTCCGACAGTTGCCGCAAAGCCTGCAGCTGCTCCGGCGGCGAAAACTGCGCAACAGCCCGCCAAGGCGGCACCTGCCTCTGTACCCGCTCCTGCAGCCGCCGCAAAGCCTGCGCCGACACGCGTGGCACCCATGCCGACTATGCCTAATCTGCCGTCGGTGAATGTAGCTGTAGCGCAGAAGGAGACGACTACGGTAAAGACCGCAGAACCGGTGCTAAATCCTGCAAAAGAGGAGCGTACAACCCCTTTTTCGCAGGACCGGCTCATTGACGCGTGGGTCGGTCTGAAAACCGTCTTGAAGGACGAACCGCGTCTGCTGAACCTATGCTCATTCTATCACCCTGTATTGGGCGAGGACTTTCGCGCGCATATAGAGGTTGCCAACCCGTGGGACTTTGAGGATCTGAAGCGGTATTTGCCGACCTTGCACAAGTTGATGCGCGATGCACTGCACAACGATAGGTTGCAGTTTACCGTCTCGCAGGCGAAGTATGATGCCAAGAAAGTGGCATTTACCGCCGAAGAAAAGTACAAACTAATGAGCGAAGAGAAAGCCGAATTGAATAACCTGAGGGCTCTTTTTGACCTGCAAATAGACTAAATGCAAACATACGACCTGAAACAATATCTGCCGACGACGCGCAAAGAACTGGAGCTGCGCGGGTGGGACGAAGTGGACGTCATCCTCTTCTCGGGGGACGCATATATCGACCACCCCCAGTTCGGTGCGGCGGTCATAGGTCGTACTCTGGAGGCGGCGGGCTATCGTGTGGCTGTCGTTCCGCAGCCGGACTGGCGGGGAGACCATCGTGATTTTACGAAGTTGGGCGCGCCGCGTCTGTTCTTCGGCATCACGGCGGGTTCGATGGACTCGATGGTGAACCACTATACCGCTGCGCGGCGCAAACGTTCGGACGACGCTTATACGCCTGATGGAAAGGCTGGTATACGTCCTGACTATTGCACGATAACCTACAGCCGAATCCTGCGCAGCCTTTATCCGAACGTGCCGATAGTGATAGGCGGCATAGAGGCGTCGATGCGGCGACTGAGCCATTACGACTATTGGGCAGACCGGCTGATGCCATCGATACTGGTGGACGCACAAGCTGATTTGCTGGTGTACGGCATGGGCGAACAGGCAATAGTGGAAGCCGCACGACGCCGCGAACAGGGAGGCGACTGGACGACTATTCCGCAAACGGCATACCTGACAACGGCGGATGTGCCGGCAACGCCGGGGACCATCGTGCTACACTCGCACGAAGAGGAAGTGCGTGACAAACGTTGCCATGCCGAGGATTTTCGTCTGATAGAGATAGAGAGCAACAAGATAGAGGCGAAGACGATTGTGCAACGGGTAGGGGACAGGACGGTAGTGGTCAATCCGCCATACTCCCCTATGACCACGGAGGAACTGGATGCTGTCTATGATTTGCCATTCCAATACCTGCCGCACCCGAAATACAAGGACAAGCGTATTCCTGCCTACGAGATGATACGTTTTTCGGTATGTATGCACCGCGGTTGTTTTGGCGGATGCTCGTTCTGCACCATATCCGCCCATCAGGGAAAGCAGATAGTATCGCGCTCGAAAGCGTCTATACTCCGGCAAATCAACCGGTTGCAGGAACTGCCGGAGTGGAAAGGGAATATCAGCGACTTAGGCGGACCTTCGGCAAACATGTATGGTATGCACGGCAAAGATATGGAGCTATGTAGGAAATGTGCACGCCCTTCGTGCTTGTTTCCGAAGATATGCAACAACCTCAATCGGGATTTCCGACCACTGTTAGACCTCTATCGCACGGTGGACCAACTGCCGTATGTACGCCACGCGTTTGTGGGTTCGGGCATACGCTACGACCTGATGACGGAAGAATACGGCAGACAACTGATTACGCGCCACGTCTCCGGGCGACTGAAAGTGGCTCCTGAGCACACTTCTGCGAATGTGCTGCAACTGATGCGCAAACCCTCGTGGGAGCACTTCCTGCAATTCCGCGACTTCTTCTTGCGCATCAATACCGAGGCGGGAATGCGCCAACAGTTGATACCGTATTTCATCTCCTCGCATCCGGGGTGCACGAAACACGATATGGCAGATTTGGCGGAGTGGACCAAGCGGATGCACTATCATCCGGAGCAAGTGCAGGATTTCACACCCACGCCGATGACGTTGTCAACGACGATGTTTTATACCGGACTGAATCCCTATACGATGCAACCGGTATTTGTGGCGCGGACAAAGCAAGAGAAACAACAACAGAATCAATACTTTTTTTGGTGGAAAAATGAAAAGAAAACACACTAAATATCATATCAATCCGCAGACCTTGGCACTCGAACGCGTAGAGCAGGGGTTTGTATATTGGCTCAGGCGTTCGGGCTGGTACATCATTATAGGTATCGGACTCGGGACGTTGTTTTTCCTCGTATTCTTCTTATTCTTTCCTTCTCCGCGCGAAGCGCAGCTGACGCAGCAAAATAAGACCTTGGAGGCGCAACTAAACCTGCTCAATCGCCAAGTGGACCAAATGCAATTGGTGATGAACGACCTGACGCAACGTGATGAGAATCTGTATCGTGTGCTTTTTGCAGCCGAACCTATTCCTCTGAATGTGCGCACAGGGGCGGTCCGCAAGATAACATACTACGATTCTATTGCCCGCATGACCAATTCGCAGATTGCTGCCGACCTGACGCTAAAAGTGGATCAGTTGGAAAAAGAATTATACGTGCAGGCAAAATCGTACGACGAATTGCTGCAGCTTGCAAAACAGCAAGAAATACGCATGGAGAATATCCCTGCCATACAGCCTGTTCTTAATAAGGACCTCAAGCGTACTGCCTCCGGCTACGGAATGCGGATTGACCCGGTTTACCACGTGCGGCGTTTCCATGCCGGTATGGATTTCTCAGCTCCAACGGGTACGGATGTGTATGCAACGGGTAATGGTAAAGTGGCTTTCGTTGGTTGGCGCCAGGGATACGGCAATACCGTTGAGATAGACCACGGTTTCGGCTATACGACACTCTATGCGCACCTATATAAGTCTTTGGTGCATCAAGGGCAGACCGTCAAACGCTCGGATATTATTGCTCTGGTCGGTTCTACCGGCAAAAGTACAGGACCGCACCTGCACTATGAAGTACGAAAAAACGGGAATCCTGTTGACCCCCGTAATTTCTATTTCTACGACCTTTCGCCGGAACAATACGACGAGATGGTTCAGCTATCTAACAATTTCGGACACATGCTCGACTAAACAGGCGTCATGTTGTCTTGTCTATGGAGCGGGCTACCCAAGCCGGCTAATGTGTCGTATTTTCTCTTCGTTGAGAAGCTTGATTTTCCGCCCGTCAACGCTAATCAATCCCTCTTGTGCGAACTGACTCAGTGTGCGAATAGCGTTGCTGGTGGTCATATTGCTCATATTAGCAAGGTCTTCGCGGCTCATATACATAGAGAGCGTGCAACCGTCTTCATCCAAACCGTAGTTCTTCTTGAGGGTCAGCAGCGATTCTGCCAAACGTCCGCGTATGTGCTTTTGGGTCAGGTTGAGTGTTTGCAACTCTGCCACCGCCAAGTCGCGCGCCATAGCTACCAGCACTTTGTAGCAGAATTCGCTATTTTGCTGCAATAGGGTAAGAAAAGTCATAGCAGGCACACGATAGCACGTACACGATTCAAACGCACTGGCGCATGAAGTATAGCGGTCGCCGCCTATAACAGCCCTATATCCAAATAAATCGCAAGGTTTGAGCAATCGGATAATCTGTGCCCGTTGATTGATACCCTCCTTGTATATGCGGACGCGCCCGTTGATGAGCATCCACATATAGTTAGCGTTGTCACCTTCGCTATGGATTAGTTCGTTCTTCTTGTAATTGACAATATCTACGTGGTCTGTAATCCAAAGTTTCTCCTCCTCGGTCATCGTGTCCCAAACAGGATTCAGCTCCCATAGCTTTGCATACAATATCTCCTTCTTTTTCATCGTAATTTGTACCTTGAGCTAATCTGCAATCAATTTTGCAACCGCAAAGATACAACATATTTGCGGAATGTGCAAGCACTTTTTTTGTTTTGCACGCTACTTTTATGTTTTTGAGCATATCCGCTTGCATATTTCGGCAAAATGTAGTACTTTTGCGCGTTTATGTAAGACAAAAAAATAACCATTATAAAAACGCTTTGTATCGTGAAAGAGAACTACCTACAGCATAGGCACATAGGCCTAAGCAAACAAGACGAGCAGCAGATGCTTCGTGAGATAGGTGCAGAAAGTATGCAGCAACTGATTGCAGAAACTATGCCTAAGGATATTCTATTGCCGGAGCCCATACAGTTGGACGACGCTTTGAGCGAATCGGAACTGCTCAACCTCATGGCGGATATGGCGCAAGCCAATCAGAACAAGCGTTCTTATATCGGGCGGGGATGGTACGGCACAGTAACGCCGGCAGTTATCCGGCGCAACGTTCTGGAAAATCCCGTTTGGTACACTTCCTATACCCCTTATCAGGCGGAAGTGAGTCAAGGTCGGCTGGAAGCGCTGTTCAATTTCCAAACTTTGGTGTCGGACCTCACAGGACTGCCGTTAGCCAATTGTTCGTTGCTGGATGAGGCTACGGCTGCTGCCGAGGCTGTAACGATGATGCGCAATCTGCGTACCCGTGAACAGCAGAAAAACAACGTATGCAAAGTGTTTGTGGATGAAAAGATATTTCCCAATACGCTGAGTGTGATGCGCACGCGTGCCGCGGGGCAGGGTATCGAGCTGGTTGTAGGTAACTATGCGGATTTTGAGCCTACTATCGACTATTTCGGTGCTATTGCCCAGTTGCCCAATGCAGATGGAGCTATCGAAGATTATGAGACTTGGGTGAGTGATTGCCATGCTGCGGGTTTGAAGGTAACGATTATTGCAGACCTGCTGGCGATGGTTTTGCTGCATCCGTTGGATGCCGACATTATGTGCGGAACGGCACAACGTTTGGGGTTGCCGGTTGGCTTCGGAGGTCCTACTGCCGGCTATATGGCTACGCGCGACGAGTTCAAACGCGAGTTGCCGGGACGTATAATCGGCTTGAGCAAAGATACATACGAGCATCCTGCATACCGCCTTGCGCTCCAGACGCGTGAGCAGCATATCAAACGTGAGAAAGCCACCTCGAACGTCTGTACGGCAGAGGCTTTATGCGCTATGATGGTCGGCTTCTATGGCGTGTACCACGGTGCCGAAGGACTACGCAATATAGCGGAGGGCGTGCATGCAAAAGCTACGTATCTCAACGAAATGTTGCAGGCATACGGTTATCAGCAAGAGAATACAGAGTTCTTTGATACGCTCAAAATCACGGATGGCGGGCAGCCCGATTGGCAGAATAGTCTCAAAACCAAAGCAGACGCTATGGGCATCAACCTGTATTATGCGGCGGAAGGATGGGTAGAGATATCGCTTGATGAAACGGTAACCCTAAGCGATATGAACGATTTGATAGAGCTGTTTGCCGAGGCAAGCGGTAATATGCCGCAGTACGAGGAAACTGAAACCGCTTTTGAAGGGCTCTGGTCTATAGATGAGAGTAGGGTGCGTGATGTTGATTTCTTGCAGGCGGACGTGTTCAGACTTTACCATACTGAAACGGAGATGATGCGCTATATCAAACGCCTCGACCGCAAAGATATCAGCCTGACGCACTCTATGATTCCGCTTGGTTCTTGCACGATGAAGCTCAATCCTGCTGCTGCGATGACGCCTATCACATGGAGAGGGTTTACCGATATACATCCGTTGGCGCCGGAGACACAGACGGAAGGGTATAAGGAAGTGTTGACCCTATTGCAAGAGCAACTAAAAGCAATTACCGGTTTTCCTGCTTGTAATCTGCAACCGACTTCCGGCGCAGCGGGTGAATATACGGGCTTGGTGGTTATCCGTGATTACTTGCGTCGGCAGGGGCAATCGCAACGTACTATCCTGCTCATACCTGCGTCGGCTCATGGTACTAACCCTGCTTCGTGCGCGCAGGCAGGTTTTGTGCCCGTAGTGGTCAAATGCGATGAACTGGGCAATACCGACCTTGGTGATTGGCGCGAGAAAGCCGAGCAATACCGCGAGACACTGGCAGGTTGTATGATAACCTATCCTTCTACCCACGGTATCTTCGAGATGGCTATTCGTAAGATGTGCCAAATAATACACGATAATGGCGGACAGGTATATATGGACGGCGCCAATATGAACGCTCAGATAGGTTATACCAATCCGGCGTATATCGGGGCTGATGTATGCCACCTGAATTTGCATAAGTCATTTGCCAGCCCTCACGGAGGTGGCGGTCCCGGTGTAGGTGCCGTTTGCTGTGCACAACATCTGGCGGAGTCCATGCCTACAGATGACCACAACCGCGTATCGTCGGCGTTGTACGGAAATGCCAACATGGCATTGATAAGTTGCAGCTATATTGCCATGATGGGCGTCGAAGGGCTGCGCGAAGCAACAGCAGCCGCTATTCTTAGTGCAAACTATATGGCGGCTAAGTTGAAAGACGCGTATGGTGTAGTCTATACCGGTGTCAATGGCAGGGTAGGGCATGAGCTGATTTTGGATTGCCGCCAATTCCACGCCATTGGTATCACGGAGGGAGATATTGCAAAGCGTCTGATGGACTATGGTTACCATGCACCGACTTTGTCCTTCCCTGTACATGGAACACTGATGATTGAACCTACCGAATCGGAGTCACTGGCAGAGTTGGATCGATTTATCGAGGCGCTGTTGACTATCCGCGAAGAAATCCGCGAGGTAGAGCGAGGCGAAGCAGATGCGAAAGACAACGTATTGCTCAATGCACCGCATCCTGAATATGAGCTGCTGGCTGACGAATGGCATCATGCCTATCCGCGCAGCAAGGCGGCGTATCCGACCGCGCAAGTGGCTGCCAATAAGTTTATGATTCCTGTTAGCCGCGTGGATAACGGCTTTGGCGACCGCAATCTGGTAGCGAAATATCTTTAGTTGGAGCAGTTATTTTGAATATCTATGAAACCGAGTGAAAGTCTCAAACAGCATCTGCAGCAATACCAGCGTATGAAGCCGCTGATAGCTATCAAAGAATATTTTATGATAGCTATCTGCACTATCCCTTATGCTATTTCCGTTAATCAGATTTTGGTGCCTCATACGGTAGTCGGGGGTGGTCTCACAGGTTTTTGCGAGATTATCTATTTTGCAACGGGAACGGCTATTCCTATCTGGCTGAGTTCGTTGGTGCTCAACCTTTTTCTACTTACCATTGCCGCCTTTACGATTGGTTGGCGCTATTGTGTGCGTACAATATATGGTGTTCTTTGTTTGACGGTATGGCTCAAATTGGTACCTATAGCGGCGCAGCCGATAGTATCTGACCCGTTTATGGGCGTTATCTTAGGAGGCTTGTGCGTAGGTTCTTTCTTAGGTATTTTGTTCTTGAACAATGGCTCTACCGGCGGCACTGATGTGATAGCGATGCTCGTGAACAAGTACCACCATCTGCCTATGGGACGCGTGTTACTCACGTGCGATATCGTAATAATCTCGTGTGCGTATTTCCTGCCGGATGTACGTAGTATAGAAAAGGTCCTTTTCGGTCTGTGCTATACCTTTATGTCTTCTACTGCTGTGGACTGGATTATGAACCGCACACGCCAATCCGTACAGTTCTTTATTTTCTCCAAGAAGTACAATGAGATAGCCGAGGCGATTATGACGCAAGTACCGCGCGGGGTTACCTTTTTGGAAGCCCAGGGAGGGTATTCCCAAGAGCCTACCAAGGTAATTACCACTATTGCACGCCAGTACGAATCGGCTAAAATCTTCCGTCTTGTGCGGGCTATTGACCCGGATGCTTTTGTTAGTCAAAGCCAGGTGCGTGGTGTCTTCGGACAAGGATTTGATTCGATCAAAGATAAAACTTGATTTTGTTGAAGTCTATAGATCGGCAGAATTACTTATTATCTCGCATTTTAAGATATCTCCTTTAAGTATTCTGGGGCGGATACGTATAGGGAAACACTCTGTACCGATAGCCAAAGCGGTGGTAAGACTGCTGATGCCATACCGACATACTATCAAAATCAAAACCATAACCACTGATAACGGAAGTGAATTTGCAGCACACCAACTCATCACAAAAGGACTGCACACCAAAAACAAAGAAGACGTGATTGTCTATTTCGCAGATTCATACGCTTCATGGTAGAAAGGATGTATCGAAGATACTAACAAACTCATACGAAAATATATACCAAAACATGCAAACTTTACAAACTTCTCCGATAACAAAATTATGGCTATACAGAAAAAACTAAACTTTGAAACACCAAAATCTTGCTCCTTCAAAAAACTTTTACTAACTTTGCACACAAAATTGCATTTGTTATTGGACAGTACACCCTTCATTATCAATATACATGAGCAAAGCGAAATCGGATATTCTTCATGTCAAAGGAATTGACGTTGGCATTTACACCGAGGATTACCGCAATGAGTATATCTCGTTGACGGACATTGCGCGTTTCCGTAATAGTGATGATCCGCGCTTTGCCATACAAAATTGGATGCGCAACCGCAACACCCTTGAGTTTCTTGGCCTTTGGGAGAGTTTGCACAATCCGAATTTTAACCGTGTGCAATTCGACACGTTTAGAACAGAGGCTGGCCTGAATCGTTTTGTAATGACTCCTTCCAAATGGATAGAATCGACAGGCGCTATCGGATTAGTGACAAAGGCGGGTCGATATAATAGCGGTACGTACGCGCACAGCGATATTGCGATGGAGTTTGCTTCGTGGATTTCCGCTGAGTTCAAACTCTACCTCATGAAGGATTATCGCCGATTAAAGTTCGATGAAAACTCACGCCTTTCTTTATCGTGGAATTTGAATCGCGAAATTTCCAAACTCAATTACCGTGTTCACACCGATGCTATCCAGCAGAACTTATTACTGCCTGATTTGACCAAAGAACAGCAATCTTATGTCTATGCCGACGAAGCGGATGTACTCAATGTTGCGCTATTTGGGATGACGGCCGCTCAATGGAGAAATTTAAATCCAGGAAAGAAAGGTAATATACGTGAGTATGCTTCGTTGCAACAATTATTGGTGTTGACCAACATGGAGTCCTACAATGCCTTGCTCATTGGACAAAAGATTACACAATCGGAGCGTTTGAAGGCTTTGCGTGCGATGGCAATAAACCAATTACAGACACTCTCTGCTTTGGATGTAAGTGCGCTGCCACAACTGCCAAATAGCAATTATGAAAAATAATCCCGTCCCGTTCAGACGTGGCTTTAAACCGAGCAGAACATAACAATAACAAATTAACAAATAGTATAAACAGATAAAAAAACTCTTGCCTATGAAGCAACACAACTAAAAGGCAACATACATAAATTATAGCGTTTTAGCTCAAATACTTGGGTTCTTGAAACTGGACACTTTAAGAATTCGTATATACCAAGGAACAAGCCGAAATGCTCACGTTGAAGCGTGGGCTTTGTTCATGTAGATTTGGTATATACAGGTAGTCCAGAATCCTAAGAACCCAGATTGAAAGCGACTTAGCACCACGCTCTTTTTATGTGCCAACTTCCCGCTTCTAACGGTGCTAACGGAGTATTCGAAAAGCCGTTAAGTGAGTAGAGAAATAAATAAAGTTATTACTAAAATGAAAAAAACTTTATTAGCATTCATTACATTAGTTGCATTATGCCTAATAAGTTGTGAAAAGAAACGAACCGCTTCGCCTACTGGATTCGAAGCAAAGCAAGTAGATAACACGATTGAATTAACGTGGAATCGTGTATATGAAGCTGATGAATACTGCATAGAAAATATCAGTACGGGCCTTCGAGAACAAATTACTTCAACCTCCTTTGTTGATGAAAATCCTAAAGAAGGACAGAATGATTATGAACTAAGAGCATGTGGCAATACTTATGATTGGTCAGAAGCTGTGTATGTGTCATGTAGTTTTGAAAAAAGCTCTGGTGGCGGAGGTGAAACCGGCAACCTTCCTGCACCTACAGGATTTGCTTTATCACAAACATCTGAATATGTACAATTAAAATGGAACGATGTAAGTGGAGCAGCTGGTTACTATGCTTGTTGGTATGATTTAAACGAAGAACAATGGTATATTCTTGGGGAAACCACATCTACAAGTTATAAAGTTTACGAAGTAGAAGCGGGGGAAACATATATTTTTGGCGTAGCAGCATTCGACTCAAATGACAATTATAGTGAAATAGTATATGACCAAATTACCTTTACTGGCAATTCAGGCGGTGGAGGCGGAGGTGGAACAACCTCTAAACCCAATACACCATCTGGAGTAAAAGCCACCGCAGGTTCCTCTTACATAACTGTTTCATGGAATTCTGTTAGTGGGGCAGATTATTACAATGTTTATCGTTCTACTTCTGCAAGCGGCTCGTATTCTCATATCAATACGGCTTATTCTACTAAATATACAGACTATGACGTAAATACCGGAATTACCTATTATTACAAGGTTACCGCCGAAAATAGTGACGGTGAGAGTGGACAAAGTGCCTATGCTTCTGCTAAAATCAGTTCTGGTGGAGGAGGTGGAACTACAAATAATTCTCCTTGCTCACCATCGGTAACATGTTCAGGAACATCTTCTGTTACTGTTAGATGGACACCAAGTACTGGAAGTGGATGTGGCACTCCAACCTCATATGATGTTAAACGCATGAATCCTATCACAGGGCAGGCAGAAACATTAAAAACTGGCACAACTTCTACGTCCTACACTGATTCGCAACCTTTCCCTGGCATTAACAGATACGGAGTAGTCGCATATAATAGTTATGGCGACGCAACAGGACAGAATGTTTCATCTGAAATAGGTATTGCTGCTCCTACTATATCAACTATATATGCATCCCAACAAGGGCTTGACATTAGTGTGAAAGATTTGAATGTCCCTGATGAATGGAAGCAATACTACTCTTTGGAGATGTATCGTTCTACATCCTATAGTGGAACTTATTACATTGATTGGGCATGGCAGTATGATGAAAAAACCTTATATGATTATAACAAAAAAGAATTATACTATAATCGTGCCTACGGTGTAGATATGCGTGGACAAACATATTACATAAAAGTGCGTTGGGTATTTTCGCCTAATTCGTACACGCGCGTAGAAGGAAAATTCTCAACTGTAAAAACGGTAAAACATTAATTTTGGCAATAATATACATGTTAACATAGCCAATCTTAATAAATGTACTAAAATTAAGGAAATATTCACTATAATATAACGTGAGTTCGATATAATTTTAGAAGATACAAAGCTGATTCGATTGCTCAAATTTCAGATTTAGAGACATTATAGTTTATAACTCGTGTTATAAAACGCTATTGAAATGGCGTTGAAATGGTACTATCTGATAAAAATGGAAAAGAGGCTGTCTAACAAGTTGAGTTAGGCAGCCCCTTTGTATATGAGAAAGGCTTACAAGGGTTTAAAATCAACGCAAAATCTTTCGTTTTGTTTCCAAACGCCCGCAGGCGAGACGCCTGCGTCCCCAGTATAAGACTTGTCAGACAGTCTCTTTTTCTTTCCGATAAATAAATGTATTTTATCCCAGCATAGTCAGCAATATACCTGCTGCTACGGCAGAACCAATGACACCTGCTACGTTCGGACCCATAGCGTGCATGAGCAGGAAATTGCTCGGGTCGGCTTTCTGCCCCTCCGCTTGGCTCACGCGGGCTGCCATCGGCACTGCCGATACACCGGCTGAACCGATAAGTGGATTGATTTTCTCTTTGGTAAAGAGGTTCATAAACTTAGCCAGCAGTACACCGCCCGCAGATCCCATTCCAAAGGCAATAATACCCATGGCAAGGATGAGCAATGTCTTCACGTTGAGGAAAGTGGCACCGGTAGCAGTCGCTCCTACAGAGAGTCCGAGGAAGATAACTACGATGTTCATCAACTCGTTCTGTGCCGTCTTGCTCAGACGATCCACTACGCCGCATTCTTTCATCAGGTTACCCAACATCAAGCAGCCGATCAGCGGAGCTGCATCCGGCAACACGAGAGCCACAATGGCGGTAATGATAACAGGGAAAACGATTTTCTCCGTTTTGCTTACCGAGCGGAGTTGCTTCATCTTTATCTTACGCTCTTTCTCGGTCGTCAGCGCACGCATGATAGGCGGCTGAATCACAGGCACAAGAGCCATATAGGAGTATGCCGCGATAGCGATAGGTCCTAACAAGTGCGGAGCCAACTTCGATGTCAGGAAGATAGACGTAGGTCCGTCAGCACCACCGATGATACCGATAGAGCCTGCCTCTGCGGGCGTAAAGAATGCGCTTGCGCAGAGGAATGTGATGAATATACCTACTTGCGCTGCAGCACCCAAGATTAACGATTTCGGGTTGGCTATCAGCGGACCGAAGTCAGTCATCGCACCTACACCGATGAATATCAAGCAGGGATACAAGCCCGTCTTCACGCCTATGTAGAGCACATCCAGCAGTCCTGCGTCGCGCAGGATGGCGCCGTAACTATGGTAAGCCGGGTCTTCCGCATCGAGGAAGCGCTCCCATAACTCGGGGTGGTACATCTCTGCTCCCGGCAGGTTGGTTAGCAACATGCCGAATGCAATAGGAAGCAAGAGTAAGGGCTCGTATTGTTTCTTAATCGCCAAAAACAGAAGGAAAAACGATACGAACAGCATCACCACTTGACGCCAATCAATGTTCATAAATCCCATCTGTGTGAAAAAATCTAACACATCATTCCACATAACGCGTATGCTTTTATCCGATTACAACCAGCAGGTCGTCCTGCATTACATTTTGTCCTGCACAAACGGAAATCTTGCTTACCGTACCGTCGCAATCAGCCATGATGGCGTTTTCCATCTTCATGCTCTCCAAGGTGAGCAGAGTCTCGCCTTTTTTCACGGCTTGTCCTTCTGCAACAAGCACTTTGATAACCGACCCGGGAAGTGGACTTGTGATGCGTTTGCCTCCAGCGGGTGCTGCAGCAGGTGCAGGCGCGGGTTTGGGGGCTTGAGCAGGAGTAGGAGCAGCGGCAGGTGCCGACGCAACCGTTGCGGCTGTAACGGTCTCAATCTCTACCAACTTGTCGTCTTGCATTACGTTCTGCCCGGCTTGAACCAATACAGCTTTTACCGTACCGGCTACATCGCAAGTTACGTTGTTTTCCATCTTCATACTCTCCATCGTCAGGAGTGTATCGCCCGGCTTAACCGACTGCCCGGTTTGTACAAGCACCTTTACGATGCTGCCCGGTAGCGGACTCTTGACGGTCGCACTTCCTGCCGGCTTTGCCTGTGCGGTAGCGGCAGGTTTGGTAGCGTGGGGAGTTGCAGCGGATGCAGGACGCGGAGCTGCCACTTTCTTGACTGTTTCCTGTTTCTCTATTTCAACGTGGAATACCGTACCGTTAACGGTTACTTCCGCCACGTTGTTTTCTATTTCGTTGACGGTTGCTTCGTAGGGCTGACCGCCAATTGAGAACTTGAATGTTTTCATTTCGGTTTATCTGTGTAAATTGTTCATACCGTACATCTTGTTGTTCCATTGTGTACGGTGGGGTTGAATAGTTATCTTAGTGTCTTCTTCATCGTGCACACCGTTGTAGTACAGATGTAGCGCAAGCGCGATAGCTGCCGTACTATCGGCTGTCAGCACCATTCGCTCGCTACGTTCCTTATGTACTACCGTTTCGGCTTGTTGGGTATTTTCTTCCTTCTTGACGGCTTTCACGCGCGGACGCATAATCCATCCGAGCAACTTCATAATGAATACAAACGCAATCAGCAGGAGCAATACCATACCAAACCCGAGACCGGTAATGAACCATGTCTTAGCCGTTATGCCCGTCAGGGCTGTTGTTTCCAATAACATAGTCGTGCTTTTTTAGAGTGGTATGTTCGAGTGTTTCTTCAGCGGGTTGGTCAAGCGCTTGGTCTGCAGGTTCTCGAACGCACGGATAATACGTTTGCGCGTATTACGCGGCTCGATGATGTCGTCGATATACCCGCGGTTGGCTGCCTGATACGGACTGGCGAAGAGCTCTTTGTATTCTTCCTCCTTTTCGGCGATGAAATTCTTTTTCTCCTCAGGGTCTTCGATGGCCTTGAGCGCTTTGGCTTGGAGTACGCCTACCGCGCCACTCGCACCCATTACGGCAATCTCCGCGTTGGGCCAAGCATAGCATACATCGCCGCGCAACTGCTTGCAGCTCATCACGATATGGCTACCGCCGTAAGACTTGCGAATAGTAACCGTTACCTTGGGCACAGTAGCTTCGCCGTAAGCAAACATCAGTTTTGCTCCGTGGTCGATGATACCCGCGTACTCTTGTCCCGTTCCGCACAGGAAGCCCGGTACGTCCACGAGGGTCAGAATCTGGATGTTGAACGCGTCGCAGAAACGAACGAAGCGGGCAGCTTTACGGCTCGCGTCGCAGTCTAATACGCCGGCAATCCAGCTCGGTTGGTTGGCGATAATGCCGGTCGAACGACCGTTGAAGCGTGCAAAGCCGCAGATGATGTTCTTGGCATAATCTTTCTGTACTTCCATGAAGTCCCCGTTATCTACTATGGTGTAAATGATGTCCTTCATGTCGTAGGGTTTGTTCGGGTCGTCCGGCACGATGTCGTTCAGGCTCTCTTCTACGCGCATGGGGTCGTCCGTGCATTTCATCAGCGGGGCTTCCTCCATGTTGTTCTGCGGGATGAACGATATCAAGCGGCGTACTTCTGCCAGCGCTTCCTCTTCGGTAGCTGCCACGAAGTGGGTTACGCCCGACTTGGTAGCGTGTACGCGCGCGCCGCCGAGTTGCTCTACGGTTACGTCCTCACCCGTTACCGATTTAACTACCTTAGGACCGGTAATGAACATATACGAGTTTTGCTCGGTCATCATGATGAAGTCGGTTAGGGCAGGGCTATATACGGCACCTCCGGCGCACGGACCGAAAATAACGCTTATCTGAGGAACAACGCCGCTCGCAAGGATATTACGCTCGAATATCTCGGCGTAGCCTGCCAGGGCGCAAGCGCCTTCTTGGATACGCGCTCCGCCCGAGTCGTTCAGACCGATGATAGGCGCACCCAGCTTCATGGCTTGGTCCATTACGTTGCATATTTTCTGTGCCATAGTCTCGCTCAGCGAACCGCCGATAACGGTCGCGTCTTGGGCGAACACGAAGACGAGACGTCCATCGATTGTACCCGAACCTACGGCAACGCCGTCTCCGAGGAAGACTTTCTTCTCCATACCGAAATCGTGGCAGCGGTGGGTGAGGAACATGTTCACTTCCTCAAACGAGCCCTCGTCCAGTAACATATTGATACGCTCGCGGGCAGTATAACTGCCCTTGGCATGGTGTTTCTCAACAGCCGCTTCGCCGCCGCCTGCGGCAGCTTTCACGCGGTTGTCAATCAGTTTCTGCAATTTTGTCTGATCCATATCTTATTTTACAATTTGACAATTTTACAATTTGACCATTGGGCACAAGCAAATAGTTGCCCAATCGGTAAATTTATTTCGGTTGCTGGCAGAGTTCGGTCAGCACACCTTTGGTACTCTTCGGGTGGAGGAAAGCAATCATCAGGTTCTCAGCACCTTTGCGTGGTGCTTTGTCTATCAGTTGCAAGCCGGCAGCCTCTGCTTCTTTCAGGGCTTCCTCTACGTTTTCCACGTTGAAAGCTACGTGGTGAACGCCGCCGCGACCGCCGTTCTTCTCTATGAACTTGGCGATAGTTGATTCGGGGCAAGTAGGCTCCAGAAGCTCAATCTTAGTCTGTCCGACCTTAAAGAATGCGGTTTTCACTTTCTGGTCTGCTACCTCTTCGATGGAGTAGCATTTGTCTCCGGTTAAGAACTCGAAGAAGGGCATAGCCTCTTCCAAGCTGGTTACAGCGATACCAAGATGCTCAATATGAGTTGGTTTCATTGTGTTGTGTTTTTTTATGTTAAACAATTAGAGATTAAATACGCCATATTAGCGGGTACAAAGTTAGTGCATTTTTCTAACATAGGCAAATAATTTTCGTTTTTATACGTATTTTACGTGAACTGAGAGCGTTGGATGAGCGTAGGGATAGGGTATTCCTTATGCCAAAAGTGCTGTATAATATACGAATCACCCAATAATCACCCAATAATCACCCAATAATCACCCAATAATCACCCAATAATCACC
>JBJECK010000011.1:0-20077 GCA_051870995.1 Paludibacteraceae bacterium | reverse complement strand
GCTTGCAATTCCCTTCGTAACAGAACGCCACCGCTACGCTTTGGCGTTTAATACTACGGGATTGCTACGCCTTTCGTGTTGCAAACATTACGCTGCGCTTCATTGGTTTGCACCACGAGGACTGTAAGACTGAAGAACGCTACGCTGTCCGACCGTTTCACTATTTGACCGTCTGCGACTGTTGGACCGCCCAAAGGGCTGAACGACAAATGACCGAATTAGAATGTGTAGGGGGCATAAAGACGGGAAATCAGAAGCTGGGAATTGGCGGAAATAAGGCGTTAGAGGGGAGAGAAGAAAAACAAGCAAAGAAATGAGATTGAATTTAAGCGTGTTTTTCTTTGATTTGCGGGGATTTTTTGACAAAAACGTTTTACCCTATTGCGTATGCCGTTTTTTTTTCGTACCTTTGCAGACCAAATTTAGGCTATCAGAAAGCCATCCTGTTTGCAGCAGAGGATTGACCGAAAAAGCCCAAATATATCAATTAAGGAATAATATTATACAGATACAGATGGAAGAACAAGTACAGATGGAAGAACAAGAAAAGTATGACGGCTCAAGCATCCAAGTGCTTGAGGGATTGGAAGCCGTGCGCAAACGTCCGGCGATGTATATCGGCGACATCTCGCAAAAGGGTTTGCACCACTTGGTTTACGAGGTGGTTGACAACTCGATAGACGAGGCATTGGCAGGCTTCTGCAACCACATAGAAGTGAGTATCAACGAGGACAACTCCATCACGGTGCAAGACAACGGGCGCGGCATCCCCGTGGACATGCATCCGAAAGAGCACAAGAGTGCGCTGGAGGTTGTAATGACGGTACTGCATGCCGGCGGTAAATTCAACAAGAACAGCTACAAGGTGTCGGGCGGTCTGCACGGCGTGGGTGTGAGCTGCGTGAACGCGCTGTCCACCAAGCTACACGTAGATGTTTATCGCGACGGCAAGATATACATGCAAGAGTACGCCAAGGGCAAGCCGACCTGCCCTGTACACGAGATAGGCACCTACGGCGCAGAGCGGGGGACGGGTACGTTCGTACAGTTCTGGCCCGACGGCAGCATCTTCACAGAGACGGTATATCAATACGACATTCTTGCGAACCGCATGCGCGAGCTGGCATACCTGAACGCGGGCGTGCGTATTACCTTGACAGACAAGCGTCACCCGATTGCCGCGCCGAAAGAGGGCGAGGCAGAAGGCACGGCGCCGACGGGCATAACGGCAGTGGACGGCAAGACCTACAAAGGCGAGGTATTCTACTCGGAGAAAGGTCTGAGCGAATTTGTGCGCTATATAGAGGGCACCCGCACCCCCTTGATTTCGGAGGTGATACACCTGAACACAGACAAGTACGGCACGCCGGTGGAAGTGGCGATGATATACAACACGGACTTCAACGAGAACGTGCATTCGTACGTAAACAATATCAACACGATAGAAGGCGGTACGCACGTAGCAGGTTTCCGCGCTGCGCTGACCCGCGTGATGAAGAAATACGCGGAAGACAGCAAGATGCTGGAGAAAGCCAAGCTAAAAGACAAAGAAGGCAACTCGACGATAGACCCGAACGATTTCCGCGAGGGACTGACGGCTGTTATCTCCGTAAAAGTAGCGGAGCCGCAGTTCGAAGGTCAGACAAAGACCAAGCTCGGCAACTCGGAGGTAGCCGGTATGGTGTCGTCTGCCGTAGCGGAAGCGCTGAGCAACTACTTAGAAGAGCACCCGGATGATGCGAAGAAGATAGTGGAGAAAGTGATACTGGCTGCGCAGGCGCGTATTGCCGCCCGCAACGCGCGTCAGAGCGTATTGCGCAAGTCGCCCCTGAGCGGCGGCGGACTGCCCGGCAAACTCGCCGACTGCGCGAGCAAAGACCCGGCTGAATGCGAGTTGTTCCTCGTGGAGGGAGACTCCGCCGGCGGTACAGCGAAGACCGGTCGCGACCGCGTACACCAGGCTATCCTGCCACTACGCGGTAAGATTCTGAACGTAGAAAAAGCGATGGAGCACAAGGTATTCGAGAGCGAAGAGGTGCGCAACATTTTCACGGCATTAGGTATCACTTTCGGAACGGAAGACGACCCGAAAGCATTGAACCTGAGCAAGATACGTTATCACAAAGTAATCATCATGGCGGATGCCGATGTGGACGGTGCACATATTGCCACGCTGATTATGACGCTCTTCTTCCGCCACATGAAAGAAGTAATCGAGCAAGGGCACTTGTACATTGCGATGGCTCCGCTCTACATGTGCTCGAAAGGCAACTACAAAGAGTACTGCTGGAACGATATGCAGCGCCGCGATTTCATCCAGAAATACGGCAACGGCGACGAGAAACAGATAAAGACCCAACGGTACAAAGGTCTCGGCGAGATGTCGGACGAGCAGCTATGGGAGACAACCATGGACCCCGCACGCCGTCTGCTGAAGAAAGTGACGATAGAGAACGCCGCCGAAGCCGACCGCACCATTGCGATGCTGATGGGCGACGACGTAGCTCCGCGCCGCGAGTTCATCGAAGAGAATGCGACCTACGCAAAGATAGACGCATAAACAACCGACAAGACAAGCACAGGCATGAGACACAAACCAAGCAAGCCCTACACAATAGCTGTCTATTGCAGCGCGAAAGACGCTATAGACGAGCAGTATCTCGCCATGGGCGACGCGTTGGGCAAGTGGATTGCGGAGGAGGGGCACACGCTGGTGTACGGCGGCGCCAAAGGCGGTCTGATGTCGCGCGTAAGCAACAGCGTCAAAAAGCACGGAGGAAAGGTAATCGGCGTAATCCCTGAGCGGATTATTGCTGCCCACCGTCTTGCGGAAAACTGCGACAAGCTATACGTCGTATCGTCAATGGGCGAACGCAAGCAGAAAATGCGGGAGTTGGCCACGTGTTTTGTATGCCTGCCGGGTAGTTACGGTACGCTGGACGAGATGATGGATGTCGTTTCCGCCGGCATCATCGGCGAGCATCGCAAGCCGCTGTACGTCGTCAACCAGGACGGCTTTTACAACCATCTGCGACTGCTGGCAGACCACATGCGCGAGCTGAATTTCCTCCCTCAGCAGGAGAGCTACAAACCTATCTTTGTAGATAGCTTAGAAGAATTATTTACTACATTATAACTATTATGAACCGTCAAGTAAGTCTGGGAAAGCACACCCTTAGCACCATTAAGTTTGAACAACGCTGCGAGCAAATCAAGCAAGACATCCAACGCTATCGCGAGGTAGAGAAATCGCCCGAGTTGCAGGAATTTAAAGACCTGCAGGCAATTGTAGAGCAAAAAGCGTTTCAGGACAAGAAACACTATCTGCTAACACGCAAGTACCGCGATACGGAAGAATGCAAACAACTGAAACGTTATCGTACACTACGCTATTTCTCCATACAGGTGCTAAGGTACAGACGCTTCCGCAACGACCATACCCGATGCGACTATCTGGCTTTCGCAGACAGCGAAGACTACGCACAACTGCGCGACAAAGAGGCTGTAAAAGCGTCGCCGGTATTGCGCCGCTACAAGAAAATAGACGGCTCACTCAGACTAAAGAACTACCGCACCTGCGAACGCAGCAAAGCGGTACGCGACTATCTGACCCTAATAGCAGAGATAGAGACGGAGGACTTTCAGACGAGACAAGCATTCTGGGCAAATCCCAAACGCTGGTACACGACAGAAGAGAGCAAGCAAGACGAGCGCTACATGGAGCTGAAGAAATCGGAAGACATACAGTTCTATCTCTCACGAGACGCCAAGCAGATAGCGGAATGGGAGAGCTACAAGACCCTTTTCCAAGACGAGTTTGACCAAAGCAACGTAAAGAACTCGGCATGGAAAGCAGGATTCTACTACGCTAACCCCAACCTGAAAACAGACCACTCGTATGCAAACGAACAACAGGCATACAACCACGGCAACAACACCTACGCAAGCGGGAGCATATTGACCGTAGAGACCCGGCGAGAAACGGCTACTGCGGCTGCATGGCATCCCACCAAAGGATTTATCCCCAAAGAGTATGCGTGGACGAGCGACATCATGCAAACTGCCGCTACTTTCCAAGCCAAAGAAGGGTTGTTCCTTGCCAAAGTGCGCGTATCCGGACAGGCGAACGCCGCTCTCTATTTAGCATCCGGCGAACGCCTACCGATAGTAAAGCTCATGCAATGGAAGGACAAGAAAGTATGGGCAGGTATGCGCACCGCCAAAGAGGATGTACAGGTGTCGCTACAAGGCGTCGCTGCTAACAGCTGGATGATATACGGTGTAGAAATCACCGCTAAAGAAATAGTTTGGTACATCAACGACCAAGAGATACTGCGCACACCAAACACGTTGCAGGGAGCATCCTTATACCCTGCCATCGCAGAATACCTGCCTGAAGGAATAACTGCCGGTCCGGGCAAGATAGAAGTGGATTGGATACGTGTGTATAAGAAATAGCACCAGAAAGTTGATATGTTTCTGATAGCAGGTCCTTGCGCCATAGAAAATAGGGAGACTGTCCTGCAGACGGCAACCGAGTTGCAGCACATATGCCGCGAATTGGGGATACGCCTTATCTTCAAGTCGTCGTTCGACAAGGCCAACCGCACCTCAGATTCCGCCCGCGGAGTAGGTATGGACAAAGGGCTGGAGATACTTGACGAAGTAAAACACAGCTTAGGTTTGCCTATCCTGACGGACGTACACGAGTCGTGGCAATGCGAGCCTGTGGCGGAAGTGGCGGACGTATTGCAGATACCCGCTTTCTTGAGCCGCCAGACGGATTTGCTGCAAGCTGCAGCCCGCACGGGGAAGATAGTAAACGTAAAGAAAGGGCAGTTTATGGCTCCGTGGGACATGGAGGGGGTAGTCAAAAAGATTGCATCTATCCCATCCGACAAAAACATCGGCGAACGTCTATGGCTGACTGAACGCGGGTCATCATTCGGATACGGCAACATCGTAGTGGATATGACTTCGCTGGTGGAGATGCGCAAGTACGGATGTCCGATTGTTTTCGATGCCACCCATTCGGTACAGAAGCCCAGCAGCCAGGAAGGTATCACCGGAGGCAATCGTGCGATGGTGCCGCATCTGATACGTGCAGCCGTAGCCATTGGTATAGACGGACTATTCGTAGAAGTGCACCCTGACCCGGACCATGCGATATCGGACGCCGCTAATCAAGTACGACTAAGCGATATAAAGGATATACTAACACAGGCAATAGCTATTGAACGAGCAAAATGACACAGATGACCTATTCTGAAAGAGCGAAACAAGTCTTCCAAGAAGAGATTGCCGAATTGGAGCGGCTGGAGTTGTCGATAGACGAGAACTTCGACAAAGCCGTCGAACTTATCTATGCTTGCCAAGGTAAATTGGTAGTAATGGGTATCGGCAAAACAGGTATTATAGGGCATAAGATAGCGTCTTCGTTGGCTTCCACAGGTACCTCTGCAGTGTTTGTGAACGCCGTGGAAGCCATGCACGGCGATTTGGGCATGGTCAACGGGAAAGACGTAGTAATGCTAATCAGCAACAGCGGTTCGACCAACGAAATACTAAATGTAGTAGCTCCGCTACGCACGTTAGGATGCACAATCATCACCATGACGGGAGAGCCCTCCTCCAAACTGGCACAAGAGAGCGATTTGGTAATCTCTGTGCATGTCGATAGAGAGGCATGTCCATTAGGGTTGGCGCCCACCACATCGACCACAGCAGCGACATTGATGGGAGACGCGTTGGTAGTATGCCTGATGGAGAAACGCGGGTTCAAGGCAGAGAACTTTGCAGTATATCATCCGGGGGGCGCATTAGGAAGGCGTTTGCTTGCACGCGTGAAGAACCGCATGCAAACCAGTGTGCCAATGGTGCAACTGGATACTCCGTTCCGTGAACTGGTACGCGAAATGTCGGACAAGCACCTCGGCATGACCATGGTATATGACAAAGAGACCTGCATAGGAATCATTACTGACGGAGACCTCCGCCGTGCCATCCAGAAATACGACGACCTGCACATAGTGGCACGAGACATCATGACTCCGTCCTACAAACGTATTCATAAAGATGCATTACTGACTGATGCGCTCGCCATTATGGACAAATACAATATTACGACTCTCGCCGTTACGGAAACTCCCACATCAGAAGAAATAATAGGTATATTATCCATACACCATATCATAGATTTCAATTGACAAAACGCTAATATATGGAACCGAGCATTACCATCTATTGCAAGAACACCCGTTCGTACCACGAAGTGCCACGGGGGATTTCGCTTATTGAACTGAAGAACCGACTGGGCATCCAGCTGAAGTATCCAGTGATTGCCGCTCATGTCAATTACAAAGTAGAAAATCTGGATTTCTTGCTCTACAAGCCCAAAGATATAGAGTTTCTGGATGCAAGTTCGCCAAGCGGAATGCGTTGCTATGTGCGCACCCTGAATATGGTACTGGCATGCGCTATCAACGAGCTCTATCCGCACGCCGACTTACGGATAGAGCATCCTATTTCCAAGGGATATTACTGCACTATCCAATGGAGGAAACCCAAAGACGGCGAATTGGCTTCGGACGCCGCCACCCCGAAACTGACTGCGGAAATGATAGAAACCATCAAACACCGCATGCAACAGATAATAAAGGAAGACCGCAAAATATACGAAGAAGAGAAACGGACAAAGGAGGTAATTCAGATGTTCAACTCGCGTTCAGACGGAGAGACGACCATCTTTGAGACCTTAGGCAATCCTTATTGCCGATACTTCAGAATGGGCGACTATATCGATTACTACACCAACGCATTGATGCCCTCTTCCGGCTATATCAACATATTTGACCTCGAGCCGTACTTTGACGGAATGTTACTTCGCATTCCCAACCGGACCAACCCAGTGATATTGGAAGACAGTATTCCACAAGAAAAGATGTTCGGCATATTCAGCGAATACCGCACATGGAACCAATTGCTGAATATCAACAATGTGAGCGATTTCAACGTAGCTTGCAAAGGCAATCAGAGCTTCGTAATGATAAAACTGGCAGAGGCTCTACATGAGAAAAAGATAGCCCAAATGGCAGACGCCATAGCCAATCGCGCTGAAAGACCGAAGTTTATCCTCATATCCGGTCCTTCGTCGTCCGGCAAGACGACGTTCTCAAAACGTTTGCAAATCCAGCTCATGGTCAATGGTATCAAACCATTGGTCATCTCTATGGACAACTATTTTGTCAATCGCGTAGATACCCCCCGCGACGAAAACGGAGATTGGGATTTTGAAAACATCAACGCACTGGATTTGCCTTATTTCCGCCAACAGATGAGTGATATATTAGCGGGTAAAGAGGTGGATCTCCCGACCTACTCTTTCGAACGCGGCACGCGCATCTACGAAGGCAAGAAAGTAAAATTGGAGAAGGATAACGTTATTATCGTAGAAGGACTACATGCCCTCAACCCGGCCCTACTCCCGAACATTCCCCGTTCAGCGACATTCAAGATATTCGTATCAGCTCTGACGACTATCAACGTAGACAATCATAACTGGATACCGACCACTGACATTCGTTTGCTGCGCAGAATCGTACGTGATTACAAATACAGAAATTACTCGGCACGCGATACTATTGCCCGTTGCCCCTCCGTACTACGCGGAGAGCAGAGATGGATTTATCCTTACCAGGAAGAAGCGGATATGATGTTCAACTCAGCCCTGCTGTTTGAGTTAGCCGTCTTGAAACGCCATGCAGAACCGATATTGGCTGAAGTGCCGAAATACTGCGAAGAATATACCGAAGCTCATCGGTTGATTAAGTTTTTACAATACTTCGTACCTATTCCGGAGAAAGAAATTCCGCCAACATCTCTGTTGCGTGAGTTCGTCGGTGGCAGTTCGTTCCGTTATTAAACCATAGTAATATGAGATATATTTTGTTTGGGATATGTTGCCTCGCACTGGCTACCAATATGTCTGCCAACGACTCCACCAAGGTATGTCGTGATATTTTTCAGGATATGCCCAATGTGGTTGTACACCAAGATTCAACAGTCGCGCAGTTGCTGACAGATAAAATATATGGTACTTCTGAGGTCGTAGAAATAGACGGTTATCGCGTACAAATATACTCATCCAACCGTCAACAATCGGCTAAGGCAGAAGCATTACAGTTGGAGAAGACCATGCGCGAAAAATTGTCCATCTCTGTATATGTATTGTATATGCCTCCGTTTTGGAAAGTACGCCTTGGCGATTTTCGCAATTACGAAGAGGCTAATTTATTCAAGACACAAATTATAGAACAATTTCCTACCATGCAAGGAGATACCTATATTGTGCGTGATAAAATACAGGTAATGAAATGAATTTGCAGACATTCGACCCGAAACCGGAAATCACCGAACGGCTGGAAGGACAAGTATATTCCATATTGGATATCATAGGTGAAGACCCCCATCGTGCCGGTTTGGAGAAGACCCCCCTCCGCGTAGGCGAGGCGTTGCAGTTCCTCACCAAAGGTTACCACGAAGACCCACAAGCAATTCTGCGCTCGGCACTGTTTGAAGAGGACTATCGTCAGATGGTAGTGGTCAAGGATATTGATTTTTACTCCCTTTGTGAACACCACATGCTACCTTTCTTCGGAAAGGCACACGTGGCATATATCCCCAACGGAAAGATCACAGGGCTGAGCAAGATAGCCCGTATCGTGGACGTGTATGCCCGCCGCCTGCAGGTGCAGGAGCGCATGACGACGCAGATTAAGGATTGCCTTCAGGAGACACTGAATCCCCTCGGCGTGATGGTTGTCATAGAGGCAGAGCACCTTTGCATGCAGATGCGCGGTGTGCAGAAGCCTCATTCGCTTACCACCACTTCCGACTTCACAGGTGCTTTCAACCGCCAGGAAACCCGCGAGGAATTTCTCAGACTAATTAGAGGGTAGTAAGTAACTATGAGTAAGATTATCAAGAACAAAAGTCTGTTCCGAGCAGAAGCGAAGTACTTATTGTGGGTGTGCTGCGCTACATTGTGGATAGCATTGTGTGTCATCCTCCCCGATTTTTTGGATAATCCTTCGAATGGCATTCGAGGGGCGATCACACTGTTAGCGTATGTTACTGCTGTCAGTTTGCTGTCTTTTGGAGTACTCTATATAGCAGGTCTGAATAGATATGTGGCTGCCATACTGATTCCAATATATGGGATTATTGGTGCTGCTGTCTCGTTTTATCGTTTGATGTATAGAGTAACGATTACTCCATTAATGTTGGATTGTATATTCCACACCAATCCTGAAACGGTTAGAGGAGTTGTTTCTTGGCAGTTGATTGTTTGGCTCACGCTCAATGTACTTATTGCTATTGGATTTGTAATTTGGAGGTGGAAAGGCGACAGATTGTCTTATCCATGGCTACGTGCTCTTGTTTGTACGCTGCTGTTAGGGGGGTATTATTTTGGTAACGGGCGTTTGCACAATAGTTTAAACCAGCGTTACCCGATGAATATCGCATATAGCGGGATACAATACTACCAACTGCAACAGTTGCGCAAAGTTCCTCGAACGATGCCCGTTTATACAGTGACAGGAGAGCCTGCAGATTCATTGGATATCATCTTCGTATTGGGTGAATCGGTAAGACCGGACCATTTTCAGCTAAATGGTTATCCACGTGAGACAAATCCACTACTTTCACACCGTACGAACGTGGTCTCACTGCCAAATGTTCGTACTTTGCACACGCATACTGCGGTTAGTGTCCCAGTATTAATGACGCGAGCCGATACTCTGCATCCAGAGTATCAGTACGATGAAACCAGCTTCATATCTATTCTCAAACAACAAGGTTATCACACGGCTTGGATTGCCAACCAAGAAGCCAGCGAATCCTTTGCTACGTTCCCGACGGAATGCGATACGGCTATATTTAAGAACTTTGGCAAATCTGTCTATGTTTTTTCCGGATGGTATGATGAAGATTTGCTGCCTCCGTTCGAAGATAGGCTCAGTTTAGGATATGACAAAAATCTGATAGTTCTCCACACTATTGGTAGTCATTGGTATTATAATAATCATGTACCAGAAAATCAGCATTATTTTCAGCCGGTTACAGACAACCGACTAGTGACCAACAATACTTTAGAGCAAGTAGTTAACTCGTACGATAACACTATCAGGTATTGCGATTTTGTATTGGATTCTATTATCAAATGCGTAGAAAACAGATGCGCCGTGGTGCTTTTCTTGTCCGACCATGGTGAGTCGTTGGGAGAAAATGACAATTTCTTGCATGCAACCGGAGCCTATGAACAAACGCTTACTGCGTGCCTTGTTTGGTACTCGGACACATTTGCAAAACAATTTCCTGAGAAGGTAAATGCCTTGCACGAGAACCAGTACAAGTCTTACTATACAGATTTCTTATTTCATTCCATATTAGGACTTGCAAATATAGCCACGCCGGAAAATCAATCAGATAACAATATATTTCATACTAAATGACAGATATCCAGCATCCGTTATCGTCTAAGCGCATTGTTTGGATAGACTATGCAAAAGCATTCGCAATTACTATTGTGGTCTTGTTGCACATGCCTGTACCAGATCCTTACCATACTATATTCTATTCGTTTACAATCCCGTTATTCTTCTTTCTATCCGGATTGTTTAGTAACCCTGAGCGTTATGCATCTTTTGCTAATTTCTTCAAGCATAAAACTCTTAGGTTATTTATTCCTTACATATTATTCAGCCTACTGAACTATTTATATTGGCTGCTTGTGGCTCGCCACTTCGGCGCCGATGCAGGCACAACAACATCTTTAACTAAACCGCTACTTGGCATCCTATTGGGAATAGGACCTTGGATGTACCATTATAAGCCGTTGTGGTTCTTACCTTGTTTGATGACAACGGAGATTTTGTTTTACCTAACCTATAAACTTCTGCATAAAAAACCGACTTTATTGGCAATAGCATCTGTAGCTTGGATGCTAATCGGATATTTATGCTCTTGTCTCAAACTTCCAGTATTGCCGTATTGTTTTGGTGGAGCATGCACTATGTTCTTCTTTTATTACATTGGTTTTTATACCATGCAAAAAAAGAAATGGTTTGCGGCTATCTATACACATAAAGGACAACATATATGGCTGATTGGAGTAAGTGCCATCATAGTATTGGTTTTGTGTAGCGTTCTCAGCGTACAAACACAAGCAACATCAGTATCATCGAATACGTATGGAGACCTATTATATGCTTTCCCTGCTGCTATTTTGGGATGTAGCGGAATCGTCGGTTTGTCCGTCTGGTTAGCACAACTATGCTACTCCAAGGTCCTTGCATATATCGGCGCACATACTTTGCCAATACTAGCCCTACATCTCACCATTGCAGGATGGATAAAAGGAATAACTACATTCATATTCCGCTTGCCGCTCGACATATATGATGCCTTGTGGGCGAAATTCCTCCTCGGAATAGTAGTCGTTATCGCTTGTATTCCATGCTGCTATGCATATGACAAAATTGAGAAATATCTATTAGTTCATCAGTAAGATTTTAACTACAACGTGATTCCCACGACCTTTGGTGTTGCATAAAGCAGTATAGACGCCACTACTAACCCGCTGACCACGGAAATTTTTGCCATCCCAAATAGCCGTTCCGCCATTGCTGCGCGTTTTGCAGACCAAATTGCCACCTGCATCTACGATATTCACTTCTGTTTCATCCATCAGGTTTGTAATAGTAATTACTCCCTGATAATTAGGTCGTACGGGGTTTGGATAGGCATAGGCTCCACTAAAATCCTCTTGTGGTTCTGACGCATCACTACGATAAGAAGCAATACCCCTGCTGGTTCCGACAAAGACTTCTCCTGTTGTGGGATTGATAGCGATAGACAGTATAGTATTAGAAGGAATAGCAGAGTTTTCTGCCGTGAAATGCGCAATAGTGGTCAACCCATCTGCTGACATCAGGTATAACCCGGAGGTTTCCGTACCTATCCACTTGCGATTGGCACCATCTACGGCAATAGTATTCACTTGTTCTGTCCCCAATAAATAATCGGCAAGATTCGTACCATCCTCACGAGGTATTTTAACACGTCTGCAGCTATTAGAGGTAAAGAAATCTACAGATGCCGGAATAATAATAATGCCCGTCGGTGTTCCCAACCATACATCTCCATCAGCGTCTTGCGCGAGACAATAGATATATTCAGGTCTCAGTTGTATATTATCTTGGTCAATAAACAAGCTCTGTTTCATCCCTCTGTCATCGCTGTTATCTAATGGAGTTCCTCCGTCATAGAACAAGACCACCCCTGTAGCAGCTCGCTGGTCTATCAACCATTTATACCTGCTATCCCTATTATCAACCACAATCTCCCATGGCGTTGTAAGGGTAATCTTATCTCCTTGAGCAGAGTATATATCCAATCCTTTCCATGTACCTGACGGAGTCATAATGTTTATCGGATGTGCATTTCTACTGGTATTTAACACCCATAAATACCCCTCATTATCCACCATTGCTCCCTCAGTACGCACATAATGATCAACATTAGGATCTGTAACGGATACAGCTGACATTAATGTACTATTATAACGCGTATAGTGTCTCGTTGCATGATAATTATGAAATTCAATAACTCCTCGCCCATACAGAGCCGCAAAGAAATGCCCCTCATCTGTTCCATTGGGATCTACTCCAAACGAAACAACATCTGTAGGATACGTTCCAATCCGCCGGTAGGTATCATACGCCGTTATTCCGCGCCATGTGGTGCCGTCATAGATACTAAAACTTCCCTCTCGATTGCTCTGGACCGCCCATCGACTACCTCCGGCAACGAACAACTGTCCTCCTATAAATTTCAACCTATAGCCATAATTAGAAATAGGTCCATTAGTATCGAAAAACTGTAGTCCACCATCGCTATTCCTGCGTGCAATACCTCGCTGAGGTACCGCCAACCAACCGCAATTGTTCTCAGCATCATATAAGTAATCTGTGATACCGTAATTCCCCAGATGAGAGAACGTATTGTTCTTGTCAACAAGCAAGATTTTCGCACCTATGCGGCGTATTACGAACCAATTATCATCCCCGGACAACCATTCTACCGAATCAGTAAGCATCTGCCACTCTCCCTGTTCCTCTTTGCAATAAAGCGTATCCGTTTGCAAGAGATAAAGTCTTTCATGAGCTGTCATCAAATCTTTTGGAGCGGCTTGCGGTTTGGGTAATGCCCGTTTGGTCCAAAATGAGTAATCTATCAAATTATCGTGCAACGCAGCTACATATACCCCATCTTCACAAGTGGCGTAGAGGCTATCTCCCTGCATAGCTATCTGCAATATATTCACATTCTCCGCATTCTCCCCTATATAGTACGTATCTGTTACCTCAGCTTTGCGTAGATTAATGGCAACTATTCCAAAAGGCATCGCCAGATATGCTTTATCCTTATGGACGCAAATGCTATTTATCGTAACAGACATACTGGATGCTTTCTGAGCCAAATCCTGCATATTCCTTATAGAACCGTCCGCCTGCACCAAATCAATCTGCCCGTCCATGTAGCAGATAATCAACTGCTGTGTAAGTTTATCGTAGGCTATATGGGAAATAATATTGCCATTCAGCCCCGTTAGTTTATTCCAATAAGTAAATGTTTCATCCAGCTTATTGACAGAAAACAGTGCTCCGTCTGCCAAAGCATAAACCTCCTGTGCACTTTGTGCCAACTCCTCGATATCGGAATACGAATAATGGAGGGTCCATTGTTGCATCCGACCATAGTCAACATCTGCACCATCGTATGCCTCACCTACACCGACATCACTACTGGTGCTCTGCTGCGAACAGGATACTATTCCATTAGCAGTACCTATATACATTATCTTATGTACACCATCCCACGCCAACGACAATATACCATTGCCGGGCATCAATGTATTGCCTGTTGTATAGTGTGCTACAATACTCTTTCTATCAAGAGACACAACATATACCCCCAAGGAGTTTGTCCCAATCCAAGCCTGTCCTCTATCATCGAATGCTATCGCACGAATTTCCTGCGTTTGGAATGGATTCTCTCCATTCTCTTCTGTTATATCTATCTGTTCACATAAATCGGATGCAAAATAATCCACCTCATACGGAATAATAATAACCCCGTTTGATGTACCGAGCCATATATTCCCTTCTATATCCTGAGCGCCCTTGTATATAGCTTCTGCTTGCACAAGTCTCCCCTCTCGGTCTGTCCATTGAGAGCGATGAATCACTCTATCATCCGTATTTTCTATGGTTCCTCTATCATCCAACAAAATAAGCCCAACTGAGACACGCCCGTATGGAATCCACTTATAATGGTCATGATGATTATCCAAAATCAAATCGCCGGGAGTATATACCGGCAACACATCACCATTCTCAGTAAGTAAATCTATCCCTGTCCATACTCCATCCTGTGTACGTCGATGCAAAGCCGGTTGTCCCGCATTCAGCACCCAAAAGTTCCCATCACTATCAAATACTCCTCCCGAGCAGCGAGTATAGTTAGCAGGATCACTCTCCACCCTGCTTAACAGAGTACTATTAAAAGGCAAATATTGTTGCACAACCTGATTGTTCCGAAACTCATACACTCCACCGCCATACGCAGTTACAAAAAGATGTCCGGCATCTAACGGATCAACAGCAACATTCATAAAATCTTTTGCCTCATTACCCGTCTGTAATCGAATGGTTCCACTGGTAATATTCGTCCACATCACCCCATCGTATATCATCAGATTTCCGGGGTCTTTATATTGGGTAGCCCAACGCCCTCCGGATACGACATAGAGTTTCCCGTTCGCAACAGTCATGCTATAAGGCTTATTATTAAGCGGACCTTGCGGTTTGTACGTATTGCGCTCTCCCATAGAAGTACGCACTATCCCTTCGGTTCCACCTGCTCGCCATATTGTACCATCCGGTTCCACGAACTCTTTGCCTTTGGTTTCATCCCTATTGATGCGCCCAAGCTCTTCAGTTTGCCAGAAATGATAGTCCACAACATTGTCGCCAAGGCAAGCTTTGTACAGCTTATCGGAAGCAAAAGCATAGATACTGTCTCCAATTAACAATACATCTTCCACATTCACCTCAGATGCCTCTTTGCCAATATAATACACATCCACCAGTTCTTGCCGAGTAAGACTAAACGTAGCGATACCGAAACTCATGGCAAGATAAGCTCTCCCATCGTGCATCGTAATGTTATTGATGGTCTTGTTCGCCATCATATCTTTATCATACAACCCCGATACATATTCTACGCTATTTTGATGCAGCAGGTCTATCTTACCGTCTTCATACGCAAGAATAAGCGTACCGGTTGCGTCATCATAGTAGATTTGCGTCCCTTTAATCCCATGCAAACCATTATGTGAGTTGTAAATCTCAATCTGCTCGGAGTGCTTGTTGACGGAGAACAATGCTCCGCCCGACAAAGCAAACACTTTATCATCTGCCACGGCGATTTGCGTCACATCGTTGTACGCAAACAATGTTTTCCAATAAGCTTCCGCCGAGAGTGTTCCGCACAAGAACAAGGCTACAATCGACAAGACAGCATGATGTACACTATGTAAAAGATTATATCTCATAAGATTTTGCATAACGCTTGCATAGCGCGAGCACGATGACTAATTGTATTTTTTGTTTCAGCAGGCAATTCTGCAAAAGTACGGTCATAGCCATCAGGGATGAACAACGGGTCATAGCCAAATCCTCCCGTTCCACATTCCGAAAGCGCCATCTTTCCTTTCACGATACCCTCCACCTGAGCAATATCTCCATTGCGTATAAGCGTTACCACCGTCCGGAAGCGAGCCGAACGGTTTGTTTTCCCATCCAGTTCCGACAGCGCCTTTTGTCGATTTCTGCTATCGCAGGCCGGCTCGCCTGCCCACCGGGCCGTCCGTACTCCCGGCAAACCTCCCAAGGCTTCGATTTCCAAGCCCGTATCGTCAGCAAACACGCCTGCTATATCCGACACCGGCACGCGCGTACTCTCTTCGGAGAGCCAATGATAAATAGTCTGAGCCTTGAGCAAAGAGTTGGCTTCCAGTGTTTCTCCCGTCTCGTCAATATCCTGCAGAAACCCCACTTCTTTCAAGCCAATAACTTCTATATCATGAGGAAGGATGTTTCTAACCTCTTGTAATTTATGTAGATTGTTGGTCGCAAATACTAACTTCATTTCCGTAAAGACTGCCTAAATATGCGCACAAAATTACATAAAAATTTCGAGATTGCAAAATATTTCGTACCTTTGCACCCGATTTGCGAGAGTCAACTCGCAATCGTACAACCTACTAACAAATCCATTCAGAATGAAAAAAAGTGTCTTTTTATTCCTTTTGGTGTGCTTTTTTGCCCCATGCACGTATGCACAAATCAGCCAAATACTTGGAGACTGGCAAACGGTAGATGACAAAACGGGTGAGCATTTTTCCATAGTCCGCATCTTCAAAGCCACAGACGGACTTTATTACGGGAAAATCACCAAAATGCTCGTAGGACCATCCGATGTCGTATGCACGGCATGCGAAGGGAATGACCACAACAAACCGTTGGAAGGTCTGATTATCATCCGTGGTATGCACGAAGAAAACGGTGAGCTACGCGGCGGCAAAGTATTAGACCCTGACAATGGCAAGTTCTACTACGGCAAAATATACATTCAAGACGGGAAATTGGTTTTGCGTGGCAGTTTGGACAAACGTGGACTATTAGGCAGAAACCAAACATGGCTTCGTGCTACGGACTAACCGGCACCAATACCTTCCTATCAGAACAAACTTAGTTGCTCGCTATCAGCAGCATTGTCATCCTCTATCGGCTTGGAATCCTCAGGCAACTGATTGAAAATAGTCATCGGGATGTCCTCTACCTCCGTATTGGTAATTCCTCCTGTGGAATCGGGCTGTATTTCGTTTTCTTCGTCCGCCTCGTTCACAGGTTCGGGAGACACGTCTTCAATAGAAACCACATCCAACGTGGTGATACGTTTGCCTTTGGCCTTCGGCGATTTGGCATCCACGAAATCTGACATAACAAGCTCGATATTCTGCTTGGACGCGTCAGACAAATGGACACGGAACGTAGCCGCCTCGTTATCCGAAAGCACAACTATACGCGAGTCTTTGTTCTCACCCAGCATATTCTGCGGCTTTGAGTTGGCATCATCCGCCAACTTAAAGCGTTTCGCGTAATAATACTGCAAGTCGGCATTCCACAATGCCAGCGACCAGACTTTATCGGGATTGAATTTCTCTATACGCAATATATCCGGATCAAAATGTGCCGTTAGGTCGAAAGAAGTGAGGTAGTAATCCCCCGCTTTGGTAATAACCAAAATACGGTCTTCGTCCCAAAACTCCCCGAGGTACATTCCTTGGTTATCATAGTTGATACGCAGCACATCCGAGTCAAACCAAACCTTACGCCCGCCTAATGTAGAGTGCCCTTTCTGCTTCAAGGTAATAGACTTAACGTCGTATTTCGTCAGGACATTTCCCCGTGCCGAACGGTTCTTGATAGCCAGTTCGCTAAAGTCCTTGCAAACCTCCATCTTCTTGAGGTGGAGGGCAGGTTTGAGCAACACCTTGACAATCTCCGCCTCTCCGTTCGGATTGGCGGTAAAATATATCACTTTGCTACCTGCTTTTCCTTGCGTCAAGTCGTATTCTTTGTCGCGCGACACACCCATCACGCAAAAGCGCTTCATATAGTAAACCCCTCCCTTGCCGTCGCGATATACCACGTTATATACCGTGCGGTCGTCATTCTTCCTGAAGATAGCCACATAGATGATATCTGCGCCGACAAACACTTTGTCCGCCACGCGAATAACCTTGTACTTACCATCCTTGTGGAAGACTATCACATCATCAATATCGGAGCAATTGCATAGGAACTCATCCTTCTTCAATCCCGTTCCGATAAAGCCCTCCGCCCGATTGATATAGAGCTTCTCGTTTGCCTCTACAACCGTATTAACATTGATATTCGCGAAATTACGTACCTCAGTGCGGCGCGGATACTTGGCACCATACTTCTGCTTGAGCGATTCGAACCATGCAATCGTATAATCCGTCAGGTGAGCAAGGTTGTGCTGCACCTCTTTAATCTTCTTCGTCAGCTCTTTCATCAAATCGTCCGCCTTCTTGGAGTCGAACTTCGTGATGCGAATCATACGTATCTCAAAGAGTTTCTCGATATCCTCTTTTCTTACCTCGCGTATGAGTTTGGGTTTCCACGGGTCGAGCGCCTGATCGACAAACGCTATCAGTTTGTCCCTGTCTGCCGCCGTCTCGTATCCTTTCTCTTTGTAGATACGGTTCTCTATGAATATCCGCTCGAGCGATGTAGCGAAATAGCACTCTTCTAACTCCTGTTTTTCTATTTCCAACTCCCATTTGAGCAACGAACGTGTATTATCCGTCGATAAGCGCAACAGCGTGCTGACGTTCGTAAAGATAGGTTTCTTGTCCTTTACGACACAGCAGTTGGGGGATATGTTAATCTCGCAATCGGTAAAGGCATATAGCGCATCAATCGCCCTGTCGGACGAGCTGCCGGGAGCCAGCTGAACCACTATACGCGCAGTCTCGGCAGTAAAGTCATCTACCTTGCGCACCTTAATCTTGCCTTTCTGATTGGCACGCAGGATAGTCTCTATGATTTTGGTGGTGGTAGTACCGAAAGGTATCTCTGTGATAACCAGCGTCTTGTTGTCGTCCGTCTTCTGTATCTTGGCGCGGATTTTGATGGTACCTCCGCGCTCTCCGTCGTTGTACCGGCTGACATCGACCTCTCCTCCCGTTGGGAAATCGGGGAACAACTGGAAATCCTCTCCCCGCAGGTAATGCAACGACGCATCGCACAGCTCACAGAAGTTATGCGGCAGTATCTTCGAATTGAGTCCTACCGCGATGCCTTCGACGCCCTGTGCCAACAGCAAAGGGAACTTGACCGGCAAGTGGATCGGCTCTTTCTTGCGCCCGTCGTACGACAACATCCAATGCGTAGTCTTTGGGTTGAAGACCGTATCCAACGCGAACTTGCTCAACCGCGCCTCTATGTATCGCGGCGCTGCAGCCCCGTCACCCGTCAGGATATTGCCCCAGTTTCCCTGGCAATCTATCAGCAAATCCTTTTGCCCGAGCTGCACCAGCGCATCGCCTATGGAGGCATCGCCGTGCGGGTGGTATTGCATAGTCTGCCCGACGATATTCGCCACCTTGTTCGCTTTTCCGTCGTCCACGCACTTCATAGCGTGCAATATACGACGCTGGACCGGCTTCAAGCCATCCTCTATGGCGGGAACGGCACGCTCCAAGATGACATAAGACGCATAATCCAAGAACCAATCCTGATACATCCCTGTCAGGTGGTACTTGATTGCATCACTAAAAGCCTCCGGTCTGTAATTAGAGCTTGGAAGCTCTTGCTCTACACCGAGTTCTTCTGTTATTTCGTCATCTTTCATGCGTTATTCCTTCATATACGTACACACCACCCCTGTCCCCGTTATCTCAAGGACGGAGCTACTGCAAGCCTGCAATATCGATATGCAGCCTGCGGGAAACACTTACTCCAGATACTTGTTAACCAAGATATGGGTCAAAATGCCTACTACTTCGAATACCATTGCTATAACCAGCATATAATTCTGCGGCACAGCGAAATGGTACACTACGAGGAACACAACTCCTATCAACAGCAGGAGAACGCCCAGATATTTCAAAAAGACTTTCATATAAACGTTTATAAATTAATATTCAACCTCTATCGGACCGCAAATTTACTGCTTTTTTTTCGTAACTGCAAATCTGCTTCGTTTTTTTCAAGCCAAGTGGTTCAAAATCCACTGGAAGCAGACCAGAATTACCACCTCTTGCTGGCGTCGTAGGTCTCGACAGTCTTCGTTTGGATGATGACGGACGTGTCGCCGCGTTGCATGTACTCCGACTTGGTCGTTATCGTCCGCGACACGT
>JBJECK010000010.1:0-3866 GCA_051870995.1 Paludibacteraceae bacterium | reverse complement strand
TATCCTACGTGTATCTTACGTGTATCCTACGTGTATCTTACGTGTATCCTACGTGATTTAGTGCTAATTATTCTTACAAAAAGGCGATACAAAACACAAAGACACAACAATACAAAGACACAACAATACAAAGACACAACAATACGGCTTGGTGGTTAAAAAACACAAAGATACAAAACACAAAGATACAAAATGCAAAAACAAAATGCAAAAACAAACAGCTGCCTATCGGAAGGATCGACAGCTGCTGAAAGGCTTTAGAAGAACTATTAGAAGACGATTAACGTTTCGTTTTCGCACGGCTACTTCACATCTCGAACTAAACGGACGGCTACCCCTGCATAGAAAGCTATGACTGCCATGGCCGCTTCGTTCGAACGGAAAGAGAATAAAGATGCACAGTCGCCTTTTGCGGTAGCAGAAGCATAGCATCCACGAGACAACACACAGCTCATACTCGTCCCAAAGTGTTCACCTGAAGCAGGAAAAAAGACAGCACCTGCTTTTTCCAAGGTCTGCCACTCCGACAACGTAAATATCTGATGATTAGCAAATTCCTCGCGAGACCACTCATCTGCAAATCCACTTTTAAAGATTACATTTTGTGGGCAAGTCCAAGTATCGGGAAGCAAGATAAGACCATTCACAGACTCGCTATCGCTAAGCAGGATACGAGCTACACCAACAAGACTATCCGCATTTTCACGCCGATAACGCACATAATACCACTCATTATAAGTAAGCGTTCGCCAAGTAGTACCATTACCGATATTCTTACCCCAATCCACGAACTCGCCACTATAATCAGCCTCTTCGTCAGATATACTCATACCCCACTTCGCAGAACCGGTACTACCGCTCCAACCGAACAAGTCTATCACATCCGCCAAGTTCCCTTCGGCAGTTACATTTGCCTCGCCCAACATGTCATACTGATGCTCGGCAAAAGACCGCCGGCGAGACCGAGACACAGCCCCAAGAGGGCAAGTAGAAAAACAGGCTTCTTCATAATAGTTTATTATTTACTTAAAAGAGGCACAAAGGTACTATTTTTATAACATAAACAAACATAAAGCACGTAATCCATATATCAACTGGCAGATACGACAGTTTGGCATACGATTTGCAGTATGTGCGGAGATGAAAACATTTTTACGAATACTATTCCTACTCTTCGCGGCGGTGGCGGTAGGCAGCGGGAGTACGTTGTCCGCCAAGCGGCGGGATACACGGGTGCCCGACTCGCTGCAAGTGCTGCTCATCCCCGTGGGCAATGACACACTACGGATGCGGCGCGTAGAAGGCGGGATGTTCCTGATGGGCGCGACCTCGGAGCAACAGAGCGACGCCGTATCCACCGACCGACCGATGCACACGGTAAGTCTCGATGCCTACTACATCTGCGAAACGGAGATAACACAAGCCGTCTGGCAGGCGGTGATGCCCGAATGGGCGATTATAGACGAGTGGCACAACCCGCAACACCCCGTAACAGACATCAGCTGGTACGACTGCCAAGTGTTCCTGCAACGGCTTGACAGCCTGAGCGGTATGCCCTTCCGCCTGCCGACAGAGGCGGAATGGGAGTTCGCCGCGCGAGGCGGGAACAAAAGCAAGAATTACCGCTTCGCGGGCGGCAACATAGCCGACGAGATAGGCTGGGGACTCAGCAATTCAGGCTACCGGAAACATCCTGTGGCACAGAAACGCCCCAACGAACTCGGACTATACGACATGACAGGGAACGTAAGCGAATGGTGCTCTGACTGGTACGCGCCATACACGGTTGCCACAGAGCCTAATCCGCGAGGACCGGAGACGGGAGAATGGAAGATACAGCGCGGGGGGAGCTTCGACAACTGCGAAGACAACCGGCATATATCTTTCCGACAATACAGAAATCCGGAAGAAGCGACCAACTACTGCGGTCTAAGGGTAGCCTTCACCCTGCCCGGCGAACCAACCCTGCAACAAGAAGCAGAGCCCGCTATGGTGCAGAAAATACGTATCGGAAAACGGAACGTGCGGCTATTATACGTGCCCGCGGAGAAACCCTACTACATCGCCGAAGAGGACGTGAGTAACCGTCAATGGGAACGCGTGATGCAAAGCGAGACAGATGGGAGCAGCACAGACGCCGCCACGGGCATCTCGCAGGCGCAATGGGAGGCATTCATAGAGCAATGCCGCAAAGAGAGCAAACAGGCGCTATCGTTCGCCACAGAGGCGGAAGTAGAGCAGGCTATTGCGCTAAGCGTCATATCGCCGCGGGAGGTACGCAAGAAGAAACGGTGGGAGCAAAATACACAGAGCATCCAACGCAAGCGAAGCCGCACCCGACGTGCCGAGAAATGGGCAGACCTGATAGGCGTGCGCGTAAGCATACCCGAGGACCCTACCCTATTGCAATTCACAGAGACAAAAAAGAACAATACGCCCAAGCGGCTCGTTATCCGGCTATAGACGCGAACGTCTCATCAGAAACCAAACACAAAATAGACGGCAGCTATCAAGCACAACGCCGCCACGAGGTGATTCCACTGGAGGTGCGTATGGAAAGCCAACGCACTAAAAAGCACAAAGACGACAAGCGTAATCACCTCTTGGATGACCTTGAGTTGCATCAGACTAAAGGGACCGCCATTGCCGACAAAGCCGATGCGATTGGCCGGCACTTGGAGGCAATACTCGAAGAAAGCGATACCCCACGAGAAAGCAATAACGGCAATCACGGGCCATTTTTGAAACCACGCCAGCTCACCCAGCTTCAGGTGACCATACCACGCCAGGGTCATAAAGACATTGGAGCAAAGCAAAAGTACAACAGTATATACGCCATTCATATAGCAGAAAATTATCTATTTGCAGGTATATCGGGAGTCTTGGCTCGGCGGGGGAGATAGTCGGGCTTGATATTCTCCATAGCGCCCCAGATAGAGTCACGAACATTGGGATTGAGTTTTTCCAGTTGCTGCAAGAGCTCTTTTATCTCTGCGCGACTGCTTTCTTTCTCAAAGGGACAAAGCGCTTTCTGCTGCTCATAGCCGCGCAGCACAGCATAGCGCGCGATGTCGCGCTCGTCCAGCAAGCAGAGGGGGCGTATCAACTCGATAGGCATCTTCTCCATAGAGAGCCGCGGTGCGATAGTGGCAAACGTCCCTTGAAAGACCAGATTGAGCAGCAAAGTCTCCACAATATCGTCTTTGTGATGCCCAAGCGCAATCTTGTTGCAGCCAAGTTCCTGAGCGACCTCAAACAAGACCTTGCGGCGGTACCAAGAGCACAAGAAACAAGGGTCTTTGTCTCCGCGCTCCGCGCCTATCTCCGTATCGCGGACGAGCAAAGGCACACCCTGCTCGCAGCAGAAATGCTCAAGATAGGTAAGGTCGGACAAGTAAGCGCGCTCGCGCACGCGTATGTGCACCGCCGTAACGCGAAAACGCGGGACATAAATCTGCGCCCTGCGCCCCAACAATTCCACCAAAGCCAGGCTGTCTTTGCCACCACTCAGTCCGATTAGGATATGGTCACCATCGGCTATCAGCCCATAGTCGGCACAGGCTTTGTGGAAACGTTTTGTCAGCCGCGCTTGCAGCCGAATCAGTTCTATTTGCTCGGGAGCTCGTTGCATATCGGGCACAAAGATAGTAAAAAATACGCCAACGAATTCCATAAAAGCAAAGAAAAGCATTTTTTCTCACTTTTTTTGCTTGAAAATTTGGTTGTATCAAAAAAAAGCAGTACCTTTGCACCCGCTTTCGAGAGAGAAAGCAGATGGTCTTCCACATTTGCGGCAATAGCTCAGTTGGTAGAGCACGACCTTGCCAAGGTCGGGGTCGCGAGTTCGAGTCTCGTTTGCCGCTCAA
>JBJECK010000009.1:0-23008 GCA_051870995.1 Paludibacteraceae bacterium | reverse complement strand
CGTCATTTTCTTCCGCATAGTATTTCTTCACCGTGTCCATCACGCTGATTACGGCAGCCACGCTCGGCGCGTAACTCATGCCGCCGTGTCCTTTGTAGGGCGGATTGCCGTCGTAGAGTTCGTTCAGCGTACCGATGCACAGTTCGCTCATCTCCTGCTCATAGCCCACCAACAGGCGCTCCATAAAACTGACGCCGGTGCGCTTGTAGAGGCTCATGTATGCGCGTGCGTAAGCCGCTATCGTGCATGGCCATACGGGACCATTGTGGAAATTGCGGTCGCGCTCCAACTGCCCGCCGATATACTCGGGACGGAAGTTGCCGCTCTTGGGCGAGATAGTACGCAGTCCACGCGGGGTCAGCAACTCCTTGGTGCAGATATCCACCACGGCTTTCTGTTGCTTCTTGTCCAGCGGCGAATAAGGAAGACCTGCCGCCCAAATCTGGTTGGGGCGCACCTCTCTATCCTGGTAGCCGTCCACCACGTAGTCGTATAGGTAGAGTCCGTTCCAGAAGGTATTGACAAACTCCCCGCGGGTAATCTCCGCCTGGAAGTCGAGCAGGTCGCTGTCGGCAGTCTTGCCTTGCGCGCGCAACAACTCCGCCGTAAAGCGCAGCGCGTTGTACCACAGCGCGTTAATCTCCACCACGTAGCCCGTGCGCGGGGTTATCGGACGTCCGTTTTCCATCGCGTTCATCCATGTCGCGGGGCGTTGTGTCCCGTCCACCCACAGCAGTCCGTTCTGGTGCAGGAACGCCCGCGGGTGGTTCTGCTTGCGGTAGAAAGTGATGATGTCCGCGCAGAGGTCGCCGTACTTGGCTGCCGCCTCTTCCACGGTGTACTTGTGGGCGTATTTCTGGAATGCGCGCACAGCCCACAGCAGGGCGTCCGGGTCGTCCATGCCGGTCATCTTCACTTGCTCCTGTTCGCCGGACATGAACGCGCGTATTTCTGCCACTGCCGTCTGGTCCATGATAGCTTCCCAGTATTCCGGACGGTCTATGTCCAGTGTGCACGACGGGGTCGAGAAGAATGTGATGCGTGCTTCCGCGTGATACCACGGATAGCCGCTCAGCAGATAGCATTTGTCCCCTTCGCGCTTGTAGAACTGCCCCGCCGAGTTTTTCAGGCAGGCGAACATGTTCTCCCGTGCGATACGGCGGGTCATCTCTTTCTCCCATGTCGTTTTCAGGGTCCGTGTCTTCGCTTCGGTCACGCCTGCCGCAAATATCACGCTCTCGCCTTTGCGCATCGGCAATTCGAAATAACCGGGCACCAGCAGATCCTCTTTGTATTCAAACCCGCGTCCCTGCTCTTTCGGATATTCTATTCCTTTGTACCATTGCGGGTTATGGTGATATTCCACGGCTTTGGAGCATTGCATGTACAGGTGCGGAAACTCTTTGTACATCTGGTTCACACGCCCGTTTTCGCACTCTTCCATGTCTGCATTTGCGCGGCTGTTCTCGTGGGTCAGTTCGTTCACCGAGCGGAATGCGAGGAACGGCTTCAGGCGCAGCGTCGTGGCGGAATGGGCTTCCACCAACGTATATCGGATGAGCACGCGCGGCTCGAAACTGACTAACATACGCTCTTTGGTCAGCACCACGCCGCCCACGCGGTAGGTCGTCTTTGAGATGACTTCGCAGTCAAACTCGCGGATGTACTTGTGCCCGTTTGGCGCGTAAGCCGTTGGACCGTATTTGTGCAGACCGAGATTAAATTCCGCCCCGTGTTGGATGACGGTCTCGTCCAGCGAACTGAGCAGCACATAGTTGTCGTTTCCCAGTTCGGGGAGAGGCATCACCAACTGCCCGTGGTACTTCCGCGTATTGCAATCCACCAGCGTTGTCGCATTATAGACGCCCGCACGGTTGGTGCGGATCATCTCTTTCAGCAGCGAACGCTCGAGGTTGGTCAATACTGTCTTGTCAAAATTCAGATAACCCATAATGTGTTTTTATTGTATAGATGTTTAGTTGCCTTTTTGCCCGTTGGTCTTATTCCTTAATACGAAATCCGCCGTGGCAGAGCCATCGCCCTCATACCATGCTTCTGTATGGCTTCTGTCGTACGTGATTCTCACTTTTGCCGAGTCGGGAGCATAGACGCCGGTGGTGTCGTTTGCATAAATCCATATCGAGTCGGTCGCGGCAATATCTCCTTTCGGTGTCTGGTAACGCCCGTCTGTACCGGTGACGGCGGATGACAATTCACAACTCCCGCTTTGGTAACATCCGTTCACCGTCACTTTCACGCCTTCTATCGGCTCGGCGGTCTCGTTGGTTACATTTCCTTCCGCCGTGAAAGTAGCATGGGGTGACCCGTACATCGGAGCCTCCGGCTCCTTGCAGCCCGGCACCCCAAGGATTGCCAGACATATTGCCAGCACTTGGTTCGCTTTGCTCAGCATCCACTTTTTCATAAGCCGTAGCATTTTGTCCTTCGTCCTTGTTCCCAAGCAGAATTTTTTTGTCTCTTTTTTGAACATCATTGACCAAGAAAAAGATATTTGCCAACATCTGTTCCCCTCTTTGCCACGCCGACCTCAGTCAGCAGTAATAAGTCTTTTATCCTTCATCCTTACTCCTTTGTCCTAACTGAACTTTCCCCCGAACCGCTCTGCCGCATCGTTCACGATGTTGCGGATGTTCTGTTCGCGCTCTTTCGGGCATATCAGCAGCACGCCCTCCGATTCCGCCACTATCATGTCGTTCAACCCCTCTATCACCGCCAGTTTCCCCGGCTCCAGTGTCACGATATTCCGCTGACTGTCATAGTAGGTAGCATCGCAATGCAGCGTCACGTTCTGCGCCTCGTCTTTCCCGCTCAGGTCGTACAGAGATCCCCATGTCCCGAGGTCGCTCCATCCGAAGTCCGCCGGCAGCACATGCACGTTCTGTGCTTTCTCCATCACCCCGTAGTCGATGCTGATGTTCGGGCAGGTCGGGAATTTCTCTTGGATAAATGCTTCTTCGTCTGCCGTACCGAACACTTTCGCACCCGAACGGAACAATGCATCCATATCCGGAAGCAGTGTTCGGAATGCTGCGCCTATCGCGCGCATGTTCCATACAAACATCCCCGAGTTCCACAGGAATTCCCCGCTCTCCACAAACACTTTTGCCAGTTCTTGGTTCGGCTTCTCCGTAAAAGTCTTCACCGTGTATATCCCGTCCATCTCGGTCGCTCCCTTTTGGATATACCCGTATCCCGTCTCCGGTCGCGTCGGCTTCATGCCGAGGGTCAGCAGCGCGTCGTTTTTTGCCGCAAAGGCAAGACCTTTCGACACAATCCGCTGAAATTCAGTCTCGTTCAGTATCATGTGGTCCGACGGTGCCACTACCACGTTGGCGTTGCAGTACGGATGGCTCAGGTCCATCGGGTCGTCTTTGTCCAACACGCCCGCTGCAATCGCCTCTTGCCGCAGCACGCCTTTTATATGCGCCATCGCGTACGCGATACACGGCGCCGTGTTCCTGCGGGCGGGCTCGCACAGTATCTGATCTGGCTGCATATCGGGCACTTGCGCCAGTATCTGCTCGCGGTACGCCACGTTCGTCACCACCAGTATATGCTCTATCGGCACCAGCGGGCGGAAGCGGTCTATCGTCATCTGCAGCAGGCTCCTGCCCGTCCCGAAGAAGTCCAGAAACTGTTTGGGCTTGCTGTTGCGGCTGTACGGCCAGAAGCGGCTCCCTATTCCACCCGCCATTATTACGCAGAAGTTATTCGTCATATTGCTGTTATTGTTTGTCATGTCGGTTTTTCCGTATGGTATTCTCTCGGTAAGGTCAACTCTCGTTGCCGTGTTTCTGCCGTAATCGACCGCATATCCTCTGCTTATCCACGGCTACGGGCAGCCCTCCGGCAAAATCCGCGCAAAGATACAACTTTTCTTTCGGATACGCAAACACGCGCGCGCTAAAACACCATTTTGACCCTTTTATATTCCTATCTGTTTTTTTCCTCCGCCCCGCGCTTGCTTTTACCCGATAATTAGTGTACCTTTGCGTTGTAATTTGGATTATTGCGTAATGAAATACCACCTTATCATACTTTTACTGCCGTTTTGTCTCTGGTCGTGCTCTCACGTAAGCACCCCAAAACCATACGGGTATGTCCGCCTCACTATGCCCGATACCGCCTATATACCATTTGCGGCAAACGCCGACATGCGCGCCTATCCGTACCGTTTTATGCTGTCCGCCAATGCCGTTGTACAGCCTCGTCAGGCGGAGAACGACCGCTACTGGATTAACATCCTATATCCGACCCTGAACGCAACTATCCATTGTTCATACAAGCCTGTCCGCAACAACCTGCGCGAGCTGACCGAAGACGCGCTGGAGTTTGTCTATAAAAACGCCTCTCACGCCACGTCCATTCCCGAGCAAGCGTATGAAAACCCCGAGAACAAGGTCTATGGCGTATTGTTCAATCTCGAAGGAAATACCGCCTCGTCGTGCCAGTTCTTCCTGACCGACTCGGTACACCATTTTTTCCGCGGCGCGGTCTATTGCAACTGCACGCCCAACGCCGATTCGCTGGCGCCCGTATATCAATACCTGCAAACCGATGTAATGCACCTGATAGAGACCTTCCAATGGCAATACTAAGCGACATATGCGCACGCCGACACGCAGGGCGGAAAAGCCTTGCGTTGCTCCTCGACCCCGAGAAAGCAGACCTCGGCGCGCTGCCCCTAAAAGGAGAGTACTTACCTGATTATCTGTTGGTAGGAGGAAGTACGGGCAATTTTGAACACACCGACTCGTTCGTGCACGCCCTGCGCTCGCACACGTCGCTGCCCATCGTGCTTTTCCCCGGCTCTGCCGCACAGTTCACGCCGCGGGCGGACGCTTTGCTATTCCTTTCGCTGCTATCGGGAGACAACCCCGAAACGCTTATCGGGCAACATATACGAATAGCCCGAGCCGTACAAGAGTCGGGGATAGAGACCATACCTATGGGCTATATCCTCGTAGACGGAGGCACTACGACGTCCGCCATGCGCGTATCCGGCACGTTGCCTATTCCGCAGTCGGAGGGCAAACGCATCGTGGATACCGCTATTGCGGCGGAGCTATTAGGCAAACGGCTTGTTTATATAGAGGCGGGAAGCGGTGCGACGACGCCGGCAAAGCCGTCCATTATCCGCGAGATACGCGCGCACATCGACCTGCCGATGATTGTCGGCGGGGGCATCCGGCAGCCGCAGCAGATGCTCGATACATACGAAGCGGGGGCAGACATCGTGGTCATCGGCAACCATTTCGAACTGCACCCCGAACAGCTGACCGCTTTTTGCCGAGCAGTAGCCGACTACAACAACCGTATCACCAATATGCTTTGATTATGGACACGGAGACCGACCTCAAATACATGACTCTTGCGCTCCACGAGGCGGAACAGGCTCTCGCGCAGGGCGAAGTGCCCGTAGGTTGCGTCATTGTGTCGCAAGGGCAAATCATCGGGCGCGGGCACAACCTCACAGAGACGCTAATGGATGTTACCGCCCACGCCGAGATACAAGCTATCACGGCTGCTGCCGAGACCATCGGCGGGAAATACCTGACCGATGCCACATTGTACGTAACCGTCGAGCCCTGCGTCATGTGCGCGGGGGCTATCGGCTGGGCACAGATAGCGCGGGTCGTGTATGGGTGCCCCGACCCCAAACGCGGTTTCAGCCTTTTGGCGCCGCATGCCTTGCACCCGCGCGCCACGGTAACGGCGGGAGTCATGGAAACGGAGTGCCGCACCCTGATGCAGCAGTTTTTCCGCGCCCGCCGAGAGCCAACCGCACGTACCGAATAACAAACCAGTCTATACTATCTAACGACAATGAACAAACATCATTTTAACATCAAAGCTATCCCGAGCGATATATTCCGCATTGCGGTTTTTGTTGCCTTGGCAATCATCACCGTCTTGCTTTTCCCGCGATACAACACTGTTTTCCGTTACCATTTCGAGGTTGGCAAGCCATGGGGCTACGAGTTGGTTACCGCCGAATTCGATTTCCCTATCTACAAGACCGACAGACAACTACAAACAGAGAAAGAGCAACTCCTGACCGGTTTTGCCCCGTGTTTCAAATATGCGGATAACGCGCCGCATACTCCGTTGGTAATCGCCATGCAAGACAAAGAGCGCTTGCTAAAAGAGGGTTACACACGCATATCGGTCATTCACAACCGTATCTCTACCGTCTATACCCTCGCCGACCTCGATACCCCGCGCGACACGTATCTGCACTACGGGCAAGGCTATGAAAACGTATCTCCGAATATCACATTTGACGCTGAGACTACCGACAAACTGCGCGACAAGCTATTGGCATCCGTAACCCCGACGCAGGGAGTCATTCAGGCGGGAGAAAAGATTATTGACCGCGGGGAAATCATTACCGAGCAGGATTATCAGATTTTGGAGTCTTTGCGTCGGGCATGCGAAGAAGAGGATGATGCCAACCATAGCCGCCGTATCTTGTCGCTTATCGGCGAAAGCATCCTGATTTGCCTGTTCATTGGATTGTTTATCTTGTATCTGTACATCTTCAGGCGGCAATACATGTCCGATACACCGACCGTGCTGTTTTTCTGTCTTCTGTCCGGCATAGTGATTATCTTATCGTGCCTCACCCTGCGCTATACGAACCTAAGCATCTACCTTATTCCTTTTGCCTGGGTACCCATCCTGACACGCATCTTCTTTGATGCGCGTACCGGTCTGTTTCTGCATTTCACGACCATACTGATTGTCTCGTTGGCTGTTCCAGCGCCAGTGGAGTTCTTCTTCATCCAGGTTGCAGTAGGCATGGTAGCCATATCCAGTCTCAGCGATATGACACGCCGCGCCCAACTGGCACAAACCGCAGGTTGGATATTCCTGACGCAACTATTGTCGTACACGGCTTTCTCCTTCGCCACCACGGGCGACTATCATACCATTGACCCGAAAATCTATCTCTATTTCTTAGTCAATGTGCTGCTAATCATCTGCTCGTATGGTCTGATCTACCTCTTCGAAAAGCTGTTCCGTTTCATCTCATCGATTACCCTTGTAGAACTCACCGACATCAACTCCGATTTGCTCCATACGCTCTCCGAGAAAGCCCCCGGCACGTTCCAACACTCGATGCAGGTTTCCAACCTTGCCACCGAGGCAGCCAAAGCCATTGGTGCCAACGCGTTGCTTGTCCGTACCGGCGCACTCTATCACGACATAGGCAAGCTGTCTCATCCGCTTTTCTTCACCGAGAACCAACAAGGCGGGCCGAACCCGTTGCTGCAGATGACACCCGCCGACGCGGCGCAGATAGTGATTGCACATGTCGCTGACGGAGAGGCTATTGCACGCAAGAACCACCTCCCGGAGGTGATTATCAACTTTATCGCCACCCACCACGGCACATCGCTCACGCGCTACTTCTATAATACATATGTCAACGCACATCCGGGCGAGACCGTTGACCGCTCTTTGTTCAGTTACCCGGGACCGAAACCTTCCACCCGCGAAGCGGCTATACTGATGATGGCAGACGCCGTTGAGGCGCGTTCGCGGAGCCTGAGCACGTACACCGAAGAGTCAATCGCGCAGGCGGTAGATGATATGATAGACCAACAGATTGCCGACGGTCAGTTCTCAGAAACACCGCTGTCCTTCAAGGATGTAGAGGACATCCGTGCTGTCTTCAAGCAACGCATCACGGCTATCAACCACCACCGCATCACCTACCCTACGCTCAATTCCTAATTCTTCATTCCTGATTGTCTATGCTCTATCTTGCTCCCATGGAGGACGTTACTGACCCCGCATTCCGTTTGCTCTGCAAGCGTTTCGGTGCCGACCGCGTTTATACCGAATTCGTCAACGCCGATGCGCTGGTGCGGGATGTAGCATCTACAACGCGCAAACTGCTCATATCCGACGAAGAGCGTCCCGTGGCTATACAGATCTACGGTCGCGACCCTGCATCCATGGCGGATGCCGCACGGATTGTAGAGCAAGCGCAACCCGATTTCATCGACATCAATTTCGGTTGCCCTGTGAAGAAGGTGGCAGGCAAAGGGGCAGGGGCAGGATTGCTCCAGGACATTCCCAAACTGCTGGCTATCACGCGCGCCGTGGTCAACGCCGTGCATACTCCCGTTACGGTCAAGACCCGTCTTGGTTGGGATGACGACCACCGTATCATCGTTGACCTCGCAGAGGCGTTGCAGGACTGCGGTATTACCGAGTTGGCAATCCACGGGCGCACGCGGGCACAGATGTACCGAGGTGAAGCCAATTGGACGCTTATCGGTGAGGTCAAGCGCAATCCGCGCATGCACATCCCCATCATAGGCAACGGCGATGTAACGACTCCCGAGCGCGCCAAGGAGTGTTTTGAGCGGTATGGGGTGGATGCCATTATGATCGGGCGTGCGTCTTTCGGCTGTCCGTGGATCTTCGAAGATATGGCTCACTACCTCCGTACCGGCGAGAGCCTGCCGCCGCGCAATATGGCATGGTGCGTCGGCATACTCAAAGAGCATGTCTTGCGCGCTATCGAATGGATAGGCGACGAGCGCAAGGGCATCGTTCACTCGCGCCGACATTTTGCCGCATCACCCGTGTTCAAGGGGCTTGCTGACTTCCGGCAGACACGTATTGCCCTGCTACAGGCAGAGACACAGGCGGAGGTATTCCGCATTATGGACGATATTGTTGCCCACTGGGGCAACGCATCTAATTAGTTAATCTATGTCGCATCTAAAGACCTTTCTCGACCGCAACGCGCTGATTCTCTCCATGCTCCTGGGCGTCATCGGCTATCCGCTTTTCCTGCACCTAATGCCACTATTGCCGCCGCTGATCTTCTTCATGCTCTTCTTCACATTCTGCAAGGTTGACCCGCTAACCTTACGCCTGCACACGTGGCACCGGCTCGTGCTCTCCATTCAGCTTGCCCTCGCCGTCGGTATCTATTATGCCCTCGTTGCCGTGTGCGGGGCAGCGGGTCTCAGCCCCGACCGCACAGCCATCATTGCGCAAGGTATTATGGTCTGCGTCATCATGCCTACCGCTACCGCCGCGCCCATTATCGCAGGAAAACTGGGAGGCTCGATACAGAACCTCACTACGTTTACGCTACTCAGCAACATCGCCACCGCTATTGTCGTCCCCGCATTCTTCCCTATCGTTAATGCGGCAAGCGACATCACGTTTTGGGCAGCCTCTTTGCTTATCCTCCGCAAGGTTGGTCCGTTGCTCTTGGGTCCCTTCTTCGCCGCATGGCTCTTGCGACTGGGCTATAACGCCCATGCCCGCCGACGCAAGACCGGCAAGACTTTCACGTTGTCGCACAGGTGGGCATCCGTTCCGTTCTACCTGTGGGCGTGTACGCTGGTCATACTCATGGCGGACATCACCCATACCTTGCTCACGCACCATTACGACTACCATACCCTGCTTTGGCTCTGCATCGGTTCCCTCCTCGTGTGCCTGCTGCAGTTCCGGCTCGGCAAGCGCATCGGCTTCCGTTTCCCTGCGCCGTCGGTGGGCGAAGACTATCGCGACGAGGTCATCAACCCCTCTGCTGCCGCGCTCGATATGCCCGCTGTCAGCAGGATTACTGCCGGTCAGGCTTTCGGTCAGAAGAACACAACCTTGGGCGTATGGATGGCGCAGGCGTACCTCACGCCCCTCGCCGCTATCGGTCCGGCAGCGTATATCATCTGGCAGAACGTGTTCAACAGCCTCCAGCTCATCCGTGCCGGAAAGGCAAAACAACAATAACTAATACCTTATTATATACACACTATGTCTTTTCTGTTTCTCTTCCTCGCTTGTACGCTGGCATCTGTAACCCAGGCCGCCACACCTGCATTCCCTACTGCCGAAGGCTACGGCAAGTATGCCTCGGGCGGACGCGGAGGCAAGGTCTTCTACGTTACCCGTCTGGACGATTGCTCCGACGACGACCTCGTTGAGGGTACGCTCCGTTGGGCGCTCCGTAGCGGCGACGACACACCGCGTACTGTGCTCTTCCGCGTATGCGGCACTATCTATCTCACGTCCAAACTCAAACTGCAGCATCCGAATATCACCATCGCGGGACAGACTGCACCGGGAGGCGGTATCTGCATTGCGGGAGCCAATATCTATGTATGCCGACCCAACGTCATCATCCGGCACATCCGTTTCCGTGCGGGAGACATCCCCAATAGCAGTTATCCATGCTTGGATGTGGAAAACACGCGCAACGTTATCATCGACCATTGCTCCTTCTCGTGGTCTATGGAGGAGTGCCTTACACTCTATGATGCCGACTCCACCACCGTCCAGTGGTCTATCTTCGCCGAGGGGCTCTACAACTCCAAGAACAACAAAGGGTCACGCTCCTACGCTATGCAATGGGGCGGAGAACATGCCACGCTCCACCATTGCCTCATCGCCAACTGCCACAACCGCACGCCCCGCTTCAACGGAGTGCGTGACGAGGCTGACCTTGCCAACGGCAAACACAACCACGACGCACAGGTGGACAACGAGTTTTTGAACAACGTCATCTTCAATTTTGGGAAGAAGAACTCCCTCTACGGCGGCGAGAACGACACTACCAAGAACCGCGACGTAAAGGGTACGCCCGCGGGCTACAACCGCGTCTATATGGTCGGCAACTACTTCCGTTGCGGTCCGCTCACCTTCGCCGCCAACCTCTCGCAACGCTACTTCGTGCAAGGCAGCCGCGTGCAGGACTACGGGCAATGGCTACTGAGCGGCAACATGTTCGAGACGGGCAACAAATACAACGCCACCAACCGGACATGCTGGACGGACGAGAACCTGCAGCTCGTCAATAACGACAACCTCTACGGCTATACCGACAACAATTCCCTTCGGGCGTTCAACCTCGACGGGCTTACCCCTTCCGAAGCGGCGTACAACCGTTATGTTCTCTCAGTCCCCCTTGCCGAGAGCGGTATCGTTGCCACCTCTGCCCAACAGGCTTTCGAGGACGTGCTCAGTCACAGCCGTGCGGGTGCTTTCGCCGCGGGTGCGGCACTCCCCCGCTACGACGAGCAGGACCTGCGCGTACTGGATGAAGCGGCAGGGCGCATCGACCCGCAGTTCGCAGGCAAGACACAACCCAAGTGGTTTGGTATCATTGACTCGCAGAACGACATCCGTTTCGCGCGCGAAGACTACTTCTACGTCGGCGACTCGGTCGTTGGCGGGTATCCTTTCCTTGACGCTATTGAGGGCGATTCGCTGGCCTCCGACACCGACCTTGACGGACTTCCCGACCACTACGAAACGGTCATCGGGCTCAACCCTGAAGACCCCGCCGATGCTGCCCTACCGGCAGCGAACGGCAGCGGATACACCTACCTTGAGCAATACCTCAACGGCGTAGCAGACGGCACTATCAACAAGGCACAATACGAAGACCTGCCCTATGTCTCCCAACAGCCCGCCAAGCCCCTTTCCGTCCCGCAAACGGATAAATCCTCTGCCGATGGCGGCGCCGACGCGCAAAAGTGCTACGACCTGCTGGGGCGTGCTCTCTCCGCTCCGCCTGCAGCAGGGCACATCTACATCCACGGCAACGCCAAACACCTCCGCTGAGTGCGCTTGCCTACGCCTTCAAAAAAAAACATTCAAAAAGCACTTACAAACCATTCAAAAACCATTTATAAACCATTCATAAAGCGTTTATAAACCATCCCCACCAATACCAACGATATTGATGGGGATGTTTCTATATTGCCCTTCCTCAACTCCCTACCCGTCCATAATTCCGGACGATGTCTCACTAAAACGGTCGTTTATTTGACACAACCTATTCTCGGTGCAAAGGTAACGCAATTTTTGCAATAAACCAAATATTCGGCTTATTTTTCTTAAAATAATTTCAGTTTGAAAGGAGCATAAAGGTGCGCACCAGATAGGCGTGCCATGGGAATTTTATGCTGTTTTGGTTATGAGTGGTAGAGAGGAGGCAAAAAAGGAGGTGAGAAATTGTGTCAAATAAACGACCGTTTTATTGGACAGCGTTTTTTGCCGCGAGATGCCGCTTGCAGAAGGACAGGAAGGGGCATACATTTGACTACCGAAATAAACACAATAATCAACCAACTAATTAACTACACAAATGAAAAAAAGTATTTTCTTTGCAGCAATGCTCTGCATTGCAAGTGTATTCGTAGGGTGTAAGGACAATGGTACTCCCGAAACCGACAGTACGAAACTTTGGCCCGCCGGAACCTCTGACGGCAAATGGGGCTACATCGACGCCAAAGGCAAAATGGCTATCAACGCCATGTATGATTGGGTCAACAGCTTCTCGTGCGGCTATGCACTGGTAGCGAGCGGCACTAACGGGTATTTTATTGACACCAAAGGCAAGATGCAGACAGCTACGTTTGACTATGCAGACGATTTCTACTACTCGTACTCTACCATTTATCTCAATAACAGATGTGGATTGATGAACACCAAGTTCGATTTCACTATCCAACCTATGTACTATGATTTAGGTACGATGAGCAAAGAAGGACTGATTAGTGCAAAAATGTCGTCGGATGCCAAATACGGTTATCTGAATGCCAAAGGAGATAACAAAATATCGGCTATGTATGATGACGCAGAGGACTTTAAGGATGGTATTGCTATAGTAGGCAATGGCAGCAAATATGGTGCAATTAATGCGAAAGGCGACTATATCATCCAACCTATGTACGACGGATTGGTAAACATGGGCGGTGGATTAGTAGCTTTCTCTCAGAACGACAAACTCGGAGCGATGAACGCCAAGGGCGATATCGTTATTCCTGCAATGTACGACAATTTCAGATACTGCTATGACAATGGTTTGATACCTGTTAAACAAGGCGACAAATGGGGCTATATGGACAAAAAAGGCAATATCAAGATCAGTTGCATCTATGACGGAGCTTCTTCTTTCTTAGAGGGATATGCTGCAGTATCTATGAACGAGGCTACACAAATCATTGATACCAAAGGCAAAACGGTATTGACTTTGGCTAAGAACGAAGACATAGAGTCGTTATTCCACAATGGTTTGGCTCTCGTAAGCGTAACCAATGAAAAAGACTACTCTACCAGCTACAAGTATATCGACATCAACGGCAAAATCGTTTACTCTTGGGCACCTAAGAGCGACAACGACTACGACTATGCTCCTGCTCGCAAAGCAGCTGCCAAAGAGAGCGTAGATCCCGCAGAGATGGCTCTTCATTTTGACTCGCGCAAGCTCTAAAACAAAGCATTATTGTGCTCTTGCGTAGCAAAAGCACAATACAACAAAAGGGACGTTGCCTGAGCAACGTCCCTTTTGTTTTCTCCAACAGAGAGGCTTACTCTCCTTTCACAATCTTGCGATAGAGCACTTTCGGGTCAACAGCCTTCTGGATAAGTGCGTGCAAGTCGTCTATCTTCACGCGGTCCTGCTTCATGGTGTCGCGGTAGCGGACCGTAACGCAGTTGTCCGTCAGCGTATCGTGGTCCACCGTAACGCAGAAAGGCGTACCGATAGCATCCTGACGGCGGTAGCGTTTGCCGATAGAGTCTTTCTCGTCGTAGTTGGTGTGGAAGTCGAACTTGAGCATGTCCTGTATCTCGCGCGCCTTCTCGGGCAGTCCGTCCTTCTTGACAAGCGGCATGACGCACGCCTTGACGGGAGCAAGCACGGGCGGCAGGTTGAGCACTACGCGGGTGTCGCCGCCCTCCAGCTGCTCCTCTTTGTACGAAGAGCAAATGATACTGAGGAACATACGGTCCACGCCAATGGATGTTTCGATAACGTATGGCGTATAGCTCCGGTTGAGCTCGGGGTCGAAATACTCCATCTTCTTGCCGCTGAACTTGGCGTGCTGCGAGAGGTCGAAATTGGTACGGCTATGAATACCCTCCACTTCCTTGAAACCGAACGGCATCAGGAACTCAATATCGGTAGCGGCGTTAGCATAGTGCGCCAGTTTCTCATGGTCGTGGAAACGGTACTTCTCGTCGCCAAGACCAAGGGCTTTGTGCCAGCGGAGGCGGAACTGCTTCCAATGCTCGAACCACTTCAGTTCCTCGCCCGGACGGACAAAGAACTGCATCTCCATCTGCTCGAACTCGCGCATACGAAAGATAAACTGACGCGCAACAATCTCGTTGCGGAACGCCTTGCCAATCTGCGCGATACCGAAAGGTATCTTCATGCGACCTGTCTTCTGGACGTTGAGGAAATTGACGAAGATACCCTGCGCGGTCTCGGGACGGAGGTAGATTTTCATTGCGCCGTCGGCGGTGGACCCCATCTCTGTCTGGAACATAAGGTTGAATTGGCGGACGTCGGTCCAGTTGCGTGTACCGCTGATAGGGCACACTATTTCTTCATCAAGGATGATCTGCTTAAGCTCGGCAAGGTCATTGTCGTTCATTGCCTTGGCATAGCGTTCGTGGAGGGCATTGCGGTGCTCTACGTGCTCTTTTACGCGCTCGTTGGTCTGCTTAAATAGTTCCTCATCGAAGTTGTCTCCGAAGCGCTTGCGTGCTTTGGCAAGTTCCTTCTCTATCTTCTCGTCGTATTTGGCAATCTGGTCTTCTATCAACACGTCTGCGCGATAGCGCTTCTTCGAGTCGCGGTTGTCTATCAACGGATCGTTGAAGGCATCCACGTGCCCTGAGGCTTTCCACGTAGTAGGGTGCATAAAAATAGCGGCATCGATACCTACGATATTCTCATGGAGGAGCGTCATCGAGTCCCACCAATACTTCTTGATATTGTTCTTCAGCTCTACCCCGTTCTGTCCGTAATCATAAACGGCACCTAATCCGTCGTATATTTCGCTGCTGGGAAATACGAAACCGTACTCCTTGCAGTGTGCGACAATCTTTTTGAATGTTTCTTCCTGTGTTGCCATAGAATATATAGAATTTTTTCGGACTGCAAAAGTACTGCTTTTCGGGGAATAATCCAAAAAAAACAAGAATTTTACACTACTTTCCTTATGGTGCTTTCCGATGTCAGATATTTTTCGTATCTTTGCGCTCTTTTTAGCACTCATCGGGTCATATACAATACAGAAAACTCAATCCATCCGTAATGATAGAGACGAAAGACATACAATCGGTTTATTTCTTAGGCATAGGGGGCATAGGAATGAGTGCCTTGGCGCGCTATTTCAGTTCGCGCGGATACAGCGTTTCGGGCTACGACCGCACTCCGTCGCCGCTTACCCACGAGTTGGAAACAGAAGGAATGCCCATAACATACGACGATGACACACAATTGCTGGAGGCGCTTTCGCCTGTGCATACGCTTGTAGTGCGCACGCCTGCCGTACCTGAAGACAATCCGAAATACTTGTATTTACTCCACAACGGCTTTGATATACGCAAGCGCTCGGAGGTGCTGGGTATGGTGACCAAGCAGATGCGTGCACTATGCGTAGCCGGTACGCACGGCAAAACGACCACATCCACGATGCTGGCGCACTTAATGTACCAATCGGAGATAGGTACGAACGCCTTCTTGGGCGGCATAAGCAACAACTACGGCACGAACGTGCTCCTGCAAAACGACAGCAGTTACGTAGTAGTAGAGGCGGACGAGTACGACCGTTCGTTCCACCGGCTCACTCCCTATATGTCCATTATCACAGCCGTCGACCCCGACCATCTGGATATATACGGTACACCGGAAGCTTATCGGGAAAGCTTTGAGCACTACACCTCTCTAATTAGTTCGGCATTGATTATCAAGAAAGGTTTGCCACTTACGCCACGGTTGCGCCCTAACGTAAAGTTGTACACCTATAGCGCCGCCGAAGAGGCGGACTTCTATGCCGATAATATCCGTGTGGACAACGGGCGGATATTCTTTGATTTCCATACTCCTACCGAGGTGCTGCCCGACCTGAGATTAGGCGTACCTGTATGGGTCAACATAGAAAATGCCGTAGCAGCCATGGCAGTTGCATGGCTCAACGGAGTGAGCAAAGAGGAACTACGCCACGGCATAGCCTCCTTCTCGGGCGTTTACAGGCGCTTTAATATGCACGTAAACACGGATAAGGTCGCCTATATCGACGATTATGCCCACCACCCTACTGAGATACAGACCTCTATCGACTCGGTACGCCGATTGTTTCCCGAGCGGCATCTAATCGGTATCTTCCAGCCGCACCTCTATACGCGGACACGCGACTTTGCCGATGACTTTACGCGCGTATTGTCCACCTTAGACGAAGCCGTGCTGCTCCCCATCTACCCCGCACGCGAACAGCCCATCGAGGGAGTAAACTCGCAGATGCTGCTTGACAAGATAACGTGCCCGAAGAAAGCACTGGTGGAGAAAGCGCAACTGGTGGACTATATCCGTCAGCAGCTTGCGCACGAGACTACGCCCGTCGTCGTAATGACCATAGGCGCAGGAGACATAGACCGACTGGTGCCCGACCTTAGGAACGCCCTCAAATAAACAACAATGGAACAACGCTATACCAAAATCATACTGACAAGCATCGCGGTAGTATTATCAATAGTACTGCTCTTGTCGGCTATGTATTTCGGTAGAAAGCGTCAGCCTCATCTTGTCTGTACAGCACTCGAATACAACATTACGGATAGCAATCTGCGCCAATACGTTACGGAAAAAGAACTGACCGAACTGCTGAAGCAATATAATGCCTACCCTGTCAACTACCCCATGCCGCAAGTATCCTTGCGGCAAATAGAAGACATCGTCCGCACGCACCCTATGGTACGGAACGCCGAATGCTACGCCACCCCTCAGGCAGTAGTCAGGATAAAACTCTCACAGCGCGTGCCCCTGATACGTATCATCACACCTGAAGACAGTTATTTCGTGGACACCGACCGAAAGCGTATGCCTGTACGTGCATCAGTAGATACCCCTGTATTGACTGCAAGCGGCAATATAGGTATCCGCATGGCGGCAGGCGAATTGGCTGATTTCGCAGAGTGGCTACAAGACAACGACTATTGGCAGCAGCGTATCCGCGGCATCCGAGTACGCGGACCACACTATATCTGCCTCGAGCAACAGGACCAAGAAGCATCCACTATCGTACTGGGTGATATAGATGCTTACGCCGCCAAACTACGCAAGTTGAAACAATACTACGAGAACGGAGGGGATTCTATCTGCGCCAAGAAGCACTATTCTGAGCTGGACCTGCGTTTTCACGGGCAGGTGATAGGGCGCACAAAGAAATAACACACAAACAACCTGACATATATGGCGAAGAAACAACAACAGCAGAAAGCGGAATCACTCCCCCTTGTGGCTATCGATATGGGTAGCGACGGCGTACGTGCCATGGCGGCAGAGCGCGTAGGAGACGATTTGTTCCGCATTTTGGGTGTGGAGCAATCGCAACGCCACACTTGCGTAGAACAAGGTATCATCACCCAAACAGGAAATGCCGGGTTTATGATTAGCGAAGTACTGAAACTCCTCGCAAACCGTATCGGGGTATCCGAATTGCCAACGGCCTTCGTCTCCGTAGGCGGATATACGATGAACATCGTAGAAGTCAAATCCAACCGCGACCAAGTGCGGAAACGTGAAATTTCGCAGGCGTTATTGGAAGATATGGAGAGGGAATGCAAATGCAAGATAGAGCAACGCTATCCCGAAATTGCCGTCTTGGGGTTAGTGCCCAGCTATTTTGTATTAGACGGTCAGGAGCAGGACGAGATACCGTCGAGCGACCAGCGCGCAGAAATAGTAGAAGCACACTACATCGCTTTCTATGGGCGCAAGGACATAGAGACCCGGCTGCAGAAGAGTTTCAACCAAGCCCTGAAGAGCATTGAGCATTCGTTCGTCCGTCCTGAGGCATTATTCTCCGTATTTGCCTGCGAAGACGGCAATCAGATACTGAGCGACGGATGCGCCATACTCGATATGGGGGCACAGACCACGACCCTGACCGTCTTCAAGGGAGGACAATATCTCTTCAACAAAGTGGTAGCCAAAGGAGGCTATCATATCACCCGTCTGCTGGAGCAGCAGGGTATATCCTTCCGAACCGCCGAAACGCTTAAGAAGAACTATGGTTACGCCGCACCCGACCTTATAGAGAAGAACTTGCGCTTGCGCATTCCGAGCAACAGGTCGGACATCGAAGGCGAGTTTGTAATCACCCTGACCGAGTTAGCACAAACCATCACCGGCAAGCTGGAAGAAATACTGGCTCCGCTGTTGGATGAGCTGAATACCAAATGGGCAGACCGTATCAGTTCCCTGTACATCACGGGTGGAGCAAGTATGCTCCGTGGTATGGATGCGTACATCCAACAAAAGACACGTCTGCAAGTACTCTACGGAGCACATGATAACCTGTTGGTGGCAGGTACGGACGAGCGGTATTTCGAACCGACCTATTCGGCTCTCGTGGGGACTCTGTTGTTGGGGCAAGACTACCGCGACAATCACAAGGACAAATTCGTGGAGCGCCCGCAGAGCATTATAGACAAGTTCCGCGATAAAACCATCGAACTATTCTCCAACGATTTTGAAGCATCCAAATAAGCACGCATGTTATTCATCTATAAAAAACGACTACTATGAACGAAGATTTGATACAACTCCCTTTGGAGATTAAAGAAGATAGTATCATCAAGGTGATAGGTATAGGCGGAGGCGGAGGTAATGCCGTTGACCATCTCTATAAGCAGGGGCTCAAAGACATCACTTTCCTTGTAAGCAACACCGACAAACAAGCACTCGGCAAATTGTCTGTACCCGCCAAGTTGCAACTCGGTCCGGGCCTGGGCGCAGGAGGCGTTCCCGAAGTAGCACGCGAATACGCCGACCAAGACCGCGACCACATCCGCGAAGCGCTTAACGACGGCACCAAGATGCTCTTTATCGTCGCCGGTATGGGCGGCGGTACGGGTACGGGTGCATCTCCTATCGTTGCCGAAGTAGCAAAAGAATTGGGCATATTGACTGTCGGTATCGTTACTATTCCGTTTGCCTTCGAGAAGGGGATGAAGATACGCAAGGCTATGACGGGCGCCGCCATATTGGCAAAACAAGTGGATGCACTGCTGATTATCAATAATGAGAAGCTCAAAAAGATATACCCTATTGATACCTACATAGACGCGTTCGCCAAGTCAAACGATGTAGTAGCCGATGCGGCACGAGCCATCGCCGAGATCATCACCATACCGGGTATTATCAACACCGACTTTGCCGATGTGTATAATACACTCCACCAAGGCGGTATGGCTATCCTGAGCGTCGGGCGAGCAGGCGGCGAACAACGTATCACCGATGCCATAGAGGATGCGCTCAATTCCCCATTGATGAACACCAACGACGTACAAGGTGCAAGACGCCTGCTGTTGCAATTCTATAGTTCTTCACAACATGCCATTCGCATGGAAGAGTTTGACCAAATCAATGATTTTGTGGACAGGATAGGCAATGAGGTAGAAGTGCAATGGGGTATCGCTATTGACGATTCGCTGGAGGAGGATGTGCGCGTAACGATTATTTCCACAGGCTATGGTACAGACAAACTGCCGTCGTTGGACGAGAGTGAAGGACTTAGTATAGAAGAAGCTATCCAAGAATACTACCCTTCTGACAAAAAAGCAGCCAACGATGATGAGAAACCGCAAGTCATTGACTTGACCGATAATGTGACCAAGCCATCTACCGATAATTCCGTACCGTTCAAACCGGCTGACGCCGGTGATATAACCATACACGTGGAAGATGACCCGCAACCGGCAGTTCAGGAAACTCCAGCGCACAAGTGGGGATGGACGCGCAGGAAATAAGCAACTAAGCGCAAGCCTACTTGCGCTTAGTTGAAGCAATAAGTTTCTTACCTACGAAATAGAGGAGCAATACTCCCAACAATATCAGTACAGCCACGCTCAGTTCGTGGCTATATTGGTTAATCAGGTCTGCCTGACCGTGCGCCACATAGCCCAACAAAGCGAGCAGGCTATTCCAAATAAACGCACCTAAAAATGTATATAGCAGAAACTGCCCGAAGTGCATCTTGGCTAAGCCGGCGGGGATACTGATTAGTTGGCGGATACCGGGAATCAGGCGTCCTACAAATGTGCTGACTTTGCCATGCTGATTGAAATACGCCTCAGCGCGTTGCACTTTCTCGCTACTTAGCAACAGGATATGTCCTAAGCGGCTGTCGGCGAACTTATAAATAATAATGCGCCCAAGCCACACCGACAAACCGTAATTGATGATTGCCCCAATCATAGCCCCGATAGTACCGAACAATACTATCAGCAGCACATCCAAAGGATAGTTGCCCGTAGCACAAAGCGCGCTATCAGGCTCTGCTGCTACAAAAGCGGCAGGCGGTATCACCACCTCGCTCGGGAAAGGGATAAACGACGACTCTATAGTCATCAACGCCACTATAGAACCATAGTTCATATTGGCAGAATACCAGTCTGTAACGACCTGTATCCACGAGCGGTTCGCAGTGTCGGCAGCCGATACAGCCACGCTGTCCGTTTCCGGTTGGGCAAACAAATCGGTAGCTGGCACAAGACCTGCTACCAAGAGTAGTATAAGCACTATGCGCTTCATTTCTGCAGCAACTCGCGGACTTTCGTGCTAATAGCTTTACCATCAGCACGTCCCGCCAATTGTTTGGTTGCTACGCCCATCACCTTGCCCATGTCCTGCGGACCATGTGCGCCCACTTGGGCAATGATGTCCGTCAAGACAGCGGTCAGTTCCTCTTCGCTGAGCATGGCAGGGAGGTACTGCTCGATGATTTTGCATTGCGCCAGTTCATCGTCTGCCAGTTCGGGACGGTTGGCGTCGATATACATCTGTGCAGACTCTTTGCGCTGCTTTACCATCTTTTGGAGTATCTGCAAAGCCTTGTCGTCATGCAGTTCACCGTCTCCACCTTTGGCGGTTTTGGCTTCGAGAAACTCTTTTTTGATACCGCGTAGCGCATCAAGGGCTACTTTATCCTTTGCGAGCATAGCCTTTTTGATATCCTCGCTGATTTGTTCAAACAATGCCATAATATATAGATGTCAGAAATTAGACCACTTCGTTGTTAGAAGTTAGATATCTATAGGAAAATTAGTTGCACGATAATATATACGGGTAGCAGGATGATGAGCGAGAACTTAATCATATAGCCGAAGAAAGACGGCATTCTGACGTTGTTCTCCTCGGCAATCGCCTTGACCATGAAGTTGGGACCATTGCCGATATAGGTCATGGCGCCGAACATAACGGCACCCAAAGAGATGGCTTTCAACAGAATTTCGGGGATGCCCGCTACAAAGGTTGTACCCTCAACGCATCCTGTCGTAATGCCTGCCGCAGCGGCAGCAAGCGATTCCGGCAAGCCGCTTGCCACGCCATGGAATGCCACGGCAGTGGGAGTGTTGTCCAAGAACGAAGACAGCAGACCGGTGGCATAATAGAACTGCCAACTGCTGGTCAAGCCGAGGTCTGCGGCATGGGCCTTGAGGTACGCGAGCGCGGGAGTCATGGTGGTGAAGATGCCGAGGAACAGCACAGCGACCTCTACAATAGGTCCCCAACTGAACTTGTTTGCCTCAAAGCGTATCTTGCGCGGGGTGGTGTAAAGACTGAGGAACGTCAGCGATATGAGAACAATCTCGCGCAGGAACTTCAGCCACAGCGGTGCGTCTTCCGCAGCCATTTGGGGAATAGTGCCTTCGTTGATGAAAGCGACACTCAACACGACACCGAGGAGGTAAACAAAGTTGATGTTGCCTTGCAGGCGCAAGGGTTGTGCCTCGCGGGCATCGGCAGAGAGGGCTGTCCAGTGCTCTTTCCTATAGAAATAGGTGTCCATGGCAAAATAGATGCCGAGCAGCAACGCCCCTGTGAACGCCCACTCGGGTAACAGGTGCATGAACCATGTGAACGATGCACCGCGGAGGAAGAGCATGAACAAGGGAGGGTCGCCGAGCGGCGTGAGCAGACCGCCGCAGTTTGCCACCAATGCAATGAAAAACAGGATGGTATGCGTAGTGTACTTGCGCTGCTGGTTGGTAGCAATGACAGGACGTATCAGCAGCATAGCCGCGCCGGTTGTCCCCATAATGCTCGCAAGCAGCCAGCCTGCTCCAAGGAATGCCGTATTGACCCACGGTTTGGCTTTGAGGTCGCCGCAGAAATGGATACCACCCGTGATGACGAAAAGCGCCAAAAGGAGGATGATGAACGGCACGTAGTCATACAACAACTGGTGCTCCAACTCGTGCATCATGCCGCCGATAATCAGGCATACTGCGGTCGGTACGCCGAGGATAAGTGACACAATCAACTTGTTGGCATTCTTTTCCCAAAACTTCTCCGCTATCAACGGTCCGACGGCAATCATTAGAAGCATTATCCCGAACGGAATCATACTCCATGCAGAGTGTACAAATTGTTCCATACTTTATTTTATTATTTGACCATTTTACTATTTGACAATTTTCATTGCCCGTTAATCCAACTTCAGTACTGCGAGGAAGGCTTTCTGCGGGACTTCGACGTTGCCGATTTGTTTCATACGCTTCTTGCCCTTCTTCTGTTTCTCTAATAGTTTGCGCTTGCGGCTGACATCGCCGCCGTAGCACTTCGCCAGCACATCTTTGCGCACCTGCTTGACCGTCTCGCGGGCGATAATCTTCGCCCCGATAGCCGCCTGAATAGCAATATCGAATTGCTGACGGGGCAGCAGTTCCTTCAGTTTCTCGCACATGCGCCGTCCGAAATCCACAGCATTGGCACGATGCGTCAGGGTAGAAAGCGCATCCACCTGTTCGCCGTTGAGGAGTATATCCAACTTCACCAAGTCGGACGGGCGGAAGCCGTTGGTATGCCAATCGAAGGACGCATACCCCTTCGATATAGACTTCAGTTTGTCGTAGAAGTCAATCACTATCTCGCCGAGCGGCATGTCGAACAGCAGTTCCATACGGTCGCCGGAGATATACTCCTGCTTCA
>JBJECK010000008.1:0-23053 GCA_051870995.1 Paludibacteraceae bacterium | reverse complement strand
GGTAGCCGCCACTTTCAGAACCTCGAAGATTATCTCTTCGGGGTTCTTTGTTTTTTATTCTCTTTGTACGCTTCACCTCTAACACGGAAAAATGACAGAATGAGGTTTTTGTTGCATTATTGGGAGACTCTGTCGCTGCTATTATATGGCTTGTCGCGGTTTTTCTTGATAGAATAATTGATTATCAATAGGATAGAATTTGATTTGTCGCAGGACTAAATTTGGATGGCGTTGTTTTTTGCAGTACCTTTGCAGTGGATTTTGAAACGTGACTGCTACGCATGGCGCAACACAGAAATCAGGCTTAATGGTCATGAGATACATTATGAAACGGGCGTGTATTTATATTATAGTTGGAATGTTGGCAGCGTGCAGCATGCCGCTAAGCAAAGACGACATTCAGTTTGCCGAGACGACACTGCAACATGCCGATTCGCTGGAGAACACAATAACAATATATACGGATACCGTCGCATTGGGACGGGCGTTGTATCTATTTGCCATTCAGGAGGATACGAAAAAGACTGCCAAGACGCAATACCATCTCGGCAACGCATACAAATACTATGGCGAGGATTCGCTTGCCTTTGCGTGCTATACGGAAGCCGCAGACCTGTTTCTTTCCGTGAGCGACTCGGTTTATTATCCGTTGTCTATCCTTGAGATGAGCCTGATAGCAGAACGGCAGTATAAGCAGAACGGCAATGCGACCATGCTGGGTGCGATACGCACTTTGCAGCGCGAGATGATTCACAATGAGGCGGTAAACGGGAGACGGCGGTGCGTGCTGTGGGGCTTGCTGGCGGTAGCGGTGCTGGCGGGCGGTGCGGGGATTCTCTATCTGCTGCTATTCCGCAAGCCGTCCCGTGTGTCTGCGGTGAGCCGAGAGGATTTGGAGCGCAATATAGAGTTGGTGGTGTCGCAAGGCGGGGTGAAAACGACGCTGCATTGGCAGGACTACGGGCAGTTTTGCAGAACGAGCAATGCCTATCTGTACAACGCGGCGGGAGTTTTGCAGTCGATAGAACCTCATCTGACGGAGCAGGATGTGCGTTTCCTTGTGCTGGTGCTGCTCAATCTGTCTGCCAAGGAGATAGCCGACATCATGAACCTCTCGCAAAACAGCATAAGCAACAAAAAGACACGCACGGCGCAGAAACTTGGTACCATTGCTGCGGACCTGCGGGAAACGATAATAGGTTTAATTCTTAAAACAGACGAACAATGAAAACGAAAGTATTATTCAGTGCACTGGTATTCAGTGTGACAACGGTTTGGGCAACGGAAACGAGGTTGCAAGAGGCACCTGATGCAGGTACATCCGCGCAGACGGAACAGGTCAGACTGCAGTCGGACAAGATGCCGGAATACGTGGGCGGGATGTCTGCCCTGATGGCATTCCTTGCGGAAAACATACACTATCCGGCAGATGCGGTGAAGGCGCAGAAAGAGGGGCGCGTGCTCTGCTCATTCGTTATTACGGAAGAGGGCAAAGTGACGGACGTGCATGTCGCCCGCTCTGGTGGAATGCAGAGCCTGGACGATGAGGCTGTACGGGTGGTTCGCAGTCTGCCGGATTGGATACCGGGGAGGGATGAGAACAACCAACCTGTCAAGGTGCAGTTTTCCATTCCGATTATGTTCAGTCTCGCACATTAGGATGGAGTAAAACCACGCTCTTGCTTTGAATGAGTGTCTATAAATCCGCAACTTGGAGTCCTTTCTCCGAGGTGCGGATTGCTGGGAATAGGATGACGAATAGTGCCATTCTGTTTACATACTGGTCTTGAAACAGTATGTGTTGCCGACTGGGGCGAGAAATGCTGTCCCTGACACAATTTTTACATTTTGCCGCTTGGCTTTTCCGTACGGTATGCAATCGCACCATCGACGCCCTGCCGCCCGAGCAGCGCTATGTATTCGAGTAACCGGAATTGTATGGGCGCAGTTTCGAGGAGCGCGCCGAGGAATATTCTCCTCCTATCCCCATCGCAACGCTAATCTCGCGCAAACATTATGCCGTGCTTGCCCTGCATAAATATTTGAGAGATGTTTCTGAAGCGCTACTCTGAAATGGTTATTAATGCTTTGCAGCGGGATGTATGCGAGGGCTTACATAATTGCACAAATAGCAGTATTTCTGCTGCTCCATTTGCGAAGTACAAAAGGTTTGTCATGGTTGCTTGTTGTGGCAAACAGATAGGTTGAGGGTTATGGTATGTACTGAATTTGTGCGCTATTTCCCTGACGTACGATATAAGGTTGTCCCTGCAAGGGCGCATATAGTGGAGTGCCTTGCAAGGTGAAGTATTGCGGTTGGGGATTATCTTCTTTGTCTATAGTGTTCTGCTGAATAGCGGTTGGTTCTCCCCATTGTGCGCGAAGCCATTGTTCCGTGTCCTGCAAACGTTCGGTAATGAACGTCAGTCTTTCCGGTATGTCGGCGTTGCCGTAACCTTTCTGTTGCCAGCGTTGGGCATCCGCCTTGGCGGCTTCTCCAATCTCGTTGGCGAATGCGGTAATGTATGGATATATTCCGCTGTAGCCGTTACCGCAGAACGATTGCCAGATAGTTTGTACCGTTTGCATAAAGCGTGGGAATTGGCAAATCTGCTCTATCCACGTGTTATGCCATTCCCTGCCTTGATAGATATATTGGGTTTTGTCGTAGTTGAACGCACTACCGAAGTCCCATACCGGTCCGAATACCCATTTGGAAGCAGTCCCAAGGTCACGGTGAAGGTAGCAACTACCATGAAAAGACTCATAGTTGTCGGTAATTTCTTGTACGATATAGAAACGTGCCAAAGCATCAATATCCACATAATCCCACAGTTTGTCCGATTGTTTGTCCCCATATACGAGTTGGTTGATGCGTGTTAGTTCATCGGTAAGGAATGCCGTTTGTTCTGCTGACAATACCTCAGGTGATTTATTGGTGGCAATTAGCCGCGAGCCATCTCCTTCTTGTATCTCCACGTGGGGATCGGTATCGTAGTTGTCAATCTCTATAAGCCAACCGCCGGTAACAAGGTCTGGGTCGGTGAGACCATCGGCTTGCTCTGTGATATTTACGCGGTTTTTATCTACACGGATAGTCTCTGTGAGGAAATATAGTCCCTTGTAGTCACCATTAAGCACGAGTTCGACAGGGCGTTGTTTGGGTGTCCAAGCAAGTCCTAATTGTTCGCTCAGCCATAGTCCGACGGTATTCCGCATGAAACCTTTGTTGTCGTCTGCGTGTGCCAGTAGAGCGAAGTGTTTGTTGGCTTTTAGTCCGAGGAGTGTTGCTTTGCCATCCAACTTCAGACGGTAAGGTTTTTTGTCGAAGCCCGTCCATGTATAGTTGCCCCGTCCCTTAATCTGCAGCGGTAGCGGAGCGGTTGGGGACCCGATTGCCTCTACTCCGGCTATCCCCATAGGGTCAAGGTAGTAAGTACCCTGTAGGTAATACTCTTTGCTGGTGACGGTTTCGTGATTGGTAGTCTCAATAAATAGCACGGGTAGCGTACCGGAATAGGTAGATGCAGCTATACTTAACCGATAGCATAGGATGGCTGCAAAAAAGAAAGAGAGTCTTTTCATGGTAGTATTTGGTATAATTGCAGGCAAAGGTACGGAAAAAAGTTGGAAATATGTGCATATCTCAATGATTTTTATTACTTTTCTTTCTGAAGGTCGGCACGGCACGAGTCTAACATACTAAAAATGGATTGTTGATGTAGGCGAAGGCTTGCGTAATTGCACAAATAGCAGTACCTTTGCCGCCTAATTAGAGAAGTACAAAAAGATTGTTATGGTTGCTAATAAGATAAGCGGGACATGGCTTCGGCATTTGTCCATTGCTTGCGCGTGTGCTATTTGGGGGCTGATGGCTCCGTTGGCGAAAGATGCCATGCAGACGGCTTTCAGCGGATTGGATATGGTTTCCTTTCGCGTAACGGGCGGAGCGTTGTGCTTTTGGCTGACGTCTGCTGTATTGACGCTCACGGGGCGGAAACAAGAGCATGTACCAAGGAGAGACATCGGGTTGTTCTTTGTAGCATCGTTGTGCAGTATCACTTGCAACCAGTGTCTCTATACGGTAGGCATCAGTTACACCTCTCCGGTGAATGCCAGCATTATGACTACGATGCTGCCTGTGATATCGTTGATACTCAGTGCGCTAATCCTAAAAGAACGCGTGTCTTGGTATAAAGTGCTGGGCATAGCGGTGGCGCTGTCGGGTGCGTTGATGGTTATCCTCACTTCGCATACGGCTTCTGCCGCGCCTGTGGCGGACCCGCTGAGCGATGCCTTGGGGGCAGGGATGTGCGTGCTGGCGCAATGCTCGTTCGCTCTCTATCTGGTGCTGTTCAGCAAGCTGATACAGCGGTATTCGATAGTGACGTGTATGAAATGGATGATGCTCTTTGCAGCGTTGACTGTTCTACCCTTTACCACTCCTCACCTGCTGGGTCTGCCATGGCAAACGATAGCTCTCAAGTCGTACTTGGAAGCCGGCTTTGTGGCATTCTTCGGTACGTTCGTGGCTTATATCCTGATGACCATTGCACAGCGTGCACTACGCCCGACCCAAGTGGCGATATACAACTATTTTCAGCCGGTGATAGCGTCGCTGGTCTCCGTAGCAATGGGGCTGTCGGTGTTCGGTTGGCTGCAGGCTGTAGCGATATTGCTCGTTTTTGTCGGAGTCTATTTTGTAACGTTTTACCACCCTGCCGCGGAGAGAAAATAAAGACCGCGTATCCACCGCATATCCACCGCTGGATTGTCCGCCGTCGTAGGGCAATCTTAATAATCGTACATTTTTGGGGGTATTCTAAGGGTAGCGCAAGGGTAGCGCAAGGGTAGCGCGAAGGTAGCGCAAGGGTAGCGGATGACTAACGGATACACTCGTAGCACAAAATCTTAATAATCGTACATTTTGGGAAATTGTATTTGGCAGGTGCGCCCGATTTTGGCAGGTTGATTGTACAGAATGGCATTTTCGTGGGTCCGGATGCCGGCGGAGAGGCTTAAATTTGGTTATATGCCTAAAAAGTAGTACCTTTGCACGATTTTTGCCGTGTTGGGACAAACGGTATTGCGGGCGGACATGGATAGAAAGAGTCCGCCAAAGGGTATGCAACCGCTTTGTTGCACAAAAAAACACATGGTGCATTTGATGAGAAGCCGAAAATTATATTTGTTACTACTGATAACGTGTTTTGGCATTGGCATTCAGCCGGTGTTCCCGCAGCAGACAACGGGCGCCTCGGGCGTGGTGGTGGATGCGGAGACGGGCGAAACGTTGCCGTACGTACAAGTATATTTCGTTACTCCGTCGGGCAGCAGTTTTAAGCCGACCACCGTGGGGACGACTTCTGATTTGGAGGGCAATTTCTCTCTATCTACCACGGCGGGCTACACGCTGATACAGTTTCAGAGCCTCGGTTACCAGACGGAGCAACTGAAACTCCGTAACGGACAGCAGCGCAACCGCGTGACTATCAAAATGCATCCGGATGTGGTCGGCTTGCAGGATATCATCGTAAAGCCCAAGAACGACAAGCACAAATACAAGCGTAAGGGTAACCCCGCGGTGGAGCTGATACGCAACGTGATAGCGCACAAGGACTCGTTCGCCGTGCGTACGCAAGACCATTATACGGCGGACATCTACCACCGTATGTCGTTCGCATTAGAGAACTTCCACCCGAACTTTCAGAAAGGTATCTGGAAGAACTTCCAGTTCGCGGAGAAATACATCGACACGACGGGCGTTTACCCGTCGATGACGGTGTCGATGCGTGAGAATATGGGGCAGGAGTACTACCGCCGCAAGCCGCGCCGCGAGAAGACGGTTATCACGCGCAAACGGCATTTCGGTCTGGAAGCGGTGCTTTCGACAAAGACATTGGAGAACGACATGCAGTCGGTGTTTACGGACGTGAACATCAACGACGACAATATGGTGCTGCTATTCAACCGCTTCGTGTCGCCGCTCTCCTCCACGCTGGCGGTGAGCTACTACCAATACTACATCATGGACACGCTACAGGTGGACGGGGAAGAGTGCATCGACCTGGCTTTCGTGCCGGTCAACTCGGAGAGCTACGGCTTCACGGGGCACTTGTACATAGTGAACGACTCGACGTACAAGCTGAAGAAATACAAGATGAACGTGCCGCCGCAGATAAACCTGAACTTCGTGAGCGACTTTTCTATAGAGCACAGTTACAGGAGGTTGGAGAACGGTCTGTGGGCGCCCGACCGCACCAACACGTGCGCGAAGTTCTATCTATTCAACCGCAAGCGTAACCTGCTTGCGCGCCAGACAAAGTTGTATGGGGCGTTCGACTTCGATACACCTTTGGACGCGAATGTGTTTGCCTCTGCGACGCCGATAGACACGCTGCCATCGACCGACACTATTTCCATCCGCGAGGACCTGCTCTTTTGGGAGCAACACCGCCCGGAGCCGATGTCGTTCTACGAGTCGTCGGTGCAGGACCTTGTGCAGGAGTTCAAGGCGACCCCGAAATTCAACGCGTTGGTGATGTTCGGCGACGCACTGATAACAGAGTTTGTGCCGACAGTGCCTTCAACACGGTGGGGGGAGTCGAAGTGGGATTTCGGTCCGATATACAACACTATATCGTGGAACAAGCTGGAGGGTGTCCGCCTGCGTATAGGCGGTCAGACGACAGCCAATCTGCATCCGAACCTGTTCTTCACGGGCTACGTGGCATTCGGTACGTCCGACCTGCGTCCGAAGTACGACGCGACGTTGCTCTACTCGTTCAACAAGAAACGTTATCATATGTACGAGGCTCCGCGCCACTATCTGTCGCTCTCGGTGCGGTATGACGTGGAGGAGCCCGGGCAGCAACTGAGCGTAGTGGACCGCGACCATATCCTGATGTCGATACCGACCTCGAAGCCTATGCTGAAGAATGACCAGTATATCTTCCGCGTGCGTGCTTCCTACGCGAAGGAGTTCCCTTGCAAACTGACGCTGAAGGCTAACTTCGACTTCGAGAACAACGAGGCGGCAGGGGCTATGAGCTACGACCGCATAACAGGGTACGCGGGCAATAACATCGCGTTGGCGCAGCGCGTGAAGTCGTATAACAACTATGAGGGAGCCATCGAGTTGCGCTATTCGCCCGGTGCGCCGCCGGTGAACAGGAAGGGCGTGGAGTCGATGTTCACGCTGGAATGGGATGCGCCGATAGTCAGCCTGAAGCACCAGATAGGCTATATGGACGACCGCAACACGGGTGGGCGCGGGTATGTGTACAATGTAACTTCGTTCACGGCAGAGAAACGCTTCTGGTTCTCGGCGTTCGGACACCTGGACGCGCGTCTGCAAGCGGGGTATATATGGAATAAAACGCCCTTTACGCACTTATACGTACCTTCTACATCCACCTCTATCTTCCTCAACAAGACCGGCTTCAACCAGATGCAACCGATGGAGTTCCTGGCGGACTATTATGTGGGACTATACGCTACGTATTACTTCAAGGGTTGGATACTCAACCGAATACCGGGCATCAACAAACTCAAGCTGCGCGGGGTGGTGAGCTTCTCGGGGATATACGGCGGCGTAACGGCGAAAAACAACCCCTATAAGGCAGGTAGCGAGGGATTGTACAAGTTCCCTGACTCGTCTGTGTTCGATATCAACGGTAATTACGTATCGGGCTACACCTCTTCGCCGTTGGGGAAAATGCCGTATATGGAGGTGACGGCGGGTTTTGAGAATATCTTCCGCTTCATACGTATCGACTATGTACGGCGTATAACGTACAACGACTATCTGCTGCCCGACGGCATACACCGACGCAAGATAGGTGCGTGGGGTCGCAATGGCGTGAAGTTGACCGTTCGCTTCGCGCTGTAGGTCTGTGGATAAGGTATGGCATGGTTTTTGCAAACCTAAATTGTCAAAATTCAGAATATAAGGTATAAAATTTCCGTATATCGGAGAAAATATATAATTTTGCAATCCGAACAAGAAAGAGAAGAATCTTTTCATTAAACATCTAATAAGTTACAACTATTATGACAAAAGTAGGAATTAACGGCTTCGGCCGTATCGGACGTTTCGTTTTCCGCGCAGCGCAGACTCGTAACGACATCGAAATCGTAGGTATCAACGACCTTTGCCCGGTTGATTACTTGGCATACATGCTCAAGTACGACACCATGCACGGACAGTTCGACGGCACCATCGAGGCTGACGTTGAGAACAGCAAACTGATTGTGAACGGCAAGAGCATCCGTGTAACCGCATGCAAAGACCCCAATGAGTTGGCTTGGAACGAAGTAGGCGCAGAGTACGTGGTAGAGTCCACCGGTCTGTTCCTGACCAAGGAGAAAGCACAGGCTCACATCAACGCAGGTGCAAAGTACGTAGTTATGTCCGCTCCCTCGAAGGACGACACTCCTATGTTCGTATGCGGCGTGAACTTCGACAAGTACGTGAAGGGCACTCAGTTCGTTTCGAACGCTTCTTGCACCACCAACTGCTTGGCTCCTATCGCCAAGGTGCTGAACGACAAATTCGGTATCGTGAACGGTTTGATGACTACCGTACACTCCACTACCGCTACTCAGAAGACCGTTGACGGTCCGTCGCTCAAGGACTGGCGCGGTGGTCGTGCTGCCAGCGGCAACATCATCCCGTCTTCTACCGGTGCTGCAAAGGCTGTAGGCAAAGTTATTCCTGAACTGAACGGCAAACTGACCGGTATCTCGATGCGTGTTCCGACCTTGGATGTATCGGTTGTTGACCTGACTGCCAACTTGGCTAAGCCTGCTACCAAAGAGGCTATCTGCGCTGCCATGAAAGAGGCTGCAGAAGGCGAACTCAAAGGTGTACTCGGCTACACGGAGGATGCAGTGGTATCGAGCGATTTCCTCGGCGACACCCGCACTTCGATCTTCGACGCCAACGCAGGTGTTTACCTCACCGATACCTTCGTAAAGGTTATCTCCTGGTACGACAACGAGATCGGTTACTCCAACAAAGTGCTCGAACTCATCGCACACATGGCAAAAGTGAACGGCTAATCGCCGCTTGAATACAAAAGAAACTCCCCCGCAGTATTGCGTGGGAGTTTCTTGTTTTTTAGGGCATATCCGTATGTTGCATGTACGGGTATAGCAGGATTTTAGATAGACAATATCTGCAAGGCACTCCATTTGTCGGCCTTCACATCCTTCTTTTCCTTGATGGCTTTTATTAGAGGAACATACACAATCTCGTCGTTCTGCACGCCGACCATGATACTCCGTTGCTCTTCCAGCAGCGCTTGTATGGCGGCAATACCCATGCGTGAGGCGAGGATACGGTCGTTCGCCGTAGGCGATCCTCCGCGCTGCAAGTGCCCCAAGACCGTTACACGCGGACTGTATTCGGGATGCGCCTCCGCCACAAGTTTGGCGATAGCGGCAGCCCCGCCTTCGATAGCATGCTCCTGCACCAAGACTATACTGGAATTCTTGCTCTTGCGCCGCCCTTGTCCGATAGCGGCTTCTATCTGCTCCAAGATAGTTGCCCGCTCGGGTATGATAGCCGCCTCCGCTCCTGCGGCAATAGCAGCGTTCAGCGTTAGGAAGCCTGCATCGCGCCCCATAACCTCCACCAAGAAGACACGCTCGTGGGAAGAGGCGGTATCGCGCAGGATATCCACGCAGTGCATGATGGTGTTGAGGGCAGTGTCGTAGCCGATAGTGGTGTCGGTGCCCCAGAGGTCGTTGTCGATAGTGCCCGGGATGCCGATGATAGGCACGTTGTACTCCTGTGCCAGGAGCCGCGCACCCGTGAAAGTACCGTCGCCGCCAATGGCGATAAGCGCATCAATCCCCTCTTTGACAAGGTTGTCATAGGCTTGCTTGCGCCCCTCCGGCTCCTTGAATTCCAAGCAGCGTGCGGACTTGATAATCGTACCTCCGCGCTGGATAATGCCGCTGACATCCTGCGTTGTAAACTCGCGTATGTCGTCGTCAATGAGTCCTTTATAGCCCCGATAGATGGCTTTTACCTTGATTCCGTTGCTGATAGCGGCTCGCGTAACGGCGCGTACGGCTGCGTTCATTCCCGGTGCATCACCTCCTGAGGTGAGGACACCTACTGTGTTGATTTTGTATTCCATAGTGTTTGGTAGTTAATAGTTAACAATTAATGGTTAGTATCTCGAAGCGGGCTTGCCGATAAGAGCAAAATGTACGATTATTAAGATTTTTGTTTTTGCGAGGGTTTTCTAAGGGTAGCGCAAGGGTAGCGGAAGGTCTAAGCAACGGAAAATGTACGATTATTAAGATCCTGCTTGCAGTCCAATAGGGGAGTCGTAGTTATTCAGAATCTTCTCCTTGCATTTCTCCATGAGCCACAGGGGCGTGGATGTCGCGCCGCAAATACCCACTTTGTCCACCTCGAGGCAGGCTGACAGAATGTCGGCTGTCAGTTCTTCATCACTACTTACAAAAACCGTGCGAGGATTGGCACTTTGGCAGTGTTGGAACAAAACTTTTGCGTTGGACGACTTCTTGCCGCCTACGAAAAGCACCAAATCCTGCGCGCGGGCGAAGGCTTTCAGTTTCTCCACACGGTTGGCGACGTTGCGGCAGATAGTGTCGTGCCACTCGAAATGCGTGTCTTTTGCGCAGCGGCTTTGGATATACTCCACCAAGGCGTGAAACTCCTCCACCGACTTGGTTGTTTGAGAAAACAAGTATATATCCCGTTGGAAATCAATTTTATCCGACTCGTCAAGGTGCTCCACCACTATCGCGGTGTTGTTGGTCTGCCCCTCCAAGCCTATGACCTCGGCGTGACCGCGCTTGCCGAAGATGACAATCTGCGCGTCGGAACCCGTTTGGCGGATGCGCAGGTAGGTGTCGTGTATCTTTTTCTGCAAGCGGAGGACGACGGGGCAACTGGCGTCAATAATCTGAATACCATTCTGTTGCGCGATGTGGTAGGTGCTGGGAGGCTCGCCGTGCGCACGGAGCAGGACGCGGGCGTTGCGGAGCGTGCGGAGGTCGTCGTAGTCGATGGTCTCCAAGCCGAGTGCCGCCAGCCGCTGCACCTCCTGCCCGTTGTGGACGATGTCGCCGAGGCAGTAGAGCGCCCCTTTCTGCAGCTCCTCTTCCGCCTTGCGTATGGCGCTCGTGACGCCGAAGCAGAACCCGCTGCCGCTGTCGATGGTTACCTGCATAGTTTATCGTATTGCTTGCTCGAAGATAGCGTAGATGTGCGCCATCTGCTCCTCGCGCGTCATGTCGCTGTTGTCCACCACCACGGCATCTTCCGCCTGACGGAGAGGGCTCTCCGCGCGGTGGGTATCGCGGTAGTCACGGTCGTTGACATCTGCCAGAACGGCTTCATAATCAGGTGTCTCACCCTTGGCAAGCAACTCGTCGTAGCGTCGTTGCGCGCGGACGTCCGGGCGGGCGGTGAGGAAAAGCTTGAGTTCAGCCTTGGGGAAAACGACCGTCCCTATGTCGCGTCCGTCCATCACAATGCCTTTCTTCTCGCCCATGGCTTGCTGCTGCCGCACGAGAAACGCCCTGACCTCCTTAATCTGAGACACTTGCGACGCCCTGTTTCCCACTTCCAATGTCCTTATCAGCCCTTCCACGTCCTCTCCGTTCAGCATCGTGTGTTGCGTCCCGTCCGCCTGCAATGCAAACCCCACGGTTACGTCTCCCAGCGCTTTCACCACAGCCTTCTCGTCCTCAATCCCGTGCTGCAGCATATACAGCGCCACGGCTCGGTACATCGCCCCCGTGTCCACGTACATATATCCCGCGTGCTTCGCCAGTGCTTTTGCGATGGTCGATTTCCCGCACGACGAATATCCGTCTATCGCTACAATTATCTTTCTCATAACTTATTGTTTTTCTTCGGGAACCATCCTTTCTCCACTCGTTTCTTCTGCTCGAACAGTTCCAGTATCGACCAGAAGCACGAGAATGCCACCACGCCGAGCAGGGTGGAGAGATGGTCGTTCGCTACCAGCAGCGAGCATGCCAAAAAGCCGCCCCCGCACAGCGCAAACGCCCACCAGCATTTCGTTCCAAAGTGGTATTCGGCTTTTATCACTATCGGGTGGAACAGCCCGATGCACACAAATACTGCCAAACCTAATACGATTCCCGACCAGTTTATAGCACCCATAAGATATTTTTATTTTAGCATACTATTGATGTCCAAACTCAGCCCCACTTGGTACGAAAAGTTGCTTTTGGTTAGTTGCGACATCGCAAAGCCTAACCGGAACTTGTATATCCGAACGCCGGCCCCGAATGCGAAGCCCGCTATCGAACGTTGGTCGGTCAGGTTCATCTCAGCGCGCCGCCGATGGTTGTAACTCAATGTCAAGTAGAAACGCTCGCTCTTCGGCACGATGTCTATCGCGAATATCGTGTGCCGGAACAGCATATCGTACCACTGCACTTTGGTCGATACGGTCTCACCCGTCAGGATGGAGATAGCGGCATTGGTGTGTTCGTAGCCTAAGTTCCACTGCTGTAGATTGTGGATGGTCATGGAGAAACGGATAGGGGCGTGCGCAAAGCGGTAGCTGAAACCTAACTGCAGGTTGATGGGCAACATCTCGTGGTTGCTGCCGCCCTCGTCGCTATAGAAACCTTTGACCTGCCAACCGATATTCTGCAACGACAAACCGAGTTGGAACGTAGAGTCGCGCAACTGGAAATGCGCTCCGACGTCGGCTCCCAAGGCGAACGAATGGTACGACTCGTAGATAGAATAGACGGGCTTGAGCGTCACGCCGACGGAGAACATCTCGCCCAGTTGGCGCGCGTACATCATGTCTATCAGGATGTCCTTGGCGGTAAAGCTGCCGCCCGTCAACGTCCCGTCAGAGTCTGCATACTTCATGCGCCCGTAGTCCAGATAGTGGATGCCGACGGCGAAATAGTTTGGTTTGTCCGGCTGCCCGTCTCCCGAGTAGGGCTTCTCTATTTTCGAGCGTCCGAAGTTGTGCCCGTAGAGCATGCTGCCGAACATCGTGCCGGGGAGGTAATATGAGTAGTTGAGCTGCAATACGTTGTCGGTCATGGCTCCCAACAGGGCAGGGTTGTTCATCGCCATGGAGATGTCGCCGTCGCGGACGCTGACGTTGCTGCCGCCCAAGGCGTTGAGACGCGAAGACACAGGCAAGCCGAGGAAAGTGAATACACTACTCCCGCTTCCCGTGTATTGGGCTTGCACCATGCTTGCGCCCAACAACAGGCAACCGATAATCGAAAAAACTCTGTGTCGCATATTATTCAGTGTACAAAAGTACTTCCTTTTTCCGAAATTTGCAAATTGGACTTACTATTCTGTCTTTTTTTGATGCCAATAGAGTTCCTTTTTGTGTTTTGCGGCAGATTGTTTGGTTGAACAAAAAAAAAATGTTACCTTTGCACGCTATATGTTGTATAGGGCGCAATAGCGCAATGTGCGCAGCATTATAGGCGGCAATAATGAAAAATCAAATCAAATAAATCATAAAACTTTTGGATAATTATGTGGTTAACTAACTCGTCCATCGGCCGTAAGTTCGTAATGAGTATTACCGGCCTTGCTCTTGTGTTTTTCCTTTTGTTCCATGGTTCGATGAACCTGGCGCTGGTGTTCTCCGAGGACGCCTACAATTGGATTTGTCGTATGCTCGGTGCTAACTGGTATGCCATTATCGGCACACTCGGACTCGCCCTGCTGGTGCTGATTCACTTCGCGTATGCCATCTGGCTCACCATCCAAAACCGCCACGCGCGCGGCAACGACCGCTATGCTATTGAGGCACGTCAGGAAGGCGTTGACTGGGAGTCGAAGAACATGCTCGTGCTGGGCATCTGCGTGCTCGGATTCATCGTGCTGCACCTCTACAACTTCTGGTTTAAGATGCAGTTTGCCGAACTGACCGGCATTGAGACCGGCGCGTTCGACCCGCAGAACGGCGCGGCGTATGTGAAGGCACTCTTCACCACCCCCGTCAGCGGACAAATCTATTGCGTGCTCTACCTGATTTGGCTTGTGGCTCTTTGGTTTCACCTCAACCATGGCGTGTGGTCGGCTATGCACACCCTCGGTTGGAACAACCTCATTTGGCAGAAGCGCATCAAGGTCATCGGCACCGTCGTTGCTACCCTTGTAGTAGCCCTCTTCGCAGTAGTAGTCCTCTACTTTTTCGGCATGGGCATCGGCATGCTCTGCGCGTAAATATGCTTAGAAGTTATGGAAAAGAAATTGAATCTACATTTGATTTTTAATACCTGCGAGAGCGTCTTGTTCGGAACGGTCTTTTACCTGCTATGCAAGCCTTCTGCTCTTGATTGGGTAATGGTGGCTTTTGTTTTTCTGTGCCTCTTGGAGGCGATGGCATTGCTAATTAAAAAACAAAATCCGTTTGTATGGAGCAAGGTTGTCCTCGGTTTTGGAATTTGCTGGGCAATGCTTACAATGGTGCTGCAGGTTTTGTTTCGTAATGTAGAAAGCATGGACTGCATAGGGCAAGTCATGCCTGTATGGTCGAATATAACTCTTGTTATTTCGGGTATCCTTCTTTTGGCAATGCTCGTTGGTATGATAACTGTTGCTATTTTACTCAAGCGTAAAAGATGGAAGTTCGATATGTCGGAAGACAAGATTTTGCATATGTTCGTTGCTGACTATACGGCAGTAGCGTTGCTTCTGCTTGCGTGCTACAGTCAATTCTAATTTTCTGTAATTCATGTGCTAATATCAATATGTAACAACCATTATGGCAGCAAATACAAGATATAGTTTCGGACAAAGCGGAAATTGGCGTATATTGGAACCGCTTTTCTTTCCCATGATGATGTATGCTTTTACATTCATACATTATATGGTCGGCTTGTCTGCGAATAGTGTACCGGTTTTCTGCATTCTGGCGTTGCTGTTTTTCCTATACACGCCGGTGTATATTCGGCAGATAAAAGGGAGTAACATTGGCGCTATGACTATCTTGTGCTTGTTATGGATATCGGATGTTGTTGCATTATGCGGAGGGTTGTTCGCATACGAGGCGTATAATTATCAGGGGAATATGATGATTATTATTGCAGGGATAATAAATTTCTCTGTGCTTGTTTTCGGCTTGTGCTATCTGTTGCATAAATTGTATAGCGATGGTCGGAAGATACTTAATCAAGCAACACTGCTCCCGATTAGGAACGTTTTGTATGTAGCATTGCCCATGTGGTGTTTTCCCTTCCTTATCAATACTCTTGTAAAGTAAGAAAGAGGCATTATATAGTATAGAATAATAAATCATAATAATAACTATGGCAACCAAACAACAAACAGGAATTATCACGCCCGAGATGGCGAAGATTCCCGCAGGTCCGCTCGAAAAGAAGTGGACCAACTACAAAGACCATCAGAAACTGGTTAACCCTGCTAACAAGCGCCGCCTCGACGTTATCGTTGTAGGTACCGGCTTGGCAGGTGCATCTGCTGCGGCTTCGCTCGCTGAGATGGGCTTCAACGTACTCAACTTCTGCATTCAGGACTCGCCCCGTCGCGCGCACTCCATCGCTGCGCAGGGTGGTATCAATGCCGCAAAGAACTACCAGAACGACGGCGACTCCGTCTATCGTCTCTACTACGACACCATCAAGGGTGGCGACTACCGCGCACGTGAAGCCAACGTCTATCGTCTCGCCGAAGTTAGCAACAGCATCATCGACCAGTGTGTTGCGCAGGGTGTACCTTTCGCCCGTGAATACGGCGGACTGCTTGACAACCGCTCTTTCGGTGGCGCGCAGGTAAGCCGTACTTTCTATGCCAAGGGACAGACTGGACAGCAACTCCTTCTCGGCGCGTACTCCGCACTCAGCCGCCAGATTGGCAAGGGCAAAGTCAAGATGTACAACCGCCACGAGATGCTCGACATCGTCATGATTAACGACGAGAACGGCGAGCCCCGTGCACGCGGTATCATCGCCCGCAACCTCGTTACAGGCCGCATCGAGCGCTACTTCGGACACGCCGTAGTCATCGCTTCCGGCGGTTATGGCAACACGTTCTTCCTCTCCACCAACGCCATGGCGTCCAACGGCTCTGCGGCTATGCAGATGTACCGCCACGGTGCCTATTTCGCTAACCCCTGCTATGCGCAGATTCACCCCACGTGTATTCCTAAGCACGGCGACTTCCAGTCCAAACTCACCCTCATGTCCGAGTCCTTGCGTAACGACGGACGTATCTGGGTACCCAAGAAACTCGAAGACGCGCAGAAACTGCAGCGCGGCGAAATCAAGGGGCGCGACATCCCCGAAGAGGACCGCGACTACTACTTGGAGCGCCGTTACCCCGCTTTCGGTAACCTCGTGCCGCGTGACGTGGCTTCGCGTGCGGCGAAAGAGCGTTGCGACAAGGGCTATGGTGTGAACAATACCGGCTTGGCTGTCTTCCTTGATTTCTCGGATGCTATCCAGCGTCTCGGCAAGGATGTCGTTGCGCAGAAATACGGAAACCTCTTCCAGATGTACGAGAAGATTGTGGACGAGAACCCCTACGAGAACCCGATGATGATTTTCCCCGCTATCCACTATACTATGGGTGGTATCTGGGTGGACTACGAACTCCAAACCTCTGTCAAGGGTCTCTTCTGCATCGGCGAAGCCAACTTTTCCGACCACGGTGCCAACCGTCTCGGTGCTTCCGCACTCATGCAGGGTCTTGCCGACGGCTACTTCGTACTGCCGTACACCATTCAGAACTACCTCTCCGACCAAATCGGCGTACCCCGTATGTCCACCGACCTCCCCGAGTTCGCTGAGGCGGAGAAGAACATCCAGGCGAAGATTGACCGCCTGATGGCCATCCAAGGCAAGCGCTCTGTCGATTCTATCCACAAGGAACTCGGTCTCGTCATGTGGGACTTTGTCGGCATGGGACGTACCGCCGAGAGCCTGAAGACGGCAGTTGAGAAGATTGACGCCATCAAGAAGGAGTTCTGGACCAATGTCTATATCCCTGGCGAGGCAGGCTCCCTTAACAACGAGTTGGAGAAGGCGCTCCGCTTGGCGGACTTCATCGAGATTGGCAAACTGATGGCTATCGATGCCCTCAACCGCGAAGAGTCTTGCGGTGGTCACTTCCGTGAGGAGTACCAGACTCCCGAAGGCGAGGCATTGCGTCAGGACGACAAGTTCTCCTATGTCGCTTGCTGGAAATACACTGGCGAGGACACCGACCCCGAACTCATCAAGGAGCCTCTCGACTACGAATTCACCGAACGCAAAACACGTAACTACAAGAACTAATCCCCAAGTTGGCGGAGAGAGTATAGTATTATCTAAGTGTAGAAACATAGTATTGTATTATCGTAAAGTATAGTATTATCTATCAAAATATAGCTATAATATTATCTAATATACAAAGTACGATACCATCTCTCCGCCAACTCGGCACTTTCGTGTTTTCATCTTGCAGTCTTCGTTTTTTGCAGGTGGATTATATCCGCCGCCCTCGCATCCCGTCGCCTTCGTACCCCGCTGTCCTCGCATCCCGCCGCCCTGACATCCGGATAGAGGGAAGAGTATTCGCCCGGCACAATAGAGGACACCTGTATAACCCTGTGCGCTCAATCCCGTGTCTTTAAGCCGTCAATTACGGTATAAACACGGCAACGACACGGCAACGAGACGGCAACGAGACGGCAACGAGAGCCGACTTTACCGGGAGAAGGATTAGCAATAAGTAGGCTTTTAGAGAGTTTTCGGGCATTTTTGCCCGGCATTATGAACAGGTCTTTGTTTAACGTATAAGTATCATTAAAGGAACAGCGCCCTATGGCAAAAGCAGAATTGGAAATACCGTTTAGCAGCATTCGTGGCAGAATATCCCACGATAGCGCAACTTATGTCACGACCCGCTACGGACAGACTGTGATTAGCAACTATCCCAAGCACCGTGACCCCAAGAAGATTACGCCCCGCCAGCGTGAGTTGAATACCGCTTTTGCCCAAGCCGTAGCCCAAACCAAAGCCGAACTTGCCGACCCCGTCCGCCGTGCCTACTGGCAGGACCTCTTCGACCGGCACAAAAAATCAACCGCCAACAAAGCAAACACCGGCCCCACAGCCGCTCCCTCCCACCCAACAGGACGCCCTTCCCAACCCACCTACAAAACCCTCCGCGGCTTCACCCTCGCCCACCTCACCAAGCAACAGACAACAGAGTTGGCAGGGGGGGACAATGCTTCCCAAGATGAAAATAATTGAAAGATATAACTTAGGAAACATAGGATAATGCAACTACCATACGATAAAACATCCGCAGAGAGTATCTGGCAATATAGTGCCGGATTGCTGCATCATACCTTGCGCGACTTCGCTTCACAGGATTATGTGGAGGAAGATGGCGGAAAGGGTTCTCTCGGGAAAATGGTAGAAGAGATATATTTTCATATTCGGAATAACAACCGTGCAGAGGCAGATTTCCCGGAAGCGGGGATGGAACTGAAATGCACACCGCTGAAAAAAGGTACAAAAGAACAATTGTTGATAAAAGAAAGACTCGTTTGCAACATGATTGATTATATGGCGGTTGTAAATGAGGATTTTGAGCACTCGCATTTCTATACAAAGTGTCGGTTAATGCTGCTGTTGTTTTACCTCCATGTCAAGGGAGCAAATAAATTGGACTTGGAATTTTTGCTTTCCGTATTATGGAATTTCCCGGAGAAGGATATAGCCATTATCCGCCAAGACTACGAAACTATTGTCAACAAAATAAAAGCAGGCAAGGCTCACGAATTGTCAGAGGGAGATACTCTCTATTTGGGTGCTTGTAGAAAAGGGCAGACAGGCGACGCGTTGCGTTCTCAGCCTTACAGCGGGGAAAAAGCACTTGGGCGCGCATTTAGCCTAAAACCTGCTTATATGCGCATTATATTGGATTGGGCGTTAAAGACTGGCAAAAATCATCTTAATGCCATCCGACCTGAGTTGTCAGGTTTGGTTTCCGTAGAAGATTTACGAACCAGATCTTTTGAAGAGATTGTAATCAATCGCTTTGCTCCGTATTTGGGAATGGAATACCATGCCATTGCATCCGTACTGGACATTGATATTTCCAATGCACCCAAAAACACATTTGCAATACTTGCTTCTGCAATCGCCAGCCGGAGCAGGGCTTTCAATGTAAATCAAACAGAAGAGTTCCTGAAAGCGGGTATGATGATGAAAACAGTCCGTGTACAGGCAAACGGGAATATCAAAGAAGCAATGGCTTTTGAGAACATCGATTATCAAGAGGTGTATGAAAATAGCGAATGGGTGGATTCCAGATTGTACGAGATATTTTCCGGTAGGTTCCTGTTTGTTGTCTTCAAAGAAAAACATCAAGGTCAGAATGACTATGTGTTGGATAACATCTTCTTTTGGACAATGCCGCAAGCGGATTTGGCGATAGCGGAGGAGTACTGGAAACATATCCGGAAGAATGTGTTGGAAGACCATGTTGACCATAGGTATTTCTGGAAAGCGAATACACACAAACTTTTCCACGTCCGTCCAAAAGCCGCCAAAGCAAAAGACAGAACGGCTAATCCTTTGGGAGAAAGGCATGAACCGTGCAAAAAGTTCTGTTACTGGTTTAATAATGATTATGTCCGCAACATTGTAAATACGAACACAAAATGAAAAACGAGATTCGGGTAGTAGAGTTGTTTGCGGGTGTGGGCGGTTTCCGCATTGGTTTGGAGGGAGCGGCGGATGCTTTCAAGACGATATGGAACAACCAGTGGGAGCCTTCCACTAAACACCAGGATGCATCTTTGGTGTATCAAGCCCGTTTTGGAAAGAACGGACATAGCAACGAAGATATCAATACCGTGGCGACGCAAGACATTCCCGACCATGATTTATTGGTCGGGGGGTTTCCTTGTCAAGATTACTCTGTAGCCTCAACATTGAGTCATTCGGGGGGGATTGAAGGGAAAAAGGGTGTCCTATGGTGGCAAATATATCGTATACTCAAAGAAAAAGGTGCGAAACGACCGCATTATCTATTCTTGGAAAATGTTGACCGCATTATTAATTCTCCAGCGAACCAACGGGGCAGAGATTTTGCTATCATTTTAGCCTCTTTGGCAGATTTAGGATACATCGTAGAGTGGCGTGTGATTAATGCTGCTGATTATGGATTCCCACAGCGCAGAAAGCGGACATACATCGTTGCATATCAGAAAAATAGCATTATCGCTACTAAGGTGGAAAATGCTAAGCAATGGACATTGTTTGAAGGAGTCTTAGCAAAGGCATTTCCTTTTACAAGTAAAGATGGTATAGAACGAGAATTTGCTATTGATGGTGATATTCAAACTGTATCGGATGTTTTCAATAAAGGAAAAAAAGATAGTCCTTTTGAAGATGCAGGCATAATGATTAATAGACAAGTTTACACTACAGAATCAACCCCCACTTATAATGGTGAAATAAAACAAACTTTGGGAGATATACTTGTTGATGAAGCCTTTGTGCCAGAAGAATTCTTTATCCCCGAAGATGAGTTACCCAAATGGCAATACGAAAAGGGTGCAAAGCAAATTAAGCGTGTGAGTAAAGAAGGCTATGAGTATGTCTTTTCAGAAGGTAGTATGGCTTTCCCTGATTATTTAGATAAACCTTCTAGAACAATGATTACAGGAGAAGGAGGAACGGCCCCATCTCGTTTCAAACATGTCGTCAAGACCCCGTCAGGAAGATACCGAAGGTTAATTCCGCTTGAGTTAGAACGCCTTAATATGTTCCCGGATAACCATACTTTACATCCTGAAGTATCTGATGGGCGTCGTGCCTTTTTAATGGGTAATGCTTTGGTGTGTGGTGTAGTTCAAGAGGTGGGTAAGAGTTTATACCGATTCATCTATGGTAAAGCCCCCATCTCCCATAAACCAATCCACTTACAACGAGCAACACAACCGGTGTTAGAATTGAGTTTATTCAATAATCTAGCAGCACCTATTGCTTGCAATGCTCCTAAAAAAACAGTAGTGTTGGATGAAACAAAACATTTGTTGATAGGGTTAGTCAAGGAAGATAATACAGACTATTTTCTAGATGAATCACCTACGAAGATATATTATACTGGCAAAACATATAATTTTCCTTCTACAATAGCATTGAATAAGTTATACTATTTCATGCCATATATCAAAGGGAAGGGCATTCGGGATTGTTATTTAATTCACATTGCCCGTATCGGAAATAAAGCCGAGATTTATCCCGAAGCAAATGATAAGGAGCCTCGCTTAGTATTTGAATTAGAATTCATCAAAAGATTTCCTGAGTATATCAACATTCAACCTAATATATTGTATACCTATAGAGATACAACATTAGGTTTTGTGTTAAGTCAAACAAAATAAGTCTTTGTAAATACAATGAAGTATAAAGTAAGAATAGAAGAAATTTTATGTAAGACTATAGAGTTGGAAGCAGATAATGCGTCTGACGCAGAAAGTAAGGTCAGAAAATTGTATCGTGAATGTGAAATTGTACTAGGTGCAGAAGATTTTGTAGGAGAACCTACTATAGAATGTATTGAATAATAATTTAGCGAACTCCATAACCCCACACCCAATGTACGCACCGCCGTTCAATATAACAGATGAGATTCTATGGCTTGTTTCTGAGATTTCGGAACAGATAGGAGCCTTGAATGCCGTGCTTGGAGCGCGCATGCCTTCTCCTATGCTGCGAAAGGAAAATCAGATTAAAACCATCCATTCATCTTTGGCGATAGAGCATAACAGTCTGTCGCTGCAGCAGGTGACGGATGTCATCAATGGGAAACATGTACTTGGGGCACCCAACGAGATACAGGAGGTGAAGAACGCTCTGCAAGCCTACCAACTGATGCAGTCTTTGGATGCTTTTCAAGAAAAAGATTTGCTGCGTGCACATGGATTGATGATGGCGGATTTAGTAGAGAATGCAGGACGATACAGAAAAAGTGGTGTGGGTGTGTTTGCCGGTGAGCAATGTATTCACATGGCACCGCCGGCAGATAGGGTTCCTTTTTTGATGGCTGATTTGTTTGAGTGGATTAGTACGACAGATACGCATCCGCTTGCCAGTAGTTGTATATTCCACTATGAGTTTGAGTTTATTCATCCTTTCATGGATGGTAACGGACGAATGGGACGCTATTGGCAGACAATGTTGCTTAGCCGTTGGAAAGGTATATTTGCATGGCTACCCATAGAGACTATTGTAAAGCAGCACCAGCAAGATTACTACGATGCGATTGCGCAATCCGATTTGCAAGGGAATAGTACTATTTTCATCACTTTTATGTTGAGATGTATCCTTCAAACCATCAAAGAACAGCAAAAAGTAACGGATAAAATAACGGATAAAGTAACGGATAAATCCGAGGACAAACTATTGAATATACTCCGTGCGACTCCTACGAGCACTATTCCTCAACTGATGCAGATGCTTTCTATGTCGGATAGTGGAGTGCGCAAAATACTGCGTAAGTTGCAGCAGCAGGGCAGACTTGTTCGTGTGGGAGCCAACAAAAACGGATATTGGGAAATCAAACAGTAATCAAATAATAACACATATACAAACAACCAATTAATTTAACTACAATGGACAGTTACATTAACATCAAGGTTCGCGTATGGCGTCAGGCTGGCCCTAAAGCACAGGGTCATTTCGAGACATACGACCTCAAGCACATCTTCCAAGGGGCTTCGTTCTTGGAAATGATTGACATCCTTAACGAGCAACTTATCAGCGAGCACAAAGACCCCATCGCGTTCGACCACGACTGCCGCGAGGGTATCTGCGGTATGTGCTCCATGTACGTCAACGGACACCCCCACGGACCCGACTCCGCCATCACCACTTGCCAACTCCACATGCGCAAGTTCCACGATGGCGAGACCATCACCGTGGAGCCGTGGCGCAGCCGCGCGTTCCCTGTCATCAAAGACTTGATGGTGGACCGTCAGGCGTACGACAAAATCATGCAGGCAGGCGGTTTCGTCAGCGTGAACAC
>JBJECK010000007.1:0-78096 GCA_051870995.1 Paludibacteraceae bacterium | reverse complement strand
AGTTTTGCAGAAATGTCCACAGGGGCAGTTTTTATTTGCACCTCGGTATATCCTTTACTTTCCAGATATCGGCAAAAAGCATATTTGGCATATTTATCAGTATGTCCAGCCATATTATTGTCTCCACTTTATTATTCGGCAGGAGAAAATCCGTGTTAAAAAGTTGTTTGATACGATTATTTTTTACGTACAGGTACACAAAAAAAAGCGTGAACCTTCGTCCGTTTCATTTGAGTTCCTGAGGTCTTCGACTACCTTAACATCTCCAAAATCTACGCAAAAGCTCACGCCGTAGGCGCGAGTGCTTAGGCTTTTGCTTGAAGATGTTAAATAAGTTTCTGAAAGTTGTCGAAGTTTCCAGGAGACTCAAGTTCGGCTTATAACACTAAGTTATTTAAGTATGTATGTCACGCGGCCTTACCGCTTTTTATCTATAGGCAGACAGTTGTTATTTGACTATTTAACTATTTACTATTTGACTATCAGCCCACTGTCGTCGGAAATGCCTCCGCTAACAATACTGAAGATGGCGCGGATATAATCCGCGCGAAAGAACGAAGACGCGTCGCAACCGGCTACGCTGCGGAATCCGCATCGCGGATTAGGTGCTCCTCCGTTGCTCCTTTTTCAAAATACAAAACTGTGCAAACAGTTTTGTATTTTGAGAGGGGCGAAGATAATGATGAATTAAGAATGAGGAATGGTGCGGATAGAATCTGCAGTGCGTTAGGGAGTGCGGTGGATAGTTCGATGGGTAGAATAATGGGTAGGGTAATGGATAGTATGGTGAGCGATGCGCTGCATGGTGCGTTGCTGCCGGCGGGTCATACCCGGGTTGCGATAGGGATTATGGCGGACATCCTTGCCCGTCAGCACCTCGTACCAGACGCAAGACGCGAGGTAACGCCCGTAAGTGTAGTTGAGGTGGTAGCCGTCGCGGCACAAGGTGTCGCCCACGCGCTTGCGCGCCGCCGATACGGCTTCCCCGCAGGGGATAAGCAGCAGAGACGGATGGTTGCGCAACACATATTCGGTAGCACAAGCGATAGAATCGTCCATAACGCATTGGCTCGATTGGTACAAAGGGAAAGCAGGGTGGCGTGCGTCCTGCGCATAGGACCACGTCCGATGCCAGCAGAGCCGCGCCGCAGGCTGATAGCGCAGCACACTGTCCATCAGCGCAGAGAGGTAAGGCTCGTAGGTGCCTGCAATGCCGCTGTCGTGCGACGCCTGTTGCAGGGAGACATAGTCCCAGCGGTAGTCGCGCAACGCCCGCAAGAGGGTGTAAGATTGGTAGCACACGGCGGTATCGTTGGTGAGGTAGCGGAACTCGTATGCCGCAGTGTCGCGCATAAGGAAACCGTAGTGCTGCGCAAGGGAGCAACCGCCATAGTACAGGTTGCCGATGACGACGGGCTGCCGTCCGCCCTCACGGGCGGGGACGGCGTTGCAAAGCGGCACCAGTTCCTGCTCGACGGCATCCCACGAGAAACTATTGCCGATACACAAAACGCGGATGGTGTCGTCAGCCCAAGCCGACGACACCATCATCACCGCTACCGCCATCAGACAACGTAAGCGGATGCGTATATGCGTATTGCACTGCATGCGCAAGGAGCAGTATTACAGCAGTTCGACAGAACGGTTGACAAACTTAGCCAGTGCCTCCCCCTTGAGCAATCCGCTTGCCAACAGGGCAATGTCGATTAGCTGGTGCACTTTCTCGTTTCCGGCGGCGTTGGCGGCATAGATGTCTTTTACCTGCTGACGCAGTGCCGCTATCTCCTTGGTGATGTTCGTTACCGCATCTTTCTCCTCTTGGGTCAGGTCGGCATCTTTCTTGCCTTTCTGCTGCTCGCGCAAGGTATTCTCCTCCGTCTGTTTGGCGGCAATCTGTTCGTTAAGCGGATTGACCTGCTCCGCACAGGCAGCAACCAGTTCGCCGGTAAGCGCGCTCACTTTCTCGTTAGCGGTGTTGACTACCACGTTGTACGAGTCGGGCATCGTGCCGTAGAACGACATCCCTTGTTGGTGCGCCGACATCTCTTTCATACGGCGCATGAACTCGTTCTGCGTCAGGAATACCGGCAGAGCATCGGCGGATACTGCCTCAAAAGATACTACGTAGTTGGCTTTGTCGTTCTTGGGCAGTTGGCTCTCGAACGAGTAGCGCAATGCGTCTTCCTGTTCGCTTGTCAGTTCCACACGCGGCTTGTCTTCTTTCAGGATTAGGTTTTCTATCACGTCCGAGTCCACACGTACAAAGCGCAACGCACCTTTTTTCTCTTCCGCGCCGTCTCCCATGCTTTTCTGCTCGAACTGCGACATGGCGTGTACGTCCAGTTCGCCGTCCATCATCAGTACGTCGTAACCTTTCGCCTTCGCGCGCTCGATGTACGAGTAGGACGCATCGGGGTCCTGCGTGTAGAGCATGATGATGTTGCCGTTCTTATCCGTTTGATTGTCTTTGACTTTCTCCTTGTATTCCTCCAGCGTGAAGTATTTCCCGTCGAGGTTCTTCAGCAGGGCGAATCCGATAGCGCGGTCGTAGAATTTCTCGTCGCTCAGCATACCGAACTGGATGAACATCTTCACGTCGTCCCATTTCTTCTCGAAGTTCTCGCGGTCGTTTTTGTAGAGTTCTGCCAATTTGTCAGCCACTTTCTTGGTGATGTAGCCGCTTATTTTCTTGACGTTGTTATCGCTTTGCAGGTAGCTGCGGCTCACGTTCAGCGGGATGTCCGGCGAGTCTATTACGCCGTGCAATAAGGTCAGATACTCCGGCACGATGTTCTCCACCTCGTCGGTAACATACACCTGGTTGCAATAGAGTTGTATCTTGTTGCGGTGTACATCGAGGTTGTTCTTTATCTTCGGGAAGTACAATATACCCGTCAGGTGGAACGGATAGTCCACGTTCAGGTGGATGTGGAATAGCGGCTCGTCCATCTGCGTCGGGTACAGCTCGTGGTAGAACGTGTCGTAGTCCTCTTCTTTCAGGTCCGACGGCTGGCGCATCCATGCCGGATTGGTGTTGTTGATGACGTTGTCTTCGTCGGTCTCTACCTGCTTGCCGTCTTTCCATTCTTTCTTCTTGCCGAACGCAATCTCTACCGGCAGGAACTTGCAGTATTTCTTCAGCAGCCCTTCAATAGTCGCGTCCTCAAGATACTGCGTAAACTCCTCGTTGATATGCAGGACGATGTCGGTTCCTCGGTTGGCTTTGATCGTCTCTTCCATTGTGTATTCAGGCGTGCCGTCGCAGCTCCAATGGATAGCTTTGGCGTCCTCTTTGTAGGATAGCGAGTATATCTCCACCTTGTCCGATACCATGAATGCGCTGTAGAAACCCAGTCCGAAATGTCCGATGATGGCTTCGGCCTTGTCCTTGTATTTATTGACGAACTCCTCCGCGCCGGAGAAGGCAATCTGGTTGATGTACTTGTCCACTTCGTCGGCAGTCATGCCTATACCGTGGTCTTGTACGGTCAGCGTCTTTTTGTCCTTGTCTATTACAACGCGCACGCGTATGTCGCCGAGTTCACCTTTGTATTCGCCGACGCTGGATAGTGTTTTCAGTTTCTGCGTAGCATCTACGGCGTTGCTGATTAGCTCACGAAGGAATATCTCGTGGTCGCTGTAGAGGAATTTCTTGATGACGGGGAATATGTTGTTTGATGTAACCCCGATATTACCTTTGCTCATAACGTATTTTGTTTTTATATGGTTAGTCTGAGGGATATTATTACTGCCCCCCGCTTTCTGTTAATCAAAAACTTTGCCAAATTGTTTTTGTTTGTCTTTCTACGTCCCCGTCTGCCATTTTGTCAGTTTTTCTTCTCTTTGTCCGTCTTTTTGGGGTTTCATTACCGAATATATTTGTTTTCTATTAGGCTATATTTGTTTACTTTTGTCTATCTATTGTTTGCTACTTATCCTCAGCTTATCCCCATTGTTATCTTCCGTCATTATCGGTTTGTGTGCGGGCGCGGATAGAATCCGCGCGAAAAAACGAAGAAAGGCTACGCAGAGCCCATGCAGGGGCTACGCGGGTCCCAAGATGCTACGGGGTTGCTACGAGACCTGCTTGCAATTCCCTTCGTAACAGAACGCCACCGCTACGCTTTGGCGTTTAATACTCCGGGATTGCTGCGCCTTTCGTGTTGCAAACATTACGCTGCGCTACATTGGTTTGCACCACGAGGACTGTAAGACTGAAGACCGCTATGCTGTCCGATAGTTCCATTGTTTGACCGTCTGCGACTGTTGGACCGCCCGAAGGGCTGTCGGAGTCCGAGGTTGCTGCGCTTTCGTGTTGCAAACATTCCGCTGCGCTCCATTGGTTTGCACTCCGAGCAAAATTTGTAACTTGTAATTCTGTTGGCATATTTTTCTTTTTTTTGAGCATTGTTGACAACACTATTTGTTTTGAATCGGTGCGTCTGTTGGTGCCTGTTTGCGGGCGAAGGAGGAGGGCGTGGAGGCGAAATTGTCAGATTGTCAAAACGAATGTTTGGATAATCCGAAAAAAAGCAGTAATTTTGCGCGCTGAAACTATCAATCATTATTTACCTTTAGTGCAGTAGTCTGTGTTGCGCGGATGCAAAAATCTGAGTTTATCATTGAGGTCAACCACGTCTCAAAACAATTTGAGGACGGGAAATTTGCCTTAGACGATGTCAGCCTTCAGGTTAAGAAAGGCGAGTTTGTAACTATCTTAGGTCCCTCCGGTTGCGGGAAAACCACTCTGTTGCGGTGTATAGCAGGTTTCCAAGTAGCCACTACGGGGGATATTCTGCTGAATGGCGAGGAGGTAACAGATATGCCTCCCCATGAACGACCTGTCAATACGGTTTTCCAGAAATATGCCTTGTTCCCTCACCTGAACGTGTTCGAGAACGTGGCTTTCGGGTTGAAACTGAAGGGCGTGGCGCGCGCGGAGATGGAGAAACGCGTCAAGAAGGTGCTGAAGATGGTGAGCATGAGCGACTACGAGTACCGCGATGTCAATTCGCTTAGCGGCGGGCAGCAGCAGCGTGTGGCGATAGCGCGGGCTATCATCAATGAGCCGGAAGTGCTGTTGCTGGACGAGCCTCTGGCGGCACTCGACCTGAAGATGCGCAAAGACATGCAGATGGAGTTGCGCGAGATGCACAACAAGCTGGGTATCACGTTTATCTACGTGACCCACGACCAAGAAGAGGCGCTGACGCTGAGCGACCGCGTGGTGGTGATGCGTGAGGGCAAGATACAGCAGATAGGCGCGCCGATTGACATCTACAACGAGCCGCAGAACTGCTTTGTGGCGGACTTTATCGGCGAGAGCAACCTGCTGGACGCAGTAATGGTGCACGATAGGCTGGTGCATTTCTGCGGGGAGGATTTCGAATGCATCGACGAAGGGTTCGGCGAGAACCAGGAGGTGGATGTGGTAGTTCGTCCGGAAGATTTGTATATCGGCGAGCTGAAAAACGAGGCAGGCAAAGGGAAAGACGGCAAGATACCGTGGCAACTGACGGGCGAAGTGCAGAGCTGTATCTTCAAAGGCGTGCACTACGAGATGACGGTCATCACCGACAACGGCTACGAACTGATGATACAAGACTATCAGGCGTTTGAGCCCGGGCATCGGGTAGGCTTGCTGGTAAAGCCGGAAGATATACAGGTGATGCGCAAAGAGCGTATCTGCAACTCGTTCGACGGCAAGGTATTAGAGGGAAACAAGGTGGAGTTTTTGGACGCCGAATGGGACCTGACCGACCGCGTCGCAGAGCGCTTCAACACGGGCGACAAGGTGACGGTGGAGGTGGACTTCAACCACGTCAACCTGCAGGACGATGCCGAAGACGGCGTGCTGTCGGGCGATGTGTATTTTATCCTCTACAAGGGCGACCACTACCACCTGCAGATACGTACCGACGACGGAGACGATATATACGTTGATACCAACGATATATGGGACGACGGAGACCGCGTCGGGGTAAAGATAGCTCCGAGCTATATCCGGCTATACAAGAAAACAACGGAATCGACTACTCAGGTGCAGGACGGAGATGAAAAAGACTAAGTGGAAACATTTGTTGCAGTCGCGGCGCACTTGGGCGTGGCCCTACGTGCTGTTTCTGATATTGCTGGTCGTATTGCCGCTGCTGCTGATAGCGGTGTACGCGTTCACCGACCCCGCAGGCAACTTTACGATACAGAACTTCACGAGTTTCTTTACTAAGTCGGAGGCGGTAAATACGTTTATTTATTCGCTGGCGATAGCGCTGATAACGACTATCATCTGTCTGCTGGTGGGCTACCCCGCGGCGTATATTATGGCGATGCAGTCGTTCCGCACGCCCGCGGTAATGGCGATACTATTTATCCTGCCGATGTGGATTAATTTCCTGCTGCGCACTATCGCCACGGTCGAGTTGTTTCATATGTTCGGTTTGCCGCTGGGCGAGGGGGCGCTGTTGTTCGGTATGGTGTACGACTTTCTGCCGTTTATGATATACCCTATATACAACACTTTGCAGAAGATGGATATGAGTCTCATAGAGGCGGCGCAAGACCTGGGCGCTAATCGCGCAAAGGTGTTTACGCGGGTGATTTTGCCGCTGTCGATGCCGGGGGTGTATTCCGGTATTATCATGGTTTTCATGCCTACGGTGTCTACGTTCGCTATCTCCGAACTGCTGACCCACAACAAGATAACGCTTTTCGGTTCGCTTATCCAGCGCAGTTTCAGCGAGGGCGGTATTACGATGTGGAACTACGGCGCCGCGTTGTCGTTGATATTGTTGATTATCATAGGTCTGACTTCATTCTTGGGGCAGAAAGACGGTGAAAATCAGGAAGGAGGGCTGTTATGAAAAATACTACTTCTTCCATGGTTGAACGCCGCGGCTTTTGGTCGCGTTTCGCCGGACAGGCGTATTTGTGGCTGATATTGGTAGTCCTCTACGCGCCGATATTGTTGATTTGTGTGTTCTCGTTTACAAAAAGTAAGGTGTTCGGCAACTGGACGGGCTTTACGTTCGGGCTCTATGAGAACCTGCTGACGGGTTACGACTACGCGGACAATGTGCAGGTTGACCCCAATCTATACCGAGCGATACTCTATACGGTTATTATCGCTTTGGCAGCTGCGCTGATTTCCACTGTGCTGGGAACATTGGCTGCGATAGGCATCTATAACATGCGTCAGCGTGACCGTCGGATAGTGAATTTCCTCAACTCGATACCGATGATTAACCCGGATATACTGACCGGCATTTCGCTCTTCCTGCTGTTCGTCTTCTTGGGGATAAGCCGCGGCTTGGGGACGGTGATAGCGGCGCATGTGGTGTTCTGTACACCTTATGTGGTGCTGAGCGTTATGCCGCGTCTTACCAAGATGAATCCGAATATCTACGAGGCGGCTCTTGACCTCGGCGCAACGCCGATGCAGGCTCTGCGCAAGGTACTGATGCCGGAGCTGCGGCCCGGGATGATATCGGGATTCATACTGTCGCTTACGCTTTCGATAGACGATTTCGGGGTCACTTTCTTTACCAAAGGCTCCAACGGTTTGGAGACCTTGTCCACGTTCATCTACGCGGATGCACGCAAAGGAGGACTGACGCCCGAGTTGCGCCCGCTGTTCAGTATCATCTTCCTGACGATACTGGTTTTGCTGCTGATAATCAACCTTCGTACTAATAAACAACAAAAAACAAACAATAAAAAATGAAACGCTTCTCTTTGGTTATGGTGCTGACGGCACTCTTCTTGACGGGTATTAACTTCTCTTCCGTATTGGCGGCAGACCGCGAACATACCCTCAAAATATATAACTGGGCAGATTATATTGATATGGACAATGTCCTCAACAATTTCCCCGAGTGGTATCATGAGCAGACAGGCGAGGAGGTGAAGATTGTCTATCAGACCTTCGATATCAATGAGTCAATGCTGACACAGATAGAGGTCGGACACGAGGACTATGACGTTATCTGCCCCAGCGAGTATATCATAGAGCGTATGTTGCGCGAGGGTTTGCTGTTGCCTATCGATAAGAATTTCGGTACTACACCCGATTATACGACCAACGTAGCACCGTTTGCAGTAGAGAAATTCCGACAGATGTCCGATTCTCTGGACGTGAGCGATTATGCTGTCGGCTATATGTGGGGAACGACAGGGGTACTCTACAATCCGAAGTATGTCGATGCTGCGGATTTGCAGTCGTGGGGATTTGTCCTGAACCCTAAGTTCAGAAACCACATCTTTATGAAAGATGCGTTCCGGGATATCTATTCGGTTTTGGTATTATATGCCTACCGCGACGAGATCGCCCGTGGCGAGGTTACGCGCGATGACCTCGTGGCTAATCTGACTACGGAGCGTATCAGCCGTGTAGAGAATATCCTCTTAGAGGCAAAAGATAATATAGCCGGCTGGGAGGTGGATTTCGGCAAAGAGGATATGACCAAAGGACAATCGTGGATGAATGTGTCTTGGTCGGGCGATGCGCAATGGGCGATTGACGAGGCGGCTGAGAATGGCGTGGAGTTGAAGTATTTGGTGCCCGAGGAGGGATCCAATGTATGGTTCGACGGCTGGTGTATCCCTAAGTATGCCAAAAACCGCAAGGCGGCAAGCTACTTCATCAACTATATGTGTATGCCTGAGAATGCTATCCTTAACATGGAAGAAATAGGTTATGTCAGCGTGATTGCCGCGCCGGAAGTCTTGGCGTGGGCGGATGATGCTGAGACGAATGAAACGACGGCGGATTTGAGTTATTTCTTTGGAGATGACGCAACGGCGGTACATGCCAATCAGGTGTTCTATCCGGACAAACAGGTGATAGAGCGGTGCGCCCTGATGCACGACTGTGCAGACAAGACAGAGGATATGTTGGCGATGTGGAATCGTGTCAAGGGGGATAACTTATCAAGCGGTATTGTGATTTTTATAGTGGTTGTGATTGTCGCTATTTTGGTATTCGCTGTGTTCACTATCATCAACCGCCGCAAACAACAATCTATGCAGCGTAAACATAAAGCCCGCCGCAGATAAATAGGAAGAATATGAACAGACTAAAAACTTTATTTCTTTTGCTGATGCTTGCCGTGACGGGACTGCCGTTGCGGGCGGTATCTCTGCCTGAGATGGAGGTGGAATACAACCGTATAGCGGAGCGTTTTACGGTGCGGGATAAGACGCTTCAACGCGATCTGAAGACGTATCTGCAGCAGTATCCTTATACGACATACGAGGATGAAATCCATTTTATGGCAGGCGTGCTGCAGGCGGAGAAAAGCCATTGGAAACAGGCACTCAAAGAGTTGGAGCAGGTGAACCACACGTCGCTTACCCGCTCCCACCAAATGGAGTACCAGTTCTATCGCGGCTATTGCTATTTGATGCAGCAGGAGTTTCAACGTGCGGCTGTGTATTTCGCGTTGCTCAAGAAGAGTGATAATCCCTATACCATCAAGGCTACGTACTACTATGCTTATTGCCAATACAAGCAGGGAAATTACGACAAGGCGCTGCCCGCGCTGCTCTCGTTGGAGGGGGTAACTGAGTATAGCAAAACAGTCCCTTACTATCTTGTACAAGTGTATTATGCACAGCACGAGTACGTAGAGGTAGAAACACGTGCGGAAAAACTGCTTCAGACGCAACCTGACAGTGAGAACAACGGCGAACTCTACAGAATGTTGGGCGAAATATCGTACCGGCGTGGGGATTACCGGCAAGCGGTAGATTATTTGCAGGCTTACGAAAAAGCTGTGCGCGCGAAAGATGTGCCCTTGGTACGCAATGATATGTACTTGCTGGGTATGGCTGAACTCCGGCTGGGGAGTTACAGCGAGGCGGTAAACTATCTGAAGCAAGTGAAACAAGAGCAGGATACTATTTCCGAAAGTACGTGCCTGGCGTTGGGTAACGCGTATGTACAATTAGGGCAGATAGAGCAGGCTAAGTTGTCTTATCAGGCTGCTGCTGCTTTTTTGCTTACTCCCATCGTCCGCGAAGAAGCGATGTACAACTATGCTTTGTGCACCTACCGCTCCTCTACTGCCTTGGGCGAGAGTGTGCATGCGTTTACCGATTTCCTGAGTCAGTTCCCTGATAGTAAATACGAAACGGAAGTATATGCATTGTTGAGCGAGGCTTTTTTGCGCTCGCGCAACTACGCGGCGGCGATGTCTATTTTGGATTCCATACCCTCACCTACACCGCAGATGCTGCAAACCAAACAATATCTGCGCTACCAACTGGGTGTAGATGCTTTCTTGCAGGGAAAGATTGAGCAATCGCGCGACAATATGACGGATGTAATCAATCATACTGCGGATTCGGAGCAGTACACTACAGAGGCGTATTATTGGCGCGCGGAGGCTAACTATCGGTTGCATGATTACCAGGCGGCTGGGCGTGATTTGGAGCGCTATTACGCGAGGTCGGATGCACGCCTGTCTGCCAACTATCTTGAGTCGTTCTATTTGGGTGGATATATACGGTTTGCGCTCAAAGACTACGAAAAAGCACGGACGCAGTTTATACGGTATGCCGATAATGCTACGACGACGAGCCCTACCTATGCGGACGCGCTCAACCGTATAGGCGACTGCTATTTCAATGCCCGTAATTTCTCTTCTGCTATAGCCTACTATGGTCAGGTTATCGCGCAGAATGCAACGGGCTCCGATTATGCTACTTTTCAACGTGGTTATGCGCTGGGCTTGCAGCATAAGTATGCCGACAAAATCAATGCGCTGCAAACGCTGGTAGCGCGTTATCCCAAGTCCGACTATGCAGACGACGGACTATATGAGATAGCGCGGGCGCAACTGCAACAAGAGGATGAGCGTGCGGCGGTGGCGTCATACGAACGCTTGCTGGAGCAGTATCCGAATAGCGACTTGGCGCGTAAGGCATCGTTGGAACGCGCGATGTTGTATCGCAATATGCACAAATACGAGGAGGCGATAGCTGCTTACAAACGCACTATAGAGAGCTATCCCGCAACCGAAGAGGCTTATACGGCATTGGAAGGCTTGGAGGCTATCTGCGTTGAAACGGGAAATATCAACGATTATTTGGCTTATACGAAGCAGCTCGGGCGCATGAATATGCAGGTGGCTACGCAGGACGACTCGTTAAGCTATGCTGCGGCGGAACTGCAATATATGCAGGGCAATTATGCCAAGGCTGCTCAGACACTGACAGCCTATCTGTCTGCCTATTGCGCTGGTGGACGCCATTGTACGACGGCGCAGTACTATGCGGCGGACGCTTATTATCGTCTTGGTAAAGATGAAGAGGCGTTGCAAAACTATCGGGTGTTGGCGGATATGGCTGGTAATCCGTATATAGAGGAGGCGTGTATGCGTGTGGCAGGGCTTAGTTATGAGAAACAGGACTATCAGACATCTTTGGAGTATTTTTATAAGATGTTAGCTTTGGCTTCCAATCGTGAGCATACCGATATCGCCCGTTTGGGTATATTGAGGTGCAGCTATTATCTCGGGCGGCACCAATCTACGATAGATATTGCGTCCCAGATATTGTCGGATGAACCGACGGAGGAGGTAAAACAGGAAGCACTATACAACCGTGCCAAGGCTTACTATGCACAACAGCAGTGGACACAGGCTATTCAGGATTTTGCGCTGCTGGCAAAAGAGGTACGGACTGCTATCGGTGCAGAGGCGAAATATTCTTTGGCGAATTGCTACTATCAGTTGTCCGATTTGGAGCGCTCAGAAAAGGAGATAATGGAGTTTACACAGATGAATACACAGCAGCAATACTGGCTGGCGCGTGCGTTGGTCTTGCTGTCAGATATCAACCATCGGCGTGGGGACGATTTCCAGGCACGCCAGTATTTGCTCAGTTTGCGCAACAACTACCGTCAGCAAGACGATATAGCTGCGATGATTGAAGAACGCTTGGCTGCCTTGGATGAGAAAGAAAAAGAAATAGTAGAAGAAACGTATGAAGACTAATATGAAGCGAATAGATTATATAGGCATATTGTTGTGTGTAGTGCTGTCCGTGGGAAACGGAGAGACGCTTGCCCAGGATACGACGCTTAACCGTAACGTTACGGTTGAGCGGGATTTTCAACCTGTGGTTCAATCGGCAGGAAAAATTACTACTATACCGCGGATTATAGAACCTGATCTTCCTGCGTCGGATGTTCGTTTTTCGGAGTATAATGCATTACTTTCGCCCGATTTCAACGTAAGTTCTCTGCTGAGTCAGCCTATGCGTTTTACGACGCCGCACACGTACAATGGCTTGCTGCGCGGAGGGCTCGGACATCTCAATACCTTGTTCGATTTTGCTTATCATTTGGACGACAAGAAAAATAGTGTGTTGGACGTATATGCCAACCATTTTGCCCAATGGGGACGGCGGGCAGATAGTCGCTCGCAGTTGGGCTTCAATTTTAAGCACCCGTTCTCTACGTGCGATTTGTATTTCGGGGTGCGCGGAGCGAACACTTTCTACACCCGCTATGGACGCTATTATGATGGCGCTAACGGGCTGACCATCAAACATATTGCTGACATGGAAGCGGCTGACAAGCAGAATGCATGGAAGGCTGAGGCTTTTGTCGGTGTGCGCAGCAACAACAAATCGGATATCCGATACAAGGCGCAAATCGGTTATGGGCTCTATGCACTCCCGCGCTATGTTTCCGAGCATCAGGTACATACTACCGCTTCGGTGGATTGGCATGCGGGGGAACATTACGTGGGCGGAAATATCTACATGCAGAATGCGTTTTTGCAGACTGATTCTGTCCCCGATTCGCTCTACAACGCGCGTCATGCTTTGCGTATCGAACCGTATTATGCCTACAAAGGGCAACGTTTCTTGATACATGTAGGGGTGAATTTCGATTTGAATATAGGGCGTGGACAATACCTCTCTAATACGGAAGATGTTACCTTTGCCCCTTCGCCTAAGGTGGAGTTTGAGGCACAAATTGCTAAGAAATGGCTTACGCTTTACGGTTCGGCAGAAGGTAGCCTCGGGCTGGGAACGATGGAGAATTACATGCAATCTATGCCGTATCGTTCTATCAATCCCGGTATCACTTCGCATCATGTGGCATCATATACGCCCGTTGATGCCCGGTTGGGATTTCACATCCGTGCTTACAAAGACCTGCTGATAGATATCTACGGGGGGTACGCCTATCAGATGAACCAACGGACGCTGATTGCTACGTTGAAATCGGTCGAAATTGCAGGTACGAAGCCCATTCTTCCTGGCACTTTCTCATATATATATACCGATTACGGACGCGGGAAAATAGGGGCGGCGTTCTCTTACCACTATCAAGATATTATCAACGTTCATCTCGACGGTAACTACTACATATGGCAAGCCTATCGGCACGAACATGTCAGTGAAGATGGGTTGGTTACCAAGCCCGGACACGGGGATGTGCTGGTTCGGGACAACGGAGTGTACGACCGTGCTGCATGGGATGTGCAGCTGCGTATTGACGGCCGCATTGATGAGCATTGGTCGTTGTATAGTGACAACTATTTTGTAGGAAGCCGTACCGTTCTGGTGTCTGTTGCAGACGAGGCGGGGCAATACGAGCGTAAGCTCAAACCTACCGTTCGTCTGAACCTCGGGTGTCAGTACGAGATGTGGGTGGGACGTAAAGCGCAGCAGAACGCTATGCAACCTAATTTAGCGGTATTCTTGCAGTTGAACAACTACATCCACCGCCATAATGATATCTATTATGGCTATCAAACGGAGGGTATTACGTTCCTTACAGGGGTTACCTATCGTTTCTGATGCGTGTAGTAGGTTTATTTTCTGCCGAAGTCAGCGGGTATCTCGCCCCATAGTTCGGTGTCCCATTTATACACGTGCGTGTTATAGGGATTGGTGGCGAGCCACTGCTCTGCTTGTTGGAGCATCCTGAATAGCTCCGCATTTTGTGGCGTGGGTACTAATTTAGTCTGCGCTTTCCCTTTGCGCAGCCATGCTATGGCAGTACGGCTGTCCGAGTAGAGCACCCAAGGAAGGTGGTTTGCCTTTAGGTAGGCTAAGCCTAAAACCAATGCTAAGAACTCTCCGACATTGTTTGTTCCTCCTGAGTATGGACCGCGATGAAACACCTCCGTTCCTGTATCGGCGATTACGCCGCGAAACTCCATCTTTCCGGGGTTGCCGGAGCAGGCTGCGTCCACGGCAAGCGCAGGGTAGATGGGCTTGACGGGTGCTGAGGCTATGCGTTGGGCGGGTTGAATAGACGACGGGTGCGCAGTAGATGAAATGTACGCTGTGTAATCTTCTCTGATGGCTTTCTCTGCCTCTTCGCGGGTGGCAAATCCCTTGTATTTGGCGTCCACACCTTTTACCTCGGCTTCGCATGCCGCCCAAGAGGTGTAGATACCGGGCGTCTTGCCCTTCCATACGACGTAATACTTCGGTTTTTGCTTTGCCATGTTGTTTAGGTTGTAGTCCCACCGAGAATCGAACTCGAATCTAAGGTTTAGGAAACCCGTATTCTATCCATTGAACTATAGGACCTTTTATTGTTGTTTTTAGCGCCCGCAGCGGGACGGAAATTCGCCGTATTGCTCGAATGTATAATTGAGGAATGCTATCATCGGTTGGGCTGCTGAAGCGATATCCGTCAGTCTGTCCGGTAAGTCAGGCGCGCATACCTGCTCGTCCGTCAGAAGGGTCGTAAAGGTGTACGATTTGCGCTTGAGCCGGTCTGCATGTGCGCTGTTGGGGTCAAACCCCGCGGGAACCTTCTTTAGCATGTTATCTGTGTCAAAGTCGGCAAAATGCCGACGCCATGCGGGTGTACTCATTATCTCCTCCACTTCATCGCTGTTCGCCTCAATCTCTGTCCGCAGGGCTTTCAACAATTCGGGAGACGGATTCCATATCCCGCCGGAGAACAGACAATGCCCGGGCTGCAGGTGAAAGTAATAGCCCCCATGTTGCGATTTCTTGCCGCCCTTGGCTGCTGGAAACACCCCGAACCACTCTTTGTAAGGGTGCTTATCCTTCGAGAAACGCACATCCCGATAGATGCGCCAGATGCAATCTTTGGCTTGCAGACCCGCCAGTTCGGCGTCCACTTCGCTTAGGCGCGCGATATATTCTTCCGCGAAAGCGACAAAGCGCGCATGACAAGCCATGTACCAATCTTTGTGAGCGGTAAACCAGTCGCGGTCATTATGTTGCGACAACTCGGTCAGGAAATTCAACGTATCTCGCATCTATCTGTCGTTAGTTGCTTGTACACAAGGCTTTTATACATGATCTTAGCGCGTCTGTCCAGTAGGGGACAGCTATCCCGAACGTGCGTTTTATCTTGCTTTTGTCCAGTACGCTGTAGTGTGGCCGCGGTGTCTTGTACTGGTATTCCGATGATAATATCGGGTGCACCTCGCTTCGTATTGGCTCGCCCTGTGTGCATTCGTTGTATATCCGATGGATGGCAACTGTGAAATCGTACCACGAGCATACGCCCTCATCGGTAAAATGGTATATTCCCGCGTGCCATTCGGGCGCTTCTATGACGGCGTAGATGGCTGTCGCGAGGTCTGCCGCATAGGTCGGCGTGCCTACTTGGTCGAATACAACGCCCAAGCGCTCTTTCTCCTGTCCCAGCCGTATCATCGTCTTGACGAAGTTGTTGCCGAATGTCGAGTACAGCCATGCCGTGCGTATGATGATAGCGTCCGGGCATTGTGCTAATAACGCCTGCTCGCCCGCGTATTTCGTGCGTCCGTAGGCTGTCCGTGGAGCTACCTCGTCATCCTCCTTGCAGGGTATCCACCCCTCGCCGGAGAATACGTAATCCGTACTGATGTGTATCACTTTCGCGCCGGCACTGGCAAGGTTGCCAACCGCATCGGCGTTGATACGTAGCGCGGTCGGCTCGTCCTCTTCGGCTCTGTCCACGTTTGTGTACGCGGCGCAGTTGACAATCAGTTCAATACCGTTCTCACGAACGAAAGCGTGCACGGCAGCGCGGTCGGTAATGTCCAGCTCGGCTACGTCCGTGAAGAAGTAGTTGTGTGCCGCGTGTGCGGGCGCTTGCATCCGCATCTCATTGCCTAATTGCCCGTTAGAACCTGTTATCAGTATATTCATCAGAACGGATTGTTTAGTTCTTTCAGTAGTGGATGTTTCTGGTCTTTCTCGCTCAGTATGCGCAACTCTTCGGGTATCTGCCAGTCTATGCCGAGGTCGGGGTCGCTTAGCAGCAGCCCGCCGTCCGCTTCGGGGTGGTAGAGATTGTCGCATTTGTATGTGAATACAGCCGTCTCGCTCAGTACGGAAAAACCGTGTGCAAACCCGCGTGGGAGGAAGAACTGGCGGTGGTTTTCTGCCGATAGCTCTACGGAGTACCATTGCCCGTATGTCGCGCTCTCTTTGCGCAGGTCCACAGCCACGTCTAATACACGCCCGACGGTACAGCTCACTAATTTCGCTTGGGTGTACGGCGGACGCTGGAAGTGTAGCCCGCGCACCACGCCGTATGACGAGCACGATTGGTTATCTTGTACAAACCGCGCATCTATGCCTGCCTCGCGATAGCGTTGCTCGTTGTAGGTCTCCACGAAATAGCCGCGGGCGTCGTGGAATACTTGGGGTTCTACGATTACCAATCCCTCTATGGGTGTCTGTATTACGTTCATACCTTGTGTCTTGGGAAGCCGTCTCCGATTATGATTAGTAAACTGTCGTCAAAAATCTGCGCAAAGGTACTAAAAAAAACTGACCTGTCCAAGTGTATCCGTTTTTTTGCAATAAAAACGCCATTGTTTCCCCCGCAGAGTCCAACAACAAATGCAATTTTATGGTGCTGCAGAGTCCAACAATAAATGCAATTTTATAGTGCAAAGTTAGTAAAAATGTTTTGCAAAGCAAAACGATGGGGCCTCAAAGTTGAGTTTTTCTCTGGGTCTATTATTTACCGTGAGTTCGATATAAGCGAACAATTGCAGCACGCAACGACTAATTGGTTTTTTGGTAATAGTCAAATAGTCAATTGTCAAATAGTAATATAAAATAGTTGAGTTATATTTGAACATATTTGTTGAAACAAAAGAAGTTCTTGGTCGTTTTTGCCAAGATTATTGGTCGTTTTTGTGTATAAAAACGTATTTCGAGTTCACGTTATTTAATTTTCTTTGTATCAGATTGATTTTCTTATCACTAATAGTATTATCGTTGCCGGATCTCCCTTTCTCCCTTTTCCTTCTCCCTTTTCCTTCTCCTCTCCTTCCTTTTCCATCCTCCTTCCCCTCTTTCTTTCCGTCTGGGCTCCCCCACCCACTTCTATTCCTTCCTACTCTCTTCCTCTTTACCTTTTTGCTTACTTTATCTCTTCTCTTTTTTTCTTCTCGTCTCTTCTCTCTCCCTCTTTTATTCTAAATTCTTAATTCTCCACTTGTACAAGCCTCTTCTAGCCGACAATCACGTAGTATATACATAAGATACACGTAGGATACACGGAAGATAGTCGGAAGATAGACGGAAGATAAAGCAGGGAATGCGCTACTTTTGTCGAACCTATGCCGACTCGTCCTCGCAATTAATTGTTGAGAGCAACCTATGGAGATGTTAACTATTAATTATTAACTATTAACTACTCCAAAATTACACACTCATATTTGCGTATGTCGTTTTTTATTCGCAACTTTGCACTCCGAAAGGAATCATGCACGGATAATTTACAAATACATAATAAAACTATGAGAAAAATCATATCTTTAGCGATTGCATCGCTTTGCGCTATGAGTTTTGTGCTGTCTTCTTGTGCTGTGAAAAAGGCATCTGTGGTCTCGCTCTGCGGCAACTGGTCTATTGGTGCATATGTTGATCAGGCTTCCAACGAGTTGCAGACTGTCTCGGAAACATATGAGGTGTCGTTTGCGTCCGATAGTACATTCTATTGCGCTACTGACTGCAACAGCCTGCATAGCTGTTATATGCTTGATGGCGAAAACTTACAATTCGGTTTCGTGGCAAGTACACGGATGGCATGCCCGACTATGGATGTTGAGCAGAACATGGGCATGTTGTTGCCCCTCGTGCGCACGTTCAAGATAGAAGGTGCTGATTTGTATCTGTTGGACAAGCACCATCAAACGCTCGTTGTCCTCCATCCGGCTACCGCCGCAGAGCAGTAGTCCTGTTATCTATACAATCTGCATTAGTTGTTGGTAGAAAGCTCCCGTACTTAGTTGGTAGCTTTTTACCCTTGTTTTGTAAGTGTATATAGTGTTGATGGAGTAGTCTAATAGGGTGGCTGTCTGTTGATTATCATTGAGGCCTAAGCGCATGAGGGCAAAGATACGCAACTCGGTATTCAGCAACTCGCCTCCGGCGGCGGTTTCGCCATAGCTATACAACGGGTGGATGAATAGTGTGTTTCTTGTCCTAAAATAAAACGGGCACTTGCATATATCTGCGGAAAACCTTACCTTTGTAGCCTGATGCGCAGAGGTATAGGTTTTGTCATATTGCTTGCTGTCTGTGTCGGATTGCGGGGGCAAACGTTGTTGGACAATATTATCAGCGATGTATATGAGCAACTGACCGAAATAGGAGAGGTGGACTACGAAGAGTTGCAGTCCGACCTGATAGACATTGCGGCGAACCCTATCAATCTGAATACTGCCCATGCGGAGGACTTGGAGCAATTGCGTTTCCTCAGCAACCAACAGATAGACGCTATTCTTCTCTATGTCTATCAGCATCCTATGCAGGACTTGGCTGAGTTACAGCTCATTCCGTCTTTGGAGGACTATACTGTGCGCAATCTGTGCGCATTCGTTACCGTTGCGCCGGCTGCGGCTGACAATACGCTATACGCCCGCGAGGTGTTCAAATACGCCAAGCACGAACTGGCGGCGCGGATAGATATTCGCAATATAGAAAGCTACGAGGGCGACCCTGTCTATGCGCAGTTGCGCTACAAGTTCAACTACCGCAATCGTGTGCAGTTCGGCTTCAATCTGCGTCGCCCTACGGGAGCACGAGCCTCCGATATGCAATACGGCGGCTATCTGCAGCTCAACGATATAGGTCCGATGCGCACTGTTGTGGCAGGCAACTACCAAGCCTCCTTCGGGCAGGGACTTGTTCTTGCCAGTGTGTTTCGTACAGGTAAAAACAACTATGTCCTGACGGCGGGTAACGCGACGGAAGGTTTGCGTAAGTATGGAGGTACAGACGGCGAAGGGTTGCATGGGGTGGGGGCAACGGCACGGCTGCACGCCGGCGCAACGCGCTTGGACGTTTCGGCACTCTATTCTATGCAACGCGCCAACGACTCGGTATGGCACCATATGCTTGGGGCTAACCTTACATTGCGCTACAAGAGGCTGAAGATCGGCTTGACGGCGGTAGAGAACTTGTATTCCGATTCCGTCGCGCCTTACCGCAATATGCGCTACAACAAGCACTATTTTCGGGGCGACAAGCAAGCCGTAATCGGTCTGAACTTCCGTTACAACCATGGTGTATTCGACTTGTTCGGAGAGGTGGCTGCAGCCCAAAACAGCCGTTGGGGAATAGGTACGGAGGTGGGCGGTCGGATTACACCCACGCAGGGAGTGGGCTTAATCTTGCTTTATCGCTACTACTCGCCTATGTTCGACAATACCTTGGGCTATGCCTTCTCCGAGACTTCCCGCCTGAATGACGAGAACGGAGGGTATATAGGGCTGGAGATAACCCGCTTGCGCCAATGGCGTTTCGCAACATACGGCGACGTCTTCCGTTTCTCGGATATCAAGTACGGCATTCCGTATGCTCCCTCTTGGGGCTACGATGCTATGTTTGATGCTACCTATAGCCATAGTCAGGCTTGGAATATGCAACTGCGTTTGCGGGCGCGGGAGAAAGCGCGCCGTGGAACATACAGTTGGCTTTACCGCTTCTGCTGGACGGACAACCATTGGCGGCTTCGCACGCAATGCGATGCAAACCTTGTCGGTGATAGTACGCATACGCTCACTTGGGGCGTTAGCCTTTATCAGGATATAGAATATACCTTTGCACGTGTTCCTTTGACTATCCAAGTACGCTTGCAGGGCTTTGATGCCCGCAACTGGAACAATCGCTTCTACTGCTACGAGAATGATGTGCTCTATGCCTTCTCTACGCCTGCTATCTATGGGCAAGGCGGGCGCGCTTATTTCAATATCCGCTGGCAGATTATTCCGCAACTGAGGCTCTACCTCAAGGTTAGCGAAACGATATACTCCTCCCAATGGGCGGCATACAGGCATTATCCCTGCTTGACGCGAACCGATATTCATCTGCTGCTCAGGGCGGCGCTGTGATAATAGGAGACTATTGCAGCGTAATAACGGTTATCTCCGAAGGGCAATTGATTCGGGCGGGAAGCGTACAGCCGACGCCTGATGTGAGGTATAGCGACTGCTCTCCCTCTTTGTTCCAGCCTGCCCGCTCGGAGAAGAGCAGGTCAGACAGGGCATGACCGAAGAGTCGCATCTGCCCTGAGTGGGTATGACCGCTGAGAGTCAGCGGTATATCGGTCTGCGGCACTACCTCTGCCTTCCAATGAGAGGGGTCGTGGGTGAGCAATATGCGGAAGCCGTCTGTGCCGCAGAGTGCTTGCGTCAGGTCGCCGGCACAGATGGTGCGGAAGCCTTCGCTCCCGCAAGAAGTGTTGTCCACACCCACTATCGTGATCGAGTCTTCCCCGCGCGTGACAATATAATGCCCATTCCGAAGCAAGTGCCAGCCTAAGGTGTCCCGCTCAAAAGCCGCTATGCGCTCTAAGGCTGCATTGCGGTTGTCTGCAGATGACGCAGAGTAAATCATCATATCGTGATTGCCCAGTACGCTTACTACACCGTCGCGGGTGTGCAGCTGTTGCAGTACCTTGGCGTATGGTAACGCCTCGTCGGGACTGAGAGAGACCAAGTCCCCCGTAAAGCATATCAAGTCCGGCTGCTGTTCGTTTATTTTGTTTACTATATCTTGCAGCGCGGCGGGACGATCGTCGTAGGTGGCAAGGTGCAGGTCGCTAATATGTACAATCTTGTATCCGCGAAACGCTTCGGGCAGACGAGCGTCCGAATAGGTTACGGGCTTTACCTCCATGCGGAAACGTCCGACGAAGAAACCGTACGCCAGCATCAACCATACCGCCAACGCCAAGCCGAGGGCTATCCACCCGAAGGGAGCGTACCGCGGAGCGGAGCCGCCGCACAACGCTACCCCTGCAAACCATAAGAGCCAGACTACGTGGGGAATGAGTGCAACCATTATGCCCACTACTGCTGCCGAAACCAATATCATCAAAAAGGGTGTCATATCTTAAGTATTATTGCCAAGCGGGTTTTCATACCGCTGAGTATTATTCTCTTTCTTTCTGCTTCCTGAAAAAACAAAAGAGATTGTTTAGCGTGTAAACAATCTCTTTTGTGGTCCCACTAGGGCTTGAACCTAGGACCCCCTGATTATGAGTCAGGTGCTACTAACCAACTGAGCTATGAGACCATTGCGTTGATAACTCTGCAAATATTATGCCATTTGCCCGCTATGTCGCAATTATTTTACCTTTTTCTGCCTTTCGGCGTACTTTCTGCCATTTTTGGCATTATCTGATGCTGGTGTACAGCTCCAAGCACTTGCTTTTGGTTATCTTTAGTTGTTCGTCTGTCAGGACGGGGATAACCAGTTTTGTACCAGGCTTAAGGCTGTTCGGGTTGTCAATAGCTGCCTTGTTTGCCTTGTAGAGGAATACCCAGCAATGCGTATTGTTGTAATACTGGCGTGCCAGCTTAGCCAAGGTAACGCCCTTGTCCACCACTATTGTCGTCTCGTCGGACAATTCTTGAGGCGCTGCCGTTTCGTTCTGCTGTTTTTGTGCAGATGTTACGTTGCGTCGGTTCTGTTGTGTTGTCTCGCACTCCTGACGGAACTGTTCGAACTCTTCAGCCGAAACCAACCGTACCTCTGCACGGCGGTTAGGAGTGTATGCCGACCGTTTACCGCTGCGGTTGACAATCATACCCTTTCCGCAAGTGGCGATATGGTCGGGCGCAACGTTGAACTCATCTATCAGCTCGTTTGCTACCGCCTCCGCGCGGGCGTCGCTCAGGGTATTGTTGAGCGCTTCTGTGCCCGTGTTGTCACAATAGCCTACGATAACCGCATAGCTCTGCGACTCTTGGTCCATACGGGTCGCAATCTGCTGCACGGCTATCATACCATCCTTCGAAAGCTTGGACTTACCATTGTCGAAGTAAACAAAATAGTAATCATCCTGGCGTACTTGTGTCGTTTGCGTCTCGGTCTTATATACCACGGTATCTTTGTGATAGATAACGATAGTATCCTTGGCGGCAGGTAACTGTTTGGTAACTTCCTTTTTCTCAGGCTTCTGCGCCAGTTGAGCGTCCAAGATACGTTCCGACGGGATATTGCGCACGTGCGTCTTGTGTACGGCATCAATCTTGTAACGCAAGTTTAGGTTGACATCAAACAAACCGTCGTTGTTCTTTGATGCCGTAGCTGCTGTGCCGCGACCGTCAAGGTCGTCCCGCGTAAAATAAGTGTATTCCCCGCGGATACCCAGCGCAATGCTTCTGCTCAGGTTGAACTCGAAGTTTACTCCTCCTATCAAAAAAGGCGTACCCCTGAACTTGTCCATCTTGATAGCGTCCGAGCTCTGTGTATTTCCGCGTGTGTCATCCTCATAGGCAATGTCGTATCGTTGTGCAGCAGCACCGCCGCCGAGCAACACTTGTAGCGAGAAAATCTTGCGCTTTGCGCGTGGGAAGAACTGTGTCATCAGATCCCAAGCCAAGTAAGCATCCGCTTTGTGCATCTGCCCTTTCAGCAGAATGTCTGCGCTGCTTGGCGTGCCCTCTACGCGATACATATCGTACATATACTCTACACCGAGTGCAATAGAGGGGGTGAACGAATACTCTACTCCCATCCCGACGGAAGGAATCCATACGGGGTGCTTCATCTCGGAGTTAAAATCCCCGTCGAACGAGTTGAAACCGAGGTTCCAAATCAATGACCAATGCGAACATTCGGTAGCGATAACGGTGTTCTCTGCCGTCTTGAAAGGGTGCGCTCCCTTTACTTCACCGGTACTTTCTGCCTTTGCTTGTGCAAACGCTACCAGCGAAATAAGCATGAATAATAAGTGTCTCTTGTGCATGTGTGCAAAGTTTCTTAATAGGGAATATATTGCTTCTTATCACACCCATCCTAACCTCTTCCGCCTTTTATAGGGTATTGTCGGTCTTTCAATGGTATATAGTAAGATATAAGTTAGGGCGCAAAGGTACTGCTTTTTTTTGAATCCGCAAAGAAAAAAGATAAAAAAAAGTCCATTTGTGCTAATCTGCCTTTCTCGACGCCATATGAGTTGCTGAGCCTCGGACTCTAACAGCCCTTCGGGCGGTCATACAGCGTGGTGGTCTTTAATCTTATGTCTCCTCGTGTTGTAAACCAATGTAGCGTAAGCGTAATGTTTGCGACACGAAAAGCGCAGCAACCTCGAATATCTAACAGCCCTTCGGGCGGTCCAACAGTCGCAGACGGTCAAGTAGTGAAACGGTCGGACAGCGTAGCGGTCTTCAGTCTTACAGTCCTCGTGGTGCAAACCAATGTAGCGTTAGCGTAATGTTTGCAACACGAAAGGCGTAGCAACCGCGGAGATGTTCTTTCCCGTAGCGGATTGCAAGCTATCAGGTCTCGTAGCAACCCCGTAGCATCTTGGGACCCGCGTAGCCCCTGCATGGGCTCTGCGTAGCCTTTGGACTAACGCCCTCCCCTTTTTTTCTCCCTTGTGGTGCAAACATTACGCTGACGCTCCATTGATTTGCAACACGAAAAAGAATACTAAAGACTGGCAGACCGCCGAAAGGCTACAACAACTGACCGCTTATAGACAGCAAAATAGTGTACGGGAATATGCATATTATCAGACGTTTACGCTTGACAAGTGGAACACGTTGGAGCAAGTGGGTGCCGTCTTCTTGCCTGCGTCGGGTCGCCGCTACGGGTCGGACGTGGGCGGCGTGCAGGGCGGCTACGGTTGGTCTGCTACGCCCGACGGTGCGAGCTACGCGAACTGCCTCTACTTCGGCTCGGGCGGAGCGGGCACGGACAGCTACGGCAATCGCATCTACGGGCTAGCCGTCCGTCTTGTTCAGAGTCTATAGTTCGGAGCGGCGTGGAAACGGATTGTTGCCATTATTATATGACGGATTTTGCAGACAAAACGTATCTTTTTCTCTGTTAGGGTTGCACGTTCGGGATATTTTGTGTACCTTTGCGAATGATTTGGATGCGGTTTGATATAAATCTACAAGCTCTATAAACTCGCTATAATCTAAAATACAACATAAATCATGGATATTCTGAAACACATGCGCGAACGTGCGCAACAAAATCCGCAACGTATCGTCCTGCCCGAGGGCGACGAACCCCGTACACTGGAAGCAGCAAACATTCTGCTGAAAGACAAAGTAGCGAAGCTGATTCTGATAGGCGACCCCGCCAAGATAACGGCGATGGCACAAGAAAACGGCTATGAATACATCAAAGAGGCAACTATCGTTGACCCTTTGAGCGATGCGAAGATGTCGGAGTACGCCGGCTTGCTATACGAGCTGCGCAAAGCCAAGGGAATGACCCTCGAGGAGGCACAGAAGAAGGCGCAAGACCCGCTGTACCTCGGCTGCTTGATGATAAAGAACGGCGATGCTGACGGCGAGTTGGCGGGTGCACGCGGTACGACCGCCGACACTATCCGCCCCGCTTTCCAGATACTGAAGACCAAACCGGGCGTATCTATCGTATCGGGCGCGTTCCTGATGTTTACCCCCGCCAAGCAGCTTGGCGAAGACGGATTCTTGGTGTTTGCAGACTGCGCGGTTAATCCGAATCCCGATGCTCAGCAGTTGGCGCAGATAGCTATCTCTACGGCAGAGACCGCGCAGGCGCTGGCTGGTATAGAGCCGAAGATAGCCATGCTGTCGTTCTCGACCAAGGGTTCGGCGAAGCACGAGCTGGTTGACAAGGTGACGGAAGCAACCCGTATCGCCAAAGAGTTGGCTCCGGCCCTTGCTATAGACGGCGAGCTTCAGGCGGATGCCGCGCTCGTAGAGAAAGTGGCAGCTACGAAGGCTCCGGGGTCGGCGGTAGCAGGCAAAGCCAACGTACTGGTATTCCCAGATCTGCAAGCCGGCAATATCGGTTACAAACTGGTAGAGCGTTTCTCGGGCGCGGACGCAGTAGGTCCGATTTTGCAAGGTATAGCCGCCCCTGTGAACGACCTGAGCCGTGGCTGCAAGGTGCAGGATATTGTGCAAATGGTGATTATTACAGCCAACCAAGCCATCAAGTAGTTAATAGTTGATAATTAATAGTTAATATTGCATTGTGGGTACAAGGGCTTCGCGCCGGCTCTGTAGATGCTTTGTGGAAGATCTGTACCCCGGTGGGTGGCGCTTGATTAAAAACACATAATATAAATAGTATGAAAATCTTAGTTCTCAACTGCGGTAGCAGTAGCATCAAGTATAAACTCTTCGACATGGAGAGCAAAGTGGTAATGGCACAAGGCGGCGTGGAGAAAATCGGCTTGCCCGATTCGTTTCTGCTGGTCAAACTGCCGAATGGCGAGAAAGTGAAGATAGAAAAGAATATGTCGGAGCATACGGTAGGCATCCGGCTGATTTTGGACACCCTTGTGGATGAGAAGATCGGTTGCATCCGCAGCTTGACAGAGATACAGGCGGTAGGTCACCGCGTGGTACACGGCGGAGAGAAATTCAACAAGTCGGTACTGATTACGCCGGAGGTGAAGGAGATGATTGTGAAATGCGCGGAACTGGCGCCGCTGCACAACCCCGCTAACCTGAAGGGTATCGAAGCTATCGAAGCAACGCTGCCGGGCGTGCCGCAAGTGGCTGTGTTCGACACGGCTTTCCATCAGACGATGCCCGACTACGCCTATATGTATGCCCTGCCATACGAGCTGTATGAGAAATACAGCATCCGCCGTTACGGCTTCCACGGTACGAGCCACCGCTATGTTTCGGCGCGCGTATGCGAGTTCTTGGGGACGACCGCCGAGGGCAAGAAGATTGTTACGGCGCACATCGGCAACGGCGGTTCCTGCGCAGCAGTAGAGAACGGCAAGTCGGTAGATACGTCGATGGGCTTGACGCCGGTAGAGGGCTTGGTGATGGGTACGCGCGCAGGCGACCTCGATTTGGGCGCCGCTACGTTTATCATGGACAAAGAACATCTCTCGACCGCCGAGTTCAATACGCTGGTTAACAAGAAATCAGGCTTGCTGGGCGTCAGCGGTGTATCGAGCGACGCACGCGATATTGACGCAGCCATCAAAGAGGGCAACAAGCGCGCAGACCTCGCACGCCGGATGTTTATCTACCGCGTGAAGAAGTACATTGGAGCGTATGCGGCTGCGATGAACGGTATTGATATCTTGGTATTTACGGGCGGTATCGGCGAGAACGACGCTTTCATCCGTGGCGAGATAGCTAAGGGATTCGGCTACCTGGGAGCCGAACTGGACGAGCAGAAGAATGCCGGCATCCGCGGAGAAGAGGCGGTTATCTCCACACCCGACAGCAAGGTGACCATCTGCGTCATCCCGACAGACGAGGAGCTGATGATTGCCAGCGACACGGTTGCTATCGTTAAAGGGGCGTAAAACTTCTCCGAAACGGAGTATCGACCTGAGAACGGCGCTAATAGGAACAGGGATAAAGTCCGTTTTTAGACGGTATTGAGAATATACTTTGGCATGCTATTTGGAGTATGCTATAGTAGAAAAACGAACCCTTAAACATATCTACAACGTGAAACCTATTATATATCAACTGCTACCTCGTACATTTGGTAATTATAACGAAACACGCCGCCCCAACGGGACCCGTGAAGAAAACGGTTGCGGCAAGTTTGCGGACATCACGGCTAAAGCACTCAAGTCTATATCAGACTTGGGTGCTACGCATGTTTGGTACACAGGCGTTATACGCCATGCTACTGCCGAACGCAATACGCCGTCGATTACCAAAGGATTGGCGGGTAGTCCGTATGCTATTACCGACTACTACGATGTGGACCCCGACCTTGCGCGCAACGAAGCCAAGCGCATGGAGGAGTTTGAGGCGCTGATAGCACGTACCCACAAAGCAGGGCTGGGCGTTGTGATAGACTTTGTGCCGAACCATGTGTCGCGCGAGTATCACTCGCTCTGCAAGCCTGCCGGAGTGCGCGACTTGGGCGAGGACGATAATCCCGATTGGGCATTCTCTCCGCTCAACAATTTCTATTACTTCCCCGGGGAGACGTTCCGGCCCGACTTTGACATCGATGGTTATACCGAATATCCTGCGAAGGCGACAGGTAACGACTGCTTCACGGCGCATCCGGGAAAGAATGACTGGTACGAGACTATCAAACTCAACTACGGCGTATTCTACCAAGGTGGCGGCGAGAAACAATTCTCTCCAATCCCGAATACATGGGAGAAGATGCGCGACATACTGCTGTTTTGGGCAGGCAAATCGGTTGACGCATTCCGTGTAGATATGGCTGAGATGGTACCCGTGGAGTTCTGGGAATGGGTTATTCCGCAGGTGCGTAGCAGGTATCCGGCAGTGGCATTCCTGGCTGAATGTTACAATCCGCAACTCTATCGTCAGTATCTGAACGCTGGGTTCGATTACCTGTACGACAAGGTGGGGATGTACGATTATCTGCGAGGAGTTACCAGCAAGAATTGGCCGGTAGAGGGTATCACAGCGCAATGGATGGGGCAAGGGGATATGTTGCCTCATATGCTGTATTTCCTCGAGAACCACGACGAACAACGTATTGCAAGCGGTTTCTTCTGCGGACGTGGCGCGTGTGCAGAGCCGGCAATGATAGTGGCGGCGACGCTGAGTACCAATCCGTTGCTTATCTATTCGGGGCAGGAATTGGGCGAAAAGGGTATGGATATAGAGGGCTTTTCCGGTATGGACGGGCGCACGACTATTTTTGACTACTGGGGCGTTAAGTCGGTTCAAGCATGGGCTAACCACGGGAAATTCGACGGAGCAGGGTTGAACGACGAACAACGCGAACTACGTTCATTCTATCAACGTCTGCTCACGATAGCAAGAGATCATGCGGCTATCAACAGCGGCCTGATGTATGATTTGGAATACGCGCAAGGAGAAGGGTTTAACAAGCATGAGCAATTTGCTTATTTGCGTAAGAGCGCGGATGAGACGCTGTTGGTAGTTCTCAATTTCGATGACCGCCAAGTGGATATTCAAGTGAATATCCCTGCAGACGCATTTGTATATCTCGGTCAGGACGAGTTGCCCAAGGTGCAGGCTACAGACCTGTTGACAGGTGCTGTGTACGAAGATATGTCTTTGACGGCTTCTAATCCTGTTCGACTCACTCTCTCCGCATGGAAAGGCGTTATACTACGTATGGAGCCGCAGTCGAAAACGCCGAATAAGGCAAGACCAAAAACGAAGAAGACGTGCAAAAAATAAAGGACTTACTCAACCTAATCCGTTGGCAAAATCTGTTATTCATAGGTATCTTATTATGGGTAATGGAGAAATGGGTAGCCGTACCTGTGCTGGACCGGTTGCGCTTTGGCGAGCAGTTGCCGTGGTATGTGCTGTTGTTGCTGATAGCCGGCACTATCCTTGTTGCCGCTGGCGGGTACGTCATTAACGACTATTTTGACGTTAAGATAGACCGCATCAATCGTCCGGACAACCTGATTGTAACCAATAGTATTAGCAAAGTTACTGCTATGCGTATCAGTTTGGTATTAAGTGCCGTTGGTATTCTTAGCGGGATGGGTGCCGCTTGGCTGGTACGCAGTTGGTCAGTAGCGATAGTGTTCCTGATGGTACCCGGGTTGCTGTGGTTCTACTCTTCGAGTTACAAACGTCTGTTCCTTATCGGCAATATCATTATAGCATTTATCAGTGCGCTGACGCCTATGCTGATAGCCTTTGCCAATGTCGGGATACTACGCTATCGGTATGGTGATATTCTTGGGTACACAAGTTTAGAGCATGACCTATATAGTTGGTTAGGAGGATTTGCCATGTTCGCTTTTCTGTGTACGTGGGTGCGTGAGGTTATTAAAGACTTGCAGGACCGGATGGGAGACCGCGAACTGGAATGCCACACGTTGCCTATTCGGCTTGGGGAACGCGGTACGAAAGCGGTTGTTACGGTCGTTATAGCTCTTACGATAGCTGCCGTGTTATACGTATGGTATGCCGTATTGCCATTCCCTCATACGTGGGCATCGCTATCCACAAGATACGTATTGTGCGGAATACTGATACCGATGCTATGCGAAATATGGTTGCTGTGGGCATCGCGTATTCCTTCTGATTACCGCCATGCACAACTGCTGATGAAGTTTGTGATGTTTATCGGTATGCTCTATGCTTTTGTGATAATGCGTATGTTATGAAACTGATTCTTGCCTCACAATCTCCCCGTCGCCGAGCATTGTTATCCGGTTTGGATATCCCTTTTGAAACTGTTACGATAGATACAGATGAGCGGTTCCCTGCCACTCTGACAGCGGGTGATATTCCTCTCTATATATCGCAAGAGAAGGCGCATGCCTTTGCTAAGATGCTCCGTCGCGATGAATTGTTGATAACGGCGGATACTATCGTTTGGTTGGAAGGCAAGATGTTGGGAAAGCCCCGTAGTCTTGAAGAGGCAAAGAGCATGTTGCATAGCCTTAGCGGAAAGACGCACCAAGTATATACAGCCGTAACATTCATGCAAACACAAGATACACCTTTGTCCACACTTCCATTACCCGATTCCGCAAAATGGACGGAAGAACAATCGTATCGTCTTTCTTCGTTTGTGGATTGTACCGACGTTACTTTTCGCCGACTGACAGATCAAGAAATAGACTATTATGTAGATAAATACCGGCCTTTGGACAAGGCAGGGGCGTATGGCGTACAGGAGTACATCGGCTATATAGGCGTAGAGAAAATGGTCGGTTCGTATTTCAACGTGATGGGTTTCCCGATAGAGCGCGTATATCTGTATCTTCGTCAAATAATCGGTGTATAAACCCTTTAAAAACGGTTTATAAACCGTTTTTAAAGACCTATATGCAAGCGAAAGCGTAGCGCCCAGAGCGGAGTCGTCGGGTCGCTACGGTGGGTTATGCGCCATACCGAATATAAATCGGCTACCCGCAGGATATTGCCCATACCAACTCCTACTTCTACGTAAGGAATAGCCAAGCCCGCCAAGCGGGCAGGAGATGGCAGGTCGTATATACCGCCCAAGCCGGAAGCAATATCTCCCCATGCCAGTTTACAACTGACTATCTCGCGCAATCGAAGATAGCGGATGCCGGGAATGAGATTGAAGAGCACACCTTGTCCGTTCCATTCGGCGTGCATAGAGAGATAACGGTTGGCGGCATACTGGAAGTTATTCATTAAGGTGAAACGGTACGGGTCATAAGCATACCCTTGATTACCTTCAAAATGGTGGAGCATGGTATATGGGACTTTGCCGAATACGCAGCCGGCACTTATTGCCCAATCCAATTCACCGGCAATACCCAAGGGCGTTTCCTGTCTAACCAACAGCTTGAGTTTGCCATACATACGGTAATGAGGCATACCGTCTGCTTGCCATGACCCGGCCTCTGCACCTATGTATAAGACAGGATAGCGGCTGTGGACATGTACGCGCCGAAAGAACATATCTACTTTGCGTTCCTTGAATCCTACGCGGAAGATAGCACCTATGTTCTGATAACTATGAGACGGAATCCTGTTATATCCGACCATCGGGTCCCCATAACCCATCCGCCCCACACGTGCGTACAGGCTTGTTTCGAGATTGTCTGTCCAATCATTCTCTGTTTGTATTTGGAATTGCCGCCGGCGCGTAGCTGTATTATGTGTGTGGCGGTTGGAATGCAGCGCTTCGAATGCGTACGCAGTGAAGTCCATAGTCTTTAATCCGATGTTATTTTCCCGTAATAGCCGCGAAAAATCGTCCACTTCCGTCCATACATAATGGTCTTGATACTCTGCCGAAACGATATTCCGCCGTTGAGTAGGCAGATTGACACTAACTCTACCTAAGCCTTTCCAAGCTTGGTCGCGGAAACCATAACCTACCGATGCTTCCAATGCTATGTTGCGCCATAGGCGTTCACTGGTACGCAGAGGTAATCCGATATGTACCGTCTCGTGTTCGTTTACTTGTAGAATTTCCTGAATATGTCCTATGTCAACATATGTGCCGGTGGGGATATAGCCGGTAGTAATAATAGCAGCCAGCCATTTCGCCGTTCTGATAACAGGGGTTTGCTCTATTGCCTGTATGGCGGCTTCTGCGTCAACCGTCATTACAGGTAATGCTTCTGTGTGCATATTGGTTTGCCCTATTGTCTGCCTCAAGAGTACAGTGGGGAATATGTGAGAAGAATCTGACTTAATAGCGAAATCGAGGAGCGCAGATATATCTTCGTTTGCCAAACTATGGTCAGGTGCAAAAGACTGCCGTATCACCAATTGGTGCAAATAGTTGATATTGCTCTGCGTGGGCATAGAGGCTTCCAGACTATTGATACCCAAGGTAGCGGAATCTACATACAATGTTCCGTTGAAGGTCGCATAGAACGGATTGCGCGTACGGAAATCCACAACGTATGTTTTCCCTTGTGCTGAGGCTATAGAGTCGGTCAGGTAATAGTGATAATAGCGGTTGCTGGAGGAGGAAAGAGGAGATACAAAGCTGCGCCCGAACAAGGGTACGGAATGCTGATAGAAATTGATGTTCCCTTGCGTTGTCAATAATGCGGAATAGTCACTGGCGGTGAGTATCAATGCGTTCTCTGTCTTTTCTCCTGTCGGTATATATTCTGCTCCTTGCAAACGTATCGGTTGGGAGGCGTGGTACAGAGGCAAAAGAAAGGTAGAATCTTCGCTTGTCATCATACCTGCTTGCAGACTCTTCCAGAGTTGGCGTTGCAGATGCCGTTGTTGCAGGTTACTGACATATAATTCGGTTATGCCAATGCCGTTGGTGGAGAGACCCGGCAACAGCATTCTGTCGTTACTGCTGCGCCTGGCGCGTACGGCAGCCATAAGCGGAAGAGCGGGATTCTCGCCGGGCACAATGACCAGCTCTTCCATAAGTGCTGTTTTCTCCCGTAAGGACACTTGCATACCCGCCATGGTGCCAGGAGTTATAGGATAACGCTGCGTATGATAGCCTACAGCGGAGATGACCAGAGTACGTTTCTTGTTCAGTTCGGTGCGCAGAACAAAGGAACCTTGCTCGTCGGAAGATGTCCCTATTTGCGTCCCTTGGAAATAGATATTGGCATTAGCCACAGGCTCACCCGTCGCCTCGCTGAGAATATCTCCCACCAAGATGGTTTCTTGGGCAACACAGAATGTACTGCATAACACCAATATCCATATAGAAACGTACTTTTTCACGACAGACAAGCAACGGATTTAGGTGGACGAACCTCCTCTTCGGTTTGCCGGATGAAATTCCAATATGGCGTGCCGCAAGTCCTGTACGTCCAGATGGGTATATATCTCGGTCGTGGATAATTCCTCATGCCCCAACAACTGCTGGATGATACGCAGGTCAGCCCCGTTTTGGAGCAGGTGTGTAGCAAAAGAGTGGCGCAATGTATGGGGTGAGATGTTTTTCTTGATGCCGGCTGCCGCACAGAGACGCTTTACAATAGTAAAGACCATAGCCCGCGTAAGCGGTCGCCCATACCGATTGACAAAGGCAAAGTCCGTTGCGTCGGGGCTGACGTTCCAATGACTGCGTTCTTCCATCCAATAGCCGAACCACTCGTCTGCTACGGGGGAAATAGGTACTAAACGCTGCTTGCTGCCCTTGCCCGTAATAACCATATATCCTTCTTCCCGATACATATCCGACAGGTGGAGGTTGACCAATTCGCTGACACGCAGACCACTTCCGTATAGCATCTCTACGATAGCGCGGTTGCGATGCCCCTCGTTGGAAGATAAATCTATAGCGGCAGTCATAGCGTCTATTTCTTCTACACTTAGGACAACCGGCAGATGCCATTCTTTCTTGGGGCCTTCTAATAGCTCCGTGGGGTCGGCATCTATATAATTATGGTATAGCAAAAAGCGATAGAACGAGCGGATACTCGACAATACACGCGCCTGAGTGCGCCCGTTGCTTTTCTCTCCGAATGTGCGGAAAACAAAATCTTGCAAGTCTGCCAACTGCACCTTGACGGGGTCTAATTGCCGCTCTTCAAGGTAGCCCCGAAATTTCTGCAGGTCTAACTCATAGGAAGCAACCGTATTAGCCGAATAAGACCGCTCTATAAGGAGGTAGGTATGATATTCCTTGTAAAGGGAGTCGCTTTTCATCGCTTGTCGGAATAGTTGATTGGTCCCTCGAAATGAGCTTCGTATGTATGCGTATCGTAGTACAAAACAAACTGTATATCGTACAATGAGTCAGTCGTTTGCCGTACTACAAACTGCCCGGAGTCAATCACTTGAATAGCACCGGCAGCGTTGTTGGCCATGCTCTGCAGATATACGCCGGTAGGTGTCCCTTCAAAATCCTGCCCGGGCAGGAAAGTGTATTCCTGCGCCTTGTCGCTACAACGGTATGTCCCTGCTTGTAAAACAGAGTCCCCAAGAAATATATCACTTATATACAAGTTCGTACCCGTGCCGAAAGCGTGTGCATTCGAATCCAATGTTATGCCCTCTGAGTATAAGTCTAAGGCAAGTACATTGTAGTTTACGCTATCGTACGCCTGCCCGTAATACTCCGCATAGCAGGTTTGCATATTGGTGGCATAGGCGGGTTTCGAAGCCGGGATATTGCTATTACAACCGGTCAAGCACACGAGCACGAGGCACACTATGTATAAACTAATTCTGCGATACATATCCATTCTGTTTGGGGACTTTTATTTGCCGCGCCGGATACCATGAAGATACAAATCCGAGTAGGAGTACGCTGAGCGCAACAAACAATATATCCAAGGGTTTAACGAGTACAGGGTAGGCAGAAATAACGTACTCTTCTCCGTTGCCGAGTTTCAGCAGACCGTAATGCTGCTGGAGCAGACAAATAGCTATTCCTATGATTAAGCCGACGATAGCCCCGAGGCTGCTAATCAGCCACCCTTCGTAGAGGAATATCTTGCGGATACGCTTTTCATCCGCGCCCAGGTGGCTCAGTATGCGTATGTCTTCCTGCTTGTCTAAAATCAGCATAGAGAGCGAGCCGATAACGTTGAAACAAGCTATCAGCAAGATAAATACCAGCAGTACGGCGGTAAGCAACTTCTCTATCGTCAGGATGCGGAAAAAGTCCTCTTGCTGCTCGTAGCGGTCTTGCACCAGGTAGCCCTCTCCGAGCAGATGGCGTATCTCCCGCTTCGCCTGCTGTACGGAGACGGCGGGCGAAAGACGCAGATAAAGAGAAGTGACACTTAGCGAATCGTACTGGAAGAGACGGCGTGCCTCTGCGAGTGAAACTAACATTAGACGGTCGTCGTACTCGACTTGGTTGACCGCAAATGTACCCGAGATAAAACATACCTCGTGGTTGAAACTATCATCGGGGCGCATCAGATTAACGCGTCCGAGACGCTTGGGTGCGTATAAGTGGATTCCGCCCACGAAATGGGCATTCATACCCAGCTGAGAGGCTAATCCGCGCCCTAAGACACAGCGGTCGAAGGCTCCGTCGAACGTACTATAATAGCCGTCCACGATAATGGAGTCGATATGCGTTATCGTACGAAAGCAACTATCCACTCCCATTAGTTGGGCAGGTAGTTGATGGTCCTTGTAGCGCACGAGGGCGGTCTCCTCGACAACCTCCGACACACCCGCTACGCAAAGGAGCTCGCGAAGCGACTGAATAGGCAGCGTATCCGTTCGGAAATACTTTCCGTCGGTAGCGGTAATGCGTATCTCGGGGTCGAACTCTGAGAACATCTTCTCTACGAGACTACCGAAGCCATTCATAACACTCAGCACGCATACCATAGCCGCCGTAACGACACCCACAGCAACTGCACTCACACCAGAGACGATGTTGATAGCGTTATGTCCTTTCTTAGAGAAGAGATACCTCCACGCGATAATCTGTTCTATCTTACTCACTACGCAGCAAAGGTTGGGTTAGTGTTTCAGGAGTTCGTCTATACGCTCCATGCGCTCGATAGTTTCATCTACATGAAAGTGCAGCTCCGGAATAATCCGCAGTTGGTGCCGCTCCAAGGATCCCATTTCTCCTCTGAATTTCCCTGTGTGCGCTTCAATCTCCTCCATAGTCGAAGCTACTTTGTCCTGCGGGAAGATAGACAGATAGACATGCGCAATCGCCAAGTCGGGCGAGACGCGTACTTCGCTGACGGAGATGAGTGTTCCGCCGAGTGTGCGCGCATAGCGCAGAAAGATATCACTCAGGTCTTTCTGAATAAGACGGGCGATTTTGTGTTGACGAGTTGATTCCATAATTAGGCTTTTGTTAAGTTGAAAGTTCTAAAAGCGGCAGGTGCTAACGGATAGATACATTTCCCCTCATGCAAAACAAGGGAAAGGAGACGCATCTCTTTTCCCTGTATTTGTATGTATCCAATTAGGTTGCCTAATTAATACTTGTGGCGTCCCTCATCTGCTACGGTCAGTTTCTTACGACCTTTTGCACGACGAGCAGCCAATACGCGACGACCGTTAGCAGTAGCCATTCTCTCAAGGAAACCATGCTTGTTGCGACGCTTACGTTGGGATGGTTGGAATGTACGTTTCATTGTTGTTTATCTATTTATGCCCTCTCCAAGGACGGTTTTTATATGGTCACAAAAAGACTCGTCATATCCTTATGGCGAAAATCGGCTGCAAAGGTAGTACTTTTTTCTGATATGACCAAATCTTTCTGTTTTTTTTTGTTATTTATGCGGAGTGATGTCCAACTTCACGGGGCGAATCATGTTTTCCGGCGCAAGGACGGTGTCCAGTTCCTCCTTGGTAAGAATGCCGTGCTCAAGTACGAGGTCGTAAACCGCGCGCCCCGTAGCCAGTGCCTCTTTGGCTATCTTGGTGGAGTTCTTGTAGCCGATAATAGGATTGAGCGCGGTAACGATGCCGATAGAGCCGCGGATGTAGTTGCGGCAGCGGTCTTCGTTGGCGCGGATGCCGTCAATGCAGAACGTGCGCAGGACGTCGAAGCCGTTCATCATAATCTCCGCCGACTCGAAACAGCATTGTGCCATCACGGGCTCCATGGCGTTGAGTTCCATCTGCGCCGCCTCGTTCGACATGGTTACGCACAGGTCGTTGCCGATGACCTTGTAACAAATCTGGTTCATCACCTCGGGGATGACAGGGTTGACTTTGCCCGGCATGATAGACGAACCCGGCTGGCGCGCGGGCAGGTCCAACTCATGCAGACCGCATTTCGGTCCCGAGCCCAGCAGACGCAGGTCGTTGCATATCTTGTTGAGCTTGGTGGCGATACGCTTGAGCACGGACGAATAGCCTACCATGCACGAGGTGTCGCTCGTGGCGGCAACCAGGTTTTCCGCCAAGCGGATGTCCCAACCCGTTATCTTGCGCAGGGCAACAATACAACGCTCCGCATATTCGGGTTCCGAGCAGATGCCCGTGCCGATAGCCGTTGCACCCATATTGACCGTCAGAAACTCCTCCGCTGCGGCTTCTAAGTGCTTTTTCTCGTCCCGCAGGATGCTTGCGAACGCGCCGAAGGTCTGTCCGAGCGTCATCGGCACAGCGTCTTCCAACTGCGTGCGCCCCATCTTCAGCACGCGCGCAAACTCCTCCGCCTTGGCTTGGAAGGCATCTATCAACTGGTCGAAATGCTGCATATAGACTTGGTGCGTGGCGTAGAGCCCGAGGTGGATAGCGGTGGGATAGGCGTCGTTGGTCGATTGCGAGCAGTTGACATGGTCGTTGGGCGAGCAGTATTGGTATTCGCCGGGCTGATGCCCCATGATTTGCAGTGCGCGGTTGGCTATAACCTCGTTGGCGTTCATGTTGGTGGTCGTGCCGGCGCCGCCCTGTATCATATCCACAGGGAACTGCTCTATGTGCTTGCCGTCAAGAATTTCTTGGCAGACCTGCTCAATAGCGCGGAACTGCTCGTCGGTCAGCAGACCGAGCGAGTGGTTGGCTACTGCTGCGCCCCACTTGGTCATCGCGAGCCCATTGACAAAGGCGGGATAGTCGCAGAGATGGAACTTACTGATAGGGAAATTCTCAATGCCGCGCATGGTCTGTACGCCGTAGAGTACGTCGGCAGGGATTTGCAATTCGCCGATTAGGTCGGACTCAGTACGATAATTCATAATGTATGATATTGTAAGGTTAATGTATTCCTAATACGTAAAATGGTGTCATTTTGTCAGCTTTTCTGCGGCAAAGTCCGCGTTTTGACTGGGGGACACCCTTTCAAGGCACGAAGATACGGCTATTTTTTGACATGTGCAAATTTTGCCGCATATAATAACTCATTAAAATTCGCTATACGATACAAAAACGGACATTGTTGTATTTTTGCCGAAGTGTTGATTAGTCAACCATTTCAGGTACCAAGTCAAAAATGTAGATTAGTAAGATCCTATATCAGTTAACGAGTCAACCTTTTTCAGGTTTAATCAAGGTTTAGTCACAATCTTTTTGTGGTTTAATCAAGGTTTGGTCGAGCCAACTATATTAGGTGATTATTGGGTGATTATTGTGTGATTATTGGGTGATTATTGGGTGATTCAGTTTATTTATCCTTGTTTTCAGGCACTTATGCCTTATATTTCGCCCTGTTTGTGTGATGTTGTGCTGATAGAATGATACGAATAGAATAATTTAATTTGCATAATTAGTGGAAAAGCAGTACCTTTGACGCGTCATTCGGAAGGAATGGCGATATATATATTGATAACGAAGCGTTTGCTTTCGCTCTTGGTAATAGAAAACTTAGGAACTTTTCTTATGAAGAACAAGACGGATGCAAGATGTCTTCGCGCATACGGCGTGGAGTTCTATCTGCATACTTATTTCTTCAAAGGTTTCCTAAGACCGTCTATTACTAAGTGTGTGGCATAGCAACCTCACGCTTTTTTATTGTGTATTGTTTTGCAGAGGTTGGCAAAACAAACACAAAATCATTACTGCAATGAAGAAATGGTTAATTTTTGGTGGCGGTGTCCTCACAGGAGTTGTTCTTACTTTCTTAGTCGCTTTCCTTTTTGCGTTGGGGAGTACTGAGAAGAAGGGTGTAACATGGTTCGATGAACCAGGAGAATTGGTAGAACAAGGTTCTTTTGAGGTTTTTCAAGTGCTGGAAAGTAATTTTGCCTTAGTGCGTGGTAAAGACTCATACTATAGTACTTCGTACTTTGGTGCTGTTTATCTTTTAACGAATGATGATAACAAATACTACTATGATGATGAAATAGTAAAAGTTCCATCTGGTATGGTGGTTCGGCAAGTGGGAATGTATCAATATCAGACAAAAAATGAGTCTTGGAAGACTGTGCCGATTATTAAGATAATGCGACCGTAAAAGTGTAATATTAACAATAAATTTTGATACAATATGAAAAAGTATGTTTTATTATCGCTACTATTTTGTATGGTGTTGGGTGTATTTGCCCAAAGCGAAGTAACAAAGTTCTTGGGGATTCCCGTTGACGGAACAAAACAGGAAATGATTGCCAAATTAAAGGCAAAAGGATTTAAGGCAAGTCAGTTCGGGGATTTGGAAGGCAAATTTAATGGGCAAGATGTTTATGTAAGTGTCGTGACAAATAATGATAAGGTTTATCGTGTTGCCTTGGTGGACGAAACACCTCTCTCTGAAACGGATATTAAAATTAGATTTAATACATTATGCCGTCAATTTGAGAACAATGGAAAATATATTTCCTATGAGGGAAATCAGTCATTATCAGAGGAAGAGGATATCTCGTATGAAATGGCCGTACATAATAAAAGATATCAGGCTGTTTATTATCAATGTATGTCTTCTGAAAATCAAGCAGATTGTCAACTCAACTCTGTTTGGTTTATGATACGAGAAGTGTACGGAAAATATGGTATTGTAATGTTTTACGATAATGAACGTAACCAGGCAAATGGAGAGGATTTATAAGCCTTGGTTACATATATAATAAAAGGCTGCCGAATTGGCAGCCTTTTATTATATATGTGCTCTTATTAGAGTTGGGGACCGGCGGAGACGAGGGCTTTGCCTGCTTCGTTTCCTTCGTATTTAGCGAAGTTCTTGATGAAGCGAGCCGCCAAGTCTTTAGCCTTCTCCTCCCACTGTGCAGCGTCTGCATAGGTGTCGCGCGGATCGAGGATAGCAGGATCTACGCCCGGCAGAGCGGTCGGTACTTCGAAGTTGAAGTAAGGGATAGTCTTGGTAGGAGCGTTCAGGATGTCGCCACCGAGGATAGCGTCGATGATACCACGTGTGTCGCGGATAGAGATACGCTTGCCCGTACCGTTCCAACCGGTGTTGACGAGGTATGCCTTTGCGCCGGATTTCTCCATCTTCTTAACGAGTTCCTCAGCATACTTGGTAGGATGCAGTTCGAGGAATGCCTGTCCGAAGCAAGCAGAGAAAGTGGGAGTAGGCTCGGTGATACCGCGCTCCGTACCTGCTAACTTGGCGGTGAAGCCGGAGAGGAAGTAGTACTTGGTCTGCTCGGGAGTCAGGATGCTGACAGGAGGCAGCACGCCGAAAGCGTCGGCAGAAAGGAAGATAACATTCTTGGCAGCAGGACCTGCAGAAACAGGGCGCACAATCTTTTCAATGTGGTTGATAGGATAGGATACGCGGGTGTTCTCGGTAGTGCTCTTGTCGGTGAAGTCAATCTTGCCCTCAGCATCAACAGTTACGTTCTCGAGGAGCGCATCGCGACGGATAGCGTTGTAGATATCGGGCTCAGACTCTTTGTCGAGGTTGATAACCTTGGCATAGCAGCCGCCCTCGAAGTTGAAGACGCCGTTGTCGTCCCATCCGTGCTCGTCGTCACCGATGAGGAGACGTTTCGGGTCGGTGGAGAGGGTGGTTTTACCTGTGCCGGAGAGACCGAAGAAGATAGCGGTGTTCTCACCATTCATGTCGGTGTTGGCAGAGCAGTGCATGGAAGCGATGCCCTGGAGAGGGAGGTAGTAGTTCATCATGGAGAACATACCTTTCTTCATCTCGCCGCCGTACCATGTGTTGATGATTACCTGCTCGCGGCTGGTGGTGTTGAATGCCACGCAAGTCTCAGAGTTGAGACCCAACTCTTTGTAGTTCTCTACTTTTGCCTTGGAAGCATTGTAGATAACGAAGTTAGGCTCGAAGTTCTCCAACTCCTCGGCGGTAGGCCGGATGAACATGTTGGTAACGAAATGTGCCTGCCATGCCACCTCAACGATGAAACGAACCGCCATGCGGGTGTCCTTGTTGGCACCGCAGAAAGCATCTACGACGAACAGACGCTTGTTGCACAACTCTTTCTGAGCAATGCCCTTCACGGTAGCCCATACGTCCTCGGTCATGGGGTGGTTGTCGTTTTTGTAAGCATCGGAAGTCCACCAAACGTTGTTGTGGCTCTGTGCATCGTCCACGATGTATTTGTCCTTGGGCGAACGACCGGTGTACACACCAGTCATCACGTTAACTGCTCCAAGTTCAGTAAGTTGGCCCTTGTCGAAGCCGGTCAGACCTTCTTTAGTTTCCTCTGCGAAAAGTACTTCGTAGGAGGGGTTGTGAAGAATCTCGGTGGTACCAATGATACCATACTTAGTTAAATCAAGATTTTTCATAATATAGTTATAGTTTTGGATTATAATTTTGTCTTTGTGATGCGGGTTTCCTTCGCTTGCGAGCGGCAAAACCCTACTTAGGACGCGACAAAATTACAATAAAATATCGAACTGACCAAGTTGGCGACCTTTTTTTGACTGAAAACCATTTTTTTGCCAAGTTTAGTTGCCAAAATAAGGAAAACCTGCTAAAAAACATATTTTATCCGTAAAAAATTTGGTCAATTCAAAAAAGAGCAGTACTTTTGCACCGTGTTTTTCATGGTATTAGATTTTAAGGTTAAGTAAAGATTGGGTTGTCGAGATGACAATCCTTCTTTTTTTTGTATATCTGATATTTTTGCCGTATCTTTGCAGTGGATTATGAATAGACGTTACGACAAAGAGGATTTAGCCGAGGCAGTTCGTGTGCTCCGCGCCGGAGGGGTGATTGTTTACCCGACCGACACGGTATGGGGGATAGGTTGCGATGCCACTAATGCGTCGGCGGTGGAGAAAGTCTATGCGCTGAAGCGCCGTGCGGATTCGAAGACTATGCTGGTGTTGCTGGATGCTCCAGGCAAACTGCAAGGCTATGTGGACGTGCCCGACATGGCATGGGACTTGCTGGAAGTGTCGGAGGGACAACGTCCGATGACAATCATTTATCCCGGCGCGAAGAACTTGGCTCCGAACTTAATTGCCGGCGACGGGAGCGTGGGTATTCGCATTACGCAAGAGGCGTTTTCCAAAGCCCTTTGCGAGCAGCTGCATCGTCCGATAGTATCCACATCCGCCAACATCAGCGGAGAACCTACCGCCAAGAACTACGGACAGATATCGCAGGAGATACTATGTGCGGCGGACTACGTTTGCCGTTTCCGCAGGGATGACACCGAAGAGAAACAGCCCAGTAGCGTGATAAAATTAGGATTGAACAACGAGGTACAGATTATCCGCTCATGACTGCCCGCAAACATCAACAACTAATATACCTCATAGCCGACCTGCTCTCCGCGGAGGTGGTGTGGCTGTTCTTTCTGTGGTTCAGATGGCTCGTATATGAAGGGAAAGTGTTCGGCGTAGATAGCGTGTTGATACCGTCGTTCAGTTTTTATCCTCCGTTGATTGCCTATCCTCTGGTGTGCCTCTGCGTGTACTATCTGTCGGGTTACTATTTGCGCCCGCTGAGGAAGAAGTTGTCCGCAGAGTTCTCCAAGACCTTTGCTAGCGCGTTGTTTATTACGCTTGTTTTCTTCTTCCTTATTATTATAGACGACCCCGTAGAGAGTTATAAGCGGTATATCGTATCGGGAATAGTGTTGCTGGGCTTGCAGTCGGTGTGCAGCTATATTCCGCGTCTGTGTATCACCCTCTATACGCGCAAACACCATCCGGCTTTGCGTGTTGTTACTGTCACCGGTATGGCAGAGGCGCAGGCACTGAAGCGCGGGGATGCAGACGAGGTGATTATCAACCTGCCGCAGGAGCATTCGGAGCAGACGTTGTATGCCATCATCAACCATCTGTACTCTTTGGATATGCCTATCTCTCTGGTGCCGCGGGTATATGATATTTTGATAGGTGCGGCGCGTATCGGCGAGATAGAGGGGCAGCCGCTCGTGCGTATCACCGACCATAAGATGAGCGACTCGGAGCTGTGTATCAAGCGTGCTTTTGACGTGGTGATGTCTTGCGTAGGAATCGTATTGCTTTCTCCTGTGCTGCTTGTGATAGCTCTGTTGGTGAAAACGACTTCGAAAGGTCCGGTCATCTACCGGCAGGAACGTATCGGGTTGCACGGGAAACCGTTTATGATATGGAAATTCAGGACTATGACTGTGGACGCAGAGGAGGAGACGCCTATGCTGACGCAGGACAATGACCCGCGCATCACATCCGTCGGGCGGGTACTGCGCAAGTACCGCTTGGACGAACTGCCGCAGTTATGGAACATCTTGCGGGGCGATATGTCTATTGTCGGTCCACGCCCCGAGCGCGCCTACTTCATACGGCAGATTACGCAACAAGCTCCCTATTATTGCTTGCTCTATAAGATTCGCCCGGGTTTGACAAGTTGGGGACCTATCCGCGTCGGTTATACCGATACGCTGGCTAAGATGGTCGAGCGATTGAACTATGACATTACGTATATGGAGAATATGTCCTTGCAACTCGACCTGAAGATATTGTTTTACACTATAGGAGTTATCTGCGATGGAGAAGGCAAATAAAAAGCAAAACGCTTCGGCGCAAGAGGAAATAGCTTACACATACGATGAGGCGATGGCGCGTGTGGAAACTATTGTCAATCAGTTGGAAGAGTCAGACGCAATGGCGATGGACGAATACAAACGGTTGGCTGACGAGGCTCGGAAATGGCTTAGCTATTGCCGTCAACAAATAGAGAAAATGTCTGACGAGCTCAAGGACGAGTAGCGAGCGACACAACCTATTAAGACATTCAACAGCATCGGGAAACCGATGCTGTTGAATGTCTTAATGTATGCGTCTGGTGCCGCGTTTGCTTTAGCGCAGGTAGTTCTCCCACTTGGTGTTGCGCATGTCGCCGGATTTCTGGAACTCCTCGTGCATCGCGAGGGCGCAACTGAGGACATGAGGGGTATGCGCCGTCTTCGCCAGCGCAAGATACTCTCGGAGCATCGGGCGGTACTGCGGGTCCACACAGTTGTTGATAATCTCGTGCGCACGCTGGATGGGGCTCTTGCCACGCAAGTCGGCAATACCATGTTCGGTGATGATAATTTTCACACTGTGCTCGGAATGGTCGAGGTGGCTGACCATGGGCACGAATGCCGAGATGCAGCCTCCCTTCGCCGTGGAGGGCGTGGTGTAGATGCTGATGTAAGCGTTGCGGGTGAAGTCGCCCGAGCCGCCGATACCATTCATCATCTTGGTGCCGCAGACGTGGGTGGAGTTGATGTTACCATAGATGTCCGCCTCGAGCGCAGTATTAATCGTAATCAGTCCGAGACGGCGCGCCACCTCGGGATTGTTGCTGATTTCCTGGGGACGGAGCACTATCTTGTCGCGGAAGAAGTCGATATGGTCAATAATGTCCTGCAGTTTGTCCGCGCCGACGGTGAGCGAGCAGCCGCTGGCGAACTTCACGCGGCCCTCTTTCATCAAGCCGACAACGGAGTCCTGGATAACCTCGGTGTACATCTCGAAGGGCGGGATGTGCCGGTTCTCGCCCAGCGCGCCCAGCACAGCATTGGCGATATTGCCGACGCCCGACTGTATAGGAAGGAACGATGCGGGGATGCGTCCCGCCTTCATCTCGGCTTCGAGGAACGCCGCCACGTTGGCACCAATCCGCGCAGTGGTGTCATCCAGCGGCGAGAACTTGCCCACCTCGTTGGGGCGGTTGGTCTTCACCACAGCGACAATCTTGCCCGGGTCCACCTTGATGCAGTCGGTACCGATACGGTCGGAGGGCTTGTAAACAGGAATCTCGCGGCGTGCAGGCGGGTCAAGCGGCTCGTAGAGGTCGTGCAAGCCTCGCATGGTGGCAGGCATAGCCTCGTTGAGTTCGATGATAATCTTCGGTGCCAACTCACAGAAAGTGAGCATGTTGCCTACGCCTGCCGTTGGGACAATCTCACCGTCTTCGGTGACCTGGCATGCTTCGATGATAGCGAAGTCGGGGCGCGGGAGGAAACCGTAGCGGATGTTCTGCGCCAGTTCGGAGAGGTGCATATCGAAGTAGTGCGCCCCTTGTGCGTTCAGTTCGGCGCGCAGGTCCTTATTGCCCTGGTAGGGCGTACGGAACTCGATGGCGTGTGCGCGCGCCAGTGCGCCGTCGCAACTATCGCCCGTACTCGCGCCCGTGTACATACCTATCTTGTAAGGTTCTCCCTCTGCGTGCAGGGCTTCCGCCATGTGTGCAATAGCGGTGGGAACATCTTTGGGTGCTCCTGCGGGCGTAAAGCCGCCCATGCCTACGATTGCACCATTAGGAACAAGTTTTGCCGCCTCTTCGGCGGTCATAAATGGAAGCATAGTATCAGAATCTGATTAAGGATTAGTAATTAAGAATTATGAATTACGGGCATGCCCATAATTCATAATTCTTTATTCTTGGCTTATTACTCTGCTTTGCCGTCGGAGCCGAGAACGTTGACGATTTTGTGCTTGTAGAGTTCGGTCATCAGGTCGCGTGCAGGACCGCAGTACTTGCGCGGGTCGAACTCACCCGGCTTCTCCCAGAACACTTTGCGCACGGCAGCGGTGAATGCCAGACGGCTGTCGCTGTCGATATTGATTTTGCAAACTGCGCTGGCAGCCGCCTTGCGGAGTTGCTCCTCGGGGATACCCACTGCGTCAGGCAACTTGCCGCCGTATTGGTTGATCATGTCCACATACTCCTGGGGTACGGACGACGATCCGTGGAGCACGATGGGGAAGCCCGGCAGTTGCTCCATGATGGCGTCGAGAACATCGAATGCCAAGGGAGGAGGAACGAGGCGTCCGGTCTTCGGGTCGCGGGTGCACTGCTCGGGAGTGAACTTGTATGCGCCGTGGCTGGTACCGATAGAGATAGCCAGCGAGTCGCAACCGGTGCGGGTGGCGAAATCTACAACCTCCTCGGGCTTGGTGTAGTGGGAAACCTCGGAAGCCACTTCGTCCTCAACGCCCGCGAGCACGCCAAGTTCAGCCTCTACGGTTACATCATACTGATGCGCGTAGTCAACCACTTTCTTGGTCAGTGCGATGTTCTCCTCGTAAGGCAGCGACGAAGCGTCGATCATCACGCTGGAGAAACCGAAGTCAACGCAACTCTTGCAGAGTTCGAACGAGTCTCCGTGGTCAAGGTGCAAGCAAATCTGGGGCTTCTCCCAACCCAGTTCCTTGGCATACTCAACAGCACCCTGTGCCATGTAGCGGAGGAGAGTCTGGTTAGCGTAGTTACGCGCACCCTTGGATACTTGGAGGATAACTGGGCTCTTGGTCTCAGCCGAAGCCTTGATGATAGCCTGGAGTTGCTCCATGTTGTTGAAGTTGAAGGCAGGAATAGCATAGCCTCCTTTGATTGCCTTGGCGAACATATCACGGGTGTTCACAAGGCCTAATTCTTTGAAACTTACCATAATAGTTGTATTTAATATGTTAGATTAGTTTATTATACTTTGGTTTATTTCACTTTTTTGCTGGCGCAGATAAAATAGACAATCAGTGCAATATATGCCAGCAGCCCGACGATTGCCGCCCAACCGCTGCTTGCCCACGCGGTGAGGTAGCAGTCCGCACCGCAGAACTTGATGACGGCACTCACTACGCCCATCAGTGCACCGCCGGCAATAAAGCCGCTGGCGATAAGTGTGCCTTTCTCGTTGCGCTTCTGCGCCAACTCCTCCGCCTGCTCTCCGTCTTTCGCCTGCTTGCGGCTCACCAGCCACGAGACAGCACCGCCGACCAGCAGCGGGGTATTGAGACTCAACGGAATGAACATACCCAGCGCGAAAGCCAGCACCGGCACACCCATGAAATTGAGCACGAGCGCCAGCACAGCCCCCGCCAGATAGAGCATCCACGGTGCACCCTGTCCGCTCATCAACGGCTCAATAACCGCCGCCATGGCGTTCGCCTGCGGAGCAACCAAGGCATTATCACCGGTAAAGCCGTAGGTCTTGTTGAGGATAATCATCACGCCTCCGACCGTAGCCGCCGAAACCAGCGTGCCGAGGAACTTCCATGTCTCCTGCTTGCGCGGCGTGGTACCAATCCAGTATCCAATCTTCAAGTCGGTGATAAAGCCTCCCGCCATCGACAGCGCCGTACATACCACACCGCCAATGACCATCGCGCCTACCATGCCGCTCTCGCCCTTCATGCCTATCGCGACGAAGACAACCGATGCGATAATCAGCGTCATCAGCGTCATACCGCTCACAGGGTTGGAGCCCACGATGGCAATCGCATTCGCCGCCACCGTCGTGAAGAGGAAAGCAATAACCGCTACGACAAGGAACGCCACCAGCGCCTGCCAGAGATTGTGCAGCACGCCCACCCAGAAGAAGACCAGCGTGCACAGCAACGCCACGACAATGGCAAGAATGAGGAACTTCATGCTCAAGTCGCGCTCCGTGCGCAGGGTGGCCGAAGCCACCGCCTTGCCTTTGCCGCCCAACTCTTTGCCCGCCAAGCCGACCGCCGACTTGATGACGCCCCAACTCTTGACAATACCAATCATGCCCGCCATGGCTATGGCGCCGATGCCGATATTGCGTCCGTAGTCCGTGAACATCGCCTGCGGGTCCGCGCCCTCCATGCCGGGAACGCTGCCCAACAACGGCAGCAGCACCCACCAAACGAAGAACGAGCCTGCACAGATGACCGCCGCATATTTCAGTCCGATGATATAGCCGAGACCCAAGACCGCGGCACTGGTGTTGATGCTGAACACCAACTTGAACTTCGTTGCCAGCATCTCGCCCCAGCCCGTCATGCGCGTGGTGAGGCTCTCCGTCCAGAGACCGAACGTGGAGACCACGAAGTCATACAATCCGCCGATGCCAGCCGCCCAGATGAGGGGCTTCGCCTGACTGCCGCCCTGCTCGCCCGACACGAGGACCTGCGTTGTCGCCGTCGCTTCGGGGAAAGGATACTCGCCGTGCTTCTCCTGCACGAAGTACTTGCGGAACGGTATCAGGAAGAGGATACCCAAGCAACCGCCCAACAGCGACGACATGAAAATCTGCATGAAACTGACCGTCATGCCGGGGTATTTGGCTTGCAGGATATAGAGCGCGGGCAGCGTGAAGATAGCGCCTGCCACTATTACGCCGCTCGATGCACCGATAGACTGGATAATCACATTCTCTCCCAAGGCATTCTTGCGCCCCAGCGCCGACGACAAGCCCACCGCTATGATAGCAATCGGGATAGCCGCCTCGAACACCTGCCCCACTTTCAGCCCGAGATAGGCAGCCGCAGCGGAGAATATCACCGCCATCAGCACACCCATCGAGACACTGTAAGGCGTCACCTCGGGATAGTTATTCTCCGGTTTGAGGATAGGTTCGTACTTCTCTCCTTTTTTGAGAGGTCTGTTAGCGTTCTCAGGAAGATGGATGGACTCTTTTGTATTCTGATTTTCTTTCATGTGCTTGCTTTGTTTATATGCCGCTAATGTATAGCGGCGAGAATATAAAACCAACTGCAAAAGTACGCTTTTTTTTGCATATATACAAGGGAGAGTAATGTTTAATTTGTAATTTGTAATTTTAAATTGGCATAGCGTGTCTGCGCGGGTTAATGTTTAATTTGTAATTATAAGGCAAGTGGCTACATAGATTCGGCATACTATCGGTATTCTTAGCTTTATCCTACGTATATGTTACGTGTATCATACGTGATTGATGGCTAATTGTCTTTTTGATAAAAATGAAACAAGCCCTTCGTGTAGGAGGGGCTTGTAGTTGCTACTCAAGGGATTTGTGCGTGTTACCCAATAGGGATGTACAGGATACCTTAAGAGTGTGCTTGCGCAATATCCGTTGCTGAGACGTACAGCCTAAAGGAGCTGTTATGCCAATGGCGCCTTGGTGTGCGTGATACTTGTATAAGACGAGGACTACTTGGTTTTAGCGTCAATGTCGGGGTCAACCAAGATACGGCCGCAGAACTCGCAGACAAGGATTTTCTTGCGCTGGCGGATGTCCAACTGACGCTGTGCAGGTATTTTGCTGTGGCAACCGCCGCAACTGTCGCGCTCAACCTTAACTACAGCCAAGCCGTTGTGGGCATTGCGGCGAATACGTTTGAACGCAGTCAGCAGACGCTCGTCGATATGCTTTTCCAACTCAGTGGAACGCAACATAAGTGCTTCTGTCTCGGCTTTGGTCTCGAGAAGAATAGAATCGAGTTCGTTCTTCTTCTGGTTGAGGTCAACGGTTTTCTCTTCGATGTCAGCGATGGTTTTAGCCTTCTCTGCCTGACGAGCCTCGAGGTCAGCCGTGTAGTTGTGAATCTTCTTTTGGCTGGATTCGATATCCAGTTCCTGATACTCGATTTCCTTGTTGAGGTTGTCGAACTCGCGGTTGTTGCGGACCGTTTTCTGCTGCTCGCGGTAGCGTGAGATGCTTGCGTTGGCGTTCTCGGTGCGCACGCGGTAGTCGGAAATTTTGGTTTCGCACTCCTTGATTTCGTTCTCGATATTCTGGAGACGGGTTTTGAGTCCTTCAATCTCGTCTCCGCGGTCTTTTACTTCTTGCGGCAACTCGCCAGCGAGAATACGCAGTTCGTCAATCTTGGAATCGACTGCTTGCAATTCGTAGAGAGCCTTGAGTTTCTCTTCTACGGTCAGTTCTTTTTCTTGTTTAGCCATATGTGTATATTGTTTAGTTTCAATGTTCTAACACGTGTGCACGGGCGAATGGTCGGTCTGCGCGATATAGACGGGCAAGCGGGTTTGGAGCAAGTCGCGGAAGATGTCGCGGGTAAAGTGCTCGCTGACCCAATGGTCCATGTCTATGAGCGCGATACGCCCGTCCGCCGCCTGCATCTCGTGGTACTTGACATCGGCGGTAATATAGACATCCGCGCCCTGCTCTATCGCCTGCTCGGCGAACTCGGCGCCTGCTCCTCCGCACATCGCGATAGTCTGTACCTGCTCCGCGAGCGGCGAGGTATAGCGCAGGTAAGGCGCACCGAAACGCGTCTTCAGCATGCTGAGAAAGTCGGCAAACGGCATGGATGCGGGCAACTTGCCTATCACACCCAAACCGTAATCCGCCCCGTCTTTCGCCGGCACGAGTATGCGGTAGTCGTTGATACCCAGCGTCTCCGCCATGCGCCCGCTGACGCCGTGGAGGTAACTGTCCATCGAGGTGTGCGCGGAGTAGATAGCGATATTGTTGCGGACAGCCGTCTCTACGCAACGCTCCACAGGCGTTGCTCCGCATAGATGCCTGAGTCCGCTGAACAAGAGAGGGTGGTGGCTGATGATTAAGCCGCACCCTCGCTGAATAGCCTCGGCGACTACCGACTCCGTAACGTCTGTAGTCAGCAAGACAGCCTTGATATCTGTTCTTGGATTACCCACCTGCAGTCCCGAATTATCCCAGTTCTCCTGGTAACTCAAGGGAGCAACAGATTCTATGATATGAATAATATCCTTTAGGATCAACCTTTACGCGCTCCCACTCCCGTCTTGACCGGAGCAACAGCGGATTTCTGTGTTTTGACCGATGCTTTCTTAGCGGCGGTTTTCTTCTCTGCAGCCTTGGGGGCTTCGGCTACCGGTTTGTTCTCTTCCGTTTCCGCCTCTGCTTCCTCTTCTACGGAGAAATCGGTAATACCAGCATTGATGAGTATGTTGTACCACTGAATCAGCTTGCGGATATCGCTGGGATATACTCTGTCGCGGTCCCACTCGGGCAGGACATCGCCAAACCAAGCGCGGAGTGCGTCGTTGTCTGCTTTTTTAGCGTCGATGGATGCTACTTTCAGTCCTTCCTTTTTGCCTACGTTGGTCAGCACGACGCTGAGGTTTACATCCTCTCCGGTAGTAAACATAGACACCTCGCTGAGCGCCACGATCTTGTCGCGTGCATAGGTAGGCATACGCTTTCCGTCGAGCAGGGACTCGACGATGAGCATGTTGTTGCCACGACTAACTAATTGGAACAATCCCGGTTTGCCCGTGATGGCAAGAATATTCTTCAGCATAATGCGATTGTTTTATGGTACGAAATTTGTTGTCTCTTTTTCAAAATTGCCCGCAAAAGTACTGCTTTTTTTGGAGATATGCAAATTTTGTCGTAATTTTGCGCCCTAATTCTGATCTATGGGACTATTATTAGCTTTTTTGCTGTTAGCGATGGGGATATCGTTCGTATGCTCTCTATTAGAGTCGATACTGATGACGACCACGCTTAGTTACATCACGTTGCGCGAAGAAGAGGGGTACAAGCCCGCCGCCCTGATGAAGAGATACAAAACCGAGACCGAACGTCCTCTGGCGGCGATATTGTCATTGAATACGATAGCCAACACTATAGGTGCAGCCGGTGTGGGTCAACAGGCGACGATACTTTTCGGCTCGAAATGGTTCGGGCTGGTGAGTGCGCTGGTAACGATTCTGATTCTGATTTTCGGCGAGATCATACCGAAGACCATCGGTACAACCTATTGGAAATCGCTCATGGGTTTCACGGCGAAGACAATACGTGCGCTGATGGTGGTGATGTATCCATTCGTTATCCTTATCCAGTTTACCGCGAAGCTCTTCAAGCGTCAAGACGCCGAGGCTACGGTGTCGCGCGAAGAGGTGTTGGCGATGGTGAACGTAGGTGAGGAAGAGGGGGTTATCGAGCGCGACGAGAACAAGATTATCAGCAATGTGATGCGGCTGGACAGCATCAAGGCGGCGGACGTAATGACACCGCGCGTGGTAGCAAAGATAGCGCCCGAGACGATGACGCTGCAGGAATACTACCAGTCGGACGAGTATGACCATTTCTCGCGAATCCCCGTCTATGCGCCCGGTGCGCCCGAGTATATCACGGGTTATGTGCTGCGCGACGATGCCCTGGAGGACCTGGCGGAGGACCATTTCCAAGTGACCTTGGGCTCAATCAAACGCACGATGCCTTCTTTCCCCGAGACGAAGTCGATAGGCGAGATATTTGATGCGATGCTCAAGCAGAAATCGCAGATAGCGCTTATCATAGACGAGTACGGCTGTTTCCAAGGCATCTTGACGCTGGAGGACATTATAGAGACCATCTTCGGACTGGAGATTATCGACGAGAACGACGACATCATCGACATGCAGCAGTACGCGCGTGAGCGCTGGCAGCAGAGACAGAAGAAATACAAGCGCGTAGAGATAAAGCAACCCAAAAACGACGGAGAGCCCAACGGCACTCCGAATATGCAGGATGAGGCTCAAGAGTGATATCAACATAAAGAACCGCAGGGCGTTTTATGACTATGCTATCCTTGAGCGTTATACTGCGGGCATACAGCTTTTCGGCACGGAGATAAAGTCGATACGGGACGGTCATGCCGGTCTGACGGATTCGTACTGCCAGTTCGACGGCGGCGAACTGTGGGCCAAGCAGATCAACATAGCGGCGTACCGCTTCGGCAGCTATGCGAACCACGAGACGAAACGCGACCGTAAGTTGCTACTCCAACGTAGGGAGCTGCGCAAATTGGAGCGGCTCTCCCGCGACACGGGGAAGGCAATCATCCCCCTGCGGCTGTTCATCAACGAACGCGGCTTGGCTAAGATAGAGATTGCGCTATGCCAGGGCAAGCACGCGTATGACAAACGTCAGACACTGCGCGAGAAAGACGACAAGCGCGAGATGCAACGCATAATGAAGAACAAATAACCACATAACTATATGAGCAAAGCATTATTAATGATTCTCGACGGCTGGGGAATCGGAAATCATACTACAGCCGACGCTATTTACTCTACTCCCACGCCCCATTGGGATGCATTGCTTGCCAAGTACCCTCACAGCCAGCTGCAGGCCAGCGGCGAGAACGTGGGTCTGCCGGACGGGCAGATGGGCAACTCGGAGGTCGGGCATCTGAATATCGGTGCGGGACGAGTAGTGTATCAGGACCTTGTGAAGATTAACAGCGCCTGTAAGGACGGTTCGATTATGCAGAATCCGGAAATCATAAGCGCGTTTACGACGGCTAAGAACTCGGGCAAAAAACTGCACATTATGGGATTGACCTCTACGGGCGGCGTCCACTCGTCGTTCGACCACCTCTTCTACCTCACGCAGATAGCGAAGGAGTACGGTTTGGACGGGCGCACGTTCGTCCACTGCTTCATGGACGGGCGCGACACCGACCCCAAGTCCGGTTTGGGCTTTATTGATAGTCTGGAGGCGCACCTGAAAGAGACTTGCGGCGAGATTGCTTCCGTACAGGGACGTTTCTATGCGATGGACCGCGACAAACGCTGGGAGCGTATCCACACTGCCTATGATTGCCTCGTGAACGGCATCGGCGAGCAGAGCGAAGACATGCATCAGGCGGTACAGGCGTCGTATGACGCGGGCGTGACCGACGAGTTTATCAAGCCTATCGTGCATGTGCGCGACGGCAAGCCGTTGGCTACCATCGAAGAGGGCGACGTGGTCATCTTCTTCAACTACCGCAACGACCGCGCCAAGGAGATAACAATTGTGCTGACCCAGCAGGATATGCCCGACCAGGGAATGCACACCATCCCCGACCTGCACTACTACTGCATGACCCCTTACGATTCGTCATTCCAAGGGCTACATGTGCTCTTCCCGAAAGAGAATGTGCACAATACGCTGGGCGAGATAGTCTCGAAGGCGGGACTGAAACAACTGCGTATCGCCGAGACAGAGAAGTTTGCGCACGTGACGTTCTTCTTCAACGGCGGACGCGAGGCGGAGTACGAGGGCGAAGAGCGTATATTGATTCCGAGTCCGAAGGTGGCAACCTACGACCTCCAACCCGAGATGTCGGCACCCGAGGTTACGGAAGCTCTGTGCAACGCGCTCGATACGCAGAAGTACGACTATATCACCCTCAATTTCGCCAACGGCGATATGGTAGGGCATACGGGCGTTTATCCGGCTATCCAAAAGGCAGTTGAGACGATAGACGTGTGCACGGACAAGGTGGTGAATACCGCGCTAAAAAACGGCTATGAGATTATCATCATTGCCGACCACGGCAACTGCGATAACGCCATCAACGCGGATGGGACACCCAACACGGCGCACTCGCTCAACCCCGTGCCGTTTGTCTATCTGAGCAACGACCATTTGGACGCGAAGGTGGAGAACGGTATCTTGGCGGACGTCGCACCGTCGATTTGCCATATCTTGGGCATCGACCAGCCGGCAGAGATGACGGGGCACAACCTCATCCACTAATTGCCCGTTAGGGGTTTATAAATGGTTTATAAAGCGTTTATAAACGGTTTTTGAACGGTTCGTTAGCGGACGATTACGGCAACGACACGGCAACGACACGGCAACGAGCGCTGTTTTTGCCGAAGGATTGCCGAGAGAATAAGCACTTCTCATGGTACGCATATACATGCGCGCCGGGAAGATACAAGATGTATCCCTCGGATAACACACGAACGTTATCCGAGGGGTGCTCTTTTTTAGTTGATTTGATAATGTCAATCACCGCGTATCTACTGCGCACGAACAGCCTATCGGCAAAAGGGGACGCCGGGACTGTTTTTGAGGTGAATTGTATTTTTGTCTTGCATATACCGCGAAAAAGCATTATCTTTGTGCCCAAATGTGCAAAACAATTGTAAGTGATGAAAAAAAACATAGCCATCATAGCAGGCGGGTATACCTCGGAATACGGGGTATCGCTGCGTAGTGCGGCGGGGATATACTCGTTCATGGACAAAGAGAAGTACAACGTGCGCGTGGTGCGCATCAAAGGACAAGAGTGGGGCGTGTATGTAGGCGAGGAGATGGACAAGTTGGGTGAGGCGGACGAGACGCACTGGCTGCCGATAGACAAGAACGATTTCTCGTATGTGGAGGCGGGTGAGCGCAAAGGGTTCAATTTCGCGTATATCACGATACACGGCGCACCGGGCGAGAACGGTCTGCTGCAAGGCTACTTGGAGATGATAGGGATGCCGTATTCGTGCTGCGGCGTGCTGGCTGCGGCGCTGACCTACAACAAGTTCACGTGCAACCACTACTTAGCGAACATGGGTGTAGCTATCTCGCAGAGCATCCTGCTGCGCCGCGGGCAGGCGCGTCCGACGGACGAGGAGATAGCGGGGCAGTTGGGGCTGCCGTGCTTCATCAAGAGCAATGTGGGCGGCAGCAGTTTCGGTTGTACGAAGGTGAAGCGTGTGGAAGACGTGGCACCGGCGATAGAGCGGGCATTCAAAGAGGGCGACGAGGTGATTTGCGAGGCGTTTATGAAAGGCACGGAGATTACCTGCGGCGTGTATAAGACGAGCAAGACGGCGACGGCATTCCCGATAACGGAGGTGGTGAGCAAGAACGAGTATTTCGACTACGACGCGAAGTACAAAGGCGAGTCGGACGAGATAACGCCGGCGCGTATCCCCGACGAGGTGCGTGATGCGGTGCAGGCGCTGACGCTGCATATCTACGATCTGTTGGGCTGCCGCGGCATCATCCGCGTGGATTATATCCTGACGGAGGGTTGGAAAATCAACCTGCTGGAGGTGAACACCACGCCGGGTATGACGGCGACATCGTTTATTCCGCAGCAGGTGCGCGCGGCGGGGCTGAAGATGGGCGACGTGCTGGGGGATATCATAGAGAACAGTTAATATTGCGCCGTAAGCCAATAGCAAAATACAATGTAATGAAAAGCAATTCGATAGAAGCATATTTGCAGCAGTTGGACCGGGCGCGGGAGCCGAAGGGACTGTATGAGCCGATAGCCTACACACTGGCGGCGGGCGGGAAACGGTTGCGCCCCACGCTGGCGTTGATAGCAAGCGAGATGTTCGGCGGGCGCGAAGAGGATGTCGTGCCGGCGGCATTGGCTCTGGAGGTGTTTCACAATTTCACGCTGCTGCACGACGACGTGATGGACAAGGCGTTGGTAAGGCGCGGGCGAGAGACGGTGCATGTGCGCTGGAACGAGAACACGGCGATACTATCGGGTGACCAGATGATGATTGAGGCATACAAGTTGCTGAGCGGCGTGCCGGAGGGGAAATTGCTGCGGGTGCTGCAACTCTTTAACAAGATGGCGACGGAGATATGCGAGGGGCAGCAGTACGATGTGGATTTCGAGACGCGCGAGGACGTGACGATAGATGACTACCTGATGATGATCCGGCTCAAGACCTCGGTGCTGCTGGCAACGGCGCTGCAGATTGGCGCGTATATCGCGGGGGGGGATGAACGGCAGCAGGAAGCGCTGTACGAGTACGGCATACATGTGGGGTTGGCGTTTCAGATACAGGACGATATACTGGATGTGTACGGCGACACGAAGACTTTCGGCAAGGCAATAGGGGGAGACATCCTGTGCGGGAAGAAGACCTATATGCTGCTGACGGCCATAGAGCGTGCGGACGAGACAACGCGTGGTCGGATAGAGATGCTGCTGCATGATGACGCGCTGGCGGACGGGAAGAAGATATGCGCCGTAACGGAGATTTACAACCAATTAGGCGTGCGCGCGGTGTGCGAGCAGGTGATGGCGGAGCACACGCAGCAAGCGCTGGAGATACTGGACAGCCTGCCGCAGAACGGGGCGACAGAGTCACTGAGGAAGATAGCGGAGAAACTGGTGAATAGAAAATTGTAAATAGTTAAATAGTCAATAGAATATGCCTTATCGTCGATTACCCAACACAGACCAAGCGCGATTGACAGCACTGCAATCAGCGGTGCAATGTGCCAGTGAAGCCGATTTTACGGAGCAAGTGCTGCAATACAAAACGCTCATGGAAGCACAACGTTTCTTGATGCAGTTCGAGAACAGCGTGATGCAATACCGTGAGAATTTTCGCACCAAGGTGTCTGCCAACAAACAATACAGACATGTGGTACAGAATGCGCGTATGTACATCTCGCACTTCATACAGGTGCTGAACTTGGCGGTCATCCGCGGAGAGATAAAGAAAGAACTGAAAGAGCTGTACGGTTTGGACCCGAGCAGCCATATCGTTCCTGACCTGAGCGGCGAGGAGGATATCCTGATATGGGGAGAGAATATTATTCAGGGCGAGCAAAAACGTACATCGATGGGCGGATTTCCGATATACAACCCGGCGATTAACAAGGTGAAGGTACATTACGACATCTTCAAAGAGCATCAAGTAGGGCATACTATCCGCAAGAAGAATACCAACCGCGTGATGGAGAATATGGAGGACATGCGCAAGCAGGCGGATGCCATCATCTTGGAGATTTGGAACCAAGTGGAAGACTATTATAAGGATTTGCTTCCATACGACCGGTTGTGCCACTGCCAGAACTATGGACTGATTTACTACTATCGTCCGAAAGAGAAACGGCTTTCGCCGAAAACCGACAAAGAGATAAGTCAGCGGCAGGCAAGCCAAACGACTATACAATGGTCAAGCGGGGAGTAACCAATCCGTTGACCGGTTTGTCCCAATAGTTGCGGGGGATAGTGTGTGCCGACAACTGGAAATCGTAGCATACACCGAGAGAGAAAGCGCGCCTATGGCGCCGCAAGAACCGGTCATAATAACCGCCTCCTCGTCCGATACGATGCAGATGATGGTCGAAGACCACGCCGGGAGTCAGGATAAGGTCAATGTTACCACGGTAAGGGGCAGTCAGCGGTTCGGGTACATGCGAGTGACCAAGCCGCAGTTGGTCGCCGCTACGATAAGGACAGACGGTCATGCGGTCGTGGTGGGTTACGGGCAGCAGGAAGGTCTTTTCGCCTTGATACTTATCGACCAATGTACGCAGGTCAACCTCGTTGCGTATAGGATAGTAGAGCAGAACTACTTTGGCGTTGCGGAAAACAGCCGTCTGCTCGATTCGCGCTACAATGGCAGCGGAATCGGAGCGTGCTGCATCGGCGTTATAGACACGTCGTTTTTGCTCAATAAGGGCACGCAATTCGTTCTTCCGCTTGCGTTTGACAGTCCAAGGAAGGCGCTGCAAAATATCTTGAACTTGTGAGTAGAAAAGCATTGCTACAAATCAATAACGCTCCACGCGGGAGGAAACCGGAAATAAGTGTTACAAAAAACCTTGCAAAATTAGCACTTTATTTGCATATTTGCAAAAATGGCACTAATTTTGCCGTTTGAAATACGAGATGAAACCATTTTTACTTATCATATCAACGGCACTGGTAGTGGGGTTGGCGGGATGTAAACAATCGACTACCAGTATCAATAAATCGTCGGTAGCTCAGTTGACCGCGTTCTATTTCGCAGCCGACAAGCGTTATCCGGGTTTGGATGCCGCTACATTCAAGGTGGAAGAACGGTTGGACACAGGTTGGATATACAACCCTGATTCGATTATGTTCGGCACGCCTTTGGATTCGGTAGTACCCAAATTTACGTTTGCAGCTACTCCCGGGTCGGCGTTACTCAGGACACCGGACAGCACTATCGTGCTTTCAGGAAGCGATACGATTGATTTTACGCGCCAGCCTATTTATCTGGATATCACTTCGGCAGACGGCACGAACACAAAGGTGTATGAGATACGTACTACCGTGCACCAGATAGACCCGGATGTGGTGCAATGGGAGCAACTGACGCCGCAGATATATCCGGCGGATAACAGCGAACAGCGGGTTGTGATGCTGCAAGACAGGTTTGTGTTGGTCAAGAACAACGGCTTCAGCAATAGCGTCTATACATCGCAAGACGGGCAGGAATGGAATGACGAGGGTGTTCCCTCGGGATTGCCTTCGGATTGCCACGTGCGGGGGATTTTGTCGGACAACACAACGCTGTATTACGTAGATTCCGTACACTTGTACACTTCGACGGATGCCATGACCTGGCAAAGTACCGATTATTCAGGTAAGGGTATAACCCTAGGGAGTATGCTGATGGTATGGAATGATACTGTATGGGCGGTGGTAAAACAAGACGGGGCTCTTGTGTTAGCGAAGATGCAAGACGGGGAACTGCGTCCGACAGAGATACGCCCGAAGGGTGATTTCCCGATAAGCGATTTTGCGGCGGTATGTTTTGAGAATGCCAGTATGCGTAGCCGGGCAATGATATTAGGAGGCTATGCGGAGGGAGGTAAAGCGCTGAATGCGCGTTGGAACTTGGAATACTCGACTACTATTCATACCTTGGGCGGATACAGAATACAGAATTTCTCGATAGACCGCCCTACATTCCGCAATATGACGGGCGTCAGTGTGGTATGGTACGACAAGAGCTTGTATATGTTCGGCGGTGTGGATGCAGATATGCAATATGTAGGTCGAGATATATTGATTAGTACGGATGAAGGACTGACATGGCATGCGGCAGACAGCACGAAAAACTATATTCCGCAACCTTATTCCGCACGTCAGAAGCAGTCGGTCGTTGTGCGCGACAACTACATATATGTGATTGGCGGAGAGTCACGGACGGAGACGTATAGCGATGTATATAGGGGAAAACTGAACTCCATAGATTGGTGATGAATATACCAATAACTAAATAAACAAGATTATGACTATTAAGAATTACAATTTCGCAGGAAAGAAAGCAATTGTTCGTGTCGATTTCAATGTACCCTTGGATGAGAACGGGCACATCACGGACGACACCCGTATCCGTGGCGCGCTGCCTACGCTCAAGTACATCTTGGAGCAGGGTGGTGCGCTGATTATCATGTCGCACATGGGCAAGCCGAAAGGCAAAGTGAATCCCAAGATGAGTCTGCGCCAGATTGTGGACGCGGTATCTGCGGCGCTGGGCACTCCCGTACAGTTTGCGGAGGATTGCGCAAAGGCGAAAACACAGGCAGATGCGCTGAAAGCCGGCGAGGTGCTGCTGCTCGAGAACCTGCGTTTCTATCCTGAGGAGGAAGGCAAACCAGTAGGCATCGACAAGGAAGATCCCGCTTACGACGAGGCAAAGAAGGCGATGAAAGCAAGCCAGAAAGAGTTTGCCAAGACCTTGGCATCCTATGCTGACTGCTATGTGAACGATGCTTTCGGTACCGCTCACCGCAAGCACGCTTCCACGGCTGTCATCGCAGACTATTTCGATGCGGACAACAAGATGCTCGGCTTCCTGATGGAGAAAGAGGTGGAGGCTGTGGACAACATCCTCTCCAACATCAAGCATCCGTTCACCGCTATCATGGGCGGCTCGAAAGTATCGACCAAAATCGGTATCATCGAGAACCTGATGGACAAGGTGGACAACCTCATCCTCTGCGGCGGTATGACCTACACCTTCGCCAAAGCGCAGGGCGGACATATCGGCAACTCCATCTGTGAGGACGACAAACTGGAACTCGCGCTCGACATCATCGCACAGGCGAAAGCCAAAGGTGTGAACCTCGTGCTGGGTACCGACTGCGTGGCAGGCAACGACTTCTCCAACGATGCACAGCAACAGGTATGTCCTGCCAACAACGTGCCCGAAGGTTGGGAGGGTATGGATGCCGGACCTGAGAGCCGCAAAGCCTTTGCAGAGGCTATCAAGGGGGCGAAGACCATTCTGTGGAACGGTCCTGCCGGTGTCTTTGAGTTTGACAACTTCACCGCCGGCTCGCGCGCTATCGCAGAGGCTATCGCAGAGGCTACTGACAACGGTGCTTACTCGCTCATCGGCGGCGGCGACAGCGTTGCGTGCATCAACAAGTTCGGCTTGGCTGACCGCGTAAGCTATATCTCTACCGGCGGTGGCGCACTGCTCGAGGCTATTGAGGGCAAAGTGCTGCCGGGTGTGGCTGCTATCAAGGGAGAATAAACATACCAAAACGAAAAGAATATGGATATAGTAGGAAAAATTATTCAAGTGTTGCCTGCGCAAGAGGGCGTGAGCAAGACGGGAAACCCCTGGAAAGTGCAGTCGTATGTGCTGGAAACGCAGGAGCAATATCCTCGCAAGGTATGTTTTGAAATCTTCGGTGAAGACCGTATCAAGAATAATCCCTGCAAAATAGACGATCTCGTAACCGTTTCTTTTGACATAGAGTCAAGGGAGTTCAACGGCCGTTGGTACACCAGTATCCGTGCGTGGCGCGTTCAGCAGGGAACTGCAGCGCCACAGCCGACGGCACCTACCGGGACTACAACGACGGCACCTGCATCCCAACCGACGGAGCAGCCGAGCACCAACACCGGCACTTTTGATCCCGGTTTGGACGATTCAAGCGATCTGCCATTCTAAACAGCAATGAAACGACGCCTCCTGTGGTGGGTTTTGTTAATCATCCTGGTAGCGGGTGGTGCAATAGTATGCACCATCCGCTGGCAGGCGTGGTTCGGCAATCCGCAGGAGCCTCAATGGGAAGGTGATACCTTAGCGTATCATTTCCGTACTTTCGGGGCGGATACTCTTCCCGGATTCCGAAAAACAGATACCGGTTGGATAGACCTGCATACGAAAGATACGTTGCAGATACTTTTGTTGGGCGATGTTCACAACTCGTTGAGCAGGGTGCAATACGATAGTCTGCACATGCGGCATCGGCAGATTGATTGCTATGCGCAATTGGGCGATTTTGTAGAACGGGGCTATTTTTACTATTATCAACAGCTGTTCCATGACTTGACAGGTACAGGATTTGATACCTTGCCCTTGTTGTCCTGCCCGGGCAATCATGAGTATAGAAAAGGTATACGGCGCACGCTTTCTCCCATGTGGTATGATGTGTTCCGGCATCCAGACAACGGTCCTGCTGATTTCAAAGGGACGAGCTACTATGTAGATTTCCCTAATCTGCGTTTTATCGTTATCGACACGAATGGGCTGCGGTGGTTGCATGATTTTACGCGAGTAAGCACTTGGGCAACCCGTGCCATACAAGAAGCCGGCGACCGGTTTGTGGTCGTTATGATGCACCACCCCGTGTTCTCCTGTGGTATGGGGAGACAGAACCCGATGATATACCTTGCTTTTCGGATGCCTCTGAAAAAAGCAGATTTGGTCTTTGCGGGACATGACCATAACTATGCAAGGCGGTTACCCTTTGTGAATACCAATGCCGCTACCAAGTACTATCTCAACAAGATTAACGCTGCTGATGAACGTATCTGCTCGGGGCACCGTATGTACGAGCTGCTTACGTTGGCAGGTGATACGTTGACGATGCAGACGTTCCTCTTGGAAACAGGGGAACTATATGACCAAGTGCAGATAGTGCACACTGGGCAGCAAAGGGAATATACAGACCATTTTATCGGGCAGCCGGAGATTATCGACCTACCGGAGCGGTATGCAGGGGAAAATAATATCAAGGTGCGCCGATTCTGCAATAAGAAGAAACATCGTCAAGATATATTGACGAATATTTCTGACTCAATCAAATAATTGCATCAGAATATCCAACGAACGGGGCTGTTGCCAGTCGTCTATCTGATTTTGGAAATAGTTGCATAGGTTTTGCAACTGTGTTTGGCGTTCGCGCCGTGTTACAGGTAGTTTCAGCAACTCGGGTTGTTTTTCCTCGTCAATACCAAACCCGATATACGTAGCCAGATTTATCAGAAAACGTATATGCAGATTCTCCGGCTCGGCGGTGGTATCCAATGTCTTTACTACACTCACGAGGTAGTCAAACAATGTCGCATCTTCCAGCGGGTGTTTCAGCGTGCGGAACAGCACTTCTGCGAGAAACAAGGCTACCGTCTGACGCCTGACATCCTGTGCCATTTGCTGCGGGATGTAGAGCAATCGCGCTTGACGCAGGGTCGGCATCTGTCGTGAGGCATGGATGTCCGCCGTGACCTCAACCAGCGACATGGGTATATATAGCGCAGTGTTGTTTTTTCGTGCCGAGCCATAGACCATAAAGTTGATGCGTCCTTCTGTACGCGTATAGGTATGCAGAATCTGCGCCTTATCCGTATAAGGTTGTAGATAGAGGACAATGGCTTCGGTGGTTGTAAGCATGATAGCTTATCCTATTGTATCGCTGTTTTGAGGATCAACGGGGCGATCTCGGTATTGTCGTGCCAGCCGCTAAAACGCTCTGCGCCTACACCAATGGCAAAAACAGGAACGGCATGTGCCGTATGGCTGTAGCTGGTCCAACCTAATTTGGCTTTCCGGTTGAGCATTGCGACAGCGGTATTGCCCAATTCGTTCATATTCTTGTACAAGGTCTTTACTTCTCCGTCTTTGTGCGCAACGGTTTTTTGGTACAAAGCCTGCAATTTTTGGTCCTCGTCCTCGGCTAATTGGACGTCGGTATATAATCCTAATTGCTTGGACAACACAGACTTGACATCATCCCACGAGGGGTATGCCTGTTTGTCGGACGGACTGAATAAGGCAGATAGCATGTCGGACAGTATCCATGCGGAACAGCGTTGGTATTGCAGCGCTTGCAGGTTGAGGGTATAATCACTATTGCCAAGCGCCATGCCGCCTGTTTCGTGGTCGGCAGTAACCACAATCAGCGTCTCATCAGGGTGGTCGAGGTAGAAACGGTAGGCTACAGCGAGAGCGGAATCCATATCCAACGCTTCCCCTATGGCGGTTGCTCCGTCCTGTCCGTGGCAAGCGTAGTCAATCATGCCTCCTTCCACCATCATGAAAAAGCGGTCGTGCTTTTGTTGCAAGAAGGGGATTGCCGTTGCCACAATCTGGCGCAAAGTCAGGGCGTCTCCCTTGCGGTCGATCGCATAGGGCAGACAATCGGACTTTTTCGAGCGGTCGATGCCGTCCGTTGCTTGCAAGAGTATCAGCTTGGCAGCATCCAGTTTCTCCTGCGCATCTGCGTATCCGTGCGCCAGCGTATAGCCTTGCTGCTCACACAAATCATAGAGGTTGCTCGCAGAGGGTACATCCTTATTGTCAGGCTGGTGGAATCCTGCTCCGCCGAAGAAATCGAAACGGGAGTGTGCCAACTGAGTCCCTATCTCGTAGTATTGACCACGGTCGGGCACCTTGGCGTAGAAAGCGGCAGGTGTAGCGTGGTCGATTGCGACAGTCGTCATAATACCGATGCCATACCCTTTCTGTTGCAGTTTCTCCGCTATGGTCTGCAATGTGTCCGGTTCGGGAGTCAAGCCCAGCATCCCGTTGTTGGTTTTTGTACCTGTGGCGAGGCATGTTCCTGCCGCCGAAGAGTCGGTAATGCCGTTAGAACGGGAGAACGTAGCTACCTGACCGGAATAGGGGAATCGGGTCATGTGTAGCGATTGCCTGCCTATCTGTCCGTCCAGCTCGGACAGATACATTTCGGTTGCAAGAACTTGATTGGTACCCATACCGTCTCCTATAAAGTAGAAAATGTACTTGGCTTGGGCAAAGCTCATTGCCGCAAAGAGTACACATAGAATCAAGATGCTGTTTCGTTTCATAGTATTTGATGTATTATGATTGTTATTATGAATGAACCGTGATACGGCTTTTGGCGGTCTGTGCCTCCCGAATAGCTAATATGTTTTGTTGGTGCATCTGCTGTGCCTCAAGGTCTGCCCTGCGTAGGGCTTCTGCCTCTTTGCGTGGCAAAGGCATGGTTTCCGTCAGGTCTTCGTAGATGAGCAGGGTCGCCCACGCGTCGGTAGCGGCATAGCACTTTTGTTCGGGGGTGAGGCTGTCGTTCTCCCAGTTGGTCAACTGTTGCGCCTTGGATATCTTCTTGCCGAAACAGATAGCGAAAATCTTCTGCAACCCCATATCAAGGATACCGTATTTATTGACGATGGATTGCAAGTCCACACAATTGGCGGGCTCGAAATTGCGCAGCCGCCGCAGGCCGTTCAGATCGTCTTTGAAAGCCAGACCTACCTTGCAAATAGCAGGGTCGGAAAAGAGCCTTGCCAACTCCTTGGGCATCCCTATCCGAAAGAGTCGGAACAGATAGCATCGTTCGCGCGTAGCTATCTGCAAGAGTGAGGTGGGATAGTGTACGCCGCGCGTGAAACTCGGGCGTGCCTCGGTATCTACGCCTACTACCTTTTGTTGGCACAAGTAGGCAACAGCATCTGCCACTTGCGACGGCTCATCTACTACTATGGTCTCTCCGTCAAACTTCGTTAGCGGCATCCAATGAATCAACTCTTTGGAAATATGGTGTGTGTAACTGTTCGGCTTCATCTGTCAATCTTCGTTGGCGGGAGATAAGGATAGTACGTGCAGCGCCCGCATAGCATTCAAGAGCTTGATTCCCCAATGTTCGCGGAAGGCGACCAGGCAAGCAGCAACGGCATCATTCATCACCTCCTCTTGCCCCGTCTGGAAGCTCGCCGCCATATCTTTCAGCTCTTGGTATATATCCGCCAAATTCTCTGATATATAGGCTGTAACGGGTTCGTCGTTGTATTTCATGTCTTCCACAAATACCTCCAAATAGGCATCGTCCGAGCCGAGCACTCTTTGGACTCCCAAACGCACGTAATTGTAATCTTCTTCTGCCACAAAATGCTGCGGCTCGCCGTCCAAGAGGGTGTCGGGCACTTGCAGGATGTGCGTCTTCAGATACAGCAACGGCAACAGATAAAGACTCTTCTCGATAAAGGTCTCTTTGTCCGTCTCCGCAGTATGCTCCAGCAGGAGGCATGTCTGGGCGGCGGCGGTAACGAACTCAATAGTAGCGTCTTGATATACGAAATGTTTGAAATCTGCCATCTGTCTTTTCTGAAAAATCGGACAAAGGTACAATTAAATTTGTGAATATGCAAATTTGTCTGTATCTTTGCGGGCTGAAATAATATACCCAAATGATAATGAAAAAGATTTGTTTGATAATTGCTTTCGGAGCGGTTAGTTTGTTGATGTCCGCCCAGCATGTTTCCCCGTTGACTATTACGTTAGCCGAGTTCTCATTGAGTTCCATGCGCGAGCAATATGCGTCGGACAAGCCGATGTATAAGTCTGAGCTGCAACGTATCCAGCTGACGCAGGATGCTAACGAGAAAGCTATTTCGGCAGCCAAGAAAGAGTTGAAAGAAGAAAAGGCTCACGCCAAGAATATAGCCTCGTACATAGAGCAATTGCGGAGCACCTACGAGTCGTTGCAGAAGCAGTATGCCAACGAGGAGAGCACCTTGAGCGCCCTGAACGAATCTATCGACAAGCAAATACGCAAAACGCAGCAGTTGGGGCAATTGGATAAAGAGTCCCGCGAGAGCTATACTACGCTCCTGCAGGCGCAGAAAGAGGATGTCGTGCGCGACTTGGAGAATCTGGCATACCGTCAGAAAGCATTGCTCAAGATACAAGAGCAGATAAATAAAGAGCAGGCGTCTCTCTCTAATTTCGAGATTGAGCTTCAGAACAAAGAGATTGACCTCAACCATTTGGACCAGATGCACAAGAGCAACACAAAGGTTATCAAAGAAGAACTGAAAGCCGTTAAGGCATCTATGCGCAACTAAATATCACTCGTTATGAAAGTAGTCAATCTGTCGGAGAAGAATTCTATTCTGAATCAGTACCTCAAAGAAATCCGTGACGTCAATATCCAAAAGGACAGCCTTCGTTTCCGCCGCAATATAGAGCGTATAGGCGAGATTATGGCGCTGGAGGTCAGCAAGGTGCTGACGTACCAAACGGAGAACGTACAAACTCCCCTTGGAACGGCTGAGGTGCAGACCATAGCGGACAAGGTCGTGCTGGGTACTATCCTGCGCGCGGGTCTGCCGCTCCATCAGGGTTTCCTCAATATGTTCGACGGCGCGGAGAATGCTTTCCTGAGCGCTTACCGCCGTATGGGGCGCAACGTGAAAGGTCAGCAGGAGATGGAGATTGTTGCCGAGTATCTGGCGGCTCCCGACCTGACCGGCAAGACGCTCATCTTGGTGGACCCGATGTTGGCTACCGGCATGTCGATGGAGGTCGCCTATCGCGCACTCTTGCGCCACGGTATCCCATCGGTATCTCATCTGTGTTGCACCATCGGAACGCATCAGGCGGTGAAGTACCTGAAAAAGACGCTCAAGGACAAGGATATTACGCTCTGGTGTGCCGCTATCGACCCCGTGCTGAACGAGAAGAAATATATCGTTCCGGGCTTGGGCGATGCGGGCGATCTCTGCTTCGGACAGAAATTATGATGCACGCCCTGCGCTATATACCGGCATTGCTGGTAGCTGCGTTGGTGGCGTTCTTATCGCTGTGGGAGAACCCTGCAGCGATTGTTTCGTTTCCTATTACTAACGACAAGGTCGCCCATATGCTGATGTATGTAGGCTTGGCATGTGTGCTGATGTTGTGCGTGTTGTGGGACGGGCATGCCGCATGGTATTTCTATTTGCTGGTGTGGGCTGTGGTATCGTTCTACGGCGGGGCGTTGGAGCTGCTCCAAGAGTATTGTACGACCCTTCGCACGGGCGAATGGGCGGATCTGCTTAGCGATATGCTCGGGGCGGCGGCAGGCTTGCTGCCGGCATGGGCGATTTACAGGGTATGCAGGAGGAACAACTATACCAAATAGCATTAAGCCACCTCTTCCGCAATCGGATTCGGCGGGGACTGGCTCTGTTGGCGCAATACGGCTCTGCCGTAGAGGCGTGGCGGCATATCCAAGAGCCGAAGCAGCACGAGTCTCTCCTGCGTGCGGAGCGTGAATGTACCTTTATCGAGCAGCATCAGATACAGGTCTTTACTCCCCAAGACGAGGGCTATCCGTTCCGCTTGCGCGAATGTCCCGACCGTCCTTTGGTGCTCTACGCCAAAGGCAATATCGCTCCTGATAAGGGTAAGTTCGTTTCGATAGTCGGTACGCGCGTGGCGACCGACCGCGGCAAGGAGCTGACGCGCCGACTCGTGCTCGACTTGTCGGAGCGCCTGCCCGAGGTAACTATCGTCAGCGGCTTGGCGTACGGTATTGATATAGAGGCACATCGTGCGGCGCTGGATGCCGGTATTCCTACGCTTATCGTGCCCGCTCACGGCTTGGACCGTATCTATCCTGCTTTGCATCGCCCCGTAGCTATCCGCGCCTTGGAGAACGGCGGTTTGCTGACGGAGTATATGAGCGGGACAGAGCCCGGGCGGCAGAATTTCGTGGCACGCAACCGTATCATAGCCGGACTGGCAGATGCCGTGGTTGTCGTAGAGTCCAAGCTCAAAGGAGGCTCGTTGATTACCGCTCAGATGGCAAACGACTACAACCGCGACTTGTTTGCTTTCCCGGGGCGTCCTTCCGACGAGAATGCGCAAGGATGCAACGACCTTATCCGCCGTCAGAAAGCACAACTGATAGAGTCGGCAGACGACCTTATCAAAGCGATGTTGTGGGATGCGGAGAATACCAAGCCGAAGCCCGTGCAAACGGAGTTGGTAGAGCTCTTCGATACCCTTTCGCCCACCCAACGTACTTTGTTGGACAAGATCCATGAGGAGGAAGACGGTATGCACATCAATTCGGTCGTTATGGAGACGGAATTGCCCTATCCTGAGGTAGCTTCGGAGCTCTTGATGATGGAGATGCAGGGACTTGTCAAATCCCTCCCCGGCGGCATCTACCGCGCCCTCAAATAGCCCACAAATAGCAACCGCATGGTTGCTATTCTTTTTGTTTTTGTGCGCATCATCCCCAACGAGAACTTGTTTTTAATGACAAATTAGCGGGCATTAGCGGAGAAGGAGTAGAGTTTTTTGTTCTTTTTTTGAGTATCGTTGACCAAAGAGGACTTGTTTTTAATGGCAAATTAATGGCGATTAACGAAGAAATGGAAAGGAGATTTTTGTTCTTTTTTGAGTATCGTTGACCAAAGGGTTAGCACTTCGGTTTATTTGTTCTTTAGTCTTCGTCCGCATCGCCAATTACACATTCAACATTAAAAATTACAAATTGATTGCCTTTGGTGTTTCCGCTACCTTCGCGCTACCTTTGCGCTACCCTTAGGCTATCCTTGCAAAATCAAATAATCTTAATAACAAAACCTTCCGTTTATTCTTGTTTCGTTTTTGTTCTCCGATTGTTTCGACAATGGTTTAGTGACTTATTTGTGGCAATTAACGGAGGCATAAATCAGCGTGGGATGTTGTTCTTTTTTGAGCATTGTTGTCCAAATCTATTTGTCTAATTTTTGGCAATTTTTGTTTACCTAAGAAGTAGCATTCTTGTTGTTTTTGTTTACGTTTTTGGTGGTTTTTGTATCGTACTAATTGCGCAATTCGAAAATTTGTTGTACTTTTGCAGGCGAAAAGATGCGGGTGTGGGGGAGGGAGTAAAAATCTAACACCGCACAGCTAAGCGTCTTTTCTATAACATATTTGTATAAAAGCGTTTATTAGCGCTTGTTTTGGTTCGCAGAAATCCTGCAAAATTTCTTACCCCAAAGCAAGAGTGCAATAGACGCCTCTTGGGTGTGATAACCCGTTGTCTCTGTATAGCGGCTTGTCATATCTGCGTGGGCGTTAGTTGCTTATTCTTGGTAAAGGGTCTTGCAGGAACCTCTGCGAAGAGAATAAGTAGGTGATAACTGCACCACGCTTTTCTTTTTAATTATTCATGGAGCAGATAGGTGCGCCTCTCCACAAAAACAAAAGTATTATGAAGAGAAAAACGCTTTTCTTCCTCTTGGGGTTATTGTTCTTAGTGCCCCTTTCGCTCCGTGCCTACGACTTCAAGTCCGGAGACTTGTATTACAACATCACAAGCGATGTTGAACCTTACACGGTGGAAGTAACGTATCAAAAATCCCGCTCTACTGCCAACTACTCGGGGCTTACCGCTGCCATTATTCCATCTACAGTGCTTGACAATGGTATAACCTACTCTGTAACTAATATCGGGAAGGGGGCTTTCGAAAAATGTTCAACTCTCGCCTCTGTTAGTATCCCCGAAGGCGTAACGAGTATCGGAAGCAGTGCTTTCTCGGGTTGCGATGGTCTCGCTTCTATTACTATTCCTGAAAGTGTAAAAAGCATTGGAGTAAGTTCTTTCTATAATTGCAAAAGTCTTACATCTGTTACGATCCCCAATGGTGTCACAAGCATAGGAAATAGTGCCTTCTCCGGTTGCACTAATCTTGGCTCTATTACTATCGGCAACAGCGTAACGAGCATCGGATCTGATGCGTTCAAAAATTGTAGCAAATTAACCACGGTGGAATGGAATGCCAAAAATGGTGGAGGGTGGACATCAGTTACCACTTCTCCATTTAATAAAATAGCTGCGCAGATTACCTCATTTACATTTGGTAATACCGTGGATAGTATTCCTATGGCTTTGTGCTGTAACATGAGCAATGTTGCATCGATTATAATACCCAATAGTGTGAAAAAGATCGGAAATAGTGCTTTTTCGAGTTGCAGCGGTCTTACGTCTGTTGCTATACCCGAGAGCGTAACGAGTATTGGAAATAGTGCTTTTTCGAGTTGCAGCGGTCTTACGTCTATTAGTATTGGGAACAATGTAGCCACTATAGGAAATAGTGCTTTTTCCGGTTGCAGCGGTCTTACTTCTGTGGCTATACCCAATGGTGTAACAAGCATTGGAAGTAGTGCTTTCTCCGGTTGCTCTAGTCTTACGTCTATTACTATCCCTGAGAGTGTAACGAGTATTGGAGCGAGTGCTTTTTATAGTTGTAGCCAATTAACTACTGTGGTATGGAATGCCAAGAATTGCGAAGGGTGGACATCGGAGTATGACGTACCGTTTTATAACGTGCGCAGTCATATCACCAGCTTTACGTTTGGAGATGAAGTAGAGACTATTCCGAGTTACTTATGCTACTATATGTACAATATACCATCAGTGACTCTCCCAAATAGTGTAACAAGCATTGGAAATAGTGCTTTTTATAAGTGTAGTAGCCTTACCGAGCTTACGCTCTCGAATAATCTGAAGAAAATTGGGGAGTATGCTTTCTATGAATGTGATAATATACATTCTATTACTATTCCACAAAATGTACTCACTATTGGTGCAGGTGCCTTCACCAATTGTGCATTTACACAAACTACTTACACAGGAGATATTGCCGATTGGTGCAATATCCAATTTGACGGATCCGGTGCTAACCCTATCTCTTGCTCCCGCAATCTATATATCGATGGTGAATTGGTAACTAATTTAGTAATTCCGAATGGTGTTACAAGTATTGGTAATTATGCGTTCTATAATTGTTCCAATCTAACCTCAATTATTATTCCTGAAAGCGTAACCGACATAGGAGAGTACGCGTTTGGGAATTGCTCTCCGGTGCAGATCCTTGCTGTGCCTAAGACGGTAACGGAGATTGGTGCAGATGCTTTTCTGTATATTCCGTCAGTGATTTATGCAGGAGCGGCAACCGGTAGCCCTTGGGGAGCGCAAAGCGTAGTGGATGGTTCTATGCTCGGTTGGTTCTATTTTGAGGATGAGGAACAAACGATATTGAAACAATGCAACATCGCCGCACAGGGAGATATTATTATACCGGAAACGGTAACCACTATCAAGGACGGCGCATTTCGTAATTGCACAGGCATAACTTCTATCACTATCCCCGAAAGCGTAACCACTATCGGAAGCAGTGTTTTCTATGGTTGTACTGGTCTTACTTCTGTGGTGTGGAATGCTAAGAATTGCCGATGCTCTGATTCTAATAGTTCACCGTTTTGGGCAATTGATTCTCAAATAACCTCGTTTATTTTTGGTAACGAGGTAGATACTATTCCGGCTTACTTATGTCAGAATATGAGTAATCTTACCACTATTACTATTCCCGAAAGCGTAACGAGCATGGGATGGGGTATTTTTTCCAATTGCAAAGCTATAGCTTCCATAGTTTGGAATGCGAAGAATTGTGCCGATTTTGTAGTCCCAAGATTTCATAATGATTATAATTCTCTTTTCGATTCTAAATATGTCTCTCATGTCAAATCGTTTACCTTTGGTGATAAAGTGGAGAGGATTCCTAACTTAGTATGTAGCGGGATGAGCGGTCTTACGTCTATTACTATCCCCGAGAATGTAACGAGCATTGGAGATAGGGCTTTCTATGATTGCACGGGTCTTACTTCTATTACTTGGAATGCGCGCAATTGCACGAATATAGGTGTTTATGCTCTGCCAACGAAGGTACTGACTTTGTTTGGAGATTCTGTTCAGCATATCCCGACAGGTGTATTTTTGTCAGATCAACCCCTGCCACTTTTTGCGTCTATCCCCTATGATGCCGTTTCACCTGCCGGTCCTAAGTCGGCAAGCGCAATATACGATATAGACAAAGACGGGGCTATGGACTTTATCACTTCCGACAGCCGTTATATTAAATATATTCCTGATGGTAATAAACGAATATATCGTTCTTTTGGCACAGTATATAGTTCGGAAGGCATACTTTTGCAAGATACGCTTACACCAATTGATAATGAAAATACTTATTCAAACTTCCAATTTGTAAATACCAACAACGATACAGACATAGACGTTGTGGCTACATATGAGGGGGGTTACTATGAAAAGATTATAAAGCAATGTTATTTGTCGCGTTTGGCAAGCGAAGTCTCAGCGCCGTTGTATGTTCCCCAAAGTTTTCTCGTAGATGCAGATAATAACGGTATGCCCGATATCTATTCCTACGAGGACGGACACTATATCTACTACCGTCAGCCCGACGGTTCATACCTGAAAACAGAACTCCAATTCCTGACTGATACAACGGCAATCGATAGCGCCTTGTATGAGAAATGGAAAACAACCAGCAATATTCTATTGGTGGAGACTTCTATTCCGTCGTTAGCGAATGGTATGTTCGTCAAACTGCCGGCTAAACGCAACATATCTGCCGACGAACCAACCACATCGAATTTGCCCGTCTTAAGAATGGTCGCTGCTACCAATAGTTATAATTTTAGGACTATTGATACGGCTATTGACCTCGATCGTGACGGATATATCGACCTTATGAGTTCCACTACCGGCGCTGTGCTTTACAACCTGGGTAATAACACATATATAGGTGGTCAGTTTGACGGACGTGTGATCGTAAAAGATCTCAATAACGATGGTATTACCGACTACGTTATTATCAACGAGTCCACGAAGACGGTATCTTTGCAAATCTACACAGGAGCCGGTTCTACCCGTACACAGACGTTAATGCAGAACCTCAACATCTCTGATGTATGGTGCAACGATTTTGACCAAGACGGCGATGTGGATATCCTTTTGGCATTCAACTATACCACTTCGTCTGCTTATGCTTACTTAGTTTTCTTCCGCAATGATGGCAATAATACATTCAAGAAAGTAGAGAATGCCTTTGAGCAACATTTTGCTTTCTTGGGTTGCAAAGATGTGGACAACGATGGAAAGTATGAGATTATAGCCCGGGATTCACTTTCAGGAAGGTACAACGACTGCGTTAATGGTGATTATTGGTTGATACGCTACAACAATCGGTTCAAGACAGCAACCGATGCCGCGCCTTTCCTCTCGAAAACCGTGCTTTCCGGTACGGCACAGCCTTCTTTCGTTGTAGGTGATTTCAACAATGATGGGGTTACCGAATACTGGGCAGAGTGCAAAACCAATGGCAATCGCGATGACTCTTATTACATTCATGGACATTTCGATGCGGCAACGCCTAATACTCCACCCGCAAAGATGTCTGCACCGATCTTACTCCCGGATGCAGAACAGGGCATGCTTAATATAGTTTGGCAACAAGGTAATGATGCAGAGTCAAGTCCTTTGGACATCACCTATGCCCTACGAATCGGTACTGCCCCCGGAAAAAGCGATGTATGGTATGCCTATGCGAATGCTATCGGTCAGCATCTGAACGTAGGAGAGGGCAATATGGGGTATGCCCTAAGCCGCTATGTGAACGTCGCAGGGTGGCAAGAAGGTAAGTATTATATCGCTGTGCAGGCAATCGATCCTGCAGGCTTAGGTGGCGAATGGAGCGATGAGGTCGTATATTCACATACTATGCTCCGTGCTACATTCACGATTCAAACACCTACTACCACCACCGCAGATACTGTTATTGTAACTTATAATGGTGCGCCTACTATAGGATACAACTATATGTGGGATTTCGGCGATAGTGTACAGGTGATAGCGCAAGAAGGGCAAACCTACCATATTGTCTATAATACTCCCGGTACAAAGACAATTTCGCTGGTCGTAGCTGACGCCGCCGGAAAAACGTCGCCTATGGAAATACAAACGCTCGAAGTCGCACCTGTCAAGTTCTATGCTACCACCGGCTCTACTGCATTATCGTATGCAGACCTCGATATGGACGGTGTAACCGACGGTATCGGAATCATAGACAAAATTAGTGGGTTCTACCAGAACAACGGAGATGGCACTTTCCATAAACTGCCGAAGACGTTCAATAGTGATATGCAAATATCCGGCACACCTGCCGCGCCACTATTTATCGACTTCAATATGGATGGACTATTAGATGCAGTACCTTATACCAATAAAGGCAATTTGTTCATCAACGAAGAAGATTTTGATTTCGACTATTCTACGCAAGATTTCAACATTACTTTCTCCGGTTATTATCCTACAGATGTGAATAGCGATGGTTTCCCGGACTGGGGAGGTTTAGACTATGGTTGGGATCCGTACGCATGGATTGATTCGGGAGACCGACTGACGTTTACCCGCCAATGGGGACAAACGATAGATGTCAACGCGGATGGCTTAATGGATAAAATCAGCAAGTCTTCTTCCACAGACGTTTCTATCGGGCTCAATAGGGGAAATTATTACGATACATATCCTGTTCCTCTGCCCGAAGAAGCCAAGTCTATTGCCGGCATAGCCGATATCAATTCCGATGGATTTATCGATTTCTTGTTAATAAAGAATGATTATTGTCTGGTTGCTTTGTTGGGCGATACATCAATGACCTATTCCCAAACAGCTGAATTGTACCTTCCCAAAGGATATACGGTTGATAGGTTGGTGACCCGTTATGGAGATTTGCGCGATTGGCGTGATTATGACAACAATGGCTATCCTGATCTGTTGCTACAGGGCGAGATAGAGGAACAAAGTGGTTACTATATCCTCTATTTGTATCCGCAATATCAGGTACGATGCCAACCTATATCCTATTCGTCAACAGCTCCTTCTGCATATCCTTTCATAGATTTGGATGGAGACGGAGTACCGGACGAGGGCGGTTTCCGTATGAAAACGCGCATTACCAATACAGCTCCGCAACAACCGACCAACATATATACTACCCAAGATTGGAACGGACTCACTATCCATTGGGATGCAGCCGACGACCGCGAAACACCGGCAGCACAAATGCGTTATAATGTCTCGGTGAAACGAAAGGGAGCAGAAGGTGACAATGCGTTTGTTATATCTCCGATGAATGGATTGAGCAACAAGGCAGCGGTTATTCCTGACTATCCCTATCGCCGCGGCACATCAATGACTATTCCTCTTGGGCGTTTCTCTGTCGGGCAAGAATATGAGGTGCAGATACAAGCAATTGACCTTTGGAATGCGCACTCGGATTTTACACAACCGTATACATTCAAATTCGAGGAGGAAATAGCAACGTTTATGCCCGACGAAACGTGTGTTAATACTGAAGTCTCAGCATGGTATGCAGGGACAAGAACGGGCAATATTGTATGGCAATCATCTGACGATGCGCTTGTCATTCCTTCATATAATGGATATGAGTGTACGCTGAGTTGGACGGAACCGGGATTGAAGACTGTCGATGTGGCGGTGGATGGTACTGTTGTTTCATCTACCAACATATACGTCCGTGCTGCTACCGACCTCGTCTTCTCTATGCCTGATGAGGTGCTTGCCGGTGGTGACGTGACGGTGGTATTGCCTAAGGTATTTGCTGATCTTACCCGCTCCGCAGTATTACGTGCTTCCGAAGGAGTAACTATCAAGCATAGCCATGGAGATACTACGGCAACTCTGTGTTTTGCAAACGAAGGCATGGCTTGGGTAGAAACGTATGTGGAAGGTCTTTGCCGGCAAAATGCGTATAGGATGAATATAAATGTGCAAGGTACTGTACCTGTTCCCGAAATATCGCTTGTTTCAGTGGATGCTGCTACTGGAAGTAATCTTATTCGTTGGCAGATACCTTCATTGCCGGAATATATCAACAAAATATATGTGTACAAAGAATCCGGTAGAACAGACAATTTCGTACAGTTGGCAGAACTTGACCCGAATGTGGGAGAATACATTGATATGACTTCTGATCCTTCTATACGTGCTACTCGTTATCGCTTATCCTACGGATCTTCTTTCGGTATAGACGGGACACCGTCAGATGTACATAGTAGTGTCCACCTTATGTGTAATAAAGGAATCGGAAACAACGTGAACTTATATTGGACACCTTATGAAGGAAAAACAATCAGTTCTTATACGATCTTACGCGGTACAACACCCGATGACTTGGCTATATTGGAACAATTACCAGGGACTAATAATACGTTTGTTGACCGTAATGCGCCGGAGAATGCATGGTATGCAATTGCTTATGATACGCAAGAATCATCAGGAATTGTTGCACGCAGATTACCGGCTGCTACTATGGCAGGTGCAGGGCTCTCTAATATGATTACGTCGTCTGTCGCACTTACCGCTACGCTGGCAGAGAGTATTACTATCGTGTCAAGAGGTAATGTTTACACATTGACACCTCAGCGCAAGGCACTCAATCTCTATACCGAGATACTGCCGATACAAACTACATACAAACGAGTGGTATGGAGTATTGTGCAAGGCGATGATTTGGCTTCTATAACGCCCGACGGTGTGCTTTCTGTTAAGCCATATGGTATGAATGGTAATGTTATTGTGCGAGCTGAGGCTACCGACGGATCCGGTATTTATGCAGAAAAAGAGTTCGTAGTCAAAGACTTTACGCCATCAGTACAGCAGATACTGCTCAGTACGGCAACAGGGGAATTTAACATGACGAAAAATAACCCTGAATTAACCGTGTGCGCAACTATCCTGCCGGAAGATGCTCCGCAACAAGTGGAATGGAGAATAACGTATGAAGACAACAAGAATATCCTTGAGAGGCAATCTGAATTGGACGGCAATTGCCTGTTACTTGTAGCGGCTTCTGAACAAGAAGGACGCCTTACATTAACAGCTTCTGCCACAGATGGTTCCGGAGTCGAAGCGTCTGTCGTTATATCTGTACAAACGGGTATTCTAACGGGTATAAATCAATTAGCGGGTACTACGCCGATTGTTTATACCAAGCAACGTGAATTGTATGTCAGGACGGTACCTTTATATGCTGATTACACGATTCATAGTGTTGATGGTAAAGTGGTATATACAGGTTCTGCAGACCATGTGACGTTGCCTGCAACGGGGGTATATACAATACGTTTCGCTGATGGCTATGTACAGAAAATCGTAGTACAATAATTTCCTGTACAGGAATTACGTTATTAGGCTTCCTAATCGCTATAGATTAGGAAGCCTTTTTGTTCGGTCGTTTGGAGATACATTATTTGCCTGTTTCGGATTTAAGCGAATGACAGTAATAGGACAACGACACCGATGATCCTCATGTATGTTGGGCATGTTTATTGATTTTGTTGATAGTTTTTGTATGGCAGTAATTGGCAATAGTGATCTCTCCTGTTGGTGTGAGTCTATCTTCGGCGGTTTTTTGGGGTACAGAACCTTATGCGTGTTTTTTAATGTTTTTCAATCACTAAAAATTCAACTTATGATTACATTATCCAACACGCAGTTCACCGAATTGCAAAAGCATTTGGATGCTGCTTGGTGCATCCTCGGTAGTATTGTCGTTTCCGACGACGAGGTACAAGTCGCGCAACCCGCCAAGCGTCGTATTCCCAAACCCAAGAAGTCAACTTTCTTTTGTGAAACGCCTACGTTTACCTATCGGTATGCCAACGCGAGACCGGAAGATGCCAGGCGCTTGCCGCTCCTCTTTCAGTATCTCCTCCGCGAGTATGCAGAAGGGCAATCGTATCTTGCGCCTGACACCAAGCCCGAAGACTTTTATAGTCTTTTCTATGGTGAATGGGCTGACGCAGTAGTGGCATGGACTGGCTCGAAGCAGGACCTCTATTACTTTATCAAACGTCTGCTGGAGCGCAATCTTATCTGTCTGCCCCAAAATTGGTATATTTGGCAAATCACGGAAAACCATTTCTGCGACCGAATGGGTCATCCCTTTCGCAATCTCCGCAACCAGCATCTGCCCAAGAAGTCGGTTGCGGCTATTGAGCGTTTGATTGACCTCCTCGATCCGGCAGCAACTACTGCTGCCGATTTGGAGCAATTATGCCGCCGACTCGGCGTTTCATTCGGCGCCTTGTAAAAAAAACGGCATACCTGTTATTTTCTTCGGAATATACTGACAACCAGTATATTCCGATTTTGTTTTTATGCCTGTTTGGGGATAAAAATGGTACTTTTGAGCGTTTTTTCGCGCAAACGCCGAAAATTCGGCGCCCCCTTAATAAGTGGAAGCGTTTCCGCAGAGGGCACACCTAATGAGAGACGCTGAGAATAAAATCATTTAATTTTTAAAACAATTATCATTATGCAAAACAAGCAACAATCAATCGTCATCATCACCATCCCCTGCCGCGACCTCATGGAGATGCAGCGCGCCAAAGAGG
>JBJECK010000006.1:0-4804 GCA_051870995.1 Paludibacteraceae bacterium | reverse complement strand
ACACCAACCGCGACTCGTATCCGTACAACGCCGTGAGCGTGTTTGCGCTGCACCCCATATATATAAATATAGAGAAAATGGGCAGGCTGACACCCGCGATGCGCAAGAAATACCTTGCCACCAAAGAGGCCTTCAACCAAAAACCGATAGCCGACTACCAGTGCGTATATGACGAGAAGATGAAATACTTCCTCACCCTATACAATGCCGACAAAGAGGCGCTGTTCAGCAGCGAGGAATACAAATCGTTTTTCCTGAAGAACAAAGAATGGTTAGAGCCGTACGCAGCGTTCCTCTCGAAACGCGACAAGCACCCGCGGGAGTTCTACTACTACCTGCAGTTCCATGCGGACAAACAATTGTCGGACGCGGTAGCATACGCCCACTCGGTAGGCGTCGCCATCAAGGGTGACATACCTATCGGCATCTCGCCCGACTCGGTGGACGCATACACCAACCCCGAGCTGTTCAACTTAGACGCCTCCGCCGGCGCGCCGCCCGACGATTTCTCCATCAGCGGTCAGAACTGGGGCTTCCCCACGTACAACTGGGACGAGATGGCGAAAGACGGATACGCATGGTGGTGCAAACGCTTCCGCAAGATGCAGGACTACTTCGACGCCTACCGCATAGACCATATATTGGGTTTTTTCCGTATATGGCAGATGCGCAAGACAGACGTATGGGGACTATGCGGACACTTCGTGCCGGCGATGCCGTACAGCGCGCAAGACCTATGGAACATGGGCGTGTGCCTCGACATAGACCGCATGACCAAGCCGTATATCCGCGCGAACTTCCTCGGCGACGTCTTCGGCTACGACACGGACTACGCGAAAACGCATTTCCTCAACACAAACGACGGATACGTCTATTACTTCAAGGACGAATTTGACACGCAGGTGAAAGTGCAAGACTATTTCGACGCACTATTAGAGGACAAGCCGCGCATGCAGGCGTTGGGCATGACCGAAGAGAAAGCGCAGAACCTGTGCAACGGACTGATATACCTGCACTGCGAGGTGCTGTTCGTGCGCGACCAGAAGAACCCCGATATGCTTCACCCACGCATCTCCATCTACCAGTCGCACTCTTTCAACGAGCTGTATGACGACCAGAAACGGGTGCTGATGAACATCTACAACGACTATTTCTTCCGTCGTCATACCAACTTCTGGCGCGAGAGCGCAATGCGCAAGTTGCCGACGCTCATCAACGCGACGGGGATGCTATGCTGCGGCGAAGACCTGGGTATGGTGCCGGCGTGCGTACCGGACGTAATGCACCAACTGCAGATACTAAGCCTTGAGATACAACGTATGCCCAAAGACCCGACCATCGCTTTCGCCCACCCCGCGGATGCGCCCTACCTGAGCGTCTGCACTACGGGTACACACGACACGAACCCGCTGCGGGCATGGTGGGAGGAAGACCGCGCCGTGACCCAACGCTTCTACAACGAGCAGATGGGCTGGTACGGCGAAGCACCGCAAGAGATGACCCCAGAGATAGCCGAATTTATCGTCAACCAGCACATGTACAGCCCAGCGATGTGGGTGATACTGCCGTTGCAAGACTGGCTGGCAATAGACGGCGAGGTGCGCATCAAAGACCAGCATGCCGACCGTATCAACGTGCCGGCTAACCCACGGCATTTCTGGAACTACAGGATGCACATCAGTTTGGAGCAACTACTCAAGCAGGATGCTTTCAACGCACACGTACGGAAACTGACGAGTGTACGATAAACAACTTATACTAAAATACGAAAGGATGTATCATTACGGTACATCCTTTTTTAATGTGCACTCGAGATACGTTTTTTATATACAAAAACAGCCAATAATGTTGACAAAAACAACGAAAACACTCCACCCTGCCCATCCGAAAAGAAACCTATAAACAAATATTTCCAAATATGGCTCAAAATATTTTATTTGACCATTTAGCTATTTACTATTTGACTATTACCAAAAACCAATTAGTACTTGCGTGAGGAAATGGTTTGCTTCTATCAACCACACGTTTTTTATTGTTGGTCGGCAGGTTGTTTGTCGGGCTTGGTGCAGGCGTTGTAAAGCGGGCAATCGCGGCAAGATGCGTCACAGGACTGACGACGCTGGCGGCGGACAGAAAGCACTATACCAGCTACCGCTATTATGACCAATAATATGACCAGCAATTTCTCCCACATATCAGAAGTTAGAACGCTACGCTGTTGGATGTTAGAACGCTACGCTGTTGGATGTTAGAACGCTATGCTGTTAGATGTTAGAAGTAACGAGCCGAGGCGGAAGACCACGAAAGCGGCTAACCACGCGACGGCGATAGAGTTGACGACCGTGAACGTTGCCCACTGCCAGTTGATTTCGCGGCGGATAGTAGCAATAGTAGCCACACAAGGGAAATAGAGCAAGGTGAAGACCAAGAACGCATACGCACTCACCGGCGTGAGGGCGGTAGCCGCCATATCTCCGCCGAACAAGATGGCAAACGTAGAAGCAATCGCCTCCTTGGCAGGCAGGCCCGTCAGCAAGCAAACCGACATCTTCCAATCGAATCCCAAGGGGCGCATCACCGGCTCGAGGAACTGCCCGACAGCCGCCAGCCACGAGGTTTCTATATGGTCGAGGTCGCCCGCGGGGAAGTACTCCAACGCCCAAATAACGACAGAAGCACAAAGCACGACGGTGGATATCTTCTTGAGAAAATCGGAGACGCGATACCAGATATGCCCTCCTATACTGCGCCACGTAGGCAGGCTGAAAGCAGGCAACTCGTTGACCATATCGTCGGCAGGCTTGCGGAACCAGCGCGTCTTTTTCATAATAAACGCAAAGGCAAAACTAATAAGAATGCCCAAGAGATAAAGCGACAGCAATACAAGCGCCTTATGGTCGGCAAAGAACGCGTCTATAAACAGGATATAAACCGGCAGACGCGCCGAACAGGACATAAAAGGCACCATGAGCATCGTAAGCGCACGGTCCTTAGGGTCGCGGATATCCCGCGCCGCCATAATAGCCGGCACGTTGCAGTCGAAGCCCATGAGCATCGGGATGAAAGAGCGCCCGTGAAGCCCCAGCCGGTGCATCACGCCGTCCATTAGGTATGCCACACGCGCCATATAGCCCGTATCCTCCATCAGAGAGAGGAAGAAAAAGAGGATGATAATGTTCGGCAACGCCGTCAGCAGGGAGCCCACGCCCTGTATGATACCGTCGCCCAGCAGGCTGCTGAGCCAGCCCTCAGGGAGCAGGCGCAGACAGAGGTCATACAGGGCGTCAATACCCGCCTGCATAAGGTCCTGCAGCGGTTCACCAAGCACAAAAGTAGCCTCAAAGACCAGTCCGAGAATGATTGCCAAGATAGGAAATCCCGTCCACTTGTTGGTCAAAATACGGTCTATCTTTTCTCGCCGTGAGTGGCAATCGTTCTTCGGGTGAGTAAGCGTCTGCATCAGCACACCGTGGACGTAGGCAGCATAGGCATCTTCGTCGCGCTGATTCCACGCATGATAAACAGGGTGTTCGGTAGAGAACGGCTGCGCGTGGGTCTGCTCGATGAGCGCAAGTGTCTCCTCGATACCCTGCGCCTTTCCGGCGCTGACAAGCGCCATCGGTACGCCAATCTGGAGGCGCATCTTATCAAGGTCGAGCGCGTGGTGCGTCTCCAATAGCAGGTCGTAGCGACTGAACGCCATGACGATTTTCTCCCGCTCGTCGATGATATGCGGCGTAAGCAAGAGACTTTGCTCCAAGTTGGTCGAATCGACGACTTGCAATACCACATCGTAGGCATGCCCGTGAAGGTTGTCCAAATTGTGTATCTCCGTGAAGACAATAGAGCGCCCCGTAAAAGAAGCTGTCTCTCTCAGCATCTCTACGAGGGCGGTTTTGCCACTCTTGGGAGTCCCCACGACCGCCACCTGAATCTGTCTGAATATATTCTGCTCGCTCATTTGTCTTTGGTTTGGGCAATATCGGACGCCCAATTTCTTATCGAACCGCAAAATTACTACAAATAAATCAGTTGCGCAATACCTAATAGTGGGGATAATACGGACGCTTTAGTTCACAAAAACAACCAACCATGAACACATATGGTCAACAATGCTCAAAAAACGGACAAAAAAATGATTTTAGAAATAGGTGCACAACCACGGCGTATCCACAGCTTATCCTCTGCTGAAACGAAGCGAATTTTTAATTTGTAATTAACGTGAACTCGAAATACGTTTTTATATACAAAAACGACCAAGAACTCTTTTATGTCAACAAATATTTTCAAATATCTTATTTGACTATTTGACAATTGAGTATTACCAAAAAACAAATTAGTCGTTGCGGGAGGCAATTGTTCGCTTATATCGAACTCACGTTATTTAGATTTCACCGAAGCAATTATTCCCGAGTCGGTTACTCACGATGGTGAGAAATATAGTGTAACACGCATCGGAGACAGAGCTTTCGAAGGCTGTACCAATCTGACTTCTGTCATTATCGGCTTGTGTGCGGGCGCGGATAGAATCCGCGCGAAAAAACGAAGAAAGGCTACGCAGAGCCCATGCAGGGGCTACGCGGGTCCCAAGATGCTTGCTTGCAATTCCCTACGTAACAGAACGCCACCGCGCTTGCAATCCTCTCCGGGAAAGAACGCTTCCGTTCCACTACAGCGTTAGCCCTACGAGGTTGCTGCGCTTTCGTGTTGCAAACATTCCGCTGCGCTCCATTGGTTTGCACCACGAGGGAGAAAAGGGGAGAACGTTAGTCCAAAGGCTATGCAGAGCCCATGCAGGGGCTAC
>JBJECK010000005.1:0-25101 GCA_051870995.1 Paludibacteraceae bacterium | reverse complement strand
GAGCCCATGCAGGGGCTACGCGGGTCCCAAGATGCTACGGGGTTGCTACGGTACCTGATTGCAATCCTCTTCGTAGGAATTTAATGCGGTTGACTTGAAAACTAAAGCGGAAATTTGGAATTTCGGTTTATTTGTTGTACCTTTGCGACCAAATAGCTTAACGAGAACTAATAGTTTTACAAAAACGCCCGGCAACGAAGCTAAATTGGTCGATAACGAAGCCAAATAGTCAAAAACGAAACATAAATAGCCAATAACACAAGAAACATATACAAACAACATGAAGGAAATATCTACAAAAGCGCTGGTAGAGACTATACTAACCGGCATACGCAATCGCAAGGGACAACACATCGTAATGATAGACCTGCGGAAAATAAAAGAAGCCCCCGTAGAGTACATGGTAATAGCCGAGGGAAACAGCAACACGCAAGTGAGCGCTATCGCCGACGAGGTGGACGACTACGTCCGCACGCAGACACATGTGCACCCGATGTCGGTGGCAGGGCAGGAGAATGCGGAATGGATAGCGATGGATTATGGCACGGTATTTGTCCATATAATGCAGCGCGAGCCACGCGAGTTCTACGACATAGAGCACTTGTGGGCGGACGGCAAGGTAACAGAGCTGCCCGATGAAGCGTAAGGCTAACCATCAAAACAAACACAACCTAATCTATGGAGCAAGACAAACAAAACAGACGTCCTGCCGCGGGAGGACCCGAGGGGCAGAAAGGACCACAGAAACCACGCCGCCGTTGGGTAAGCATGATACTATACATACTGCTATTCGGATTGGCGGGCATGTGGTTGTTCGGCGGCAACGAGGGCGGAAGCAAAAAGGACCTGAGTTATACCAAGTTTACGGCATACATAGAGAACAATGCCGTAGAGAAATTAGTGGTATATGACGACAACCATGCTGAGGCGATTATTCGTCCGACAAGCTACGTGCTGGTGTTCGGGGACCAAGCCAAGGGCGAGCAAGCCAAAGGCAAGCTGGTGGCGCAAGTGCCGACGGTAGAGGAGTTTGCCAAATACATGGACGACGTGAACAAACGCCGTTCGGAGGCGGATATGCTGCCAATAGATGTGCGCTACGAGAAGAGCCGCGACTATTGGTACATCATACTGGCGAATATACTGCCGTTTGCGTTGCTGGTACTGTTCTTCGTATGGATGAGCCGCGGCATGGGGGCGGCAGCCGGCGGCGGAGGTATCTTCGGCGTAGGCAAAGCCAAAGCGCAGGTTTACGACAAGGACAAGAAGGACAAGGTGACCTTCAAGGACGTGGCGGGACTATACGGCGCGAAGCAGGAGGTGCAGGAGATAGTAGCCTTCCTGAAGAACCCGAAGAAATATACGGACCTCGGCGGCAAGATACCCAAGGGAGCATTGCTGGTAGGGCCTCCGGGGACAGGTAAGACGCTGCTCGCCAAGGCCGTGGCGGGAGAAGCGGATGTACCCTTCTTCTCGATGTCGGGTAGCGACTTCGTGGAGATGTTTGTGGGGGTAGGTGCGAGCCGTGTGCGCGACCTCTTCCGCCAAGCCAAAGAGAAGTCGCCGGCTATCATCTTTATCGACGAGATAGACGCTATTGGACGCGCCCGCGGCAAGAACGCCACGCTGGGCGGCGGCAACGACGAACGTGAGTCAACGCTCAACCAGTTGCTGACCGAGATGGACGGTTTCGGCACCAACTCGGGCGTGATTATCCTCGCTGCAACCAACCGTGCGGATGTGCTGGACCCTGCCCTATTGCGCGCGGGACGCTTCGACAGGCAGATACACGTGGAGCTGCCCGACCTGCAAGAGCGTAAGGAGATATTCGGTGTACACCTGCGCCCGCTAAAGTTGGACAAGACGGTGGACGTGGATTTCCTCTCGAAGCAGACGCCCGGTTTCTCGGGTGCAGATATCGCTAACGTATGTAACGAGGCGGCTCTGATTGCCGCCCGCAACGAGCATAAGAAGGTAGGCAAACAGGACTTTATGGATGCCGTGGACCGTATCGTGGGCGGCTTGGAGCGAAAGACGAAGATAATGACCAAAGACGAGAAACGCTCTATCGCTTACCATGAGGCAGGGCATGCCACAATATCGTGGATGCTGAGGTGGGCTAACCCGCTGGTGAAGGTTACTATCGTGCCGCGTGGCATGGCGCTGGGTGCAGCGTGGTACTTGCCCGAGGAACGGCAACTGACCAACAAAGAGCACATCCTCGACGAGCTCTGCTCCCTATTAGGCGGACGCGCGGCAGAGCAGCTGTTCCTGCAACAGACCTCGACGGGTGCGCTCAACGACCTGGAGCGTGCCACGAAACAGTCGTATGCTATGGTGGCGTACTATGGCATGAGCGACAAGCTAAAGGATGTGAGCTTTTACGATTCGACAGGGCGTTACGACTACGGCTTTACCAAACCCTATTCGGAGAAGACGGCTGAACTGATTGATAAGGAGACAGCCGCTATCATTGCCGAACAGATGGCGCGTGCGCGCAGGATATTGGAAGAGAATGCAGAGGGACACCATCGGCTGGCTGAACTGCTGATAGAGAAAGAGGTAATCACCTCGGACGATGTGGAGCACATCCTCGGACCGCGTCCGTGGAAAAGCCGCGGCGACGAGATAATAGCGGAAAACGAACAGCAGAAAGAGGCTTCGGCAGCCGCAAAGGAAGAGGTGCCGACGGAAGCACCGGCAGAGATGCCTGCACAATCGGAGGAGCCGCCGACAGAACAGGAAGAACAAACAAAACAATAAAATACACAAATATGAAGCGTTTCTTACTCAGCACATTGGTGCTAACAGCTGCTCTCGCCATTTCGGCACAGCAACCTCAACCGTTGCCTATTGATTCAGCAGTGCGCGTAGGTCGTTTGGACAACGGTCTGACCTATTATATCCGACATAACGAATATCCGAAACAACGTGCGGAGTTCCATATTGCACAGGCAGTGGGAGCCATACTGGAGGAAGACAACCAGAACGGGCTTGCCCACTTTCTGGAGCACATGGCGTTTAACGGAACGGAGCACTTTCCGGGCAAGGGGATAATCAACTACTTCGAGTCGGTCGGCGTGAACTTCGGAGGAAACATCAACGCCTATACGTCGTTGGACGAGACTGTCTATCGCCTGTCCGACGTGCCCACTTACCGTGAGGGAATAGTGGATTCGGCGTTGCTGGTATTGCATGACTGGGCGTGCGGCTTGCTCCTCTTGCCGGAGGAGATAGATGCCGAACGCGGGGTTATACGCGAGGAATGGCGCACGGGTGCGGACGCCAACCGCCGCATGTGGAAGGCTATCAACCCGCTAAAATACCCAGGCAGTCAGTACGCCAAACGCGACGTGATAGGTGACACGGCGGTAATCAACAATTTCGCGTATGACGCGCTGCGTGCCTACTACCATAAATGGTACGGTCCTGACAACCAGGCCATCGTCGTAGTAGGGGATATTGATGTGGACGCCATAGAAGCGAAGATTAAAGCGTTGTGGGCAGACGTGCCTGCACGTGAGAACCGCGGAGAACGTCCGCTCTATTCGGTAGAGGACAACCAAGAGCCGATAGTGGCTATCGTAACTGACAAGGAGGGACAATACACGCGTATCGAACTGGACTTCAAGAAAGCCAAGCTGCCTCGGGAGTTCCGCGGCACGGATGTAGCCTACGTTTCGCAGTTGGCAGAGAACCTTGTATGCACGATGCTGAACAACCGTTTCGAGGATTTATCGGTGGATCCGAATGCCTCGTTCGTAGGTGCAGGGTCGTTCTACACGGAATTAGTGAAGGAAAAGGACGCTTTCATAGCAATTTATATTGCCAAAACAGGGCAGGAAACACAGGCATACAAAGACTTGCTGACGCAGCTTGAGAAGATGCGCCGTTACGGCTTTACCGCATCGGAGCTGGAGCGCGCGAAGACGGAGATGCTGACGCAATACGAGAAGTCGTATAACGAACGCAATACGGCTCGTAATATGCAATATACGCAGGAGTATATTCGCAACTTCCTTGACGGCGAAGTAATACCGGGTATAACCTGGGAGTATGAGTTCGCAAAGCAAGTGCTGCCGATGCTGGATGTAGCTTCGGTTAACCAGATAGCTTCGCAAATGGTAACGGACGAGAACCTGATTGTTTCCTTTACGGCTCCGGAGAGTGAAGGGGTGAAATTGCCTGACGAGAAGCAGGTTCGCGAGCTGCTGGCGCAGGTGAAGAACGAGGAGATAGCCGCGCCTGCCGAGGAGAAGGTGGTTACCACACTGGTGGACAAAGCCCCGCGCGCGGGGAAGATAAAGAAGACAACGAAGGACGAGGTCTTGGGTACAACGGAGTGGACGCTCTCCAACGGCGTACATGTGATTATCAAACCGACTGCGTTCAAGAATGATCAGATACTGCTTAATGCGTTCTCCAACGGCGGTACCTCGCTGGTAGCTACAGAAGACTTGCCGTCTGCACGCTTGGCTACCGATATCGTGGAGATAGGCGGTGTGGGGAATTTCTCTTATACCGACTTGCGTAAAGCCCTGACAGGAAAAACCGTTTCCCTCTCTCCGTCTATCAATGCTTACTCCGAGGAGATAGAAGGCGAGTCGTCCGTGAAAGACTTCGAGACGATGCTACAACTGAATTATCTCTACTTTACGGCTCCCCGCCGCGACGAAGAGGCGTTTAGCATGCTGATGAGCATGATGAATACGCAGTTGGCGAACAAGGATAAGAATCCGAAAGCCATCTTCGCCGACTCGGTATCATTGATGGGTAACGACCATTCGCCCCGTACTATTATCTACACAACGGATATGCTCAGCCAAGTATCGCTGGACAAAGCATTAGCAATATACAAGGAGCGTTTTGCCAATCCCGCGGACTTTACGTTTGTCTTTGTCGGGAATATAGACCCCGAGGACAAGAATATACAGAAGTTGGTTTGCCAATGGTTGGGCGGTATGAAAACCACCAAACAGGTAGAAAGTTTCCGTGACAACGGGATACGCACACCGTCGGGCATGCAAAAGAACTATTTCTCGCGCGAGATGCACACGACTACGGCAAGCAACCGCATCCAGTACACATCGTATGATATGCCTTTTGACTTGGCAACGGGCATCAACATGGAGCTCATCGGGCGCATCTTATACACCCGATATTTAGAGTCTATCCGCGAGCGCGAAGGAGGTTCGTACGGAGTGGGCTGCTATGGCACAGTTGATTTGCGCCCTGTATCGCGTGCACGCCTGATCATGCAGTTTGATACCGACCCGCAAAAGCAGGAGAAGCTGATGGCTATCATCCACGAAGAGATAAAGACTATTATTGATAACGGACCTTTGGCTGTTGATTTGCACAAGGAAAAAGAGTCAATGCTGAAGGATTATCAGGAAGATTTGGAGAAGAATAGCTACTGGCAGACAGTCATCTACCTGAATGAAGTATGTGGTATCAATTATATCACCGACTACAAAAACGCTGTTGAAGCCGTTACGGCTGAAAGCATACAGAAGACTTTGAAGAAGTTGGTGGATGCCGGTAATATGTTCGAAGTAGTGATGATGCCGGAATAGTGCGCTGCAGGCGTAGAATAAGACCGCACTTCCCTCAGGGAGGTGCGGTCTTATTTGTTAGGGGCGCCAAGTTATGCAGGTTTATAAACGGTTTTTGAACGGTTTATAATCTGTTTTTGTCCGTCGGTATGGGATGAGTATGGAGGGAAATCCCCCAAGCAATCAGACGCGTCGTTGATAGTGGTAGTCGGAGTAATGGTCATCTTTGGCGCTGTCCAAGCGTGGAAAGCGGCTGCGGAACGATTGCTTCAACCGACGCCACCAGCGGTCTCCATGACGCCACCAGAGCAGCAAGAGCCATCCGAAAAGCATGCCTCCGAGGTGCGCAAAGTGGGCTACATTGTCGCCACTGATGCCTATCATACTGCCCATGCCTGCCATCAGTTCGATAACGGCATAAATAATCACAAATACACGTGCGCGGATAGGAATGGGCACAAAGAGGATGTACATCGGTACGTTTGGGAACAACCAGCCAAAGGCAAACAGAATACCGAAGACTGCGCCGCTGGCGCCGATTGTAACTAATGGGTTGATATACCGGGCGGCATAGGCTACCGTCATGGTATTGAGCGTCGGTTGGTACATCAGTGCCCAGACAGCCTCTTGTACCAATCCTGCACCTACTCCGCAGACGAGGTAGTAGAGGAGGAATTTGCGACTTCCCCACTCGTTCTCCAACACGGGTGCGAACATAAGTACGGCAAACATATTGCAGAATATATGTCCGAAGTTGGCGTGCATAAACATGTATGTGAAAGGTTGCCACAGATAATACTGAGAGGCAGCAAAATAGTGTAGTCCGAATATATCAGACAATCTGATGCCGTAACGGCTAAGTACGGCATCCAAGAGCCAAACGATAAAGTTCGTCAGCAGCAAGTAACGGGTAACCGGTGGTAAATTTCGCATAATGGTTGCAAAAGTAGTAATTATTCTTTGTTGGCAGGTACAAAAAGCGTGCATTTTCTATACAAAAAGCGTTTTTTTGCTAAAAAAGGTGTTTTTTTATAGTATATAGTTTGTGAATCCATATTTTTGTAGTATCTTTGCAGGTGTTATCCAGCGGGTTCAGGCCCATTGGTAAGTGTATAATTAACGTTTTTATAAATTTCCAAAAACATCTGACTTATGAATAAGGCTGAACTCGTAGCTGCTGTAGCAGCAAAAGCAGAAGTGTCTAAAGCAGAGGCACAGAAAGTACTTGATGCTGCCATGGAGGCAACTGTAGAGGCTCTGAAAAGTGGTGACAACGTACAAATCATCGGTTTTGCTACCTTGTCTGTAGCTGAAAGAGCGGCACGCAAAGGTTTCGATCCTACACACCATGTAGCAATCGACATTCCTGCAAAGAAAGTTGTTAAATTCAAGGCAGGAGCAAAACTCGCTTTTTAATTGACGCATAGGGACATAAGACGAGTTGCTCGAAGGGGCAACTCGTTTTGTGTCGCTATACGCCGCTGTGGTATTAGTCTAATAGAAAAACAAGAAAACATCCAAATACACCTATGCTGAACGTTATTCTGTGTGGTGCTCCCGGTAGCGGAAAGGGAACACAATCTGATTTCATCGTAAAGAAATATGGTTTGCAGCATCTCTCTACGGGTGATGTACTGCGTGCAGAAATCAAGTCGGGGAGTGAACTGGGGAAGGAGATTGATGCAATCATCTCTAAGGGAGAGCTTGTGCCGGATAATAAGATGATAGCGCTTATTGAGCACTTTATCGCAACACTCCCTGCTGATTCCAAAGGCGTGATTTTTGACGGATTCCCGCGTACTGTAGCACAGGCAGAGGCTCTGACAACGCTGCTAAATAAGTACGGAATGAAGGCTGTAATGCTGGATATGTTCGTAGAGGAAGAAGAGATAATAGCGCGTTTGCTCAACCGCGGCAAGACCAGCGGCAGGGCTGATGACAACTACGACACCATCAAACAGCGCATCCAGATATATAAGGACGTTACCAAACCGGTAGCAGCCTATTACTTGCACAACAATAACTACTTCGCTATCAACGGCAACAACACGATGGAGGATACGTTTGCCCAGATAGATACAATCCTCCAACTCAAGAGTCAGCACTAATCCAATATAAGTCAAACGACCGTGTCAGCAAGCAACTTCATAGATTACGTAAAGATATACTGCCGTTCCGGAAAGGGAGGGGCAGGCAGTATGCACTTCCACCGAGCCAAGTACGTGCCTAAGGGCGGACCTGACGGCGGCGACGGCGGCGACGGCGGGAGCATTATCCTCTGTGGCAACCGCAATCTATGGACCTTATTGCACCTGAAGTACCAGAAACATATCATGGCTACGGATGGCGGTAAGGGAGGTGACAGTCGCTCTTTCGGAAAGAAGGGCGAAGACAAACTGATAGAAGTGCCTTGCGGTACGGTGGTATATGACGGGGATACGGGAGAGTATATCTGCGAAGTGAAAGAGCATGGCGAGCGTATCGTATTGCTAAAAGGCGGTCGCGGCGGTTTAGGCAACTGGCATTTCCGTACTGCGACGAACCAAGCGCCGCGTTACGCCCAGCCGGGCGAGCCCGCTACGGAACGCAACGTCATCCTGCAACTGAAGATGCTGGCGGATGTAGGATTGGTAGGCTTCCCCAACGCCGGCAAATCGACGTTGCTAAGCGTAGTGTCGGCTGCGAAACCCGAGATAGCCGACTATCCTTTTACGACGCTTACCCCTCAGTTGGGTATCGTATCGTACAGGGAAGAGAAGTCGTTTTGCATGGCTGACATACCGGGTATCATAGAGGGCGCGTCGGAAGGCAAGGGGTTAGGATTGCGTTTCCTGCGCCATATAGAGCGCAATGCGGTGCTGTTGTTTATGGTGCCGGCAACGACAGAGGATATAGTGCGCGAGTATCAGATACTGTTGGACGAACTGGAGAAGTATAATCCGCAGCTGCTAACCAAAGCCCGTATCTTGGCGGTAAGCAAGTGCGATATAGGGGAGCAGCCCGATACGGCACAGTTGTCGCAGGAGTTGGGTATCCCCGTGATAGCCATTTCGGCTGTGAGCGGCTTGGGTATAGCCGAGCTAAAGGATATGCTATGGACGGAACTGAACAAGGAGCAGAACCAAGTAATAGAGATTTCGCACTCTCCGCTCGATATCAAGCAAATAGAGCGTAGCGAGAGCGCAGGCGCAGAGGAAGAGGAGCAGCCCGAAACGATATACCTGAACGAGGTAGAAGAAGAGTGGGACCTAAGCAAGTACAAGGGTATAGGTTGGGACGACCCGCTATAGTCGCATAGAACATCATCCGATACTTATCCGCAGTGTGTGCAATGCGTTGGGCAGAGATATACAATACGGTAATAGAGTGGCGTGAACGCCACATCAATGAGAAACAGTTGGTGCTGATTCTCAGTTTCTTTGTGGGGTGTTTCTCCGCGCTTGCGGCATTGGTGTTGAAAACATTCATCCATGTGATACAATGGTTTATCGAGAAGCAACTGATTGCTGACGAACACACATGGTGGTACCTTATCAGTCCTATGATAGGTATAGCCCTTGCCGCGCTCTTTGTCCGCTATGTGGTAAAGGATGATATATCGCACGGTATAACCAAGATTCTCTACGCCATCTCGCAACGTAAGTCCATCATCAAGGCGCACAATATGTGGTCGTCTATCGTGGGTTCGGGACTGACTATCGGCTTCGGCGGTTCGGTCGGCGCAGAGGCACCTATCGTGTTAACCGGTGCTGCGATAGGCTCCAACCTCGCCAAGCTGTTCCGTCTTGAGCAGAAAACGATGATGTTGATGATAGGTTGCGGCGCGGCAGGGGCGATAGGCGGCATCTTCAAAGCACCGATTGCGGGCTTGGTCTTCACGCTGGAAGTACTGATGATGGATCTGACCATGGCGTCTGTAGCACCGCTCCTGATCTCCTCCGTCACTGCTACCGCTATCTCCTATATAGCTACGGGGGCGACAGCGATGTTTCCGCTCACGACCTACGAATCGTTTCATATCGGTAATATACCGTGGTATTTGCTGTTGGGCGTAACCTGCGGATTGGTATCGCTTTACTTCACGCGGGGTATGAACCGCATGGAGCAATGGATGAAGCACAAGATAGGGAACTTCTGGCTGAAGATACTGCTGGGTGGCGTGGTGTTAGGAGTATTGATATTCCTCTTTCCTCCCTTGTACGGCGAGGGATACGACGTGATAACCCGTCTCATCAACGGAGATTCGCTGTCGGCGTTGGACAACAGCCCTTTTGCCTTACTGGGCAGTGCATCGTGGGTTATCGTAGGTTACTTTGTGCTGGTGATTGTCTTCAAGATAGTTGCTTCGGTGGCTACCAACGGTGGTGGCGGCGTGGGCGGTATCTTCGCGCCTTCGCTCTTCATGGGTTCGCTGGTGGGATTCGTTACTGCGCGCATCTTGAACCTATTGGGTATCTTTGTGCCCGAGACCAATTTTGCATTGGTAGGCATGTCCGGGCTGATGTCGGGCGTAATGCATGCGCCACTGACAGGCATCTTCCTCATAGCGGAACTGACAGGCGGGTATCACCTATTTATGCCGATAATGATTGTCTCCGTCGTTTCTTACCTGACGATCAAACTTTTCGAGCCTCACAGTCTATACGCGATGCGACTGGCTCAGAAGGGAGAACTACTGACCCATAACAAAGACCGTAACGTGCTTACGCTCTTGAAAATGGACAATGTGCTGGAGACTGACCTGACGACCGTGTACCCCGAGATGAGCTTGGGCGAGCTGGTAAAGGTGATCGCCAACAGCCATCGCAATGTGTTCCCCGTAATAGACAAGGATGGTCGCCTGCGGGGTATCCTGCTGTTGGACGAGGTACGCAACATCATGTTCCAACCCCGTTTGTACGACCGCTTCACGGTAGGGCAGTTGATGACCTCTCCCGAGGCAGTCCTACGGTATGATATGCCCATGGATAAAGTGATGGAAACGTTTGAGGATACGGGAGCATGGAACTTGCCTGTAGTGGACTCAGACCGCCGTTACTTGGGCTTTGTATCGAAGTCGAAGATCTTCAACTCGTATCGTCACGTATTGGTACACTTCTCAGAGGAGTAGGGCACAGTAATTCTCTTGCTATCTGTTTCTTTTCTTATTAGCGGCTACCCGAGCGGGTAGTCGTATTTGTTTGCAGGGTTCAAAAAAATGTAGTACCTTTGCACCGCATAGCTGCTTGCAGCTAAGCGGACATATTAACTGAAAGGCGTTTATTGACGCTTTGTTTCTGATTCACAGGAATCTTCGCAACATTCTAAACACAGTCGGAACAAAGTACAGTAGATGCCCATGTGTGTGTATATTCTCCACGCTTCGGCGCGGGAGTATATATTGGCGTGGGTTTCCGGCTACTTGTTTTGTTGTGTAAGGCATTGCGAAGGCCTCTGTGAGCGAAACGGGTGGCAATGAGGATGCCCACGTTTTTCTCTTATACTACATGTTTACAGCCTCTATGGGCATCAGGCTACCCTAAATTCATTTCAAAACAATGAAAAGAAATTTATTTTATGCGGGTATGGTGCTGTTTACGGCATTTGCCCTGGGAGCTTGCAACAAGAACACTCCTGACGAGCCGACAACTCCCCTGAACCCCGACAAAACCGACACGGTGGATGTGCCGGTGGTAGATGCGAGCATTAGCTGTACTCCCGAGAAGTATGAGGTACTGTCGGGCGTGGATGCCCAGTTCGAAGTGGTTGTAAAGTCGGAGATGGCTTGGAAGGCTACGTGTAAGTCGGCGAATGTAACTATCACGCCTGCAGAAGGCAAGGGCGAGACCAGCGTGAGCATCAAAGCCCCTGCAACGGAGCAAGCAGAGACCGTGCAAGTGGTTTTTGCGAACGAAAAGAACGAGGCTATCGTAGAGATAGTATGGACAGCACCTATCCACAATGCCTTCCGCGTAAGCGCTACGCAGCAGGTGTTCTTTGCTCCAGGGAACCTGCAGTATCAGGCAAGTACGGATACGTGGCGGTTTGCGGAACACCAGCAGGATATAATGGGCTCAAATAACGAGTTGTATCCTGGCGGTCAGAATTTTGATAACTCAGGCAACCTATTGGACTTCTACGAAGACCCGACCGTGTGGATAGACCTGTTCGGCTACAGTACGGCGGAGACCAACTTCGGCGTCAACAACAGTGCTTCGGATATTAACTATCATGGCGCATTCATAGACTGGGGTAGCAAGATGCCTGCGGAAGGCGGGAACGCTTGGCGCACACCGACAAAGGAAGAGTGGCAGTACGTACTGGAAGAGCGTCCGAACGCTACTGCATTGCGAGGCTTGGCCACCGTGGTAGAAGGCGAGGGCTTTTTGGCAGAGGAGTACACCGGTTGCATATTGCTTCCCGATGATTGGGCAGGCAGTGAGGGCGTTACTTTTATCCCTTGGACGAGCAATGACTTGGACGATGCCGCTGCTAAAGCTAATGTAAACAATTGGTCACCAGAGGATTTGGAGAAGATGCTTGCACAAGGTGCCGTTTGGTTGCCGAATGCAGGATGGCGCAAAGGTAGCGGTATCTTTACTGTGCAAGGTGTGAATAAGGGCGGCTGTTATTGGGCAGCGTCTTCCGAGATAGACGAGAATTGGGCGTGGGACTTTGATATAAAGAACAACAGCGTAGCGGATTATTATGCGTTGCAAATGAATACCGGTGCGCGTGGTGACGGTATTTCTGTGCGTTTGGTTCGTAATGCGCAATAAGAAAGCAAGGTCATAGTTAAACTATAGGTAGGCGGTTGGTAGGAGTACCAACCGCTTATTGTTTGTACACGGCGTATTCGTTTTCGGAGTGCTCCGCGCAGGCGGAAAAGATTAAAAAAGGTTACGTTTTGATGGCTCAAGGGGTGTTTGAAGGTAGTCTAAGGGTAGCGCAAGGGTAGCGCAAGGGTAGCGCGAGGGTAGCGGAAACACCAGACGGAGGTGCAAATTAAGAATTATGAATTATAAATTAAGAATTATGAATTAGTGAGGGTTGTTTTTAAGAAGCATCGCAAGCAGTTGCTCGCAGCCTTCGAGCAGGTCGCGGTAGGTGGTTTCGAAATCCCCTGTGTACCACGGGTCGGCTACGTCGCGGTCCAGCAATCGGCGTATCTTCGGTTGGGGAGACAGCGCATCCTGCTGCAAGAGGGCATCTCCAAGTACGCGGCGGAGGTTGCGGATATTATAGTCCTCCATACAGAGGATGAGGTCGAAACGGTCGTAATCGGCTCGGGTGATTTGGCGCGCAGCATGCCGCGTGAACGGTACGGCGTGCGCCGTCAGACAGCGTTTGGCAGGCGGATAGATGTCGTTGCCTATCTCTTCGGTGGAGGTAGCACACGAGTCTATATGACAAAGATGCGACACTCCCGCTTGGTCAGCAAGGTGTCGCATCAACATTTCCGCCATGACACTACGGCAGATATTTCCGTGGCATACGAAGAGGATATTCATACCTATACGCTCTGCTGCAGACGGGAAAGGTCTGCGCGCTCAATCTTACTCTGCGCATACTCGCGCGTTACTACGAACGCCTTTGGCTTGGTGCTCTTTGTGCTTGCTTTGCTGCTGTCGGGCAGTTCGTACATCACGTCGATCATCACGGTCTCCATAAGTCCGCGCAGACCTCGTGCGCCAAGGCGGTACTCCAGCGCTTTGTCCACGATATAATCGAGCATATCAGGGGCGAACGAAAGGTCGATACCGTCCATCTGCAAGAGCTTTTGGTACTGCTTGGTGATAGCGTTCTTGGGCTCGGTGAGTATGCTGCGGAGGGCGGCTTTGTCCAGCGGACGGAGGTAGGTGAGCACGGGCAGGCGGCCTATAATCTCGGGGATGAGCCCAAACGACTTGAGGTCCTGCGGCGCAATGTATTGCAAGAGGTTGTTCTTGTCGATAGTGCGTGCGTTCTTTTGCGCCTCAAAGCCCACGACTTGCGTGTTCATGCGCTGGGCAATCTTGCGCTCGATGCCGTCGAACGCCCCGCCGCAGATGAAGAGGATGTCGCGTGTGTCCACGTGGATGAACTCCTGCTCGGGGTGCTTGCGCCCGCCTTGGGGCGGTACGTTGACGATAGAGCCCTCGAGGAGCTTCAAGAGCCCCTGCTGCACGCCCTCGCCGGAGACGTCGCGGGTGATGCTCGGGTTCTCGCTCTTGCGCGCTATCTTGTCAATCTCGTCGATGAAGACGATACCTTTCTGCGCCTTATTGAGGTCGTAGTCGGCGTCCTGCAAGAGGCGCACGAGCAGCGACTCGACATCTTCGCCCACGTAACCCGCCTCGGTGAGCGCCGTAGCATCGACAATAGCGAAGGGCACCTTCAGCAACTTGGCTATGGTGCGCGCCAAGAGCGTCTTGCCCGTACCCGTCGAGCCGACCAGCAGGATGTTGCTTTTCTCTATCTCTACGCCGTTGTCGTCCTTCGGCTGGAGGACGCGCTTGTAGTGGTTGTACACCGCCACGGAGAGGTACTTCTTTGCCTCGTCCTGACCTATCACGTATTGGTCGAGGAACTGTTTGATCTCCGCTGGTTTGGGCAAGTGTTGTAGGTCAAGACCCTCTATGGACTTGTCGATTACGACGGTTTTTGCGCCCATCTCTTTCAAGAGCCTGTGCCCTGTCTCGATGCACTCGGCGCAAATTAAACTACCGTCCTCGCCTTGGAACATGTGGGGCATCTCACGCCCGCAGAAACTGCATTTCTCTTTCTTTTTCGTCATACAATCAAGCGTTCTGCGCTGCGGCTGTTTTCTTGGTATATACCTTGTCAATCATTCCGTATTCTTGTGCCTCGCGGGCGGTCATCCAATAGTCGCGGTCCGCGTCTTGGCGGATCTTGTCCATCGCCTGTCCCGAGTGGTCGGAGATAATCTGGTAGAGCTCGTCCTTGAGTTTGAGTATTTCCTTTGCAGTAATCTCAATATCAGATGCTTGTCCTTGTATGCCACCCATCGGCTGGTGTATCATCACGCGCGAGTGAGGCAGCGCGGCACGCATGCCTTTCTCGCCGGCTACGAGCAGAACAGCGCCCATAGAGGCTGCCATACCCGTACAGATAGTGGCGACTTTGCTCTGGACGAACTGCATAGTGTCGTAGATGCCCAGTCCGGCATAGACCGAGCCGCCCGGCGTGTTGAGGTAGATGTTGATGGTCTTGTCGGGGTCGGCAGAGTCGAGGTAGAGCAACTGCGCCTCAATGACGTTGGCGGTGTAGTCGTTCACCTCCGTGCCGAGGAAAATGATGCGGTCCATCATTAGCCGCGAGAACACGTCCATCTGCGTCACGTTCAGCTGACGTTCCTCCAGTATGGACGGGGAAATATAATTGGCGCTTACTGCGCTTTGGTTCATTACCTGCTCAACGTGCATGGAGTTCATGCCCTGCGCAACGGCAAATTTCAAGAAATCGTTTGTCATATAGGTTGTTGTGTAAATCGTTTTCGCGAGATTGGACTGCAAAGGTACGCCTTTTCTTCGATATATGCAAGTTCATACCCTAAAAACGCCCTCCTCCCATCAGAAATCACACATTAAAAATTCCAAATTACTGCCAATAGACGCCTTGCTTTCTATGCGCTGTTTATACGCTGTTTATGCGCGGTGGATACGCGGTTAATGCAATGTGTAAAAATAATAAATAAGATAATAAATAGTTAATAATCTGGCAGGTCGGTACTATCGCTCAGGAGATTGGCGATAGTCCGATAGTCGCCGATCATCTGCTGGCGGTATGCCTCGTCGTTGAGAAGGCGGCGGAGTTCGTTACAGATGTGCTGTTCGGTGAAGTCGGCTGCGATCAGTTCGCGGATGACCTCTTTGCCGGGGATGATGTTCACGAGGGTGAAATAGGGAATCTTGAAGATGAGGGGCTTCAGCCACATCAGATGTTTGCTGCAAGCAATGTGATAGACAGCCGTTTGCGGGCAACCGAGGAGTGCCGCTTCCAGTGTTGCCGTACCCGAATTGACTACTGCCGTGCGGGCGGATGCCACGAGTCGGTAGGTATCGCGCGTCAGCGTCTCGCCCCGCAGATAAGGCGCATAGAACGTATCTTCTACGCCTGGGGCGGCTGCTACCACGATGCGGTAGGGCTTCTCTGTGCCGGCGACGACCTTGCGCGTTGCGGACAGCATCTTAGGGAGGCATCGGCTAATCTCGTTAGGGCGTGAGCCGGGCAGGATGGCAATCGTGTCGGTGCGTGCATCGTCGTCGAAAGGATGGATATGATGGTCGGTGCACCAGCGGCGTATCTCGCGGTAGGTGGGATTGCCGACGTAGTTGCAGCGATAGCCGTAGCGGGCGTAGAAAGGAGGCTCGAAGGGGAAGATACCCCATACTTCGTCGCATAGGCGCGCAATCTTGTGGACGCGCCAGGTCTTCCACGCCCATACTTTGGGCGGAATATAGTAGTAAATCTTGGTTTCGGGGAGGTGCTTGCGGCAATAGGACGCTATCCTGAGATTGAAGCTTGGATAGTCCACCAGAACGAGTGCGTCGGGGCGGCAAGCGAGGAGTGCACGCTCGGCTATACGGAAATTGCGCCGTATCTGAGGTAGATGACGCAGGACAGCCACGATGCCCATGAATGCCATCTCGCGGTAGTGGAGGTGCAAGGTGCACCCCGTCGCCTGCATGCGGTCGCCACCCAAGCCCTCGAAAATGGCATCGGGTGTGTGCGCTTTCAGTTGCTCGATGAGACCTGCCGCATGCAGGTCGCCTGAGGCTTCGCCCGCAATGATGAAATAGGTCATATCGATACGGCTATAGAGGCTAAGATATATGGCAGACTACCGATGAGGAGACCTTTGCTCAGCTTCCATGTGTCGGTAGTATAGAAGACAAATATCAGTGCCAGGTTGGGGAATACGCTGACCATGAGCAACTTGCTGAGTACGCCCCCCGCGCTGAACTGCAAGGTGCGGAGCGGATACCACAGGTTCATCACGTCGATGTAGGTGAGTCCGAAAGCGGCAGGAATAATCAGCCCGATGAGGATACCTATCCAGTATTTGTCAAAGCGCGCCATGGTCAGTCATGTCTATATTCACGGGCTGTATGCTTATCTTGCCGTGGTTGATTGCCCAGATGTCGGTATGCTCGTCGTCCGGCTCTTCGTTGACGTAGTTGCCGGCGAGGGTGTAGTAGGTCTCGCCGTTCTCGTCTTGATAGGTCTCCATCTCTTTCTCCCAGTGCCCTTTGCATTGGCGTGCTGTGCAGATACCGCTGATGTCGCCGACGGGTGCATTGACATTGTAGCACCTGCCGGGCGCAAAACCCTTGGCGAGCAAGCCTTCCGTGATAGGAACGATATGGGGTTGCATTTGGCTGAAGTCGGCGTCCTGTGCGTGGTCGTCTAATGAAAAACCGATAGCGGGCAGCCCATGCTCGGCGGCTACGAAGCAGGCGCCCATAGTGCCGGAGTACACGAGGTTGACGGAGCAGTTGCTTCCGTGGTTGATACCGCTGGCGACAAGGTCTATCTTCTTGTCTTTGAGTAGCACTTCGATAGCCACTTTTACGCAGTCGGCAGGCGTACCTGTGGACGTATAGACATCCACGTGCCCGTTGCAGTCGCTCTCTTCTTTGCGGAGATAGATAGGACGCCCGACGCTGATGCAGGCGCCGTGCCCGCTGCGCGGGCTGTCAGGCGCGACTACGGTAACGTGTCCCAATCGGCTCATTTCCTCAACTAAGGTACGTATGCCCTTGGTGCCCCAACCATCATCATTGGTTACTACGATTTCCATGCTATGCCGTCTGCTTAGATGTTCTTGATTTGGTCGATGACACGTTGCGCCAGCGCGTTGGCTTCTTCCATACTTCCCGCTTCCGAATAGACGCGGATGATAGGCTCGGTATTGCTCTTGCGCAGATGTACCCAGCCTTCTGCGAAGTCTATCTTCACGCCGTCTTTGTCATTGATTCGCTCGTTGCGATAGGTCTCTTTGACGCGTGCCAGCAGGCGGTCGATATCAATCTCCGGCGTCAGGTCTATGCGGTTCTTCGATATGTAGTAGTTTGGGAAGGTCTTCCTCAGTTCGCTTACGGTGCATCCTTTGTGTGCCAGGCTGCTAAGGAAGAGGGCGATACCCACCAATGCGTCGCGTCCGTAGTGGCTCGCGGGGTAGATAACGCCGCCATTGCCCTCGCCGCCGATGACGGCGTTGGTGGCTTTCATCTCGGTAGTAACATTCACCTCGCCTACTGCGGAGGCACTATAACTGCCTCCGTGCAAGCGTGTTACGTCGCTTAGTGCGCGTGTGGATGACATGTTGCTGACCGTATTGCCGGGGGTGTGGCTCAGTACATAGTCTGCCACGCTCACCAAGGTGTACTCTTCGCCGAACATATCGCCGTTCTCGCAGATGATAGCCAGACGGTCAACATCGGGGTCCACCACGAAACCTACATCTGCTTTGCCGCTCTTGAGCAGGTCACTTATCTCGGTCAAGTGCTGCGGAAGGGGTTCGGGATTATGAGGGAACTGACCGTTGGGAGTGCAGTTGAGTTCGATGATATTGTGCACGCCCAATGCTTTTAGTATAGCGGGGATAGCAATACCGCCTACCGAATTGACGCAGTCGATAGCCACGGTATAGTTCTTCGCTTCGATAGCGGCTTTGTCCACCAACGACAGTCCCAAAACATTCTCAATATGGTAGGGCAGGTAGTCTTTGCAGCGGATATGTCCGATGGCGTCCACTTCGGCGAAGGTGAAATCTTCTTTCTCGGCAATGGCGAGTACACCTTTCCCCTCAGCATCGTTTAGGAACTCGCCTTTCTCGTTGAGCAACTTGAGGGCATTCCATTGTTTGGGGTTGTGGCTTGCTGTCAGGATGATACCGCCCGCTGCCTGTTCGCCTACAACCGCCAGCTCTGTGGTGGGAGTGCTTGCTAAACCTATATTCACAACGTCGTAGCCCATGCCTATCAGCGTGCCGCTGACTATCTGATATACCATTTCGCCCGAGATGCGCGCGTCGCGTCCTACGACGATGACGTTCTTGTCAGGCACAGCCGCCCTACGTTGAGTAGCGTATGCGGCGGTGAAACGTACTATATCTACGGGGTTCAACCCGTCTCCGACACATCCGCCTATGGTTCCGCGTATGCCGGAAATACTCTTAACTAAACTCATACTCTTACTATTATTGTTTTACCCACATACGTAGTTTGTATCCGTATGGGGTAACTTTGTCCTGGTCATCGGTGAATCCTTGTTTGCTCGGGCATATTAGTATGCACTCGGACCAAGGATATTTCATAAGCCCTACGGCCACTTGCCATCCCTCACAAGCATTGGTATAGTCTGTCATATATTTGAACTCTACGGGATAGGCACTATCCAAAGTGTTCCAGTAGCTCGTAGTATCTGCATTCTCTGTGAGAGCGTATTTCTTGTACCGCATAGCGATAGTGGCAGTACTGCTGATGGCGTTGCTGATAGTGTCGCCGTCGGAGACCGTAGTGGCGGGTCCGCGTTTGATGAGATGGAAATACAGATTGTCGTACCCGAAGACACGGTAGTATTCTTTCTCTCCCCATACATAATCGTCAGCGGGAAGGGTGTCCAATATCTGTATGCCCTCGCGTGCGATGTAATTGGCTATTAGTTTGTCTTCTGCCCGGCGCAGGTTGGAGTAGGTGTTTGAACTGCATCCTGCTATCACCAATACTACGGCTAAGCCCAAAAAGATTTTTTTCATTTATAGTACTTCTATTTCTATGATTACGTTGGTGTATGGCGGTATGTCGGCGTTGCCGTGCATGCCGTAGGCGGAATACCATGGCGCTACCATAATGAGCATATCTCCGTGGTGCATCTCGTTGCTTGCCAATTCTATACAGGTCGGCAATTCGTGCTGACCAATGACATATTCGCGTTCTTCGTCTATCAATAGTTGTCCGGACAGGTTCTTGGTCCGTAGCCGCATGCGCCATCGCTCGTTCCGCTGCGGACTCGGCCCGTCCTCGCCGTGTGCCACATAGTGTACCCATGCATTGCTGATGGAGTGTAGCGCGTATGCCTCGTCCTCTTGCTCTACGTAGCGGAGCAACAGGTTGTCCGCTTCCGCTGCCATCCGCTGGTTCAGCTCCATCAGGGCAATAGCGGCAGTATCCTCCTGCGCTTTCTGCCCGCTATGGTGTGTGGGGCGCTGTGGTCCTCTGCCGCCACAACTTACCAACAAACAGCATACCAAAACGCTGAATATGATATTTTTTTTCATATAGTTGCGTCTGCAGTGATGCATTATTTTTCTTCGTCTGCTATGCGCGATTTGCGGTATTCCGATGGCGTAACGCCATACGTTGCTTTGAAGCACTTGGCGAAATAGCGTGAATCGTTCATACCTACCATATACGTTACTTCCGTGATATTGTAGTTCTTCTGTTCCAATAGCTGGGCTGCACGCTTGATACGCATCTCGCGGATAAACTCTACAGGGCTGAGACCTGTCAGGCTCTTCAGCTTGTTGAAGAAGACTGTCCTTCCCATACCCATGTCTTCTACCAGTTCGTCCACGGTTAGCGTATTGTTCTCCATCTGCTTGTCCATGATATTCAGCAGTTTGGCCAAGAACGAATCGCTGGATATATTCTCGTCTCCTTTCTGTGGCTCCAGGCGCATCAGTCGTTGGCGGTAGTTCATTTCCAACTGCTCGCGTTGGGTGATAAGGTTGCGCACGCGGGCACGCAGATATTCCGGCTCAAACGGTTTTGTTACGTAGTCGTCTGCTCCTTCTTTCATCGCCTCCAAACGGCTTTCTATCGCCGACTTGGCACTTAGTAGAACTACCGGTATGTGGTTCAGGTCCGGCGATTGCTTGATGTGGTTGGTCAGCTCTATGCCGTCCATATTGGGCATCATAAGGTCGGTAATCACCATGTCAGGAATTGTCTTCTCCACTTCTGCCAAAGCCTCTACGCCATCGCTTGCCGTCAGCACATGATATTCCGTACTCAATATATTGTTTAGGAACGAACGCATATCTTCGTTGTCGTCCACCACCAATATGGTGCGGCGACGGCTGTGCTCTTCTTCTATCTGGGTCAGTTTGTTCTCCAGAATATCTGCCGGCTGGTCTATCGTAGCTGTGCTATCGTCATCTACTATGATATCCACCTCGTTGCCGAAATGCTCGTTTCCTGTGCGGAACATAATGGTAAACGTAGTCCCCTTGCCTACTTCGCTTTCCACTTCGATATAACCGTGGTGCAAATCGACAAGTTCTTTTACGAGGTTCATTCCTATACCCGTACCGGTATTGCTGGTATGCCCGCTTAACTCGTTGTTGCTGGAGAAACGCTCGAAGAGTATGCCGCGTTTCTCCATGGGGATACCGACGCCTTCGTCTTTCACGATAAGCAATACATAGCCGGGTTTCTCGTCCACAGTTACGGTAATGTTCTTGCCCGACGGAGTGAACTTGAAGGCATTACTGAGCAGGTTGAATAAGATGGTATCTACGCGATTGCGGTCCACCCATACGGTACTGTCGCTCGCTTTTTTCTCTATATTGAGGTTGATACGTTTGTCGTATGCCTCTTTTTTGAAGTTCGCGCAGGTCTCGTCCACCAAATCGCTCAGTAGCGATTTTTGTATCTTCAGCCGCATCTTCTTGTTCTGTATCTTGCGGAAGTCCAGCAACTGGTTGACCATACGCAGCATACGTTGGCTGTTGCTTTGCACTATTTCCAGTTGGTTGCGGACGTTGGTCGATATGCGTTCGGTCTGCAATATGTTTTCTACCGGACCGATTATTAGTGTGAGCGGCGTGCGCAGTTCGTGGCTGATATTGGTGAAGAAGCGCAGTTTAATATCAGTTACTTGTTGCTCCACCTGTACCTTCTGCCGCAATTTCTCGTAGGTATAGATGATATATACGGCTATGAAAATAACGACGACGAATCCGAGAATATACAGGCAGATAGCCCACCAGCTCATCCATAGTGGAGCTTTCACTATAATAGGCAACCGTATCTCGTTGTCCACCTCTACGCCTTCGCGGTTGGTTGAGCGGACACGGAAGGTGTATTTGCCGTGCCCTAAGTTGGTGTAAGTTACTTTTCGCTGGTCATATACATAGTGCCAGTCGTCGGACGACAAGCCGTCCATCTTGTAGGCATATGTGATTTTGTGAGCACCTACATACTCTAAAGCAGCATACTGGATAGTGATGTTTCCGCCGTCGGCGATTTCTATGGGCATAGCAGGGTCTAATTGGGTGCCGCCCGAACTGCAATGGGTGATGCGCATGGGAGGAACCGACTGTGTGTGCGTAATCTTGCTCGGGTCGAAAGCGCAATAGCCGTTCGAATAACCGAATAGGATGATTCCCGTGGCGGTACGTACGGCTTTTGCTTCCGTGAAATAGGTATCTTTCTGACCATCCAGCGCGTCATAGTATTGGATACTTCCGCTGGCTATGTTCAGTTGCACGATGTCTCGTTCCGAACTGAACCATAGGTTCTGACCATCGCCTACGATGCTCAGGATAATGTTCTGCATCGTGTTCACCCGTTTAATCTCGCTGTTCGGGTCTTTGGGGTCCAGTACGTTCAAGCCGCCGCCGAAGGTACCCAGCCATAGTTTGTCCTGGCTGTAATATACCGATCGGATATCATAACTCGGGATGATTTCCGTATTCAGATTGTCTAAGTTTACTTTGAATATACCCGTCGTCGTGCCGCACCATAGTATATTGTCCACTATCTGTATGTTGCGCACTTTCAGACCGTTACCTACTACCAAGGGCTCTTTGAAGTGTCCTGTTTCTGAGTCGTATCTAAGGATGTTTACGCCCCCGCCGTAGGTGCCTACGTAGAGAGTCCCGTCTGCGCTTTCTACGATGTCATACACATCGGGGCTGCTTGTTTTGATGGTTTCGCCCGTGGTGGTGTTCTTTAGGCCATGTCCCTTGGTGCCGTAGAGCAATCCGTAGCGGCTGTCTAATCCGCAATAGATGCGGCGTTTGTCTTTTACGATAGTTTGTATATCTCCGTTTCGGAGTTGTACGAATGCACGTACCTCCCCGCTTTCTTTCGGAGAATTACGCATGTCGGTCAGTTCGTAGGGCTGAGGCTCCATGTTGATGCACTCTACGCCGTTTTCGTAAGTGGCAATCCACATCAGACCGTCTTTGTTCACGTAGGCGGTATGTATCATGTTGGTGAGCCCTTTCAGGGGGTTGACCAGCTCGTCTTTGTCGTAGTCGTAGTACGACCAGCCGCCGCCGGTCGGGTTTACCCAAGTGCGCCCGAGGCGGTCTTCCAGGATGAAAAAGTGCTCGCGCAGTTGACCTGCAAACCGGCTGTCCAATTTCGGAGTGAAGCGTTTCCAATGTCCGTAACGATAGCGCAGAACGCCCTCCTTGTCGTCGGCTTGCCAGATGATGCCGTGCTTGTCCATTTTCAGGTTTTCGCCATCTTGGGCGATTTGTTCCCGCATGCCTTCGGGCAGGTCGTCAAGGGTCTTTGAGGTGATGACTTTGCGCTCTTTGTCAATCATGTAGTAGTGATTGTCGTAGGTCATCCACCATAATTGCTCCTCTTCGTCTTCGTATATGACGTCCACACGGTTGTTCACTTTCGACTCTTCGCCGTTCTCCATGGCTTTGAAAACCTCGAAGTTATATCCGTCGAAGCGGTTCAGTCCGTCCCATGTTCCGAACCACATATACCCCTGTTTGTCTTGCAGAATGGCCATTACGGTATTCTGGCTCATGCCGTCTTCTATCGAGTAATGGCGGCGCAGGTAGTTCTCTTCTGCGTGAAGCGGGCTTGTCAGCATGTTGTCCAATAGCGGTAATCCTATGATAGCCACTATAATCAGGGTTAGGACTTTTAGACGGTTTTTCATATTGCTGTGTGTTTTTGTTCGATTGGTATTGTGGATGTCTTAGCGTAATTTCTCGGCAAGGTGCTCTAAGTAGCGTCCGTAGGCGGTCTTCATCTCTTTGCCCAAGGCGGCGAGTTGTTCCGTGCTTATCCAGCCGTTGCGCCACGCTATCTCCTCTATGCAACTTACGTAGAAACCCTGTCGGTTCTGGATGGTGGCGATGAAGTTGCCTGCGTCCAATAGGCTGTCGCAGTTTCCGGTATCCAACCAGGCAAAACCTCTCCCGAAGAGTTTTACTTTCAGGCTTCCTTCTTTCAGGTACGTCTTGTTCAGGTCTGTTATCTCGTATTCGCCTCGTGCACTCGGCTCCAATACGGCAGCTTTCGCGCACACGCTACTGTTGTAGAAGTATAGCCCGGGTACGGCATACTGGCTCTTGGGGTGTTCGGGTTTCTCTTCGAGGCTCAGCACTTTCCCCGTTTGGTCGAACTCCACGACTCCGTAGGCACGCGGGTCGGTCACTTCGTAGCCGAAGATGCAAGCGCCTGCTTTGCCTTGCTCTATGTCCGATACCGCCTCGCGCAGCATTTGGCTGAACCCTTGCCCGTAGAACATGTTGTCGCCCAATATCAGGCAACCCGGCTCGCCGCCCAAGAACTCCTTGCCCAGTACAAACGCTTGTGCCAAGCCGTTCGGCACTTCCTGCACTTTGTATTCCAACTTCATCCCTATGCGGCTTCCGTCGCCCAACAGGTCTTCGAACATCGGCAGGTCACGGGGAGTGGATATTACCAGTACCTCGCGGATGCCGGCGAGCATCAGCGTGGACAAGGGGTAGTATATCATCGGCTTGTCATATACCGGCATAATTTGCTTGCTGATTGCCTTGCTCAATGGGTACAAACGTGTCGCGCTTCCCCCCGCTAAAATAATTCCTTTCATAATTGCTTGCCTGTTGGCGGATATGGATTTGTTATCAGTCGCAAAGATACAACGAAATTCGGTTATTTCCAAATTTTCTTCGCAAGAAACCCGTTTTGTCCCCTAAAATGCTTAAAATATACTCAATCGCGAACTCCCTTTTCGGCTTTTCGGACTGCTGTTGTATGCCCTTGCTCGGGGATTGGTAGTTATTAGCGGTAGATAAGCTGAGGATAAGCGGTAGATAGGTTTGAGTTTTGAGTGGCTTTTGCGCGGAATATCTTAGGTATTCCGCGTGCCGTTTTATCGGACTCTCGTCGGACTCTCATCAGACTCTCATCGGACTCTCGTCGGGTTCTGCCGGCTTTCGTCTTTTATATCTACTATGTTCGCGTGTACGCACGCGCGTATTCAATAAATTTTGCTTATTCTTCTGATGTCTCTTGCTTATTCTTCTGCTTATTCTCCTTTGATTCGTTAGCAGGTAAGTCTCGTAGCAACCCCGTAGCATCATGGGACCCGCATGGGACCGGCATGGGCTCTGCGTATGCCTTGTTAGGATATCACGTAATAGTCCAATAGTAAATGGTCCAATGGTAAATAGTCCGATAGTCAAATGATGTGTATTTTTTCGTTATTGATTATCAGCCATTTGAATATAAAAATGCAAAAAAGTGGTGTAAAAATTTGGTCATATCAGAAAAAGGCAGTACCTTTGCACCCGCTTTTGAGGAACAAGCGTGTTTCTATT
>JBJECK010000004.1:179701-180212 GCA_051870995.1 Paludibacteraceae bacterium | reverse complement strand
ACGTTACCGGTGAGATCACTCTCCCCGAAGGAACTGAGATGGTAATGCCGGGCGACAACTTGGAGATTCAGGTTAAGCTGATTTATCCGGTAGCTTGCTCCGAGGGTCTGCGCTTCGCTATCCGCGAGGGTGGTCGTACCGTAGGTTCGGGCCAGATTACCAAACTGATTGACTAATACGGTCTTACGACTATAAATAGTCTTACCAAACGGTATTGAGAGGGATGAAATCCCTCATCCCTCTTAATAACTTTTCTTTGTCAAGGTCTTGCAACGCCTTAATGTTGCACCTAAAATCGGGAAACGCAAGTTTTACGATTTTAAGAGGAAGAATTTATGTAGCGTCCAACGCGCGCAGCGCGTTCCGTAAGCGCAAACTGAATGCGGCGCAAGCCGCACCCTAAAATCGGGAAACGTCAGTTTCACGATTTTAAGAGGAAGAATTTATGTAGCGCCTAACGCGCGCAGCGCGTTCCGTAAGCGCAAACTGAATGCGGCGCAAGCCGCACCCT
>JBJECK010000004.1:0-179601 GCA_051870995.1 Paludibacteraceae bacterium | reverse complement strand
TTTTAAGAGGAAGAATTTATGTAGCGCCTAACGCGCGCAGCGCGTTCCGTAAGCGGAATAAATTCTGACGAAACGGAAGTCCTCCAATGGTAGGAGAGCGGTCTCCAAAACCGTTAATGTGGGTTCGATTCCTGCCTTCCGTGCTGTTACACATTATAGCTTCCAATCTGACTTTGACAAAGGTCTGAGTCGGATTGTTGTTGTGAGAAATAGAATATACGAAAAAGAAAATCTACTTATATGAAACTCGTAGAAAATATCAAGGAATCGTACAACGAACTGGTTCACAAAGTCAGTTGGCCTACTGGTAAAGAGTTGGCACAAAGCTCGGTGGTAGTATTGATAGCTTCCATTATACTGGCGCTGATCGTGTGGCTTATGGACTGGTGCTTTGAGTCTATTATGACTTTTGTCTACGGCTTGTTCTAATTGATAGATGTAAAAATTGAGAATTAGGGTATGGCTGATAATAAATTCAAATGGTACGTGCTTCGCGCAATTAGCGGAAAGGAAAACAAGGTGAAAGAGTATATCGAAGGTGCCTTGGTTACTTCGTCGTTGTTCCGCGAGTATGTGTCTCAGGTATTGATTCCTACGGAGAAAGTGGTTTCCCTGCGTAACGGAAAGAAAGTCGTTAAGGAGCGTAATCTTCTGCCGGGATATGTCTTGGTGGAGTGCGACCTGTGCGACGAGTGCTATCCGTTGTTGCGCAATGTTCCCAATGTGCTCGGATTCCTGAGCGACGGGAAAAATTCAACCAAGCCGGCGCCTGTGCCGCAGTCTGAAATCAACAAGATTGTAGGTGAGGTTACTGACTCGGGCGAGGAATTGCAATTAGAGGACACTTATCTGGTAGGCGAGAAGATCAAAGTGGTGGACGGACCGTTCAACGGCTTCAACGGAGTAATCCAAGAGGTGGCTCAGGACAAGCACAAATTGAAAGTGGTAGTTACTATCTTCGATCGTCAGACGCCGCTCGAATTGAGTTTCAATCAGGTAGAGAAAGAGTAGGAGACTTTTGTTACGAGTCGTTGTACTACTCGGTAGTTTATCAATAATCAAGGTTGTGAATGCAACCGCAAAACTATTAACAACGTAAAACTAAACAATTATGGCTAAAGAAGTTGCTGGTTTTATTAAGCTCCAGATTAAGGGTGGCGCGGCCAATCCTGCACCTCCGGTAGGACCTGCTTTGGGTTCGAAGGGTGTGAACATTATGGAGTTTTGTAAACAATTCAATGCCAGAACGCAAGACAAAGCGGGTAAAGTGTTGCCTGTAATCATTACCGTCTATTCGGATAAGTCGTTCGACTTCGTCGTAAAAACTCCGCCGGTAGCTATTCAGTTGCTTGAAGCAGCGAAAGTGAAAGGTGGTTCGGCTCAACCTAACCGTCAGAAAGTGGCTTCCATTACGGAGGAACAATGTCGTCAGATTGCGACCGACAAGATGGTTGATTTGAACTGTTTCACAGTGGAGAGCGCTGAGTCTATGGTGAAAGGTACGGCACGCAGTATGGGAATTACCGTTAAATAACTAAACTTCAATCATTATTATGGCAAAATTGACAAAAAATCAAAAGCTTGCTGCTGAGAAGATTGAAGCAGGTAAGCTCTATACGGTGGCTGAAGCAGCTGCTCTTGTAAAAGAGATAACCACCACCAAATTTGATGCAAGTGTGGACATCGACGTACGTTTGGGCGTTGATCCCCGTAAAGCTAACCAGATGGTTCGCGGCGTGGTATCGCTTCCGAACGGTACGGGTAAGACCGTACGTGTCTTGGCTCTCTGTACTCCTGACCAGGAAGCTGCTGCTAAAGAAGCAGGTGCTGACTATGTAGGTCTGGACGAGTACATCGAGAAGATTAAGGCAGGTTGGACCGATATTGATGTTATCATCACTATGCCTCAAATTATGGGTAAGATTGGTGCTCTCGGACGTGTGCTCGGTCCTCGCGGATTGATGCCTAACCCCAAGAGCGGCACTGTTACTATGGATGTGGCAAAGGCTGTGAAAGAGGTAAAGCAGGGTAAAATAGACTTCAAGGTGGACAAGTTTGGTATTGTACACACCTCGATTGGTAAAGTTTCTTTCTCGGCAGACGCTATTGCGGAGAACGCAAAAGAGTTTATTGATACTATTATCAAACTTAAGCCGGCTGTATCCAAGGGAGACTATATCAAGAGCGTTTATCTTTCGAGTACAATGAGCCAGGGTGTCCGTATTGATCCCAAAACTATTTAATCACTTAAATTCGAGAAAATGAAAAAGGAAGATAAGAACGCGATTATTGTCGCCCTGCAGGAGCAACTCGGAGAGTACCAACACTTCTATCTGGTTAATATAGAAGGCTTGGATGCTCAGAAAACGAGTGATCTCCGTCGTATGTGCTTCAAGAACGACATCAAACTCCTTGTTGCTAAGAATACCTTGCTCCAAAAGGCACTCGAGGCTAAAGGTATTGATGCCCAAATCTTTGAGGCATTGAAGGGGAATACGGCACTTATGTTGAGCAATACGGGAAATGCACCTGCGAAACTCATCAAGGAGTTTACGAAGGGCGATAAGACCGGTGAGGCTAAACCACAGCTGAAAGCGGCGTACGTAGAGGAGACTATCTACGTCGGAGCTCAGAACTTGGAATTCCTCGTTGCTATCAAATCGAAGAACGAACTTATCGGCGACCTCGTTGCTTTGCTCCAATCGCCTGCTAAGAACGTTATTTCGGCTCTCCAATCAGGAGGTTCTACGCTCCACGGTGTCCTGAAGACGCTGGGAGAACGCGCTGAGTAATCGGCACAAAACAAAAAACAATCAACTTTAAAAATAACATCTAAAAATTATAAGACAATGGCAGATCTTAAAGCTTTTGCTGAACAATTGGTTAACCTCACGGTTAAAGAAGTAAACGAACTCGCACAAATCCTGAAAGACGAGTATGGTATCGAACCTGCAGCTGCTGCTGTAGCAGTTGCTGCTCCTGCAGCCGGTGCTGCTGCCGAGGCCGCTGAAGAGAAGACTTCGTTTGACGTAGTCCTCAAGAGTGCAGGCGCTCAGAAACTCCAGGTCGTTAAGGCTGTTAAAGAGCAAACCGGTCTTGGTCTGAAAGAGGCTAAGGACATCGTAGATGCTGCTCCCGCTACTGTTAAAGAGGGACTTGACAAAGCATCTGCAGAGGCTCTGAAGAAAGCACTCGAAGAGGTTGGTGCTGAGGTAGAACTCAAGTAATAACGAACCACATCGTGGTTACAGGTTTAGACCCTTACAGGGGGTCTAAACCTTTTTCTCTGAATAGAGCAGAATAATAAAAATATCTGAATTATCGGTAATTATGGCGGTTTGTCAATAAATTTATTATAAAAAATAGAACCGTGCTATTTAGGTCTAAATAATTTATTACCAGCAGTTTATTATCTGTAAAACCAACTAACCATATAAAAATTAATGGCTACAACAACAAACCAACAGAGGGTCAATTTCTCGCGCATGCAAAAACACATGCCTTATCCTGACTTTCTGGATATTCAATTAAAGTCCTTCTCCGACTTTTTTCAGATGAATTCTACACCTGAGCAGCGTCGTAAAGAAGGGTTGTACAAAGTATTTCAGGAGAATTTTCCTATCCAAGATACCCGAAATAGTTTTACTCTTGCGTTCTTGGATTATAGTATAGACCCGCCTCGTTACTCCATTGAAGAGTGCATCAAGCGTGGTCTGACTTATTGCGTCCCTCTCAAGGCAAAATTGCGTTTGAGCTGTGAGGATCCTGATCATGAAGATTTTGATACGGTAGTGTCGGACGTATATTTGGGAACGATTCCTTATATGACACCCAAGGGCACATTCGTGATAAACGGTGCGGAGCGTGTGGTAGTAAGCCAGTTGCACCGTTCCCCAGGCGTGTTCTTCGGAACGTCTATGCACTCTAACGGTACTAAGTTGTACTCGGCGCGTATTATCCCCTTCCGTGGCTCGTGGATAGAGTTTGCAACGGATATCAACAAGGTGATGTATGCGTACATCGACCGTAAAAAGAAATTGCCTGTTACAACTTTGTTGCGTGCTATTGGTTTTGAGTCGGATAAAGATATCCTCGGCTGTTTTGATTTGGCAGAAGAGGTGAAATGTAACCGCACCGATTTGGAGGCTTGCATGGGGCGCCGCTTGGCTGGTTACGTTATGAAGCCGACTTTGGAAGACTTTGTGGATGAGGATACCGGCGAGATTTCGTCTATCGAGCGTAACGAGATTGTCGTAGAACGCGAGACGGAATTGACTCCGGAGATTATCGACATCATCCTTGAGTCGGGTAGCAAGTCTATCTTGCTTCACAAGGATGAGAACCGCGAGAACGATTTCTCAATCATCTTCAATACTCTCCAAAAAGATCCTGCCAAGACGGAGAAAGAGGCGGTACTCTATATCTATCGCCAGTTGCGTAATGCAGAGCCGGCGGATGATGCTACGGCGCGTGAAATGATACAGAACCTTTTCTTCTCTCAGAAACGTTATGATTTGGGAGATGTAGGTCGCTATCGTATCAACCGCAAACTGAATATGTCTATTCCTGATGATGTCCGTGTCTTGACGAAAGAGGATATCATCGAGATTATCAAATATTTGGTGGAACTTATCAACTCGAACGCGGAGGTGGACGACATAGACCACTTGTCCAATCGTCGTGTTCGTACCGTGGGTGAGCAGTTGTACAACCAGTTCGGAGTGGGGTTGGCACGTATGGCGCGTACTGTGCGCGAGCGTATGAACGTGCGTGATAACGAGGTGTTTACGCCGATTGACCTTATCAACGCAAAGTCAATCTCGTCAATCATCAATTCCTATTTCGGAACGAATGCACTGAGCCAGTTTATGGACCAGCAGAACCCCTTGGCGGAGATTACACACAAGCGCCGTATGTCTGCCCTTGGTCCCGGTGGTTTGAGCCGTGATCGTGCAGGTTTCGAGGTGCGCGACGTACACTATACCCACTATGGCCGTCTCTGTCCTATCGAGACGCCGGAAGGTCCGAACATCGGTCTTATCTCGTCGCTCTGTATCTATGCCAAGATCAACGACCTCGGCTTTATCGAGACACCGTATCGCGTGGCGAAAGACGGCGTGGTAGATTTGGATAACGACCACATCCAGTATTTCAGTGCAGAGGACGAGGAGGACAAGACAGTCGCACAAGGTAACGCGCCGCTGGATGAGAACGGTAAGTTCATCCGCAATAAGGTTAAATCGCGTTATGGTGCTGATTTCCCTGTTGTAGCACCGGAAGAGGTGGATTTGATGGACGTTGCTCCATGCCAGATTGCCTCGGTAGCGGCTGCGTTGATTCCCTTCCTCGAGCATGACGATGCCCACCGTGCATTGATGGGCTCCAACATGATGCGCCAGGCAGTTCCTCTGATTACAAGCGAGGCTCCTATCGTGGGAACCGGTATCGAGGGGCAGCTTGTTCAAGACAGCCGTACGCAGATAGTCGCAGAGGGTGCAGGTGAAGTAACGTACGTAGATGCTGATGTCATCCGTATCCGTTATGAGCGCACGGAGGAAGAGGATTTCATTTCGTTCGACTCTGCGGAGAAAGAGTACAAAATGCCTAAGTTCGAGAAAACGAACCAGAACACCACTATCGACCTTCATCCTATTGTGCGTAAGGGAGACCATGTGGAGAAAGGGCAGATTCTGACGGAAGGATATGCTACGCAAGCCGGTGAGTTGGCTTTGGGTAAGAACCTGAAAGTTGCGTATATTCCTTGGAAAGGATACAACTATGAGGATGCTATCGTACTGAGCGAGCGCATCGTGCGCGAGGATATGTACACCTCAGTTCATGTGGTAGAGCAGTTGCTTGAGGTCCGCGAGACCAAGCGTGGTATGGAGGAGTTTACTGCCGATATACCTAACGTCAGCGAGGATGCTACCAAAGATTTGGACGAGAACGGTATAATTCGTATTGGTGCGCAGATTCGTCCGGGCGACATCATGATTGGTAAGATTACTCCTAAGGGAGAGGCTGATCCTTCGCCCGAAGAGAAGTTGCTCAAGGCTATCTTCGGTGACAAAGCGGGAGACGTCAAAGATGCCAGCTTGAAGGCAAGTCCTTCGTTGGATGGCGTGATTATAGGCAAAAAGCTCTATACGCGCGCTATCAAGGACCGCAAGGCGAAGATGGAAGACAAAGAGGCTATCGCACGGATGGATGCTGAGTTTACGGAGAAAGCGGAAGAACTGCGCCGTACGCTTATCGACAAATTGGCTGCTTTGCTCAAAGACAAGCAGGCAATCTCGGTTAAGGATACCGTCGGTACGGAGCTGATTTCCAAAGGACAGCACTTCACCAAAGAGCGTCTTGATGGAATTGATTTCATGTCCGTTATGTTGGCTGATTGGACCTCGGATGCGCATAAGAACGAATTGGCTGCGCAGTGTATTATGAATTACATTGCTAAGTACAAAGAGTTGGATGCCGATCTGAAGCGTCGTAAGTTCAACCTCACTATCGGTGATGAGCTCCCTAATGGTATCATCCAAATGGCGAAAGTCTATGTGGCCAAGCGTCGTAAGATTTGCGTGGGTGACAAGATGGCTGGTCGTCACGGTAACAAGGGTATCGTTAGTAAGATTGTCCGTGTAGAGGATATGCCGTTCTTGGCGGATGGTACGCCGGTGGATATCGTGTTGAATCCTATGGGTGTGCCTTCGCGTATGAATATCGGTCAGATCTTCGAGGCTGTGCTCGGTTGGGCAGGTCAGGAGCTGGGCGTTAAGTTTGCTACACCTATCTTCGACGGATGTACGATGGCTCAATTGGACGAGTGGACGGATAAGGCAGGCCTGCCGCGTGCCGGCAAGACACAGCTCTACGATGGAGAGACGGGTGAACCGTTCGACCAGATGGCAACCGTGGGTGTTACCTACTTCATGAAGTTAGGCCACATGGTTGACGATAAGATGCATGCTCGTTCGATAGGTCCGTATAGTTTGATTACGCAACAGCCGCTCGGTGGTAAGGCGCAGTTCGGTGGTCAGCGTTTCGGTGAGATGGAGGTTTGGGCGTTGGAGGCACACGGTGCCGCACATACCCTGCAGGAAATCTTGACCGTTAAGTCTGACGATGTAACGGGTCGTGCGCGTACCTACGAGGCAATTGTTAAGGGGGAGACATTCCCGACACCGGGCTTGCCCGAGTCGCTCAATGTCCTTCTGCATGAGTTGCAAGGATTAGCATTATCAATCACAATGGAATAAACCCAGGTCGGGTGCCTGGCGTAGAGCAAAGGCGATGCCGAACAAAGGAGTAGCCTGAGCTTGAGCCTGACACCCGACGAAAGACAACAAGATTATGGCTTTTAAACAAGATAATAAGAAAAACGGTTTTACCAAGATTAGCATTGGTTTGGCTTCCCCGGATGAGATTATGCAGTTGTCCAGCGGTGAGGTCCTCAAGCCGGAAACTATCAATTACCGTACCTACAAACCCGAGCGTGACGGTTTGTTCTGCGAGCGCATCTTTGGTCCTACCAAGGACTATGAGTGCCATTGCGGTAAGTACAAGCGTATCCGCTACAAAGGCATCGTCTGCGAGCGTTGCGGTGTAGAGGTTACGGAGAAGAAAGTGCGCCGTGAGCGTATGGGGCATATCAAGTTGGTCGTTCCTGTGGCTCATATTTGGTATCTGCGTTCCTTGCCAAGCAAGATGGCGGCTCTGCTCGGGCTTCCGACGAAGAAACTCGATTCCGTTATCTACTACGAGAAGTATATCGTGGTTCGTGCAGGTGCTATGGCGGGTGTTGAGATTGGAGAGAAGCACAAAGACGACAAGAATCGTATCGCTATCGAAGACCGCATGCTTTTGGACGAAGAGCAGTATGCACAAATCATGGAACTGCTGCCCGAGAACAACGACAGCCTCGAGGATAACGACCCCGACAAGTTCGTTGCTAAGATGGGTGCCGAGGCTATCTATGAGTTGCTTGCGGCTATCGACCTCGATACGCTGAGCTACCGGCTCCGTGATACGGCAAACACTTCCACCTCCGTCCAGCGTAAGCAGGAGGCGTTGAAGCGTCTGCAGGTAGTTGAGTCGTTCCGTGCCTCCAAGGGCAAGAACCGCCCCGAGTGGATGGTGCTCCAGGTTATTCCTGTTACGCCTCCTGAGTTGCGCCCGTTGGTACCGTTGGATGGTGGACGTTTCGCCACTTCCGACCTCAACGACCTCTATCGTCGCGTTATCATACGTAACAACCGTCTGAAACGTCTTATCGAGATTAAGGCGCCGGATGTCATCCTCCGCAACGAGAAACGTATGCTTCAGGAGGCTGTGGACTCACTCTTCGACAACAGCCGCAAGACTACGGCGATGAAGTCCGAGGCCAACCGCCCGCTGAAGTCGCTCAGCGACTCGCTCAAGGGTAAGCAGGGACGTTTCCGTCAGAACTTGCTCGGTAAGCGTGTTGACTATTCTGCGCGTTCCGTTATCGTCGTAGGTCCTGAGTTGAATATGCACGAGTGCGGTCTGCCTAAGGAGATGGCTGCTGAGCTCTACAAGCCGTTTATTATCCGTAAACTCATCGAGCGCGGTATTGTTAAGACTGTTAAGTCGGCGAAGAAGATTATCGACCGCCGCGAGCCGGTGATATACGAGATTTTGGAGCACGTTATGGAGGGACACCCCGTGTTGCTCAACCGTGCACCGACGCTTCACCGTCACGGTATCTTGGCGTTCCAGCCTAAGATGATTGAGGGTAAGGCTATCCAGTTGCACCCGTTGGCTTGTGCCGGCTTCAACGCCGACTTCGACGGTGACCAGATGGCTGTCCACTTGCCTTTGAGCAACGAGGCTATCCTCGAGGCGCAACTCCTGATGCTGGGCTCACACAATATCCTCGACCCGGCGAACGGTAATCCTATTACTGTGCCTTCTCAGGATATGATTCTCGGTCTCTACTATATCACCAAAGAGCGCACAGGCGTCAAGGGTGAGGGATTGGTATTCTACTCTCCCGAGGAGTGTACTATCGCGCTCAACGAGGGACGTGTGAACATCCACGCTAAGGTGAAAGTGCGTCTGGATGATGTGGTGGACGGCAAGCCCGTAACCCATATCGTAGAGACTACCCCGGGACGTGTGTTGGTTAACCAGTATGTCCCAGCAGAGGTTGGTTATCAGAATGTTGTAATGAAGAAGGGGGCGGTGAAGTCTATCATCTCCAAGGTCATCAAGACCTGCGGTGTGGCACGCACGGCTCAGTTCCTCGACGACATCAAGAACCTTGGTTATTACAAGGCTTTCCGTGGCGGTCTGTCCTTCAACCTCAACGATATTCTTATTCCTGAGGAGAAAGAGGGGATTATTGCCAAAGGTAATCAGGAGGTCGAGAACATTACCGAGATGTACAACTTCGGTGAGATGGGCGACGACGAGCGTTACAACAACGTTATTGCCGCTTGGTCGAAGGTGGACAACGAGGTTACCGACATCCTGATGAAGCACATGCAGGAGGCTGACCAAGGTTTCAACTCCGTATATATGATGATGGACTCCGGTGCGCGTGGTAACAAGCAGCAGATCAAGCAGTTGGCGGGTGTCCGCGGACTGATGGCGAAGCCGCAGAAAGCGGGTGCTTCCGAGGGACGTCAGACTATCGAGAACCCTATTCTCTCCAACTTCAAGGAGGGTATGTCCGTGTTGGAGTACTTTATCTCTACCCACGGTGCGCGTAAGGGTCTTGCCGATACTGCCTTGAAGACTGCCGATGCGGGGTATCTGACACGTCGTCTCGTCGATGTTTCCCACGATGTGATTATCAACGAGGAGGACTGCGGTACGCTCCGTGGTCTGACAGCGCGTGCTATCAAGCAGAACGATACCGTGGTCGCTACGCTTACTCAGCGTATCCTGGGACGTGTCAGCGTACACGACATCCACGACTTGGACGGTAACCTTATCGTTGCTGCCGGCGAAGAGATTCGCGAGGCACAGTGCGAGGCTATCGAGGCTGCCGGTATCGAGGAGGTGGAGATTCGTTCCGTGCTGACGTGCGAGAGCAAGCATGGTGTCTGCGCCAAGTGCTACGGCCGCAACCTTGCATCGCGTAAGATGGTGCAGAAAGGTGAGGCGGTCGGCGTTATCGCCGCACAGGCTATCGGTGAGCCGGGTACGCAGCTGACCCTTCGTACCTTCCACTCCGGTGGTGTCGCAGGCAACGCGGCTACGCAGAATACCTATGCTATCCCGCGCGAGGGCGTCATCGAGATTGAGGACTTGCGTACGGTTACTACCGAGGCAGGCGACATCATCGTTGTCAGCCGACTCAATGAGATGCAGCTCAAGGACGAGAAGACGGGCGTTGTGCTCACGACCTTCAATATCCCTTACGCTTCCAAACTCTTCATTACCCCGGGTCAGAAATACGACAAGGGTACGGTTGTTTGCGAGTGGGATCCCTACAAAGCGGCGTTGGTTATCGAGCAGGACGGTTATATCCGCTACGAGGATGTTATCGAAGGCGTAACCTCTGTTACGGAGGTCGATGACCAGACCGGCAAGAAAGAGGTGTCTATCACCGATACCAAGGACAAAACCAAGATGCCGTCCGCACATATCGTCGGAGCTGACGGTTCTATCCTCCGCACCTACAACCTCCCTGTCAAGGCGAGCCTTGTGCACGAGGATGGCGATGAGGTCAAGGTCGGCGACCTGCTCTTTACCGTAACGCGTGCGTTGGGTACCGCAGGCGATATCACCGGTGGTCTGCCGCGTGTAACCGAGCTCTTCGAGGCACGCAACCCGTCCAATCCGGCTATCGTGGCGGAGATTGACGGCGAGGTTAGCTTCGGTAAGATTAAGCGCGGTAACCGCGAGCTCTTTGTAACCTCTAAACTCGGCGAGCAGAAGGCATATCTCATCCCGCTGACCAAGCAGATTCTTGTGCAGGAGGGTGACTATGTGCGCGCCGGCGTAGCCTTGTCCGATGGTGCTATTACGCCCGACGACATCTTGGCTATCCAGGGTCCGACTGCCGTTCAGGACTATATCGTCAACGAGGCGCAGTCTGTCTATCGTATGCAGGGTGTGGAAATCAACGACAAGCACTTCGAGATTATTGTGCGTCAGATGATGCGCAAGGTCGAGATTCTGGATGCCGGAGATACACGCTACCTCGAGGGACAGATCGTCGATAAGATGGACTTCTTGGAGGAGAACGACCGCATCTGGGGTAAGAAAGTGATTACCGACGAGGGCGACAGCGAGGTGCTCCACAAGGGGCAGATTGTGCCCGCACGCCGTCTCCACGACGAGAACTCCAACCTGCGTCGTAAGGACAAGAAGCTCGTGCAGGCGCGTGAAGCTACGTGCGCTACCGCGCGTCAGATTCTGCAGGGTATCACCCGCGCTGCTTTGGGTACCAAGTCGTTTATGTCGGCTGCCTCCTTCCAGGAGACTACCAAGGTGCTCAACGAGGCGGCTATCCAAGGTAAGGTTGACTACTTGGAGGGTATGAAGGAGAACGTTATCTGCGGTAACCTTATCCCTGCCGGTACCGGTCTGCGTGAGTTCCAGAAGATTACGGTCCACAACCAAGAGGAGTACGCGGCTATTCAGGCTGCCCGCGAGGCGGCGGAGAACGCCCTCAACGGCGAGGACGAAGCCGATATGTAACTCTCTGATATAGACATCGTCGTGTAGCATTTGTGTTCTTGTAACACGTTTATGCATACTTGCAAACACACCCTCGGAGCAATCCGGGGGTGTGTTTGTGTATGTCTATCGGTTAGTTTGTGTAAATGTGTATGTGTGTTTGTGTAAATGTGTATGTGTGTTTGTGTTTGTGTAAATATATCTATGTGTGTTTGTGGCTATATATGTGTGCTTTGCAATATTAACTGACAATTACGGAAGATAGTCGGAAGATAGTCGGAAGATAGTCGGAAGATAGACGGAAGATAACGCTGAGAATATGCTGGTTTTGCCATACCTATGCAGTAGTGTGTTGTTGAGTGTAATCTATAGAGATATTAACTATTAATTATTAACTATTAACTGCCCTCAAATCCTTCTCTTCCTCTTGTGGAGACATTATAAAATAAAAAGCGAAATTATTTGCACATATCGCGCAAAAGACGTACCTTTGCGTACGAATCGAAATTTACCGGATTACCCAACAATAAATTAACCCAATAAAATTATTTATTATGAAAAAGTTTTTCTCTTTAGTAGCTGTCCTTTGCGTAGCTTTGGCAGCGAGTGCAAATGTCGTTTGGACGGAAACATTGGACAAAAACGGAACTTACATTGATAAGACGAAGTTTAATAATCAGTGGCCTTATGTGGATAAGTGGTATGCGGCGGGGAATTTTGTACATGAATACACAGAGGTAAAATCCTATACCGTATCTATCCGTGGCAAACAACTTAATAATGACGAAAAAAATACGATAGGTTTCTATTTTGGGGCGAATAAGGCTGCAGCAAGTTGCTACTTTTCGCTTAAAGGAACTATCTATACAGCGAAAGAGGGTGATTATCTGAAGTTTGAGCTGTCTTCGCCGGAAACAGGTTCTGCTGCCGAGGATGTTGCCACTAAGTTGATTGTTGAGATTAATGGTACAGCGCTTACTATACCTGCTATTACTGTTCCTACTCCTGTTAATACAGTAACGGTTCAATTGCCTCTCGCAGCCGGTGATATCACGAGCATTAAAATATCGTTTGACAACGTAGCAAAACAAAAATTCCTTACTAACCTTCGTATTGAAGACGAGGCTACTGCTATCTCGAACATAGCCGTAGCTGAGAAGGCTGTTAAGGTGCTGGGTGAAGACGGTCAGGTATATATCATCCGCAACGGTGTGAAGTATAACGCACTGGGGACGGTGGTAGAATAAGCAACCCATATCGGGGCGTAATAATAACAATATAAACGCTCCAAACGCACTAATATCATGAAAAGGTAACGCATACGGTGTGTTGCCTTTTCTGTTGTCGGAGCAACCAACTATAATAATTATACAATATGAAGAAACTCTTTACTCTTTTTGCTGCCGCTCTTGTGGCAACATCATTGTCTGCCGAGACAATTACGCTCACAATGAAGAACTTTCAATCCACCTCTCTTACTTCGCGCGGCATCTCTGTCGTAGCAACGGATGGTACACAATCGCAAGCTGCTTATATTGCCAACTCAGAAGAATTGCGTGTATATGCAGGCGGTACGCTGACTGTCTCTGCTGCAGTAGGAAACATTACGTCCATTTCGTTCGAGTTGTCGGACAAAGGTACAGAGCGCTTGGCTGCACTTACTACCAATGCCGGTACGGTTACGCAGACGGGCACTGCTGCAGGCGGGCAATCTACCTCGTGGGCTGGCTCTGCCGCTTCGGTTGTGTTCACGGTAGGAGCTCAAGCCGATTTCGGTACGGACGGAAGTAAGAAAGCAGGTCAGCTTGACTTTACGGCGATTACTATCACTACCGATGCAGATCTGCCGGAAGACCCCGAACCGGAAACGGTTGTGCTGCCTATCATCGGAGCAGATATCTATGCCGAGGATGCAGATTTTGGTATTATAGATATATACTTTTATACCTTTACCCAATGGAGCGAACCGGATGAGGAAGGCTATATAAATCCTATAGGAGACGGTACCGACGTCTATCTGTCGCTCAACTGGGCAGACTACGAGGATATGTCCTATACCTATACTATTGATGACGACTATATAGACTCTGAGTATTCTGCTATTTCCGTCATCAACGGTAACGATACCGCCATTATCCCGTTGTTGTCTGCCGAGTTGACCATGGAGCTGGTATCCGCAGACTTCGAGAATGGGTTTGTCTATTATAACGCATCCTTCAAGTGCTTGGGTACGAATGGTATCCTTTATACTGCCGACCTCAAGAACTTTGTGTTTGAGCTCTATGAACCGGAGAATCCGGACACGGCTGTCGAGCAGGTGGAAGCGAAACTGCAAGCTGCCATGAAGCGTATAGAGGGCGGCAAACTGGTTATCCTCCGCGATGGTGTTAAATACAATGCCGCCGGCGCAAGAGTAGAGTAGTAGATAGTATATACTTTGATAGTTGAGGCTACCCTGTATCCGCAGGGTAGCCTCAATTATGTATGGAGATAGAAACAAATATGCAGTATTTATAGTGCATATATGAAATATATTGCATAAAGTGTATAAAAATAATCACTTTGCTATATTTATGCGTAAAAAACGAGCAAAAAGTCAATTTATTTACAATTTTATTTGCATATATAATCTTAATACGCTACCTTTGCAACCGTTTTTGTTGCAAAGATTGTATGTTTATGCAATAATATACTATAATAATATAAACTAATTGATTTAAGGTATGAAAAAGTTTACTATCCTATTCCTGGCTTTGTCTATGGCGTTTGCTGCTTCTGCAGTGCCGGTTAAGACTGCGAAGTATGCCTTGGCGAATGCCGGAGCGAAACAAGAAACACAGAAAGCAAAGGCTCTTGCTGAGAAGCAAGCACCAGCTCAGACAGCAAAAGTGGCATCTTATGTAGCACAAAAGAAAGCGCTTGCAGCTCCGTCTGCGAAGAAACTCACCAAGAAGGCGTTAGCGCCACAGCCTTCGTCGAAGAAGATGCCTGCCGCTTCTCAAGCAGCTGACACAGTAAAGATTGTGGGCGAACAGTTTATATACGAATATTATGCTGAGTCTGGTGATTGGTGGATTGCTATATCGGATAATGTGAATTACGTTGTCTATTTGGATTATCTGTCTACTTCTTTTGCAGGTACATTTACCACAGAGGACTTTGATTTGACGTACTCGTATATGCATATGTATGATTATACGAGCGGAAGCAAAGTTGCTGTTACGTATAATGCAGTAAAAATGACAGTTACAGACGATGAGACAGGTAAGGATGTCTATGCTGTAATTGACGGAAACGATGGTAAAGTATATGTCGTAACGGCACACGAAGATCCGTTGCCGGAACCGAAGAGCACTATTACGTTGACTTACGCAAATAGTACATTGGAAATCGGCAAGAGTTCTTTCCAAATCCAAGGACAAGACAAGTTTGACGAGGTTTCTGCTAACGATAGCATTTACACAAACATTATTTTGTTCTACGAGGATGACATTACAGGCACTTATACTATAAATGATGTTGCTACTATGTTTGGTGCTAGTGTTGCATATTTTGGTGCAGATACAACATGGGTTGACCCCTTGGACTTTAATGCAACTGTTGTAGAAGATGCGGAAAACAACAAGTATATCTGCAATGCTGAGTTGCTGGGTACTGATACTATCCTCTACAAGATTACGCTGACTGCAGATGCTCCTGCTCCTATTGTGCCGAAAGACACGGTAGATGTAGTAATTACTAATTTGAGTGTGCTTGATTTGACAGAATGGATGAGTTCGGCAATAGTAGAAGGATACAATGCGGAATATGATGTATTCTTGCCATACGATGCGGATGAGGTTTATGGCACATTCTATGGCAAAGACCTTTGGGAGAGTGCATATATTGCGCATGGAGTGGATACGATGAGTATTCTTGACGCAGAGATAGAGGTGGCGAACTGGTTCGGAGCAGATCGTGTGACAGGTAAAATCCTGGGTAGTGATACTATACTCTATATGTTGGATATGAGCTATGTCGTTCCGGATGCTAAAGATACGGTGAAGATAGTATTTGAAACTCCGGGGGAAGGTACGTATTTTGAAGCATATGGTGATTGTCAGATATTCAATACGAATACGCAGTATGAAGTTGCATTGGATATCGTGGGATTGACTGTTGATGGTGTCGGCGAGTTTGCAGCTGAAGACTTTGACAGCGAATATACATATATCTATCTTTTCAATGGTACTGATACAACGGGAGTCGGCGTTTTGGACGCTAAAGCTACTGTTACAAAAGTGAGTGATGGCTTGTATAGCGTATATTCTGAAGTGTTGGGCTCGGATACTATCCTATATGCGATTACATCTCAGTTTACGTATGTAACGGTTTCGGCTCCTGCCGGTTTGCAATATGATGAAGAAACAGAGGCAGCTAATAAAGCTTACACTCCTGCTGACAAAGTAACGTTTAATACTGACAATCTGGATACGTATGGCGTAGTTTATTTGGATATTGAAGCAGCGGATGGTTCGGATTGGTTAGGTTTAGGATTTGTGGTCGAGTTTGCGGATGAGGATATTGTTATTCCTGCGGGTACATACACGATAGGTGATAGTTATGAGACCGGTTCGGTGGTAGCATCATCCGGTTATAGTGAAGAAGATGGTGTTTATTACTCTTTCTATGCTACCATTGATGGTCAATATTTTGACAAACTCTGGTTCTTGGTAGGTGGTACGGTTAAGGTAGAGAAGATTGATGGCAAGATGAAAGTTACGGTAGATGCTGTGAACTCATACGATGTACCTGTACATATCGTATATGATGCAACGGAAACTGCTGTTGAGACTCCGGCTGCTGATGCGGCTAAGGTCACCAAGAAGTTGGGTGCTGACGGGCAACTCTATATCCTCCACAACGGTAAGACCTTTACTGCTACCGGCGTTGTAGTAGAATAAGAGACTCAAGCTATAGTTCGGCTTGCGCCGAAACGAATGGGAGCTATCCGATAATGTCGGGTAGCTCTTATCTGTATATGCGGATTCTTGAATCAATACTCTGATTGTTTTGCTAAGCATTCGGATAAACAGAGGCTATGCGTAGGCCATGCAGGGGCTATGCGGGTCCCAAGATGCTACGGGGTTGCTACGAGACTTGCTTGCAATTCCCTTCGTAACAGAACGCCACCGCTGCGCTTTGGCGTTTAATACTCCGGGATTGCTGCGCCTTTCGTGTTGCAAACATTACGCTGACGCTCCATTGGTTTGTGCTACGAGGAAGAAGAACCAAGAGGGGCTTTGAAGAACAATAAGATATTCAGACGATGGTCTGCCGATAGTCCGATGAGAGTGTGATAAATGATTAGAGATAGGACGTTTGGGCTGAGGCGCGATATCCTATGTGGACGACAAAGAAGGAAAATTGGTGTGGTTGTGATAGCTTTTGCGACAGGCACTTGTGTATATCTTTTTTTTTATGTAACTTTGCAGCCCGTATATATGTGGCGTTTTGCGCATATAGGATAGCATAAAATACGAACGAATATGGTAGAAGTACTCAAATATTCAATCCCGGCACTCATAGTGTTGCTGGCAACGTGGATAGTGATGCACAAATTGTTCCGAAACGAGGAGCAGAAACGCTTGTGGGAGTTGAAACGTCTTTCTCAGAAAGAAATATCGCCTATCCGTCTGCGTGCCTACGAGCGCTTGGCGTTGTTGCTGGAGCGTACCACGCCCGAACATATGCTGCTGGATATGCAGATACAGGAGATGACTGTGATGCAGGTGCAGCAGCAGTTGCTGCGCACTATCCGTTTGGAGTTTGACCACAACCTGAGTCAGCAGATATACGTAAGCGACGAGGTGTGGGACAGGATAGTACATGCGCGTGACGAGATGGGGGCGTTTGTAAGCGCCATGGCTGCGGGATTGCCGCAGGGAAGCAGCAGCCTCGATTACGCAAAGACTCTGATTTCGGCATACAACAACAATGGCGACACGCCGAATAGTGTTGCGCTTGCTGCACTCAAAGAAGAGGCTAAGACGCTGTATTGATAATGTACGGGCACGGAAAACATACGATGTGTAGGGCGATACGCGGGGCAGTCTGTATGTCGCTTGTGGTGTTGGCTATGGTGTTGTTCTCGTGCCGCCCCGATACAATCTGCCGACAGGATTTGTCGGTTAGCATGGGAGTGTCTGTTGCTTGGCTGCAGGTGGATACGGCAGGAAAGGCGACTGTACAGACCAAATGGGACAGTATCAGCGTGTGGGGAGTAGGGAACGACTCTGTATTATATGCGAATGCGAAGGAGGTGTCCGAACTGCGCTTGCCTCTAAGGGCGGATACGATGGAGACGGCATATGTGCTGTTGTGGCACGGGCAGCAAGATACCTTGCTGATTACGCACGACAACACGCGGCGTTTTATATCGCAGGCATGCGGCTGCATGGTATATCATACGCTGGAGAAGGTAGTGCACAGGGGCGGAGTGGTGGACTCTGTAGAAGTGCTGAACAGCCTGATAGAGTCGGCGCGGGAAGACAACATCCGCCTGTCGGTACATTCGGCGGACAAGGAAACAATAGTAACAGGTATTGAATAGCAGCATATTCCATAGGGTGTTAGGTGTGGCTTTGGTGTTGGGGTGCAGCCTGTCTATATTGGCAGCAACCGACTCCACGGCAGTAGCACGGCGGAAGGACGGCACACGTATTTATGCCGACACGGCTATCTATCAGGGAATGAGCCTTAAGATAGACATAGCCAATACGATTATTGAGGCGGCGACCTCCAAGGGAAAAGTGCAAAGCTACGAGTTGGCGATGAACTGGCGGCTGAAGCAACGTTTCTTCCCAACCTTGGAGTTGGGTTATGCGCAGGCGGAAGCGGCAGCCGCAGGAGGGCAGCATAGCGGCAAAGGCGGATTCGGGCGCGTGGGACTGGATATGAACGGACTGAAGAAGCATCCTGAGAACCGCAATGCGCTGTTGGTAGGTTTGCGGGTTGGCACGGCGATGCAACAGTATGATATGACGGGGGTAGCGCTTAACGGCGGTTACTGGGGCGATATACTGGCGGACTATATGGGGCGCTTTCGGGCTGACTGTTGGGGCGAGGTAGTAGCCGGCTGCCAAGTGCAGGTATGGGAGGGCTTTCAGATGGGGTGGTATCTGCGCTTTAAGATACTCTTTACCCGCAAGGCAAAGGAAGGCGAGGTGATGCCGTATTATATACCAGGTTTCGGCTATAGGGATGACACCAACTGGGGCATCAATTACTATATAGGATACACCTTCTAAACAAATACTATATGAACAGTACACAACTAATGAATCGGGCAGCAGACAACATTCGTATTCTGGCTGCAGCAATGGTAGAGAAAGCAAAAAGCGGGCACCCGGGAGGCGCTATGGGCGGTGCAGACTTTATCAACGTACTTTACTCGGAGTTCTTGGAGTACGACCCCGAGAATCCTGCTTGGGAGGCGCGCGACCGCTTCTTCCTCGACCCCGGGCATATGGCTCCGATGCTCTATGCGCAGTTGTGTCTGACAGAGAAGTTTACGTTGGCGGACTTGCAGAATCTGCGTCAATGGGGTAGTGTTACCCCCGGGCACCCGGAGCGCTGCGTGGAGCGCGGGATAGAGAACACGTCCGGTCCGCTGGGACAAGGGCATACGTTCGCGGTGGGTGCCGCGATAGCCGCGAAATGGTTCAACGTGCGGTTCGGAGAGGTGCACAACCCCACGATTTACGCCTTTATCTCCGACGGCGGTATCCAAGAGGAGATTTCACAGGGCGCGGGACGCATCGCGGGGCATCTGGGGCTGGACAATCTGATAATGTTCTACGACTCGAACAACGTGCAACTATCCACCGACTGCGACGCGGTGTCGTCGGAGGATGTGGCGGCGAAATACCGCGCGTGGAACTGGTACGTGCAGGAGATAGCGGGTAACGACGCGGAGGCGATCCGTGAGGCGTTGCGCAACGCGAAGGCAGAGAAAGAGCGCCCGTCGCTGATTATCGGGCATACGACCATGGGCAAGGGATGCCTGACGGCAGAAGGTAAGGCTTTCGAAGGCAAGTGCTCAACCCACGGGCAGCCGCTGAGCAAGTCGGGTGCGGATTTCGCGGAGACTATTCGGAACCTTGGCGGCGACCCCGAGAACCCGTTTGCGATATTCCCGGAGGTGGAGGCGCTGTATAAAGCACGGGCGGAAGTGCTGCGCGAAAATGCCAACAAACGGTATGCGGAATACTACGAATGGAAGCAGAGCCACTCGACGTCGGCGAACGAATACGAGGCATATATGTCCGGCGAGGTGCCCTGTATCGACTGGAGCAAGATTGTGCAAAAAGCGGGTGCGGCAACGCGTAATGCGTCTGCAACCGTATTGGGCTACTTTGCGGAGAACGTCGGCAATATGATTGTCTCCTCTGCCGACCTCAGCAATTCTGACAAGACAGACGGCTTCCTGAAGAAGACACACGCGATAGCGAAAGGCGACTTCTCGGGCGCTTTCCTGCAGGCTGGCGTCAGCGAACTGACGATGGCATGCGTATGTATAGGAATGGCGCTCCACGGCGGTATCATCCCCGCCTGCGGAACGTTCTTCGTGTTCAGCGACTATATGAAACCCGCGGTGCGTATGGCGGCGCTGATGGAGGTGCCGATGGTGTTCGTGTGGAGCCACGACGCTTTCCGCGTAGGTGAAGACGGTCCTACGCACGAGCCCGTGGAGCAAGAGGCACAAATACGGCTGATGGAGAAACTGCACAACCACAGCGGCAAGCCGTCGATGCTGGTGCTGCGCCCCGCGGATGCGGAGGAGACGACATGGGCATGGCGGCTGGCTATGGAGAACAGAGATACACCGACTGCGCTTATCCTGTCGCGGCAGGATATAGCCCTTGTGCCCGGCACTAACCTTGATGGCTTCCGCCGCGGTGCATACGTGGTGAGCCGGGACGAGAACCCGCAAGCGGTGCTGCTGGCATCGGGCAGCGAGGTGAGTACGCTGATGGCAGGCGCGGAGTTGCTGCGCGCCGAAGGAGTACGTTTGCAAATTGTGAGCGTGCCGAGCGAGGGATTGTTCCGTCAGCAACCGGCGGAGTATCAAGAGGAAGTGCTACCGCGAGGCATCAAGCGCTTCGGGCTGACAGCAGGCTTGCCCTGCACGCTGGAGGGGCTGGTAGGCGAGAACGGAAGTGTATGGGGATTGTCGTCTTTCGGCTTCTCCGCACCGTACAAAGTGCTGGACGAGAAATTAGGCTTCACCGCACAGAATGTATATGAACAAGTGAAAGCATTGCTCCGCTGACAACCAAGCGATGCAGTCGTGGTTTCTACGGGTCAAAGAGCCGTCGATTACGGCAACGACACGGCAACGAGACGGCAACGACACGGCAACGGGAGCAGACTATACCGAAGGAACAACAAACAATACATATGGAATACAATTTTCAGGAAATAGAGCAAAAGTGGCAGAAGACGTGGGCGGAGAAAGGCGTCTATAAGGTTGACAATCAGAGCGATAAACCGCATTATTATGTGCTGGACATGTTCCCCTACCCGAGTGGGGCGGGGTTGCATGTGGGACACCCGCTGGGGTATATCGCGAGCGACATATACAGTCGCTACAAACGCCAGCAAGGGTTCAACGTGCTGCATCCCATGGGTTTTGACTCGTACGGACTGCCTGCGGAGCAGTATGCCATTCAGACAGGGCAGCACCCCGAGAAGACCACGATGACAAACATCGAGCGGTATATTGACCAACTGAAAAAGATAGGTTTCTGTTACGATTGGGACCGCATGATAAAGACCTGCGAGCCGTCGTTCTACCGCTGGACGCAGTGGGCGTTCGTGCAGATGTTCCACTCGTACTACGATACGGCGCTGCAGAAAGCGCGCCCTATCAGCGAGTTGGTGAAGCATTTTGAGGCAACCGACGCTACATGGAACGGACTGAGCGAGCACGAGAAAGAAGAGCGGCTGATGGGCTATCGTATTGCCTACCTGGCTGATACGAAAGTGAACTGGTGCCCCGAGTTGGGTTGCGTGCTGGCGAATGATGAGGTGAGCGAAGGGCTGTCGGTACGCGGCGGCTATCCCGTGGAGCAAAGAGTGATGCGTCAGTGGTGCTTGCGGGTGAGCGCATATGCACCGCGGTTATTAGAAGGACTGAATACGATAGATTGGTCGGAGTCGCTGAAAGAGACACAGCGGAACTGGATCGGGCGCTCGGAAGGTGCGGAGATGCAGTTTGCCGTCAAAGGACAGGACAAGCCGTTCACTATCTTTACGACCCGTGCGGACACCGTGTTCGGCGTGACTTTCATGGTGCTGGCACCCGAGAGCGAGTATGTGGCGCGCGTGGTGACCGATGCACAGCGTGCGGAGGTGGATGCGTATCTGGATATGGTGAAACACCGCACGGAGCGCGAGCGCATAGCAGACCGGAAAGTGACGGGTGTGTTCACCGGTTCGTATGCCATCAACCCGCTGACCAATGCGGAGATACCTATCTACATAAGCGACTATGTATTAAGCGGTTACGGAACGGGCGCCATCATGGCAGTGCCTGCCCACGACAGCCGCGATTACGCATTTGCCAAGCATTTCAACCTGCCGATAATCCCGCTGATAGAGGGTGCGGACGTGAGCGAGCAGAGTTTCGACGCCAAAGAGGGCGTGATGATTAACTCGGGTTTCCTCAACGGGCTGCAAGTGAAAGAAGCGATTGCGAAGATGAAAGAGTATATCACCAACACGGGCATCGGGCGCGTGAAAGTAAACTACCGTCTGCGCGATGCGGTATTCAGCCGCCAGCGCTATTGGGGCGAGCCGTTCCCGATTTACTACAAAGACGGCATGCCTTGTACGTTGCCCGAGGAGTGCCTACCGCTGCTGCTGCCTGAGGTGAGCGACTTCAAACCGACGAAGAACGGTGAGCCGCCGTTGGGCAATGCGCAAGTATGGGCGTGGGACGAAGTGAACAAGAAAGTGGTGGACAAGCAACTGATTGACAATCAGACTGTTTTCCCCTTGGAATTGTGCACCATGCCCGGGTTTGCAGGGTCGTCGGCATACTACCTGCGTTATATGGACAACCACAACGACAACGCCCTTGTCGGCAAGGAGGCGAACGACTACTGGCGTCAGGTGGACCTCTACTTAGGCGGCAGCGAGCATGCGACGGGTCACTTGATTTATAGCCGATTCTGGAACAAGTTCCTCTACGACCTCGGGTACGTGTGCGAGGACGAGCCTTTCAAGAAACTGATCAATCAAGGGATGATACAAGGTCGGTCGAACTTCGTCTATCGATTGGTAGGCAGCCAAAATACGTACGTGTCCTATGGTCTGACGGAGACGGAGGCGTACAAGGGTAAGGTGCAACCGATACACGTGAATGTGAATATCGTAAGCAATGACATATTGGATATAGACGCTTTCAGGGCATGGATGCCGGAGTATAAAGACGCGGAGTTCGTGTTGGAAGACGGGATATATAAGTGTGGCTGGGCAGTGGAGAAGATGTCAAAGTCGATGTTCAACGTAGTGAACCCCGATGACGTGGTGGCGAAATACGGTGCGGATACGCTGCGTCTGTATGAGATGTTCTTGGGTCCATTAGAGATGTCGAAGCCTTGGGACACGAACGGCATAGACGGCGTCCACCGTTTCCTAAAACGTCTGTGGAACATGTACGAGACGCTGACCGATGATGCGCCCACGTCGGAGGAGTTGCGGAGCCTGCACAAGTTGATAAAGAAGATCACATGGGATGTAGAGAACTTCTCGTTCAATACGTCGGTCCCTGCTTTTATGATTGCGCAGAACGAGTTGTCGGCACTGAAATGCAACAAACGTGCGGTGTTGGAGACGTTTGCCGTGCTGCTGGCGCCCTATGCACCGCATATCGCCGAGGAGGCTTGGCACCGCTGTGGCAACGCGGGCACGGTGTGCGACGCCGCTTGGCCCCAATGCGAGGAGAAGTACTTGGTGGAGAGTACGCAGAAATACCCAGTGCAGTTCAACGGCAAGGTGCGGTTCACGCTGGAGGTCGCGAAAAATACACCGAAGGAGGAAGTAGAGCGGAAGGTGCTGGAGGACGAGCAGACGGCGAAGCAGCTGAACGGTGCAAGCGTGAAGAAGGTGATTGTAGTGCCGGGGAGGATAGTGAATATCGTAGTGTAAGGTGCTATATTAAGGAAAAGGATGCTGTGACACGAGGTGTGATGCAGCATCCTTTTTTTATTGGCACTTATCGGGAAAGGTCGGCATAACGGCGGGCGGCGACACGGTAGGCTATGATAGCGTCGGTGAGGTCGTTCTGTGCACGGAGGAGTGCCGTTTGGGCAGAGAGGACATCGGTAAGGGTAGCCGTACCGGCAGCGTAGTTCGCCTGCGCGAGCCGGTAACTGTCGCGGGTCTTGTTGAGAATTTGTTGCTGCTCGTTCCAGAGAAGGAGCGCCTGCTGCAGTGCATCCCATGCCTGTTCGGTGCGGAGGTCGAGCATTTGGGACAAGTGCTGCTGCTCCAACTGCGACTGTTCGACAGCGATGGAGTGCTCGCGGAGTTTATGCCCGGTCTCCCACCACTCGGTGATGGGTACTTTGACGGTGAGAAAGAGCAAGCCGTTGCCTGTACGGCTGCCAAAGTCGTCGCGGAGCACGTCGGCTTGGAACTTACCGTAGGAGTAGTTGGCGCCGACTGCAACTTGCGGGAGGGCATCGGCGATGACCATGCGGCGCTGCAAACGGGCTGCGCGTACCTGTAAGGCAAGGAGGTCGTGCTCGGGCGTGACGGGAGTCTCTTGGTACTCCAATGATTCAATTTGTAAATTTGTAAATGTGTAAGTTGGCAGAGTGAGGCTGTCCGCGGGTATGCCGATGGATTCGGCAAGGGCACGGCGTGCCAGGCGCAAGCCACTCTGCAGTTGTACCTGCGTGCGGTGTATCTCCGCCTGCTTAATCTCCACCTGCAGCAGGTCAGCAGGGAGCGCCAAGCCCGCGCCGACGGCAGTGTTGACGGTATGGTGGAGCGTGTCGAGCATAGCGGTAACGGCATCAAGTGTCTGCTGCTTCTCCTGCAAGCCGACGATGAGCCAGTAACTCTCTTCTACCTGTTCCAAGACACTACGCTCGGTAATCTCGCGCTGCAAAGCCGCTGCCTCGACACCTACTTGCGCCAAGCGGTTACCCGCCACAACCTTGCCGCCGACATAGACGGGCTGGAGGGCAGTGACACCCATAGTGTAGCCGTGTTGGAACAGTGCGATATGGTTCTGCAAGCCGAGGGATGCGCCGAACTCCTCGTAGAGCCCCTGCAAGATTTCGCGGACGTTAGCATTACCTATATCCTTGACTCCAACATCTATAAGTGGTTGGAGTGCGTGGTAGCCAAGGACGGTTGCACTGACCTGCGGGAAATAGTTTGTGAACGCCTGCTGCTTGACTTGGCGCGCTTTCTCGACCTCGAGCGCCGCCTTCTTCAGCTCCAAGTTATTCTCCTGCGCGAGGTGCAAACAAGAGTCGAGCGAGAGCCCTGTCAGGCAACTTGTAAATTTGTAAATTTGTAAATTGTTGTCTTCTGTCGAGTTGTTCGCGTATCCGGCAGCGGGAGCAGCGCACATAAGTACACCGAAGGCGAAGGCAAGTGCGCGCTTTGGCAGGGACAGCGCGCGAGGAGTGCGCTCCATCAGTTTCCAATACATAACGGGCAATATGGTAATCGTGAGCGGGAGGGTGAAGATAGTGCCGAAGCAGATGACGACTCCCATAGGCATCCAGAGACTGGTGCGGGCGATGATCATCGGGACAACGCCCAGTGCCGTGGTGGCAGAGGTAAGGAATATAGGACGCATGCGGCGCAGTCCCGCCTGGTAGGCGGCGTCCCGCGTGCTGAGATGCCGGGTCTTGCGCAACTCCTCCGCGTACTCGTACATCATGATAGCGTTGCGGACAATGACTCCTATGAGTGCGACAAGCCCGAGGAACGCCGTCATAGAGATGTCGAGGCGGAAGATGAACAAGCCGAGGAACGCACCATAGATACAAAGGAGCGCACTGCTAAGCGTGAGGAACGCAAGGGATACCTTACCGAAATGGTAGAGCAGCAGGACGAGCATCACGAGCAACGCCGCAACAACGGACCACATAATTTGCGGCAGCATCTCGGCATTGACCGCGGACAAGCCGCCATAGGAGACGGATACGCCTTCGGGAAGGTCAGTCATGTGCTCCGCTATCCAATGCTTGATTTTCTTCTCGGCACTGACAGGACTGGTGTTGCCGCGGAGGTCGCAGCCGACAGTGACAGAGGGTATGCCGTTATGATGAGTGATAGTGGAACGGTGCCATGCGTATTCGAGCGTGGCTACCTGACGGAGCGGCACCCAGAGCGCGGGGATATTGGTGGGGACAAGCGTTGCCGCAAGGTCCTCGTCGGCAGATTTGGCGTAGAGCACCACGGGCACGGCGTAGTCGTCCTCGTAGAGTGTAGTAACCGTAGTGCCGCCGTGGAGCGAGGCGAGATAAAGCGACAACTGCGTCTCGGTGATGCCCAAGCGCGTGGCTTCGTCGGGCTTGAGAGTGATACGCACCTGACGCTTGAATTGGTCATAGTCGGAGTGCACCCAAGTCATTTCGGGTTGCTGCCCCATAAACGCCTTGAGAGAATCTGCCAAGAGTGCCATCTGCTCGAGGTCTCCGCCGGAGAAGCGCACCTCGACGGGGTTCTTAGCCGCCTGGTAGTCCACTTGTTTGAAACGGACATAGGCGTTGGGGAAGCAGTTCTCGTAGCGGGGAGCGTATTCCTTAAGCACCTCTAGCGTAGCCTTGCAGGAGACGGTATTCACGATGAACTGCGCGTAACTGGGTTTCGCTACATTGGGAGCGTAGATGGCATGGAAGCGCGGCGAGCCCTGACCGACAAAGGAGGTAACCGCCGTAACACGTGGATCGCGCTGCAAGATGCGCGCCAGCGAATCGGTAACAGCAGCTGTCTCGTCGAGCGACGCACCCTCGCGCAAGTGTATCTCGACGGCAAAACACTCGCGTTCCGCTTTGGGCAGCAATTGTACGTTGAGGCGCGTCAAGAGGAAGACACCGAGCGCGAGAGAGCCTACCAAGAGCAGATAGACCCGCCACGGCGCATTGAAGCAACGCTGCAACATCCTCTCGTAGCCGTTCTGCAACCATAGGAAGAAGCGACTCTGCGCACGCTCGAAGGCATTCATATCCTCAGGGCGACGGCGGCGCACAAAACGCGTAGCCATATAGGGCGTCACCCACGTGGCATAGAAGATACTTGCCACCAGCGAGAACGTGATAGCGAATGGGAACAAGCGGACAAACTCACCCAGAGGTCCGGTGATAATCTTGGTCATCGGGAAGAACATACCCGATATGGAGCAAGTGGCAAGCGCCATAGGGACAAACAACTGCGAGGTGCTGACCGAGGCAGAATACCAGCGGCTGTGTCCCTGCTCAAGGAGGCTGGTATAGCCGTCGATGACTATGACCGAGTCGTCCACTATCATACCGAGGACAAAGATAAGCGCGGCGAGGGTTACAGTATTCAGTTCGATGCCCGTGAGGTACATCAGCCCGATGCCTATGGCGATGCAGACGGGGACTCCCGTACTCGCCACGAGGGCGGTGCGCAAGGGGAACAGCACCAGCATGACCAGGATAACGACCACTATGGAAATGAGTATGTCGCGCAAGAAGGACGACACCGAAGCGTCCACCACCTTGGGCTGGTCGGTGATACGATGGAACTGCAAGTCGGGCGGCAACTCGGCGCGCGCCGTCTGCAACTGCTCTTCGACTTTGCGTCCGAACTCCACGATGTTGTTGCCCGGGGTCATCTCCATGCTGATGATGAGGCAACTGTTGCGCACGGAGTCTTGCCCGTCGTAGAACTCAACGTACTTGGACGGCGAAGTATAGCGACGCTCAATGGTGGCGATGTCCTTTAAGCGGAGTACGCCCCCCGAGGCAGGGTCTGACCACACAATCTGCTCGCCTATCTCGTATTCGGTGCTATAGGGTATGACAACCTGGTATTGCGTGCCGCGGTCGGTAGCGGTAACGGTACGCAAGCCCTGCAACATGAGTTGTGCATTGAGCATGTTTTGGTTAATACCGTAGGCGGAAAGGCGCGCCGGGTCTATGGTAACGGCAATCTCCTCCTGCTGCTGTCCGAGGACTTTGATTTTGCCCATCTCCTGTATGGTACGGAGGCGGTGGCACAACTGCGTAGCATAGCGCTCCAACTCCCGAGGCGTGCGCTGCGGACTCTCGACAGCAAGCAACATGGACGATGTATTGCCGAAATCGTCCACCACCATTACGCCGAGCACACCCTTGGGCAGCCCCGTGCGGCGGAACATATCGAGGTTGGCGCGAATACGTCCCCATGCTTCGTTGTTAGAGCGGACGGACATACGGAGGGTTACGTACACATAGACGATACCGTCCTCTGTGACGCTGTAGGTATGCGCTTTGTCCACCTCCTCGAAGCCGTTGATATAATCCTCGACAGGTTTCGTAACCTGCGCCTCCACCTCTTGGGCAGTCGCACCCGGATAGACCGCTACGACCACGCCTTGGCGAATGGTGAAGAAAGGAAACTCATCCTTGTTCATCTTCGTCAGCGCCCAGACGCCGAAGAGAGTCAACGCCATAAAGAGGAACAGCACCAAGCTATGGTTGCGCATCGCGCCTTCTATGTGATTCCGCTTGCTCAATATACCACCTTACATCCTTTGTACAACTTCTGGAAGCCGTCTGTTATCACTTGGTCGCCTGTCTGCAAACCGTAGGTAACCAGTGCGCCGTCGGGCAGGTAGTCGCCGACCACAATCGGCTGTTTGTCCGCCGTGCCGTCGGATCGCGCGACCCAAACATAATGTCCTTCGGGAGATACCTGCACACAAGCCGCGGGTACTATTATCCCCGCCCGCTGCTGTGCGTCCAGTTGGACCTTGCTGACCATTCCCGGCAGGAGGGTGCTTTTGTCCAACACCTCGGCACGCACCGAGTAGGTATGCGACAAGGCGTTGGCTTTCATGCCCTTTTCCGTTATCCTGATGCGCGCGCCCTCCACGGCAGCCGCGGGGACATCCAAGCGTCCCGCGTCGCCTATACGCAGCGCCGCTATCTCGTCTTCGGGGACAGAGAAAGAGACAAACAAATGTTCGATAACAAGCAAGGTCAGCACGGGGATTGTCGGCGCAAGGGTTTGCCCGAGGACTGCCGAGACATCACCCACGACGGCATCGCAAGGGCTCCTGAGTGTACAATCCGCTACGCGCCGCTCTGCCAATGATGCCATGCCGCGCGCCTGCGCCAACTTGGTCTCTACCTCGACCAACTGCTGGTCGGTAACTCCGCCTGCGCCGTGGACCTCCGCGACACGCCGATAGCCATCTTCCGCCTGGCGCAAAGTAGCACGCGCCATATCGCGGGCATCCACCGCCGCCGCGCTGTCCACACGTAGCAGCACGTCGCCCTTCTTCACCGGTTTACCCACGCGGCAGCCAATCTCCACGACCCTGCCCGTGGTCTCTATGCAGAGCGGTACGCGGCGTTCCTCCTCGATAGCACCCACGTAGGTGCGGGTTACGACAGAGGTTTGTCCGCCCACCGTCAGCACCCGCACAGGGAGAGGGGCGACCGTGCGCTCCGTCTTGCGACGCCCGCCGCAGGACGAGAGCAGCAGACAAAGGAGGATACTGCCAAATAATGCTATTCTTTTGCCCGTCATATCAGTTTTTGTTAGCCACCATCAGTATGTTTTCGCCCGTCAGTACGGCATCGCTGCTCTGGGATTCACCGCGGTAGTAGAGGTCGAAAACGATGGTCCCCTTGTATAATGTACCCGTGCCCGTGACTTCTACATCAAAGGTCTCGGTAACGGACCGGTCGTATTCATCGCCGAGAATGTTCGTGTCGGGGACGATGAATGTGAGCGTTACTTGCCGTTCGAAAGGATAGAGGGCGAGGGCTGTGTCGCTCAACTCTGCCTCTATGGCATAGACTCCGCCACGCAACTGACTGACAGTAAGCAGCATATCGCCATCTGTCTTTTGCAGGAGTTTCAGCGTTCCCTGCTCGTTGGGGAGCGTAACCGTTTGGCTGTCAACCTCTACGCTGCCGCTCAGTTTGTAGCTATACTCACCGGCAATCTTCACTGCCGTATCGCAACTTGCGAGCAAAAGGCTCGTACATAGCACCGCAAGGCAAGCGATTATGTTTCTTGTTCGTTTCATACGTCGTATGTATTCTTTCGTTATTCGCCGCAATTATTATACCATTCTTGCGCTAAAAGCAAATTTTTTCTAAAATTAGTGCAAGGTTTCGAGGGAATAGCACCATGCAAAATGTACTTTTGTTATGATTGTTCGTTTGTTTTACGATTGTATTGACTGCGTATTAACAGCGTATTAACAGCGTATTAACCGCGCATTACCTCTGACAGCTCAAAATGTACGATTATTAAGATTTTTGTTTTTGCGAGGGTTCTTTAAGAGTAGCGCAAGGGTAGCGGAAGGTCAAAGCAAGGAAAAATGTACGATTGTTAAGATACTGCTTGCTATCACAAATTAGGAATGATGAATGATTGTTTCGGATTGGGTGTTTTGGTGTGGGGTGATGAATATAATCGCCCCTTGCCGTTGTTGTTGGCAAGGGGCGGTCTGTGTTGTTATCGCGCGTTGTGCGCGTGTGGTCGTATTTACTTGCTGAGTGCCAGAGCCACGTTCACGGCGCAAGCCACGGTGCAGCCTACCATCGGGTTGTTGCCGATGCCGAGGAAGCCCATCATCTCAACGTGTGCGGGTACGCTGGACGAACCTGCGAACTGCGCGTCGGAGTGCATACGGCCCATCGTGTCGGTCATACCGTACGATGCGGGACCTGCCGCCATGTTGTCGGGGTGCAAGGTACGGCCTGTTCCGCCGCCCGATGCAACCGAGAAGTACGGTTTGCCGGCGAGGATACGCTCTTTCTTGTACGTACCTGCCACGGGGTGCTGGAAGCGGGTCGGGTTGGTCGAGTTGCCCGTGATGCTCACATCCACGTTCTCGTGCCACAGGATAGCCACGCCTTCGCGCACGTCATCCGCACCGTAGCAGTTCACTTTCGCGCGCGGACCGTTGCTGTATGCCTTGCGGCGTACCTCTTTCAGTTCGCCGGTGAAGTAGTCGAACTCGGTCTGTACGTAGGTGAAGCCGTTGATACGGCTGATGATCATGGCAGCATCCTTGCCCAGTCCGTTGAGGATGATGCGCAGAGGCTTTTGACGTACTTTGTTTGCCATCTCGGCAATCTTGATAGCGCCCTCGGCAGCAGCGAAACTCTCGTGGCCTGCGAGGAAGGCGAAGCACTCGGTTTCCTCACGCAGCAGACGTGCGGCGAGGTTGCCGTGTCCGATACCCACTTTGCGGTCGTCGGCTACGGAGCCGGGGATGCAGAATGCCTGCAAGCCGATACCGATAGCCTCTGCGGCGTCTGCGGCGTTGGTGCAGCCTTTCTTCAGCGCGATGGCGCTGCCCACCACGTAAGCCCACTTCGCGTTCTCGAAGCAGATACGCTGGGTCTCCTCGCAGGTGAGGTAGGGGTCAATACCGTATTGTTCGCAAATCTGGTTGGCTTCTTCGATCGAAGCGATGCCATTTGCGTTGAGGGCGGCGAGAACTTGTTTCTCGCGGCGGTCTTGCGACTCAAATTGAACAGGACGAATCATAGTCTTACTCCTTTCTCGGGTCAATGGATTTAACGGCTCCCTGCTCCGCGGTCGTGCGACCGTACGTGCCGGTTACTTGTTTCAGTGCCTCCTCTGCGGGCACACCTTTCTTCACGGCATCCATGAACTTGCCCATGTGGACATACTCATAACCGCAGATTTCGTTGTCCTCGTCGAGGAACTGCTTGGTGATGTAGCCCTCGGTCAGTTGCAGATAGCGGGCGCCTTTCTCTTTGGTGGAGAACAGCGTACCGCACTGGCTTACAAGGCCTTTGCCCAAGTCTTCCAGACCTGCACCGATAGCCAGACCGCCTTCCGAGAAAGCCGACTGGGTACGCCCGTACACGATTTGCAGGAACAACTCGCGCATGGCGGTGTTGATGGCGTCGCATACGAGGTCGGTGTTCAGGGCTTCGAGCAGCGTCTTGCCCGGCAGAATCTCTGCTGCCATGGCGGCGGAGTGGGTCATACCCGAGCAGCCGATGGTCTCAACCAGTGCTTCTTCGATGATGCCGTTCTTTACGTTCAAACTCAGTTTGCATGCGCCTTGTTGGGGTGCACACCAACCGATACCGTGGGTCATGCCCGAGATGTCAGTAATCTCTTTTGCTTTCACCCACTTGCCCTCTTCGGGGATGGGAGCCGGTCCGTGATGGGGACCTTTGGCCACCTGGCACATATTCTGTACCTCTTTGGAGTAAATCATAAGATATAATTTTTAATTCGTAATTAAGCTGAAGGTGTTGTATGTTTTGCGGCGCAAAGATACAATAATTTTCCGAAATACGCTAATTATTCCTCATTTTGTACATTTAAGTTGCCAAAATCATATATTAGCAAGGTAAACATATCAAAAAAGAGGTGATTTGCAGGAAAAATTTGTATAATTGTAAAAAAAAATGTACCTTTGCCGCGGTGTTCTTTAGGTGCCATGGGGTTGGCACCGGTATTTGTTTTTGAGCTGATTAGCAGAGTAAAAGTATCTTCATTTTAGCCTTTATGATACGCATCAAATCGTTTTTGTGCATGATAACCGCTTTGTCGGTGTGCTGTGGTGTTGCTTCGGCGCAATACCGCCGCTATAACAGCGGTGGTGATAATTACCATTTCGTATATCTGAGCGGTAGCGCGGGGTACGCGATGCTGCAAAACAACGTTTCCTCGGTGACCTCTCGCGGCAATGCGGGCGGTTTGGTTGGCTTGGGGTATGAGTTCCGCAACAGCGGTTTCTGGATTAGCGTGGGCGCACAGATGAGTTTCCACCGCTCGACGCTGTCGGTAGAGGAGATGGAGTATCTGCCGTCGGAAGACAGCCGCTATGCGGGTGCAACGTTCTACGACACGCAAGGGAAAGAGATCTATCCGCGCTACAGGGTGACGCAGGAGGACAAGCTGCGCTGGGCGTTCGTGGATGTGCCGATCATGCTGGGCTACTACGTACACGGGTTCTATATCGGTGCGGGTGCCAAATTGAGTTACGCGCTGAGTCCGAAAGTGGAGACGGCGGGTGCGTATGATTTCTCGGCGACGTACGAGCTCTATCCGGAGATTGGCGGAGATGTGGGGCACGGCTTCGGGCACTATGACTATCAGGCAACGATACAATCGATAGCAATGAAGCCGTCGTGCTCTATTATTGGCGAGATTGGTTACGACCTGCTGTCGATGGTGAGCACGCGGAGCATCACGTGCTCAGTATTGAAGTTGGGTTTTTATTTCGAGTGCGGCGTGTCGCCCGTAGTGAAAGCCACGGACGGCTATTCGCACTACGCTTTAACCGCGCGCACGGGGGATGGGTATGACCTGACCCGTTTGCAGCTGAATCCGTATCTGCCCGCGGTGGCGTCGGGGACGGGGTTGATAGTGCCGTTTTACACGGGCGTAAAACTGACTTATATGTTTGGCGGAAGCCGTACGGCGCGTGCCGGTTTCCACAAAGGATGCCAATGCTATAACAACTAACAGGAAAACAAGGTGTTTATTATGAAAAATAGCCGTTTACATAGTATTCTTTTATGTTTATGGAGCGTGGTTTGTCCGCTGTCGGTGCATGCCGATTACCGTACGACCGCCAACTACTCGCTGTGTCCGTCGGAGACGCTGGACATCGGGGGAACGACCATCACGTCGCCCGGTATATACAGCATCCGCTACGTGGCGACAGACGGTACGGACAGCATTGTGGACGTAGTAGTAAGCTATATGTCGAACTATCTCTACAAGGAGCATCGCGACCTGCTGCGCGGCGAGAGCATCGTATGGCACGGGTTGTATGTGGACGGTTCGCAGCCGACCTATTACGACCGATACAAGACGGTGGACGGTTGCGACAGCGTCTATCAGCTGGACGTAACTACTTACACCCGCCAGCCGCAGTATTTCACCGCCGATACAGTGAATGTGTGCCGCTCGGCGTTCCCGTATATGTGGAAGGGTACGGCTTTGCTGAGCCCGGGGACCTACTATGACATTCGTCAGTCGGTACACGGTACGGACAGCATAGAGGCTCTGACCGTATTGGCACTGCCGACGAAGGAGACCCGAGAGACGCTATACCTATGCAAGGGCAACAGCATCACCCTGACGGGCGTCGGGGAGGTGAATACGCCGGGGATATACACCGCGTCGTATCTGAGTGCGGCGGGCTGCGACAGCACTCATACATACGTGGTGAACTACGCTCCGTCGTATGCGTTCGCCGAGAAGCGCAGTGTGCAGTCGGGTGAGCCGTTGGCATGGCACGGAAAGGTGTATTATCCCACGGAGAACGTAAGTTATTATGACTACTACAGTACGGTGGCGGGCTGCGACAGCAACTACGTGCTGGAGGTGACGGTAGTGCATCCGACGGTGGACGGCTACCTAATAGAGGAGCGCGCGGATATATGTCAAGGCAATGGTTATCTATGGCGCGGCAAGGAGTATTGGCAGTCGGGCGTCTATTTCGACAGCCTGCGCACGGCGGATAACCGGCAAGACAGTGTCTATAGCCTGCATTTGTCGGTGCGCCCTGTGTTCGTTACGCAGCAGAACCTGCGTTTCTGCGAAGGAGGCAGCGTCAGCTTCATGGGACATACGTTCACGGAGGGGGGTATATACCGCGATACGCTATTGTCGGTACAGGGCTGCGACAGTGTAGTGGAGATGATTGTGCGGCAAGACCGCAGTTACCGCTTCTCGGAGACAAAGACCATACCGGACAAGCAGATACCGTATCTGTGGCACGGACAGGAGATAACGGGGACAGGGCAGTATTACGACTACGGGCAGACGGAGGCAGGGTGCGACAGCGTCTATGAACTGAATATCACGGTTGCCCCGACATTCCTGTTCACGGAAGAAGTGTCTATATGCCGAAACGAGTTGCCCTATCTATGGCGCGGACGCAGTATAGGTCAGGCAGGGATATACACCGACCCGTATGTAACCACACAGGGGTATGACAGCGTGTACAGACTGGAGCTGTCGGTAGCCCCCATCTACCGAATATTGGAACAACGCAGCATCTGCGAGGGGGAGAAAATCGTGGTGCGCGGCAAGGTATATACCACATCGGGCGCGATATGCGATACGCTGCATTCGGCGGACGGTTGCGACAGCATCGTAACGACCATACTGAACGTACTGGAGAAATTCGAGAAACGCGATACTATCTTGGTAAGTGCCGATCAGCTGCCCTACACATGGCGCGGGCAGACTATCACGTCGAGCGGCACCTACAGGGATGATTATCTGTCGGCGGCGGGTTGTGACAGCAGTTACATCTGCTATATCCGCGTGTTGCCGACTTATCATTTCACGGCTGCGGCTGAGGTGTGCGCCAATGAGACACCATATATCTGGCATGGGCAGTCGTTGCAGCAGAGCGGTATCTACCACGACCGCCTGCAGACTGTGGACGGCATGGACAGTATCTACACGTTGGAGCTGACCGTATGGCCGGCTGTAAGCTCCGAACCCCGCCGAATCAACCTGTGTGAGGGCGAGACGGTGGTAATAAACGGGAAAGCCTATTCGGAGTCGATTATCGTATATGACACCCTGCAGACGATACACGGTTGCGACAGCGTGGTAAGTGTTATTATCAACGTGCAGGAGCGATTTGTACAGCAAGATACCGTAGTGCTGACCGAGCAACAGCTACCGTATCTGTGGCACGGACAGAGCATTACCGCTACGGGGACATACCGCGATGAACACCGGACAGTGGCGGGCTGTGACAGCGTGTATGTCCGCTTTGTGCGCGTTCTGCCGACTTACCGCTACGTTACCAAGGCGGCTATATGTGCGACGGAGGCACCCTTTGTATGGCGCGGCGGCAACTATAGCAGCAGCGGCGTATATCATAGCGAATACAAGAGCGTGGATGGTCAAGACAGCATCTACCAACTCAATCTGACGGTACACCCCGTGGAATATCACACGGAGCATATATCGTTGTGCGACGGCAGTGCATTCCAATTCAAAGGGCAAGAATATACTTCGGATACGGTTATCCGCGATACGATATTGTCCTATACGGGTTGCGACAGCGTAGTGGAATATATTGTGCAATTTCATGCACCGTATTATTACCGAGATACCTTGGTGGCCTCGAGCTCTCAGCTGCCGATTGCTTGGCATGGACAGTCGCTGAGTACATCCGGGACGTATGAGGCAAGCTACAAGACGGTGTATGGGTGCGACAATATATACAGCCTATTCCTGACGGTGCACCCGAGCTATGTCATACGCAAAGATACGGCTATATGCGAGTCGGAAGCACCGTATGTATGGCGTGGTCGCGCTTATTACAACACGGGTGTTTACTCAGAGCCTTATCAGACCGACCAGCAGTATGACAGTATCTATCAGTTGTACCTGACCGTCAATCCTATCTCGCGTGAGATACACCATTTTGAGTTGTGCCCGGGAGGCAGCGTGCATGTGAACGGGCATATATTTACGCACGACGGAGTCTATACGGATACGATACGGACGGTGGCGGGCTGCGACAGCGTAGTAACCTACGTGGTGACGGAGAGCCCGGTATATAAAGTGAGTGATACGCTGCATATCAGCGATCAGGAGGTGCGCACTTGGCGCGGACAGTATATCCGTCAGTCGGGCATCTACACGGATACCTATACGACCGTGTCGGGTTGCGACAGCATATACGAACTGGTGGCATACGTGCACCCGACCTATTTGTTTGAGACAGATACGATGCTGTGCCGTACGGAGGAGTCTTTTACCTGGCGCGGGCACACATATAGCCGATCGGGTGCAACGGTCTTTGAGGATAAATACCAAACGACGATGGGGTATGATAGTATATATCGGTTGCATGTAACCTTCTATCCCACGTATCACTATACGCAAAACCTGTCTCTTTGCAAGGGCGCCGGTGTATGGTATGGCGGCGTGGAACATACCGCTCCCGTGACGTTTGAAGATACCTTGATATCTATGTATGGCTGCGACAGTATTATCCGCGTGGTGATACAATACGCGCCGCATTTCTTCTCGTCTGATACGGTGCACATATCCGACCGGCAGACGATACATTGGCACGGACAGACGATAAACCGTTCGGGTACTTATCTCGACAAACACGAGAACGTATGGGGCTGCGACAGTACGTATGAGCGGGTAGTGTATGTACATCCGACCTACTTATTCGTAACGGATACTACGCTTTGCCAATCAGCCGAGCCGTTTGTGTGGCGAGGAAAAACATACAGCCGTTCGAGCAGTACAACTATCGAAGAGAAATACAGCACGGTATGGGGATACGATAGTATCTATCGGCTGAACGTGACTTTCTATCCGACGTACAACAAGCAAGTGCAGTTGTTCCTGTGTGATGGCGCAAGTGTCTCTTATCAGGGAAAAACCTATACGCAGACTGGCACTTATGCAGATACGTTGTTGACCGTCAACGGTTGCGACAGTATCACAACGGTAGTAGTAAACATGGCGCATAATTTCTTTGCATCCGATACGGTTCACATCTCCGATAAAGATACGATTGTATGGCATGGGCAGACACTATACCGCTCGGGTACTTATTTGGACTCCTACAATACGGACTACGGCTGTGACAGCACTTACGAAAGGGTAGTATATGTGCATCCGACTTACTTGTTTGAGACGGATACGATGGTTTGCCAGTCGGCAGAACCTCTGATGTGGCGCGGGAAAGCATATAGCCGTTCCGGGCAACGGGTGATAGACGAGAAATATACCACGGTATGGGGATATGACAGTATCTATCGCTTGCATTTCGATACTTATCCGCAATATCGCTACACGCAACAACTGAATATATGTGAAGGTACAAGTGCATGGTTCGGCGGAAAAGAGTATTCGGCTACGGGCACGTATATCGATAGTCTGTTGACGGTGAACGGCTGCGATAGTATTATCACCGTGGTGGTAAACATGGCGCACAATTTCTTCTCATCCGATACCGTTCACATTTCCAATCGGGATACGATATGGTGGCATGGGCAGATGATAACTAAAACAGGTGTGTACGTAGATATGCACCAAACGGCAGATGGTTGCGACAGCACTTATCAGCGTTATGTGGTTGTTCACCCGACCTATATCTTCCAAACCGATACGGCTATATGCCAAAACGAAGCACCTTTCCATTGGCGCGGCAAAGACTACGACCAATTAGGTACCTTTACCTATGAAGATGCCTTCTTGACAAACGAAGGATATGACAGTATATACCGTCTCAATCTGACTGTGTATCCGGCATATACTTTCGATCATCATATCCAATTATGCGAGGGGCAATATGAGATATTCCATGGTACGAAATATACGGAGGCGGGCGAATATGTAGATACACTACGCAGTTCGACGGGATGTGATAGTATATGTTACGTCCATGTGAACATACTGGATAGTTATTATAGTGAGGACCACATCAGCATCAATGATAACCAGTCTTACACATGGAGTAAGAACGGGCAGACTTATACAGAGCCGGGTGTGTATGAACTCTATGAGAAGACTGTTTCCGGTTGTGATAGTATTATGCGCTTGTTTTTGACACGTAATCCGAGTTACTTGTTCGAGGAATCGGTTGTTATCTGCGAGCCGGATACATTGCCTTACTTTGTATGGCGCGGGCATGAGTATAATCAGTCGGGCAGGTATTATGACAGCTTGCAGACGGTGGTAGGTCAGGATAGTGTCTATCAGTTGGATTTGACTATTCATCCGCGTTCGTTTACGGCTATATACAAGGATATATGTGAGAACGAGACCTTTATTTTTAACGGGCGTGAAATAACCGAGAGCGGTGTGTATAGCGATACGTTGACCACAGTGTTCGGTTGCGACAGCGTTTTGCAATTATCTATCAATTTTAACAAGTACGAGATAACGCGTTTTGATACTATTTGCGATGGAGATACCGTAATGTGGTACGGAGAAGCACGCACGGAGGAAGGATTTTATCCGGTACGTCATCCTAATGAAAACGGTTGTGATAGTATTTTCAATCTTAATCTGACTCTGCTGTATAATTTCCATCGTAACTATTCGGACACTATTTGCGAAGAGAAATTGTTGCACAACGAGCCCTATCTCTTTGGTCCGAACCGGCGACCGCTATGGGGCAAATGGAATGCTACCACGCGGCATTATGAAGACAGCGTCTATTGGAACTGCGACCATACCAATACGTTCCGCTTGGTAGTCTTGCCCGAGCGAAGGATGGTGGATACGGTAGCTATATGCGAGGGCGACTCGGTTTGGTTCCAACGGCATGACGGCTCGTATATATGGGCATATCAATCGGGTAATTATTATGATACGATACCTTCACCCGGTACGGATGATATCTATTCGTGTGACAGTATTGTGTGCCATCATGTAGATGTCAAACCCGTTTCTCGGGATTCGTTGGTATGTCATATCTCGGATAAAGACTCGTTGTACTTCGGTAATCGTTGGTTGTTCACGTCGGGAATATATAGAGATACCGTCCCGATGGCGCATGGCGGGTGTGACAGCATCACGGTATTGAATCTGGTGGTAGATACGACATATTATTTCTGGGATTCGATTCGTATATGCCGGCCGCATTACTATGGTCCCAATGATCCGCGTAATACTCCCTATATATGGGAAGGGCATCAGAAAGCGGGAAGACTGCCCTATGAGATTTATAATCCGGGTGTGTATTGGGATAGCTTGTTGACGGCGCAAACACGTGTGGATAGTATATATTGTTTGTGTGTAGATGTTTATCCTACTTATTTTATACGCCAAGCTATTAATATCTGCGAGGGTGATTCTGTTCGGTTTGGAGAAGGTTGGGTGTCTAAAAAAGGAACGTATTTGGATACTCTTGTCAGCGCGTATGGTTGTGATAGTATCATCCAGTTGACCGTAAATACCTTGCCAACGTATTATACTCCTCAGACAGCTCATATATCGGATAAAGGTCAGTATATATGGGCATTGCGCGACCATACAGGGGCATACGACAAAACACTCACTGTCGGGGGAGTATATCGTGATACACTACGTTCTGTATTGGATTGCGATAGTATAATAGAATTGAACCTGTATGTGCATCCGACGTACTATATCCAAGATTCTGTTGCGGTGTGTCAGTCGGAATTGCCGTACGTTTGGGAAGGGCACATGGATAATAAATGGCTGTACAATGCGGGTGTTTATTACGATTCGCTCCAGACGAAAGCGGGTTATGATAGTGTGTATTGTCTGACGCTCACCGTTCTTCCTGCGTATAAGCAGCGGTTGGTGTTCTCGACTTGCTCGGGTGATTCTATACAATACAATAACAAAGTTTATACGCAACCGGGTACATATTACGATACTTTGCATACGGTTGACTTGTGCGACAGCATCTTAGTAATTGATTACCGGTGGAGGGATAAATACTTTGTGCATAAACAAGCTCAAACAGCTGACAATATCCCGTATGTATGGACGGAAGGCGGTATCAGCAAACACCTGTCTGTGAGCGGTGTGTATTACGATACCTTGCAGGCAGTGACCGGTTGTGATAGTGTCATTTGTCTGACGCTCACGGTTTATCCTACTTATTATTATGTGGAGCAGGAGACTCTATGTGAGGGTGAGTTGCCGTTCGAGTGGCACAACAAACAGCTATATGCTACGGGAATCTACTATGATTCGCTGCAGACAGTGCAGCATTACGATAGTATCTACTGCTTGCACTTGACGGTACTTGATACAGCCCATTCGATGATTACGCTTTCTGTCTGTGAGGGCGAAATCCTGTATTATAACGGAAAGGAGTACTCGCGTGGTGGTATGTACTACGATACGCTTACTTGCCATAACGGTTGTGATAGTATTATCGCGTTGCGGGTGCAGGTACAACCACGTTATTATTTCCCGCAAGTTGCACAGACGGCGGACAATGTGCCTTATCTGTGGCGTGGTAAGACATATAGGAATACGGGTGTGTACTACGATTCGCTTACGTCGGTTACGGGTTGCGATAGTATATATAGCCTTACGCTTACGGTTTATCCTACTTATTATTACGTAGAGCAAGAGACCCTGTGTGCGGGTGAGTTGCCGTTCAAGTGGCACAACAAACAGCTATATGCTACGGGAACCTACTATGATTCGTTGCAGACAGTGCAGCATTATGATAGTATCTATTGCTTGCATCTGACGGTTAAAGATACTGCCCATACTGCTGTATATATCAGTCTGTGCTATGGTGAACAAATTACTATCAATGATAAGGTGTACACTAAGGCTGGAACATACATCGACACACTATCTACGTATGATGGTTGCGATAGCATTGTGAGCAGGCATATCCATGTCTTGCCGCGCTATTTCTTCAGTGATACGGTTACGACTACGAGCAGAGCTCCCTATATGTGGCATGGTAAAGAACTGACACATACAGGTGTATATTACGATAGTTTGCAGACGCAAATCTCCGGATGTGATAGTATATACAAGCTCGTTCTTACTGTTAACCCTGCGTATATCATTCGGGATACTATAGTCTATTTGTGCGAGAATGACCTGCCTTTCCGTTGGAATGGTCATACCTATAATGAATCCAAATTGTTTGAAGACACGATTACTATCAATGGCGTTGATAGTATCTATCGGGTTAATCTGATTGTCTATCCTAATACCGATTCGCATGTGAGCATCACGCTTTGCGAAGGGGAAACTTATAGATACAATGGGCGCGATTATTCGGCTAATACTCCGTCCGGGTTATATGTTGATACTTTACGCAATATGGCGGGGTGCGATAGCATAATATATGTATCTTTCCGCTATTTCCAAGTGCAGACGGTAAGTAATACGGTCAATATCTCTGATCAGCAGACGTATGTATGGGAAGGACATAATAAGGTGCTAACGAGTGCCGGTATCTATTATGATACGATTCGTTCCGATTCAGGTTGCGATAGTATCCGATATGAATTGACACTGCGTGTACATCCTACGTATCGGCGTGATACGACTATTACGATATGCCGCGAGGACGCTCCTTTGGTCTTTGGCAATCGCACGTATGATAGCACTGGTGTGTATGTAGATACGATGCAGACGATGATGCGTTATGATAGTATTTGGACAATACGTTTGACCATCAATGAGATGGAACGCGAGTCTATAGAAAAACGTCTGTGCCAAGGAGAGGTGTTCCAATATCACACGCTGACAATAAGCAGAGATACGTTCTTCTATGATACGATAAGTACGGGCGTAGGTTGTGGCAAGATTACATCGGTGGATATCCGATATCGTTACCCGCGTATCATATCTCTTGAGGCACAGACTTCTACAGCGGTACCGTATATATGGGCCGTAGACACTGCAACTTATACTTTGCGATATAGTGGTACCTATAATCATATAGTGCCTACGCGCGACGGTTTGTGTGATAGTATTATCTATACTTTGTCGTTGTCTGTATATCCAATATACGATTATCGGGATTCGTTGTCTGTTTGTCAATCCGACTTACCATACGTTTGGCATGGCAAGATGCTGTATGAGGCAGGTATATATTACGATTCTTTGCAGACGGTTCATGGTTACGATAGCGTTTATACGCTTAAGATATTGAGCATATTGCCGTCTTACTATCAGGAGCAGGCAGTCAATCTGTGTCCGGGTGGTATATTCTACTACCGCGAAAAAGCTTATACGGAGAATGGTATCTTCTACGACACGATACCCAGTTTGAGCGGTTGTGATAGTGTGTTCAAAATAACGGTACGGGTATTCCCGTCGTATGAACGAACCGATACGGTACACGTGGCAGATGGAGAAGGCTATAGCTTTAATGGCCGCTGGCTTACAAAACAGGGCATTTACCACGATTATCAAAAGACGGTCGCAGGATGTGATAGTATCCAGCATCTGTATCTATTCGTCCATCCGTCCTACCATTTCAACGATTCAGCGGATATCTGCGATCGAGACACGTTCTATTGGCACAATCTACGCTTGACAGAGACGGGTATCTACTACGATTCGTTGCTGACTACCGAGGGCTATGATAGTATCTACCGTCTCGCTTTGCATGTCTATCCTACGTATTTCCAGGAAGAGTATCACGAGATATGTCCGGGCAGGGTAACATACATTCATGGTATTAATATCACCGAACCGGGTGTCTATATGGATACCATGCTCTCAAGTCATGGCTGTGATAGTGTGTTCAAGATTATTGTTAACCAGACACGTTCGTACAGGCAGACATACACATCTGAGATTTGTCAAGGGGATAGTATATATTTCGATGGGGCTTGGCGTCGTACAACCGGAGATTATTATCGCACTTTGGGTTGTGATAGTATCATACAGATGCACTTGGTAGTGCATGAGAAAACCATCTCAGAGAAGCGCGTTGTGCTGAGCGATGAAGAATTACCGTATATCTATCGAGGGCAGGAATATACTCAGACGGGCATATATGCTGATACATTATACTCGTCGTTCGGCTGCGATAGTATCGTTCGGCTCAATTTGTTGGTTACTCCTTATGTTTCTGCGTGGGATCAGCTGCCGCTTTGTCCGGGACATCCGTTGCGAATAGGGGCTGATACTATTACTAAGGCTGGTTTGTACACCTTCGTTCGGCGTAGTGGCTCTACGGGCTTGCTCGATAGCCTCTATCGGGTAGAGGTGTATGATGCTCCTGCTTTCGACCTGCCTGCCGAGACTATTCATACCTGCCAGGGAGATACGGTCTTCTATGGTGGTCGTACTATCACACGCGCAGGGCATTATGATTTCCCGCTGAAGACTGTTGACGGTTGCGATAGTTTGTTGCATTTGGATCTTTATATCCACCCTGTTTATCAGTTCTATGAAGATGCGACTATTGTGGATTATGAGCCGTATTTGTGGCGTGGGTCTTATTATGACCAATCGGGCAACTACTCGTACACCTTGCCTACTGTCAATGATTGCGATAGTACGTACACGCTTCGCCTTAAGGTTATTCCTACCAATAGGGTATCTTTGGAAGATACGATATGTGTTGGTAGTGAGTATGTATGGCGTGGCCGTAGCCTGACTGACCCCGGTTTCTATACGGATACCGTCCGCAATATCGCTTCGTTTACCTCAATTATCTATTCGCTCAATCTGAATGTGGTTGCGCCGACGTATATTACTTCGGCATCGGTAGAAGATGTCTGCGCGGATCAGGAGTCCTTCCGTGTTCGGTTTACCTATACTGGTGCTACACCTAATACGTACAATATCTATTTCGACCAAGCTGCTCTTAATGAGGGCTTTGCGGATATGTTCAATCATCCGTTCGGGGCAGATATGTCGGTAGAGGTGCCGTTGCCGCAGAAGACGAATGTCGTGTATAACCAGCATACGGGATATGTCCGTCCCGATTATTATACGCTTCGTCTGGTTTTGGATAATGGAGCGTGTGGTTTGGCGAAGTCGGATACCTTGTCGATGCTTATCAAGTATCCTAATTGGATTATCGAGCAGAATTGGAACGATGTGGTAGCTCCGCTTAAGGCAGAGTATAATGGTGGCTATCAGTTCGGATTGTACGATTGGTATGTTAACGGGCAACGTCAGCAGAGTAATGGTACGTCCTACTTACATTCTCCTCAGTTGCGTGCGGGGGATGAAGTGGTGCTCTATGCTACGCGTGCGGGAGAAAGTTATGCTATTCCTACGTGCCCGCTGACGATTGTTGCACCTTTCGCTGACGCGTATGAGACACCGGTTATGGTCTATCCTACGGCTGCGCCGAAGCACAATCCTGCTATCAAGCATAAGGCATCTGTTGCCGGTCACTACCGTATCTTCTCTTCTACAGGGCATTTTAGCGGAGAAGGGGAGTTTACCAATGGCGAGATAGAGATTACGTTGCCTTATGTAGAGGGATGCTATATTATCCAATCTACGACTACGGAAGGAAATACGTATATCAACAAGGTAGTGGTCTATTAGGAAAGTTCCTCGTAAGACTGAAAACATAAGCGGGACGTTGCCAAACAACGTCCCGCTCATAGTTAGTAAGTATGCACCCCCGCAGTTGGGATGTTTCGCTCCTGTCAGGGCAAAATCACATCTTCCTGCCCACAACCACGAGTCAACTACGAGGCGATTACGGCAACGACACGGCAACGAGACGGCAACGAGAGCCGACTCTGCCGAGAGAATGAGCCGACAAGAGTAGGTGATTAGTGGGTGATTAGTGGGTGATTAGTGGGTGATTCAGCTGTCTTCGGGCAGAGAATGCCATGCTTTCCTACTGCCGATTGGCATTAAGTATGCGTAAGCAGCCTATCCCCGTGGCTATGGCTACTGTTCTATATAGTAAGCGCGTATGCTGTCGCAGACGTGGCGTGGATTTTGTAGCAGCGGGCGGGTGGAGTAAAAGCACTCGCCTTGTATCTCAGGAATGCTGCGGTTGAGCCGCATCTGCCGTGCTATCTCGTTGCCGTGTTTCCATGCAGCGGTTTCTTTGGCTCCTCCTAAGCGATAGGGTGCCATACCGATATAGAGTTTGCACCCGTAGGTATGCTCCGCCCACCAGCGTGCAAGCACCTCGTAGTCCGCCGCAGGCTTGCCTATCTCCCAATAGAGTTGCGGAATAACGTAGTCAATCCAACCCTCGCGCATCCATAGCAGTACATCGGCATAGAGGTCATCGTAGTTGGTGATGCCGGCGCGGGTGGCACTTCCGGTGCTATCTCGGTCGGCATTACGCCATACACCAAAGGGAGAAATGCCGAATTTAACATCGGGCTTTGTCTCGCGGATAGTCTGCCCGATAGCTTGGATAGCTTGATTGACGTTGTCGCGTCGCCAGTCGCCTATGTTGTTGAACCCGCGCGGGTCAGCACGAAAATCGGCTTCGTCGGGCAAAGGCTTTTTGCCGGCGGGGTAGGGATAGAAATAGTCATCCATGTGGATGGCATCAATGTCGTAGCGGCAGACAATATCTTCTACCACCATGCAAATCCACTCGCGCGTCTCGGGCTTGGCAGGGGCGAAATACCATTGCCCGTTGTACTGCCAAAACCATTCTGGGTGAAGGCGGAAAATATGGTTTGTTGCCAGCGAGTCGGTCGTGGTCTGCCGTAGGTTGATACGGTATGGATTAAGCCATACATGCACTTCCATATCGCGTTGGTGAGCTTGTTCTACTACGAACTCCAGCGGGTCGTAGGGCGTTTGTTCGCGCCATGCCCCCTGTTTGCCGGTCAGCCATGCGGATATGGGCTCCAGCTCCGATTCGTATAGTGCGTCCGCTGTGGGACGTACTTGGAAGATGATAGCGTTGATGCCGAGGCTCTGTAGTGAGTCCAGAAGCCAAACCATCTCCTTTTGTTGTAATTCGGTGTTGCCTATCGCTTCCGTTGTCGGCCAGTCGATGTTCGCTACGGTCGCAATCCATGCGCCTCTAAACGGTTTATTAACCTGTGCTGAAAGGGTGCTGACGCAGCAGAACCAGCAGATAATGAATAGTACCCGTATTGTTTTGAGAGAATAATTGTGCATCTTAGTCGGTCGGTATGAAGCAAAAATGTTGTGAGTGGACAGCAGATACATGCCCGATACCTCCGTCCACGTTGTCGTATAATTGGGTTCCTTCCATATTTCCCATCTCATCGAAGATATCTTCTATGTTTTCTATGATGTCTGACATATCGTCGTATGAATCTTCCCCTGTGAAATAGTCGGGAACATGCGGATAATAATGTTTTGCGATAAGCATAGAAGCTATATTCAGATACTCGTCTCTGCTTACCGCCTCTATGCTCACTACGATAGAGTCTATATCGTATGATGTATTATCGTCTGCGTCATAATCGTAACTATAAGAATAGTATTTCTTCCTTACCGCTGCCCGCATACTATATCGGGTAAGTTGTGTAGGCATATCGGTGTATAAGCCGAGTGTATCTGCGCCGAAATAGTTCAGCGATAGGCTCTTGTTGGTCTTGTCATAGGGCGCAAAACGAATATCTTGGGAATAGACATTCGAATATTGGGTATATAGAGTGTCCGTCCTGTATGGTCGGTTGTTGTTATAGCGAGTACGGCATTGGTGGGTATAAGTTATAGCCCTGATGCGCAGTATGTCTGTCGAATCTCCGTCGTAGGCAGCTATATCCACGTCGAACGGTATGGTCGTTTGGGTCGAATCGTATGTCCCGAAGTGTACTGCCGCTTGCGGTGAGAACGGTATGCGTTGCGATACGGTGGCTATATCCGCAAAATCCTTGTGTTGCACGCGGATAGTAACCCTTTCGCCTTCCGCAAAGCGGTGCTCGTTGGTGTAGTAGTAGCTGATAACGGGCGGATAGTATTCGTCGTTGCGGACGGTTACCACGCTCAACGCCTGCCATTCGCCTCCGTTGACTTGCATTTCTACAGTGGCGTCAGAGAGGTAATGACGGTTCTCATAGGGTACGTAGGCGCCGCTTTCTTTATAATCGGGGAAATCGACCCATATAGAGTCGCGCTTGTCCTCGGTGAAGAACACCGACTGATTGACGTATATCGTCGGTTTTTTACCTGCGTGCAGAACGCCCGTCACTACCAATTTCGGCTCTTTGATATCTCCTTTGAACGTTACCGGTCGGTAGAAGAAGTTATTCTCAGGGTCGCACGAGCACATACATGTCGCGCATAATAAAGCAATAGTCCATATGGCAAAATATCTCTTCATAGGGTGTTTAGAATTTGAAGGTGTAGCTGATGCTCGGTAATATCGGGAATAACGACACTTGGAAAAGTTTTTTTTCGCGCTCTTCTGCATAGTACGTGGAGATCTCCATCATATATGGGTTGGAGTGGCAATAGACATTATAGATGGATATGTTCAGCAGGTGCTCTGCGTTCTTGCACCATGCGTACTTGCCCGAGTTGTAGATTGCCTGATGTTTGGCAAGTTTCTCCGGCTTGTTCCATATCCGCCGCTGTTGTCTGTGTGTCGGCTCTTGTTGTCCCAATACCGAGTACTTATGCGGGAAATGGAAGGTGATACCAAGGTCCAGCCGGTGGTAGTCCGGCATCTTGTAATTGTTGCGTTCTTCGAAATAGTCCACGTCTTTCCCTATGGTCGGGTCGTAGTAGCTCTCGGTCGCCAGTGTGGCGCGCGTGCCGGTGCCATACACGAACGTGCCTGCCAGCTCTATACGCTTGTTTATCCGGTATTGCAGCGTGAGCGACAAGTCGTGTGCGCGGTCGTATTTTGCATGGAACGGACGCCCGAAGTTAATCTCCTGCTCTTCGCGGTCAAACTGACGCATCGTGCGGCTCCATGTGTAACCAAGCCAACCTGTCACGGGACCCACTTTGCGTTGCAGCAGCAGCTCCACACCGTAGCTCCAGCCGTCGCCCATTACTACCTTGTCCTGCCATGTAGTAGATGACCCGAAGAACGACGCACCGTCCTTATATTCAATCAGATTCACCGATTTCTTGTAGTATCCTTCTACGCTTACTTCTACCTGATTCAGGATGTTGTACGACAGCCCTGCTGCCACTACCATCGAATGCATCGGCTTGATTTTCGTGGTTACCGGCACCCATAAGTCCGTCGGTAGCGATACGCTGGAGTTGCTTAGCAGGTGGATGTACTGTGTCGTATAGGAGTAGCTGGCTTTGAACGCCAGGTCTTTGTAGAGCAATGCGCGCAGTCCCACGCGCGGCTCAATGCTTGGATACACTTTCCCCTCCACGGCGTAGAGCGACCCGCGCACGCCGATGTTCAGTTTCAGCCACTTCCACGGCGACCATTGGTCTTCTACGTATATCGCTGCCTCGTGTCCGTGCAGCGTGCCGTCGCTCAGGGTGGTGTCCATCTTCGTTTCTTCGTCCTCCGACATCTCGTATAGGAAGAAGTTGCTCACCTCCGGGCGAAACTGGTGGAAGGAGTATTCCGCACCGAAACGCAGGCTGTTGTTCGGCAGCGGTGTCCATTCGTAGTGCGTCTGTAGCGTCAGGTCGTATAGCGACGAACTGTATTTCATGCGCTGGTTGAAGCTCCCTTCTTCGTCCGGGTCGGGCGATTTTATCCGCTCTTTCATCTGCTCGCTTACGTTGTAGCGGTAGCGTGTGAAACTCAGTTGCGTGTTCGAGAATAGGCGCGAGTTGTAGCAGTGCTCCCAGTTGAGTGCAGCCAGTATGTTGCCCCACGACATACGCATGTTCATCGACTCTTTGTACACTGTTTGGTCCTCCCGCTCGCGGTAGTTCATGTGCATGTATAGCGCGTCGTCGCCCATGTAGAACGATGCCGACAGCTTGTCGGTCTGGTTGGCAAAAGTGTGCGTCAGCTTGGCGTTTACGTCGTAGAAATACGCGCCCGCACCCATCGCTCCGTCGCCCATTGCAGCTGTTACAAGCCCCATGATAGGCGTGGTGAATAGGTCGAAATATGTGCGCCGTGCCGATATGTTGAAAGTGGTCGTTCCCGTTGAGTCTTTCTTGTGCGGAATAGGACCTTCTACGTTGAATTTCGCTGCCAGTAGCCCCACCGTCAGGTTGCCGTGATAGCTCTCCGCGTTGCCGTCGTTTTGCCGCACATCGATAATCGACGACAGCCGCCCGCCGTACTGCGCGGGAAAATTGCCCTTGTAGAGCGTCACGTTCTTAATGGCGTCCGCGTTGAAGACTGAGAAGAAGCCCATTAGGTGGTTCACGTTGTAGAGCGGTACGCCGTCTAATAGTATCAGGTTCTCGTCCGGTCCCCCGCCGCGCACGTATAGCCCCGCACTGCCCTCCGAACCGCTTTGTACGCCCGGCAGCAGTTGCAGTGCTTTTAGCACATCCACCTCTCCCGCTATCATCGGGATGCTTTTTATCTGTTGTATTGGCACTTCTATCGCCGACATCTGTACCGACTCGGGTCCGCTCAGCGACTGATGTCCGACTACCGTCACCTCTTCTATTTGTGTGGACAACCGCAGCAGAAAGTGGCATAGTGTGTCCGTTTGCAACTCAATGCTCTTGTCTCCAATGCCCTGAAACCCCACGTAGCCTGCGCGCAGTACGTGTGTACCTGTGGGTAGCGTCAGCGAGTAGAAACCTGCGTTGTTGGTTACGGTGCCCAGTCTCGATATGGTGTCATATACCGTCGCCCCTATCAGTCGTTCGCCCGACTCTGCATCCGATACGTAGCCGCATACTGTCGCCCGCTGTGCACTTACTGCCAACGCGCACAACAAACAGCCGATAACTATGCCGAGTCTCTTTCTCATTCTCTTTTTGGGTCTTATTTTGGTTTACCTATAAAAAGGTATCATGAGTTAGCCGTAAGCACGCTCCTGTTTCGCTCAAGTACTAATTTGGTTTTTGGTGTTTTTGTTTCTTTTTTTTGACCCTATAATTTATATCTTTTTTGGCTGTTCTTGTTCTCAAAATCAGCTTATTGTATCCTTCCTCCCTCCACGTGGAATATTCGCGCCTCGGGGTTCGGGCGCAGGATGTCCGTCAGGTGCTGGCGGTCGGTGTCGGTAATGAATATCTGTCCGAACTCGTTGCTGTTCACTATCTCCACTATCCGCGTTACGCGTTCGCTGTCCAATTTGTCGAAGATGTCGTCCAATAGGAGAATAGGCGTGCCCAGGTAGCGCGCCTGCGCCAGTTTCATTGCCAGCAGGTAGCTCTTCTGCTGCCCTTGCGACCCCACGCGTTTCAGGGGGTAGCTGTCCAACAGCATCTCTATCTCGTCTTTGTGGATACCTTGGCTCGTCCAGCCTAATATCAGGTCGCGTTGCCGTGTCCTTATAAAAGCCTCGCTCAGGTCACGGTCTTGTAGCTGACTGATATACTGCAGTCCTACTTCCTCTGCTCCGCCTGATATCGCGTCGTACAGCTCTTGGAACAGGGGTACGAACTCCCCCGTGAAGGCGCTCCGCGAAGCGTGTATATACTGCGCGAGGGGCACCATCTGCGCCTCTATCACTTCGAATACGTCCCACGGTACGTCCTCCGCCTCCGCATATTGTTTCAGTAATGCGTTGCGTCTGCGCAGCAGCGCGTTGTAGGTCGTCAGGTGTTCCAGATAGGTCTTGTCGCATTGCGAGATTACGACGTCCATAAACCGCCGCCGCTCGTCGCTACCCTCGGCTATCAACTCCCCGTCGGCGGGGCTGACCATCACCAGCGGAATCAGCCCGATGTGGTCTATCAGCCGCTTATAGTCCGTCTTGTCGCGCCTGAACTGCTTCTTCCTCCCGCGTTTCAAGCCGCAGGTAATCACGGTCTCATCCCCCGCGCCCGCCAAGCCCTCGTAAACGCCTTGCACCATCGCCATCTCCTCCCCGTGGTTGATGTTCAGGCTGTCTATCGGCGTGTAGGCGGATTTGGCAAAGCTCAGCAGGTAAATAGCGTCCAATAGGTTCGTTTTCCCTTGCCCGTTCAGCCCTACGAAGCAGTTCAACTTCTCCGCAAAACGCAGATTGGTTTCGCGGATGTTCTTGTAATTGAGTATGTGTATCTCCTTGAGAGTCATCGACCTATGCGTAGGCTTGTATGTCGTCGGCGGTGATGGATGTGCCTGCAAGGATGATTAGCCTCTCCACTACGTTCCTCAGTTCGCGTATGTTGCCTGTCCAGTGGCGTGCCTGCAGGGCGGCTATCGCCTCAGGCGTGAATTGCGCCGCCGCGCGTCCTTGCTCCGCGCATATCTGTTCGGAGAAGTAGTTCACTAATAGCGGAATATCGTCTTTGCGTTCGTCCAATTTCGGTACGTGCACGGGTATCACGTTCAATCGGTGGTACAGGTCTTCGCGGAAACGGTGTGCCTGTATCTCCTCTTGCAGGTTCTTGTTCGTGGCGGCTATCACGCGCACATCCACCTTTATTGGCTTGTCGCTGCCCACGCGTGTTATCTCGTTCTCCTGCAACGCGCGCAGCACTTTCGTCTGTGCCGCAAGCGACATGTCGCCTATCTCGTCGAGGAACAGCGTCCCGCCGTTGGCTTGCTCGAACTTCCCCGCACGGTCTTTTATCGCCCCCGTGAAAGCCCCTTTCATGTGCCCGAAGAGCTCGCTTTCTATCAGCTCGCCCGGTATCGCGGCGCAGTTCACCTCCACCATCGGCTTGTCGGCGCGGTTGCTGCCTTCGTGCAGCAGTCTGGCTACCACCTCTTTGCCTGTACCGTTGTCCCCCGTTATCATCACCCGCGCATCCGTCGGCGCCACTTTGTCTATTATCTCCCTTACGCGCATGATAGCCGGACTCTCGCCTATCATCTGGTTTCTGCTTGCCATCTTGCGGCGCAGCATCCCCACTTCTTGCTTGGTCTTGCCTATCTCCGTGTGCAGGTTCTTGTGCTCTAATGCGTTCTTGGTGGTAACCAGCAATCGGTTGAGGTCCAGCGGTTTTTCGATGAAGTCGTATGCACCTTTCTTCAGCGCCTCTACGGCGGTCTCCACGTTCCCGTGTCCCGAGATCATCACTATCGGGCAATCTACGCCCTCCGCTTCTGCCGTGTCTGCTGCGTTCTCCCCCGCTGCGGCTCCCCCTGTGTGTTTCAGGGCGGTCAGCAGTTCTATGCCGTCCATCTCGGGCATCTTCACGTCGGAGTAGATCAGGTCATAATTGCCTTTGAGTGCTTTCTCCAAGCCTTTTTTGCCGTCTTCTGCCAGTTCTACGACGTACCCTTCAAATTCCAGAATGTCCTTGAGCGTATTGCGTATTGCCCGCTCATCATCTATAATCAGTATCTTCGCCATGCTATGGTAATATATGTCTTTTGTCTTTGCTCTTTGTTCCTTGCTCTCTCCCTCGTGGTGCAAACCAATGTAGCGTTAGCGTAATGTTTGCAATACGAAAAGCGCAACGGTGGCGTTTGGTCACGTAGGGCATTGCAAGCAATACGCCCGCAAAGTTACGATTTTTTTTCGGATAGTGCAAATTTTGTTTTCTATTTGGATTTTGCACTTGTTTTGTATTAGTGTCCGTATGCAAAATTTTTGTCCCATATTTGGTAATTTTTGTTTACTTCTTTCCATTTCTTTTGTATCGCTCAGGTACTAATTGGTGCTTTGCATCCTGGCGGCAGTAATTACCCCGACGGCAGACGTCTTCACACTGCTATTGGTTACCATTCCGCTCTATCTGCTCTATGAGGTGAGTGTAGCCATCGTCGGACGAACCAACAGAGGTCAAAGAGTAGTTGGCAACAATCCTCGGCGGGAAATACTTTTGGGGAAGAAAAAATGAACTTGCTATAAATTACTATAGGCCACCGACTTACGGTGCTAAGATGTCTCGGATAGCATGTGAATTATCAAAACCTCGGCACAAAACGCCCATCGTGCTGAGAGTTGTTGTGGAATGAGTATTAGCGGATTATTTGTGGAAATTAACGGATAAACGGAGTTACTTTGTAATGCTTAATTCGCGGAATATGAGCAAAGGCTATGCAAGGGTATGCGTAGGCTACGCGGGTCCCACGCGGGTCCCAAGATGCTACGGGGTTGCTACGGTACCTGACTGCTACACGCTCAATGAATATGTACTATAAAAGTGTGGGTTAAACATAATAAACTGCATCTTATGCTGCGTTTAATTCGGTCTTATTCCACACACACTAAGGCTAAAACTGCAAGTAACTATTTTTGAATGTGTAATGTTTAATTCGTAATTGTGTCTCTTTGTTGTTTTGACAAATCGCAGGACCAACCGCCCAAGGTCCCAATGCTCGTCGTAGAAGAACTCGAAAGATGGGAGCGCAAATTCCTTCTCAGGTATGCAAATTGAATTAAGAATCAGGAATAAATATTGGGAAATATGAATGCCCGAACGGGCTTATCGTCGGTTTATCCTCCGCTGATTTACCGCGCATGGGAAAGAGATATGGAATGTGAAAAAAATAGATAAAAAAGCAGAAAAGGTGATTTTCTTCCGAATTTAATTTGCGTATGTCAAAAAAAAGTTGTACCTTTGCACGCTTTTTCACGGTCTGTCCGCTTCTCGTCCGTAACAAGTGCGCCGGAAATACCGCGCAGGGTAGGGAAAGAGGCAGTCAAGAAAGGGCTAACAAACAGAAAATAAACATTATAAACCAAAACAAGTTACAATGCCTACAATTCAACAATTAGTTAGAAAAGGAAGAGCAGAACTTATCGACAAGAGCAAAAGCCCTGCATTGGACAGCTGCCCTCAGCGTCGTGGTGTATGTGTACGTGTTTACACGACTACTCCTAAGAAGCCTAACTCCGCTATGCGTAAGGTGGCTCGTGTTCGTTTAACGAACCAAAAGGAGGTTAACGCTTACATTCCGGGCGAAGGACATAACTTGCAGGAGCACAGCATCGTAATGGTGCGTGGCGGTCGTGTAAAAGACCTGCCGGGTGTGCGTTACCACATTGTTCGCGGTACGTTGGATACCGCCGGCGTGGCTAACCGCTTGCAACGTCGCAGCAAATACGGCGCAAAACGTCCGAAAGCCAAGAAGTAATCTGACTCTAAGTAAAAACTAACTAAAAGTTCCCATACGTTGGGACGATTAATCGGGTTGATCGGTTGAGTAAGGGTACGGCAAATGCGTCTGCCCTGAAGCAATGACAGCCACAGTGCGGAAAACGAAAGCGAGTACGTGCGTTAAAACAAAATTACAACAATGAGAAAAGCAAAACCAACAAAACGTGTGATCCTGCCGGATCCTGTTTATGGAGAGGTGATGGTGGCAAAATTTGTGAACCACCTGATGCTCGACGGAAAGAAAAACACCTCTTACGGCGTATTCTATTCCGCTTTGGAGCTGGTTGGCCAGAAGGCTAAGTCGGAAGACAAAACTCCGCTTGACATCTGGAAACAGGCTCTGGACAACATCACTCCTCTGGTAGAGGTAAAATCGAAACGTATCGGCGGTGCTACTTTCCAAGTTCCTACCGAGGTGCGTGCAGACCGTAAAGTTTCGCTCGCTATGAAGAACATGATCAGCTTCGCCCGTAAGCGCGGCGGTCATTCTATGGCAGAGAAACTGGCGGCAGAGGTTATGGACGCGTTCAACAACCAAGGTGGTGCCTTCAAACGTAAGGAAGATATGCACCGTATGGCTGAGGCTAACCGTGCATTTGCACATTTCCGTTTCTAACTCCTTATATATATAAGAAGAAACAATGGCTAAACACGATCTGAAATTAAACAGAAACATCGGTATCATGGCGCACATCGATGCCGGTAAGACGACAACGTCGGAGCGTATCTTGTTCTATACGGGTCTGACCCACAAGATTGGCGAGGTACACGACGGCGCGGCAACGATGGACTGGATGGTACAGGAGCAGGAGCGCGGTATTACTATTACCTCCGCTGCTACTACTACCTATTGGAACTATGCAGGTAACAAGTATAAAATCAACCTGATAGATACTCCGGGGCACGTGGACTTTACCGTTGAGGTAGAGCGTTCGCTCCGTATCTTGGACGGTGCCGTAATGGCATTGTGCGCCGTAGGTGGCGTACAGCCCCAGTCGGAGACCGTATGGCGTCAGGCTGACAAGTACAACGTACCCCGTCTGTGCTATGTAAACAAGATGGACCGTTCGGGTGCGAACTTCTTCGACGTAGTCCGCCAAATCCATGAGGTTCTGGGCGCAACTCCTTGCCCCATCCAAATCCCTGTAGGCGCAGAAGAGACCTTCAAGGGCGTGGTTGACCTCGTGAAGATGAAGGCTATCCTGTGGCACGACGAGACCATGGGCGCAGAGTACGAGGTGGATGACATTCCTGCAGACCTCCAAGCAGAGGCTGAGGAGTGGCGCGACAAGATGCTGGAGACTATTGCCGAGTTCGACGATACGTTGATGGAGAAGTACTTCTCCGATCCGTCCACTATCACGGAGGACGAGATTCGTACCGCTATCCGCAAGGGTACTCTCAGCATGCGTATTTTCCCAGTTATCTGCGGTTCTTCGTTCAAGAACAAGGGTGTACAGACGATGTTGGATGCTGTCTGCGCTTACCTTCCGAGCCCGCTGGATACCGAGGAAATCCACGGTACCGACCCGCGTACGGAGGAGATTGTTGTCCGCAAGCCGGATGACGAGGAACCGCTTTGCGCGCTCGCGTTCAAGATTGCTACCGACCCGTATGTAGGCCGCTTGTGCTACTTCCGCGTATATAGCGGTAAGCTGGTTGCCGGTTCGTATGTATATAACCCCCGTTCGGGCAAGAAAGAGCGTATCTCGCGTATTTTCCAGATGCACTCCAATCACCAGAACCCTGTTGACTTCATTGGCGCAGGTGATATCGGTGCCGGCGTGGGTTTCAAGGATATCCGCACGGGCGATACCCTCTGCGACGAGGACAAGCATATTATTCTGGAGTCTATCGACTTCCCGGATCCCGTAATCGGCGTGTCGGTAGAACCGAAGAGCCAGGCTGACCTCGACAAACTCGGTGTCGGACTTGCCAAGTTGGCAGAGGAAGACCCGACGTTTACCGTCAAGACCGACGAGCAGACCGGACAAACGGTTATCTCCGGTATGGGTGAGTTGCACCTCGAGATTATTATCGACCGTCTGAAACGCGAGTTCAAGGTAGAGTGCAACCAAGGCCGTCCTCAGGTAGCATACCGCGAGGCTATCACTCGTCCGGTAGAGTTGCGTGAAACCTACAAGAAGCAGACCGGTGGTCGTGGTAAGTTCGCCGATATGATTGTTCGCGTAGAGCCTGCTGACGAAGAGTTCGAAGGCAGCCTGCAGTTCGTCAATGAGGTTAAGGGTGGTAACATTCCTAAGGAGTATATTCCTTCTATCGAGAAGGGCTTCCAGACCGCTATGAAGAACGGTGTGCTTGCAGGTTATCCTGTTGACCGCCTGAAAGTAACGGTTATTGACGGTAGTTTCCACCCGGTTGACTCCGATCAGTTGTCGTTCGAAGTCTGCGCCCAGATGGCGTTCAAGAACGCTTGCGTAAAAGCAGGACCGGTATTGATGGAGCCTATCATGAAAGTGGAGGTTGTTACCCCCGAGGAGAACATGGGTGATGTCATCGGCGACTTGACAAAACGCCGCGGTCAGGTAGAGGGTATGGATACCGCACGTACCGGTGCACGTATCGTCAAAGCCAAAGTGCCTATGAGCGAGATGTTCGGTTACGTAACCGCATTGCGTACTATCACCTCCGGTCGTGCTACGTCAAGCATGGAGTTCTCGCACTATGATGCAGTATCCAGCGCAATCGCCAAGACCGTCCTCACGGAAGTAGGCGGACGTGCAGACCTTGTATAAAATGTAAAAAAACAGGAGGACGCCTAAGCGAATGACTCTTTAGGCGTCCACCGAATTTGTAAAATTGTAAAACTATAAAATTGATTATGAGTCAAAAAATTCGTATCAAACTGAAATCTTTCGACCACAACTTGGTTGACAAGTCGGCAGAGAAAATCGTAAAGACGGTTAAGGCAACAGGTGCCGTAGTAAGCGGTCCTATTCCATTGCCTACTCACAAACGTATCTTCACGGTAAACCGTTCGACTTTTGTGAACAAAAAATCACGTGAGCAATTTGAGTTGTCGAGTTACAAACGTCTTATCGACATCTATAATGCCAACAGCAAAACTGTAGAGGCTCTGATGAAACTCGAACTCGCCAGCGGTGTGGAAGTAGAGATTAAGGCTTGATAAACAATCGGGATCCTTCCCGCGGTTAGCGGTCAAGTAATCTTCGGGTGAAGCGGCAGGCCCGCGGGCGAGAGCGATCCACAAACTAATAATAACAAATAATTAAAGCAAAAATGCCAGGATTATTAGGAAAAAAAATCGGAATGACATCCGTTTTCGGTGCTGATGGTAAGAATATCCCATGCACCGTTATTGAGGCCGGTCCTTGCGTTGTAACGCAACTGAAAACAGTTGAGAAAGACGGTTATGAAGCTGTTCAGGTAGGTTTCATGCAGAAGAGCGAGAAGCATACCAATAAGGCAGAAGCCGGTCATTTCAAGGCTGCAGGCGTTCAACCGATGCGCCACCTCGCAGAGTTCGACGAGTTCGGCAAAGAAGTGAAATTGGGCGATATGATTACCGTATCGGACGTATTCGAAGAGAATATGTACGTGGATGTAATCGGTACGTCTAAGGGTAAAGGTTTCCAAGGCGTAGTAAAGCGCCATGGTTTCGGTGGTGTAGGTCAATCTACTCACGGTCAGGACGACCGTCTGCGTGCCCCGGGTTCGGTAGGTGCGTGTGCATATCCGAGCCGTATTTTCCCGGGAACCCGTATGGGCGGCCACATGGGACAAGACCGTATCACGGTTCAGAACCTCGTTGTTCTTAAGGTAATCCCCGAGTACAACTTGATTATGGTCAAGGGTAGTATTCCGGGTGCAAAAAATTCAATCGTAGTTATCAATAAGTAATTAGTATGGAACTTAGTATTTTGAACATGGCCGGCAAAGAAGTCGGCAAGAAGGTTGTCCTCAACGACGCAATCTTCGCAATCGAGCCTAACGACCATGCTATCTACTTGGACGTTAAGCAATACTTGGCAAACAACCGTCAGGGAACAGCCAAGGCAAAACAACGTAGCGAGAACGCTCACTCTACGCGCAAGCTCGGTCGTCAGAAGGGCGGCGGAGGCGCACGTCCGGGCGATTTGAAATCTCCGGTTCGTGTAGGTGGCGGTACTATCTTTGGTCCGGTTCCTCGCAGTTATAGTTTCAAACTCAACCACAAGGTAAAACAGTTGGCTCGCAAGTCTGCTCTCAGTCTCCGCGCTTCGCAGAACGGTATCATCGTATTGGATGCTCTCCAGTTCGAGGCTCCCAAGACCAAAGCAATGGTAGAGGTACTGAAGAACCTGAACGTAGCAGGCAAGAAAGTGCTGTTTGTCGTAAACGAGGTAAACGAGAACGCCCTGAAGTCGGCCGCTAACATCCAGAAGACCAACGTGGTTGCTGTTAACGAACTGAATACATATACAATCATGAACTCGAATGTAGTAGTTCTTACCGAGGCTTCGGTAGCTGCTATTGAGGCAACTTTTAACGCATAAGGAGGTCCTACTATGGCAATTATTATCAAACCCATCGTTACTGAGAAGATGACCGCTGCAGGCGAGAAGTTGAACCGTTACGGTTTCCGCGTAGTTCGCACTGCCAACAAGGTGGAAATCAAGAAAGCGGTAGAGGAAATGTACAATGTACAGGTAGAGGATGTAAACACGCTGATTGTTGCTCCGAAGGTAAAACAACGCTACACCAAGAGCGGTTTGCTTCGCGGCGCACAGCAGGCTTACAAGAAAGCTATCGTTACATTGAAAGAAGGTGAAACAATCGATTTTTATAGCAATATCTAAAAATGGCTGTACGTAAATTTAAGCCCACTACACCGGGGCAAAGACACAAAGTTATTGGCGCATTTGAGACAATTACCGCAAGTGCACCAGAGAAATCTCTTGTGTTCGGAAAACGCAAAACGGGTGGTCGCAACCATACAGGTAAAGAGACCATGCGTTACATCGGCGGCGGACACAAGCAGAAATATCGTGTAATTGACTTCAAACGTAACAAAGACGGTGTACCTGCTACAGTAAAGACTATTGAGTACGATCCTAACCGTTCGGCTCGTATCGCACTCTTGTTCTATGCTGATGGTGAGAAACGTTACATTCTTGCACCTAACGGACTGCAAGTAGGTCAAGTAGTTATGTCGGGAGCAGAGGCTGCTCCCGAGGTAGGAAATGCTCTTCCGATGGCAAACATTCCTCTGGGAACGCTCATCCACAACATTGAGCTTCGTCCCGGTCAGGGAGCTTGCATGGTTCGTTCGGCAGGCGTGTTTGCACAGTTGTCTTCTCGCGAGGATAAGTATGCAATCATCAAGTTGCCTTCCGGTGAACTTCGTAAGGTACTGAGCGCATGCAAAGCAACGGTTGGTGTTGTTGGCAACAGCGACCACGCTTTGGAGAAGAGCGGTAAGGCAGGTCGTAGCCGTTGGCTCGGTCGTCGTCCGCGCAACCGTGGTGTTGTTATGAACCCTGTAGATCACCCGATGGGTGGTGGTGAAGGACGCGCTTCCGGTGGACACCCACGTTCACGTAAGGGCTTGCTCGCTAAGGGTTATAAGACTCGTCATCCGAAGAGCCAGAGCAACCAGTACATAATCGAAAGAAGAAAGAAATAACCTATTAAAATCGTAACATTTTATGAGTCGTTCATTGAAAAAAGGACCTTTTATCAACGTTAAGTTGGAGGACAAGGTGTTGGCTATGAATGAGTCTGGCAAGAAAGAAGTTGTCAAGACCTGGAGTCGTGCATCGATGATCTCCCCGGATTTTGTAGGTCATACTATTGCAGTTCACAATGGAAACAAATTTATTCCTGTCTATGTTACGGAGAACATGGTTGGACACAAGTTGGGCGAATTTGCTCCTACTCGTACCTTCCGTGGACACGCCGGCAACAACAAGAAGTAATCCATTGAATCATTAAAACAACACACTTAAACAAAAGATTAAAATGGGTGCTAGAAAACATAATACAGCTGAGGCAATGAAAGAAGCTCGCAAGAGCCAATATTTTGCCAAGCTAAATAACGTTCCTACCTCTCCACGCAAGATGCGTCTCGTTGCTGATATGATTCGTGGTCTGGAAGTGAACCGTGCGCTGGGTGCGCTGCATTTCTCTACACGAGAGGCTTCGCGCGCTATGGAAAAGGTGCTGAAATCGGCTATCGCCAACTGGGAAACCAAAACCGGCAAGAAGGCTGATCAGGAGACACTATACGTAAGTAATATCATGGTTGACGGCGGAATGATGCTGAAGCGTCTGCTGACTGCTCCTCAAGGGCGCGGCTACCGTGTTCGCAAACGCTCGAACCATATTACTGTCTTTGTAGATACTAAAAATACTAACGCTGAAAAGTAATCAACAAAATGGGACAGAAAATTAATCCTATAGCGAACCGCCTCGGTATAGTACGTGGTTGGGATTCCAACTGGTTTGGCGGTAAGAACTACGGAGATACGATTGTAGAGGATGCCAAGATTCGTGGTTACCTCAATGCCCGTCTTGCTGAGGCTAGTATTTCCCGTATCGTAATTGAGAGAACTCTGAAACTTGTGACTGTTACTGTCTGCACCGCTCGCCCCGGTTATATCATCGGTAAGGGTGGACAAGAGGTTGACAAATTGAAAGAGGAACTGAAGAAAATCACCAAGCAGGATGTTCAGATTAACATCTTCGAGGTCAAACGTCCGGAGTTGGATGCAACGATTGTTGCTACCAAGATTGCTCGCCAGTTGGAGGGCAAAATTGCTTACCGTCGTGCCGTTAAGATGGCCATCGCCTCTACTATGCGTATGGGAGCTGAGGGTATCAAGGTGCAGGTTAGTGGTCGTCTCAATGGAGCCGAGATGGCTCGTAGCGAGATGTACAAAGAAGGACGTACTCCTCTGCACACGTTGCGTGCTGACATCGATTATTGCCAGATTGGCGCACTCACGAAGGTGGGTATTATCGGTGTGAAGGTGTGGATTTGCCGTGGCGAAGTCTATGGCAAAAAAGATCTCGCTCCTAACTTTACCCAGAAGCAAGAGGGACGTGGCGGTATGGATCGCCGCAACGACCGTCGCGACGGGGAACGCAAGGGTGGTTTCCGCAGAAACAAAAAACAATAAGTTAAACCGATTTGTAGATTACAACAGTTATGTTACAACCTAAGAAAACAAAATTCCGCCGCTCGCAGAAAGGCCGTATTAAGGGCAATGCACAACGCGGTAATGAACTTGCTTTTGGTTCGTTCGGTATCAAGAGCCTTGGTACTATTTGGTTGACAGGTCGTCAAATCGAAGCAGCCCGTATCGCTGTAACACGTTATATGCAGCGTCAGGGACAGGTATGGATACGCGTTTTCCCGGATAAACCTATTACAAAGAAACCTTTGGATGTCCGTATGGGTAAAGGTAAAGGTGCACCGGAAGGATTCGTAGTACCTTTGGCACCCGGGCGTATTATCTTTGAGATTGACGGCGTTTCATACGATGTGGCTAAAGAGGCTTTGCGCCTGGCAGCTCAGAAACTTCCAATCACTACAAAATTTGTCGTAAGACGTGATTACGACCCAACCCAAAATGTATAATCAGGATTATGAAAACAGCTGAAATTAAAGAATTAACAACGGCTGAGATTCAGGAGCGTCTGGCTTCCGAAAAAGAAGCACTGGTGCGTATGAAGTTGAATCACAGCATTTCTCCGCTTGACAATCCGTTGCAGATTAAGGTTGCTCGTAAGACAATCGCCCGTCTTGCAACAGAACTCCGTGCAAGAGAATTAAACAAGTAAAAAAAACGAAAGTGAAATGGAAACAAGAAATCTAAGAAAAGAGCGTGTGGGAATCGTCGTTTCCGACAAGATGGATAAGACAATCGTCGTAGCCGTTAAGTGGAAAGAGAAACATCCCATCTATGGCAAGTTTGTCAATAAAACTCGCAAGTTCCATGTTCATGACGAGAAGAATGAGTGCGGTGTAGGTGATACCGTTCGCATTATGGAGACTCGTCCATTGAGCAAAACTATTCGTTGGCGTCTAACTCAAATTATCGAAAGGGCTAAGTAATTATGATACAGCAAGAATCAAGACTAACGGTTGCGGATAACTCCGGTGCTAAAGAGGCATTGTGCATCCGTGTACTGGGCGGAACAAAGAAACGTTACGCATCTCTTGGCGATACTATCGTAGTTGCAGTGAAGGGCGTTATTCCCTCTTCTGACATCAAAGATGGTGCGGTTAGCCGTGCAATCGTGGTGCGTGTGAAAAAGGAGGTACGTCGTGTCGACGGCAGTTATATCCGTTTTGATGATAATGCATGTGTGCTTATCTCTAATGCGGGTGAACTTCGCGGATCACGTATTTTTGGTCCTGTGGCTCGTGAGTTGCGCCAGACGAATATGAAAATTATCTCGTTGGCACCTGAAGTGCTTTAATCATCTAAATTATTACAGTAATGGCAAAATTACATATTAAGAAAGGTGATACCGTTTACGTTAACGCAGGTGCTTCGAAAGGCAAAACCGGTCGCGTGCTGGAGGTGCTCGTAGATAAACAACGCGCTATCGTTGAAGGTGTTAATATGGTATCTAAGAGTACCAAGCCTAATGCAAAAAACCCGCAAGGGGGAATAGTAAAGAAAGAGGCTTCTATTCATATCTCTAATCTTAACCCCGTTGAGGGTGGCAAACCGGTCCGCGTAGGCCGTATAGAGAAAGACGGGAAGCTGGTTCGTGTATCTAAAAAAACCGGTAAGGAGATCTAACAATGAATACAGCAAGTTTGAAACAAGATTATCAGGAGCGTATTGTTCCGATCTTGATGAAAGAGTTCGGCTACACTACGGTAATGCAGTGTCCTAAACTCTCGAAGATTGTGCTCAATCAAGGTCTCGGTGAGGCGGTTGCCGACAAGAAGATTATTGATGTCGCTCAGACTGAGATGACTGCTATTGCCGGTCAGAAAGCAGTTGCTACCACATCTAAGAAAGATATTGCTAACTTTAAGGTTCGTAAGAAAATGCCTATCGGCGTGCGTGTAACCCTCCGCGGCGAGCGTATGTATGAGTTCTTGGAGCGTTTGGTGCGCGTGGCTTTGCCCCGTATCCGCGACTTTAGAGGTATTGAAAACAAATTGGATGGTCGGGGCAACTATACTCTCGGCATCCAAGAGCAAATTATCTTCCCTGAAATTAACATTGACGGTATTACCAAGTTGCTCGGTATGAACATCACTTTCGTGACTACGGCTCAGACCGATGAAGAGGGGTATGCTCTCTTGCGTGAATTTGGATTACCCTTCAAAAAGTAATTGGATATGGCAAAAGAATCAATGAAAGCCCGCGAGGTGAAACGTGCCGCTTTGGTAGCAAAATACGCAGCGAAACGTGCTCAGCTCTTGAAGGATGGAGACTATATCGGTCTTCAAGCTCTGCCTAAGAACGCAAGCCCTGTACGTCTGCACAACCGTTGCAAGATTACAGGTCGTCCAAAAGGTTATATGCGTGCATTTGGTTTGTCGCGTATTCAGTTCCGTGAGATGGCTTCCAAAGGCTTGATTCCCGGAGTGAAGAAGGCAAGTTGGTAATTGTTCCCACAGACAAGATTCCCGAGGGCATATATGGTATGTGCCTGCGGGAGTCTTAAGGTCTGTTTATATTGTCTGCTTATTCTCCACTTGTCCACAGCGTATTAATCGTGCATTCAGTTTAATCGTTGCGTTATTGTGTGGGAAAATGGTGAAAAGTATGACAAATCAAATAATTTTCTGCCAAGCAAGAAGTGTGGCACGAATTTTGTTTGATAAATATGTTTGCCCATTTCCTGACAAGATGGCAGACAGAATAAATAAATTATTAAATATTGTCCCGACAGGCGGGATTAATTTAACAACAAACATTTATGACAGATCCAATCGCAGATTACCTGACTCGTCTCAGGAATGCAATCAAAGCAGGGCATCGCGTAGTAGAGGTGCCGGCTTCGAATCTGAAGAAAGAGATCACCCGTATTTTGTTTGAGAAGGGATATATCCTCTCTTACAAATTCGTGGAAGATGGTCCTCAAGGTACTATCAAGATTGCCTTGAAGTATGATCCGGTTAACAAAGTTAACGCCATCAAGAGTTTACAACGTGTTTCCACTCCTGGTCTTCGTAAGTACGTAGGGTATCGTGAGATGCCGCGCGTGTTGAATGGATTGGGCATCGCAATCCTTTCTACGTCGAAGGGTGTGATGACCAACAAAGAGGCTTTGGGTCTCCAGCTTGGTGGTGAGGTTATTTGTTATGTTTATTAATGTAAGGAGGAGAAGAGTATGTCAAGAATTGGTAAATTACCTATCGCAATCCCTGCAGGCGTAACCGTAATAGTTAGTCCTGAAAATATTGTGACAGTCAAAGGTCCTAAGGGTGAACTTACTCAGGCCGTTGATCCTCTGATTACGGTGACCGTGGAGGATGGTGTGTGCCATGTTACCCGTCCGAATGACGAGAAAGAAAGTCGTGCAAAGCATGGTCTTTATCGCGCGTTAATCCACAATATGGTGGTAGGTGTGCATGATGGCTACAAGAAGGTGCTTGAGTTGGTTGGTGTAGGATTCCGTGTAGAGCTCGCTCAACCCCAGGTGCTTAATTTTGCACTCGGTTACACGCACCCTATTTACTTGGGTTTGCCCAAAGAAATTAAGGTGGAGACCAAGTCGGAGCGTAACCAGAATCCGTTGGTGATTTTGGAGTCGGCTGACAAACAGTTGCTTGGTCAAGTATGCGCTAAGATTCGTTCATTCCGCAAGCCGGAGCCCTATAAAGGTAAGGGTGTTCGTTTCCAGGGTGAAGTTGTTCGTCGTAAGGCTGGTAAATCGGCTGGTAAATAATAGAAAGGAAGTATTATGATTCAGAAAATAGCAAGAAGACTTAAAATCAAAGCCTCTATCCGTACGAAAGTATCGGGTACTGCTGAGCGTCCTCGTCTGACCGTATTCCGTAGCAACAGCCAAATTTACGCTCAAGTGATAGATGACTTGAAAGGTGCTACTCTCGCAAGTGCATCTTCTCTTGGAATCAAAGATAAGATGACCAAAACGGAGAAAGCTGCACAGGTCGGCAAGATGATTGCGGAGGCTGCTCAGAAAGCCGGTGTACAGGAAGTTGTATTTGACCGTAACGGCTATCTCTATCATGGTCGAGTTCAATCATTGGCAGATGCTGCCCGCGAGGCAGGTCTCAAATTCTAAAACACGAGACTAAGATGAATCGAGTTAAAACAACACAAGACTTGGAGCTCAAGGAGCGCCTTGTTGCAGTCAACCGCGTAACCAAGGTTACTAAAGGTGGACGTACCTTTACATTCGCAGCCATCGTTGTTGTAGGAGATGGGAACGGTATCGTAGGTTATGGTCTTGGTAAAGCAGGCGAGGTAACTGCTGCTATTGCCAAAGGCACGGAAGCTGCAAAGAAGAATCTTATTCAAGTACCTGTTCTCAATGGTACTATTCCTCACGAGCAATATGCTAAGTTCGGCGGTGCTCGCGTGTATATCCAGCCTGCTACACACGGTACCGGGGTGAAAGCTGGTGGTGCCATGCGTGCAGTATTGGAATCGGTAGGTGTTACCGATGTGCTTGCTAAGGCAAAGGGTTCTTCCAATCCTCACAACTTGGTAAAAGCTACAGTGGCTGCTCTCGCAGAGTTGCGTGATGCTCGTACAGTGGCTCAGAACCGCGGTGTGAGCCTCTCAACAGTGTTTAACGGATAATTATTCCTACTATGGCAACAATTAAGATTCAACAAGTACGCAGCATCATTCGCTGCCCGAAAGTACAGAAAGCTACTATGGAGGCTCTGGGCTTGCGCAAGGTCAACGCCATCGTAGAGCATGAGGCTACTCCTGCTATCTTGGGGATGGTGGAGAAAGTTAAACATTTGGTAAAAGTAATAGATTAACACGTAAAACACTAAGCATTATGGAATTAAATAATTTAACTCCGGCTGCTGGTTCAGTCAAGACCGCAAAACGTGTCGGTCGTGGTGCCGGTTCGGGGCTCGGTGGTACTTCTACTCGTGGTCATAAGGGCGCAAAATCCCGCTCCGGTTATTCCAAGAAGATTGGATTTGAGGGAGGCCAGATGCCTATGCAACGTCGTTTGCCGAAGTTTGGTTTTAAGAATATCAATCGTGTAGAATACAAGGCAATCAATCTTTCTACTTTGCAATCGTTGGCAGAAACGAAGCAATTGGAGAAGATCGGTTTGATTGAGTTGCATGAGGCTGGTTTTATCAGCAAAATAGCACTTGTTAAGATACTCGGTAACGGCACTCTGACGGCTAAGTTGACTGTTGAGGCGAATGCCTTCAGCAAATCGGCAGAAGAGGCTATCACGGCTGCGGGTGGTTCTATAGTTAAGATTTAACTTATTGAAGCTCTTCGGGCGAGGATGTAAGTCCTTGCCCGAAGAGGGCTTCGGTATAAAAACGCAAAGTATGAAATTTATCGAAACTTGTAAAAATATCTGGAAGATAGAAGACCTCCGTAATCGATTGTTGACTACACTTTTGTTTGTGCTCATCTATCGTTTCGGTTCGTTTATCGTTCTGCCGGGTATTGACCCAACAGCACTCACGGCATTGCGTAGTCAGACTGCGGGCGGTTTGATGGCGTTGCTGGATATGTTCTCCGGCGGTGCTTTCTCTAACGCGTCTATTTTTGCGCTCGGTATTATGCCCTATATCACTGCTTCTATTGTTATTCAGTTGCTGACTATTGCAGTGCCGTATTTCCAAAAGATGCAGAAAGAGGGTGAGTCCGGTCGCCAAAAAATGAATCAGATTACGCGTTACCTGACGGTAGCGATTCTTCTGTTCCAAGGACCGAGCTATTTGGTTAACTTGTCGGTTCAGATGGCTCAAGCTGGTCAGCCCTTGGCAGTTGGTTTCAACTGGTTCACTATATCATCAACTATTCTGCTGTGTGCAGGTTCTATGTTCGTGATGTGGTTGGGAGAGCGTATTACTGATCGTGGCATAGGCAATGGTATCTCGTTCATTATTTTGATTGGTATCATTGCTCGTTTCCCAGGTGCGCTGATTCAGGAGTTCTCCAGTCGTCTGAATGACGCCGGAGGCGGTTTGATTGTGTTCTTGCTGGAAATCGTTATTCTGCTCTTTGTGTTTGCATTTGCAATCATGTTGGTGCAGGGTACGCGCAAGATTCCTGTACAGTATGCAAAGCGTATCCAGGGTAATAAGCAATACGGAGGCGTTCGCCAGTATATTCCGCTTAAGGTTAATGCTGCTAATGTGATGCCAATCATCTTTGCGCAAGCAATCATGCTCATCCCCATTGCTATTGTTGGATTCCGTGCTGATGGCAGCAATGCCTTTGTGCGGGCTTTTATGGACAACAACGGCTTCTGGTACAATCTGGTATTCGCAGTTTTGATAATTGCCTTTACGTATTTCTATACCGCGATTATCATTAATCCAACTCAGATGGCAGAGAATCTGAAGGTAAATAATGGTTTTATTCCCGGTGTGAAACCAGGTAAGAAGACGGCAGAATATATTGATAGTATCATGTCCCGTATTACCCTTCCCGGCTCTATTTTGTTGGCTATTATCGCGATTCTTCCAGCTTTCGCTCGTTTGTTTGGCGTTAGTATGGGATTTGCGCAGTTCTTCGGAGGAACATCCCTGTTGATTATGGTGGGTGTTATTCTGGATACTTTGCAGCAGATAGAGAGCCACTTGTTGATGCGTCACTATGACGGATTCTTTGAGTCCGGTATGCGTATCAAGGGACGTTCGGGAGCAATGGCTTACTAAAAAACGGACTAAATTTTGTAATCGTACAAAATGATATACCTTAAAACGGATGAAGAAATAGAACTCATGCGGGCAAGCAATATCCTGTTGGGAAAGACTTATGCCGAGGTGGCAAAGGCTATTCAACCGGGTGTAACTACTGCACAATTGGATAAGATTGCGTATGAGTTTATCATGGACAATGGAGCTACTCCCGCTTGTCTTGGCTATGAGGGGTATCCTGCCACGCTTTGTACTTCGGTCAATGAGCAGGTTGTTCATGGTGTTCCGTCCGATAAACAGGTACTGAAGGATGGTGATATAATCTCTGTGGACTCGTGTCTGTTTCTGAATGGTTTTTGTTCAGACAGCGCGTACACTTTCCCTGTGGGCGAAGTTGCACCTGAAACTCTTGCATTGATGCGTACTACCAAGGAATCGCTTTATATAGGAATAGAGCAGGCTGTGGCGGGGCATCGCTTGGGAGATATAGGTGCCGCAATCCAAACACACTGCGAGCGTGCCGGATATTCAGTGGTACGTGAGTTCGTAGGACATGGAATAGGACGCGATATGCACGAGGAACCGGAGGTGTGCAACTATGGTCGTCGTGGCAATGGTATAGTGTTGAGATCGGGTATGACTTTGGCCATAGAGCCGATGATATGCTTGGGACGGCGCAATATCATTTTGGAGGATGATGGTTGGACAGCCCGTACGGCTGATTGTAAGCCTGCAGCACACTACGAATTGTCGGTTTGTGTGCGCAACGGGAAGGCTGACATACTCTCTACGTTCGACTACATCCAAGAGGTGCTTGGGGATTGTTTTATTTGATTACTCTTAATCCTAATAAAAAGTATGGCAAAGCAAGATTCTATTGAGGTTGACGGCGTTATTACAGAGGCACTCTCGAATGCGATGTTTCGCGTTCAGTTGGAGAATGGTCCTCTGATTACAGCTCATATTTCGGGTAAGATGCGCATGCATTATATCAAGATTTTGGCGGGCGACCGCGTAAAGGTAGAGATGAGTCCTTACGATTTGACCAAAGGGCGTATATCGTTTCGTTATAAATAACTTAATATAAACTCTACAGCAATGAAAGTTAGAGCATCAATCAAGAAGCGCAATGCAGACTGCAAAATTGTACGTCGCAAAGGCCGCTTGTATGTAATCAACAAGAAAGATCCTAAGATGAAAATGCGTCAGGGATAAACGCATTCTCTCATCTTTATGGATTGGGGGCTTGTGCCCCTCGCAAACAAAGAAACAATTAAAAATCAATTTATCCTTAGTTTAAAATTATGGCTATAAGAATTGTCGGTGTAGATCTGCCGCAGAATAAGTGTGGCGAAGTCGGTTTGACTTACATCTACGGAATAGGTCGTTCAAGCGCAAAGAAAATCTTGGCAGAGGCAGGCGTTGACCCAAGCATCAAGGTACAAGATTGGACGGATGACCAAGCTGCTAAAATCCGTGAGATCATCGGGGCAAAGTACAAAGTGGAAGGTGATCTTCGTTCGGAAACTCAACTTAACATCAAACGTTTGATGGATATTGGTTGTTACCGTGGTGTTCGTCATCGTGTCGGACTCCCTGTGCGTGGGCAGTCAACGAAGAACAACGCTCGTACGCGCAAGGGTAAAAAGAAAACCGTTGCTAACAAGAAGAAGGCTACGAAGTAATATTTCGGTTAGCAAGTTTAATCAACTCATAATATCTATCAGATTATGGCAAAGAAAGCAATTGCAGCTAAGAAGCGCGTTGTAAAGATTGACGGTGTTGGTCAACTGCACGTGATGTCTTCTTTCAACAATGTTATCGTCACTGTTGCTAATGCGGAAGGACAGGTTATTTCATGGTCTTCAGCAGGCAAGATGGGCTTCCGTGGCTCAAAGAAAAATACTCCTTATGCAGCACAAATGGCTGCACAAGATTGTTGTAAGGTAGCCTTCGACCTCGGTCTTCGTAAGGTAAAGGCTTATGTGAAAGGTCCCGGTCAAGGTCGTGAGTCGGCGATTCGCGCATGCGTAGCAGCCGGTATTGATGTAACAGAGATTGTAGATGTTACACCCATGCCTCACAACGGTTGTCGTCCTCCCAAGCGTCGTCGCGTATAATTTATTAGTCCGGGTGGTTTAGTTTGTTTTATGAAATTTCGTAAGAAAATATCACAAACAACACCCTAACGTTTAACTCAAAAAAAACATAACACAATTATGGCAAGATATATAGGTCCAAAGTCACGCATTGCACGTCGTTTTGGTGAACCAATCTTCGGTCCTGACAAAGTGCTTGACAAACGCAATTACGCTCCAGGACAACACGGTGTTAACCGCCGTAAAAAGAACTCTGAGTATGGTACTCAGTTGGCAGAGAAGCAGAAAGCAAAATACACATATGGTGTGTTGGAACGTCAATTCCGTTTGCTGTTTGCACAAGCGTCTCGCTCAAAGGGTATTACCGGTGAAATTCTGCTCCAGTTGTTGGAGAGCCGTTTGGATAACATCGTTTATCGTTTGGGTATCGCCCCTACGCGTGCAGCTGCACGTCAAATGGTAGGCCACCGTCATATTACTGTTGATGGCAAGGTGGTAAATATTCCGTCGTATCAGGTTAAACCCGGACAGGTAGTGGCAGTACGCGAAAAAGCGAAATCGCTTGAGGTGATTGCTGATTCTCTCGCAGGTTTCAACCATAGCAAATATAGCTGGCTGGAGTGGAACGAGGCTGACAAGGCCGGTAAGTATCTGAACGTTCCGCAACGTGAAGAGATTCCTGAGAATATCAAGGAGCAGTTAATCGTCGAGTTGTACTCTAAATAATAAATAAATTCATGGCAATATTAGATTTCATCAAACCTGACAAGGTGATAATGTTGGATTCGAGTGTGACGAAAGGCACTTTTGAGTTTCGTCCTCTTGAACCGGGGTACGGTATTACGATAGGCAATGCAATCCGTCGCGTGCTGCTTGGCTCGCTGGAGGGATATGCTATTTGCGCTGTCAAGATCAGTGGTATTGATCATGAATTTGCTACTATCCCTGGCGTTATAACAGACGTAACCAACCTTATCCTCAACCTGAAGCAGGTCCGTTTTATCCGCAAGGAGAACGTAGAAGCTGAGGGAGAGACTATCAAACTCCATATCTCCAAATCTAATGCCTTCTTGGCAGGTGAGTTGAATACCGCCCTCCAGAATTTTGAGGTGCTTAATCCGGACCTGTTGTTGGCGGAGATGGATGAGTCGGCTGATTTCGAGATAGAGATTACTATCAACAAGGGACGTGGCTACGTACCCGGAGACGAGAATCGTCATCCTGATGATGCTATCGGTGTACTTGCTATTGACTCTATTTATACGCCTATCCGCAATGTAATGATTTCGGTGGACCAATATCGTGTAGAGCAACGTACTGACTACGAGAAACTCACGATTGAGATTACTACTGACGGATCTATCACACCGCAAAAGGCTTTGACAGAGGCTGCAAAGATTCTTATCTACCACTTTATGCTTTTCTCCAACGAGCGTATCGTATTGGAGGAAGACACAAAGAAGAGCAACAATGCGCTTGACGAGGAGATCTTGCGTATGCGTCAGCTCTTGAACCAGAAGTTGCAGGATATGGATCTTAGTGTTCGTGCACTCAACTGCTTGAAAGCGGCTGAGGTAGAGACACTTGGTGAATTAGTGAAGTATCATCGTGCTGACCTGCTCAAGTTCCGTAATTTCGGTAAGAAGTCGCTCACTGAGCTTGATGAACTGCTGGAACGTAACGGCTTGGCGTTTGGCATGGATATTTCGCGCTATCGTGCTACAGAGTAGTAAGTAGGGTTTTTATTTCCAACTCTTTAATTCAAAACAAACAATTATGAGACACAATAAGAAATTCAATCATCTGAGCCGCAAAGCTAATCATCGTGCTGCTTTGATGTCCAATATGGCTTGCTCGCTGATTATGCACAAGCGCATATCTACCACGTTGGCAAAAGCGAAAGCCCTGCGTATCTATGTAGAGCCGCTGTTGACGCGTGCAAAAGAGGATACTATGGCTAATCGTCGCCTTGTATTCAGCAGCCTGAAACAGAAAGAGGTTGTAACGGAGTTGTTCCAGAATGTAGGCGAGAAGATTGCTAATCGCCCGGGTGGTTACACACGTATCCTGCGCACAGGATTCCGTTTGGGCGATGCTGCAGAAATGTGCATCATCGAGCTTGTGGACTACAACGAGAACATGCTCAAGGAAGCCAAGAAGGCTGCTAAGAAGACTACACGTCGTGCCGGCAAGAAGGCAAAGGAAACGGTTGCTGAGACTGCAGTTGAAGCTCCTGCCGCTCCTGAGACTCCTGCAGCAGAGTAAGAGACAAAGAGAATTGAGGGTCGGGGATTTCCTGACCCTCAATTATATATAGACTCTATGCAGGTTCTCTATAAACTCTCTTGGGGCTCTATGGACTCTAATATGGTTGCTACTTAGATTTATTTATTCTGACTCTGTTTAGGCACAAATAAGGTTCTATTTAGACCAACTTTATTCATGTTCAGACTCTACGGAGATTGGATAACAACAAAAAGACAGATATTATGTTACTTGACTTAACACAACATAAATCCACCGGTGTTACCATTGAAAATTGTCATCCTGGTAATCGGATTGCGGTCAGCGGAATGATACACAATGTGCGTATTACCAAATGGGGTGGTTTTATTATTCTGCGTAAGTCGCGCGGATTGCTGCAAGCCGTTGTACAAAACGAGACTTCCGCTTTCTTTGACGAGCAGGGTAATTCGATTGCGCTGAGCGGTTTGTGCCGCGAGATGGCAGTTACGATTGAAGGCACAGTTGGCGAAGCGAAGATAAAAGACCCTGCTGCTTTCTACAACACGATAGAGATAGCGGTAGAAAGTGTACGTGTACTTTCCCGCCCGACAACATCAGAAGTCGTGGATATCAACGCGCTCAAGTTCGGCGACGAGGAGGCTCTTTTGCGCTTTAAGTTCGATAACCGGCAGGTTACATTGCGTAACCCCCGCGATATGGCGATTCTGAAAGTGCAGTCAACTATCGCGAAAGCGTTTGCAGACTTCTTGACGGAGAACGGGTTTACGCAGATTTATACCCCGAAGATTGTTTCGGAGGGCGCAGAAGGCGGTGCGAACGTGTTCAAGATGGATTATTTCGGCAAGCAGGTTTATTTGGCTCAATCGCCTCAATTCTACAAACAGATAGGCGTGGGCGTTTATGAGCGTGTGTTTGAAATTGCACCTGCATATCGTGCGGAGAAACACAATACAAGTCGCCACCTGAATGAGTATATCTCGTTAGACGTAGAGATGGGCTTTATCAAAGGGCAGGAAGACGTGATGACATTGGAAGCGGCGTTGCTGCATTCTATTATCTCGCGTGTGCAGACCGATTGTGCGCATGAGTTGAACTTGTTGGGCGCTACGGCTCCGCAACTGCCGCAGAACGTACCGGCATGGAAGCTGAGCGAGGTACACGAGATATTGTTTGATAATCACCTTTGCGAGGAAGACCACCGCGGAGAAGACGACCTTGCGCCGGAAGAAGAACGCGCAATCTGCAAGTATGCGCTGGAGAAATACGGGTCGGATTTCGTATTCGTTACCCATTTCCCGAGCCAGCACCGTGCTTTCTATGCGATGGACGACCCAGAAGACCCGACTCTGACGTTGAGTTTCGACCTCTTGATGCGTGGTTTGGAGATTACTTCGGGCGGTCAGCGTATTCACCGCGAAGCGGATTATCGTGAGAAGATGCTGAAACGTGGTATGAATCCGGATAATTTCCGTTTCTATCTTGATACGTTCAAGAACGGTATGCCGCCGCACGGTGGTTTTGCAATTGGTCTGGAGCGCATCACAGCGTGCTTCTTGGGCATCAACAATGTGAAAGAATGCTCTATGTTCCCGCGTGATATTAACCGCGTGGCACCATAAAACCGAAAGAGAAAGATTTAGTAAAATCCCGTTCAATATCTCTATTGAACGGGATTTTATGTGATAGTCGTGATTGTTAGAGACAGAGGAACGCTGAGAAATCGGGTACAAAAGCAGAGCCCTCATAGGCACGAGGACTCTGTTTTTTTATGCCGAATGTGCGGTTTTAGTTAATCCATTTTTTTGGTTGGTATCGTAGACCTTGGGGAGTTGTGCGTCTCCTGTACCATTCTCATTTTCGAGGAGGATGCCTGCACGGACAAATCCATCCGAATCAATCCACATTCCGTAAGCGAATGAGGCAGAAGTTGCAGTTCCTGATAGCGTTTGGATGGTGACATACTCGCCGGTGTTAGGGTGTCGTACTTTTAAGTAGGCGGTGGTGGGTTTGCCGTATGTACTCTGTGTCGGCACAGTCCAGCGTAATGTCATTGTACCTCCGCTGACAGTACAATTTCCATATTGAACAGGTCCCGGCTTTCGTGTATCTTTGAAATCGAATCCGACACAGTCGCTATATTCACTTTTGCCGGCACTATTACATGCTTTTATTTTATAGAAATATGTATTCCCTATTTTAAATCCGCTATCGCTATAATAGTTGTTTTGTGATTTTCCGCGCAGGCTGTAAGTGCCGTATTCAGAAGTGCTTCTATACACTTCATACGAAATAGCACCATCAGATGGCATCCACGAGATACGGATGTCCGGGTAGGTCAAGGTGCCATAATTCTCTACCCATACACGAGACGGAGCAGCGGGTTTTGTTTCCGTTTCATCGCCTCCACCAGGATTATCATCACCAGGGTCTCCTCCTGGATTGTCGTCATTTCCTGTGCCGTATTGCGTGACAGACAAGGTTGAAAGAATGTTTCCTGAAGACGTGTTAATGAGTTTAATTTTTGCTTCGCGGGAGGAGCTCCATGTATTTTCTTCCACATAGATAGATACAACATCATAATCTATGTTGACATGGCACCAAGATTCATCTGACGTGCAATCAAGTTCTTCGGCAGTGCAATTAGTGGTGAAAGCAATCTCATCAAATCCTTCCTCGGATCGGAATACAAGTTCGGAACGTTCGAACCTAGCGTAAGTGTCTCCCGAAGATGAATCAGATGGGTCGTAGGGATTGTAAGGGTCGGTACCGTCACCAGCAATCAGAAGGCAGGCGGTACAACAAAGAGATAGGATAGTGTGATATCCACTTTTCATAAAATGTAACATGTTTTTTTTATTGTTACAGAAAAGGCGTCAACCATCCTCGCTTGTTTACTTCGTGGTTACCGCCAAGTGACCTTTCTCACAACAAGCACAGAATAATTCACGCCCAATAACGCGAACCTTCAGATAACTTGTTCTCGTGAGAAATAATTGGCGGTAATTTCGAAGTAGAGAACAAGAGCTAAAAGCTCATTCAATATTATATTGCTTACTTTTTATGTAGAATGGAAACGCATTTTCAGTGTTTGTAATTATACTGCCGAAGCAGCATTATTTAATAAACAATCTGTGGGGTGTTACTTCTTAAGTAATACTGCCCATAATGCATTTCAGTGTATTTTTATGGTATGTACCTCCTTTCTATGTAATGTATTATATTTCCGATTACAGAAAATAACATATACGTTTATCGTATCATATCGCAGCCCATGTAGGGTTGGAGTGCAGCAGGAATGCGGATACCGTCTTCGGTCTGATTGTTCTCCAGCAGGGCAGCGACGATGCGGGGCAGCGCCAATGCCGAACCGTTGAGGGTGTGGCAAAGGGTTACCTTTTTGTCCTCGTTGCGGCGATAGCGGCAGTGCAGACGGTTCGCCTGATAGGTGTCGAAGTTGGACGTGGACGAAACCTCCAGCCAGCGGTGTTGCGCTTCGGAATAGACCTCGAAATCGTAGCAGAGAGCGGCTGTGAACGACATATCGCCGCCGCTGAGCCGCAATACACGGTAGGGTAGTTCGAGTCTCTTGAGCAAGCCCTCCACGTGCTCCAGCATTTCGCGGTGGCTCTCGTCGCTATGCTCGGGCGTATCGATGCGCACAATCTCTATTTTGCTGAATTCGTGTAGACGGTTGAGCCCGCGCACGTCTTTGCCGTAGGATCCGGCTTCGCGGCGGAAGCACTCGGTATAAGCGCAGTTCTTGATAGGCAGTTTGTCCTCGTCGATGATGACGTCGCGATAGAGGTTCGTCACGGGCACTTCCGCTGTCGGGATGAGGTAGAGGTCATCTACTTTGCAGTGGTACATTTGTCCTTCTTTGTCAGGCAGTTGTCCCGTACCGTAGCCGCTGGCTTGGTTGACAACGGTAGGCGGCATAATCTCCGTGTAGCCTGCTTTGTTGGCTTCGGCGAGGAAGAAATTGATGAGTGCGCGTTGCAGTCGTGCGCCCTGACCGATATACACGGGGAATCCTGCGCCGGAGATTTTGACTCCGAGGTCAAAGTCGATGAGGTTGTATTTCTTAGCGAGTTCCCAATGGGGCAGTTTCTCGCTCTGCGCGATACGCTCTGCCGCAATGGCTTCGTCTGCCTCTGCGGGCCAATCGCGGAGTGCAACGGGTTTGCCTGCTGCCAGGCTGTCGATGACGACTTGGTTGGGCCAGTTGCCCATCTTGACGGCGAGGTTGTCCTCGGCGCTTGCTCCCTCGGGCACGATGTCGTAGGGCACGTTGGGAATGGTGAGCAGCAGGTCTCGTTGCGCCTGTTCGGCTTGCGCCATCTGCGCGTCGTATTGTGCAATATCCTGTTTGAGTGTACCTGTTTCCGCTTTAGCCGCCTCCGCTTCGGCTTTCTTGCCCTGCGCCATGAGCACACCGATGGACTTGGATAGCTTGTTCATCTCTGCGGCAGCAGCGTCTTTCTTTTGCTGTGCAGCCTTGCGCTCGCTATCGAGGGTCAGCACTTGCTCGATATTCTCGCGGGCACCGGCAAAATGTTTCTTTTCGAGGCCGGCGATTACTTTCTCGCGGTCGTCGTAGATTTGTTTGAGTGTAAGCATGTATAGTCTTGTTTGATACTATCTATAAAAAACAAACTTCTCCTCCCGAATTGCCGAAGCAACCGGTAGGAGAAATCCTATAAATCATTCTCTTGCCGATTAAGCTTCTGCTATCGGCTCGATAGAGACGTACGATTTGTTGTTCCTCTTCTTGCGGAACGTAACGATACCATCTACAAGTGCGTAGAGTGTGTGGTCGCTCCCCATGCCCATGTTCAGACCCGGGTTGTGTATAGTACCGCGCTGGCGGACGATGATGTTGCCGGCTTTGGCAAATTGTCCACCCCAAATCTTTACGCCAAGTCGTTTGCTTTCTGATTCACGGCCGTTCTTCGAACTACCGACACCTTTCTTATGTGCCATAATCTCTGTTCCTTTCTTTTAAGCAATAACGATTTCTTTTACTACGACATTCGTCAAATCCTGACGATGACCGTTCAACTTACGGTAGCCTTTGCGGCGTTTCTTGTGGAATACAAGGATTTTCTCGCCTCGGCACTCGTTGTCGAGCACCTCGCAAACTACCTTTGCTCCCTCTACGTAGGGAGCACCTACTGTTACCGCACCCTCGTTGTCAACGAGCAGTACGTTGTCGAACACCACCTCGGCACCTTTCTCGGTGTCCATGCGGTTGATGAACAACTTCTTACCGGCCTCTACTTTGAATTGCTGGCCTTTCATTTCTACAATTGCGTACATCTTCTAATACGTTTTTGATTAACTCGTGCCGGGCGGCTGGATAGGTCTTTGACGCTGCTAATACTCCGTTGCAAACAGGCTGCTGCGCGTAGCCCGACGGCGCATCTCATACGTTGCCTATGGCGACTTTCTGAGCCCGAAACCCGAAAAAGTGCGCAAAGATACGACAATTTTTTGATATAACCAAATGTCGCGTGCTTTTTTCTGATTTTCGGTGTTGGAGACTCCACTAATTGCCTTCGAATGCGCTTTGGGTTCTCCGTCAATACCCTTATTACAGTTCTCTGTTAATGCCTGTTAATAAATCATTAATGCACAGCATTGTCGGGGTGCAGATGATGTTTTAATGGTTAATTAATGGCAATTAACGGAGAACTTGCTACCTACTACCCACTACCCGATTGTTTTTTGTCCCTGTATTCCGCCTGTTTCTTACATTGAAACGGTTGATTTTTTAGTAACTTAGATGAGTTTTAGAGACTGCTTTCAGCGCTAAAAAACACATCTGTTTCAAATGAAGACAAGTCCGGAAACAGCCGCCTTGCGCGAGAAACGCAACCGCGAGATCAGAGCCATGTACGTCCGTCGTCATCCAAACGAAGACCTTCGAGACCTATGACGGTCAGCAAGAGATGATGCTAATCCTCGGTTACGCTTTGGCGAGGGCGATGACCTCTTCGGCGATGCGGCGGGCGGAGTCGGTTTGAGCCAGCGCGAGTACGTTCGTATGGAGCAAACCGAGTTGCTGCTTGTTGGTGATGAGTTGCAGAACGTTGTCAATCAGTGTATTGCGGGCATCTGCGTCTTTTACTAACACCGCCGCTTGCTTGCTGACCAGCGCCATGGCGTTGTGCGTCTGGTGGTCTTCCGCCACATTGGGCGAAGGCACGAGAATAGACGGCTTGCCCAAGAGACAGAGCTCACTAATGCTGCTCGCTCCCGCTCGCGAAACCACCAAGTCCGCCAGCGCATACGCATCGGGCATGTTGCTGAGGAAAGGCGTGGCGACGAAGGGGGCGTTGTCAGTTTGTAAATTTGTAAATTGGGAAATTTGTAAATCCAACTCCTTGCGGATGGAGTCGTAGTAGGTTTTGCCCGTTTGCCAAACGACCTGTATGCCTGCTTGCGTCAGGCGGCTGAGTCCCGCCAGCATCGCTTCGTTGATAGTGCGCGCGCCGAGACTGCCGCCGATGACGAGCAGTGTGGGGCGGTTGAGGTCGAACTGCACGCCGAACTCCTTCGCGAAATAGGCGATAGCGCTTTCTCGGCTGCCGTTGGTGAGGTTCTGGCGCACGGGGTTGCCCGTGAGTATGATTTTCTCCTTGGGGAAGAAACGCTCCATGCCCTCGTAGGCAACGCATATCTTGGCGGCATCGTCTTTGAGCAGTTTGTTGGTAACGCCGGCGAAGCCGTTTTGCTCTTGCAGCAGGATGGGAATGCCCATTTTCGCCGCCATCTTCATTGCCGCGCCGCTGGCGTAACCGCCTACTCCGACTCCCACATCGGGACGGAAATCGCGGATGATGCGCTTCGCCATACGCATTGAGCGCAGCAAATCCACGATGACAGAAACGTTTTTCCACGGCTGTTGGCGGTTGAACCCGCGGACGGGCAGCCCTTTGATGGGGTAGCCTGCTTGGGGCACTCGCTCCATCTCCATCCTGCCGATAGCGCCTACGAACAGGATGTCTGCCTGCGGGTCAAGTTCACGCAAGGCGTTGGCAATGCTTACTGCGGGGAAGATGTGACCACCTGTGCCGCCGCCGGAAATAAGATAACGCATGGGGGAATGTATTTAATTTGTAAATTTGTAAATTTGTAAATTGGGCGATATTATAGTTCGGGCACGTCGGAGCCGCTTTGCTCCGTCACCTCTTTTTGTCGTTCGTAGAGCGTTTTCTGCTCGCGGCTGACGCCCATGATGATGCCGAAATAGACGCTCGTAATGAGTACGCTGGTGCCGCCTCGGCTTATCATCGGGAGCGGTTGCCCCGTTACCGGACCGAGCCCGACCGCCACGAGCATCGACAAAAGCGCCTGGCAGGTGAGCATCAGCGCCAAGCCCATGACCATGAGCATCGCGGCGTAGTCTTTGTATAAGGTGCTGACCTGACAGGCTCGGAACAGGACAGTCATATAAAGCACAATGATGAAGATAGCCCCTATGATTCCGCTTTCCTCAACAATAATCGCGAAGATATAGTCGGCAAATGCCTGCGGCAGGTAGTCGCGTTCTTTGCTGTGCCCGGGTAGCACGCCTAAGGGCGATTTCCCGCCGCGGGCAACGGCTACGTTGGCATATACTTCCTGTCTGTTGTCGTCTGTTACTTCGAATTTGGCGGCTTCGTCTTCAGGCGAGGCATAGAGTTTGCGGTCGATACGGTTGACCCACGTGACGGCACGAGAAAAAGGTCCTTTTAATTCCCGTTGCGGTCGCACGTAGGCGAACTCGACAATGAAATAGCCCAAGATAAGGCAGGCAACGGCGATGGCGGCGGTAGAACCTACGTATTTGAACGGTATGCGCGCCAATATCCAGAGCAGGAAGACGATGCCGCAGATAAGTATCGCCGTGGACAAGTTGTGTATCATAATCGGCAGTGCGGTTGCGGCGGTCAGCCCCAAGGTCCAGAAGAAATACTTCTGCTTGTCTTTCTCGGAGCGAATGCGCGACAGCAGGTCCGCCACCACGATAATCAGCGCCAGTTTAGCCAACTCGGAGGGCTGGAACTCAATACCTATTTTAATCCAGCGTGTGGCTTCATTGCGTGTAACTGCCAATGGGAACTCGGGTATCAAAATCAGGTAGAGGCACAGCAAAGAAAACGCCAGCAGACCGTAGCCACCCAAACGGACAACGCTTGTGGGGAGCATCTGTACAACGAAAGCGACTACTACACCTGCTGCCAAAAAGAGCATTTGGCTGCCGATAGGACCCAAGATAGAGTCGGTCTTATATACCAGCGAACTGGACGCCGAGAAGAGGGCTACTACGGCAACGGCAATCAGCAGGATATATACTACCCAAAAGGTGCGGTCGATATTTTTAACGGGTGGGAGGTGCATTTACAAATTTACAAATTTACAAATTGGACTTATAGTTGGCGGACGGCGGCCATAAACTGTTCGCCGCGGTCTTCGTAGGAGCGGAACAGGTCGAAGCTGGCGCAACACGGCGACAAGAGTACAGTATCGCCCTCACGGGCGGCGCGGTATGCTCCCTCTACGGCATCGTGCAGGTTGTCGGTGTCGATGATATTCAGCCCGAACGAACCGAAGTGCTCGCGCAGTTTCTCGTTGTGCAAGCCCATGAAGACCAGCGTGTGGCATTTACGGCGCACGAGTTCGTCTATCTCGCTGTAGTCGTTGCCTTTGTCCTTGCCGCCCAAGATGAGCACGGTCGGCGTAGTCATCGACTCTAAGGCGTACCAGCAGGAATTGACGTTGGTGGCTTTCGAGTCGTTGATGAAGCGCACGCCCTTGACGGTGGCGACGTACTGCAGACGGTGCTCAACGCCTGCGAACTGCTGCAGACTCTCGCGTATCACGTCGTTCTTGATATGCAGGATTTGTGCCGCCAGCGAGGCCGCCATTGAGTTCAGTTGGTTGTGCCTGCCGCGGAGACGTATGTCTTCTACCGGCATTTGCAGCATCGGTTGCCCCGACGACGGAACTTCTACGGACAGGTTGTTGTGGATAATCCACGCCGCGTTGGTACCTCCCGGGCGCGATTGCGACTGCTCGGGTGTCTCAAAACCGAACGGGTAGAGGGTAGCTCCCGGGCGGAGTTTGTGTATCTCGCGGTCAAGAATGGGGTCTTCCGACCAATAGATGAAAGCGTCTTCTTTGGTTTGATTGCGTGTGATGCGGAATTTGGCATCCACATAGTTCTGCAATTCGAAGTTGTAGCGGTCGAGGTGGTCGGGCGTGATATTGAGCAAGATAGCCACGTCGGCGCGGAAATCGTACATATTGTCCAATTGGAACGACGACAACTCAATCACATAGTAGTCGTGATCTTCGTGCGCCACTTGCAAGGCAAGCGAGTTGCCGATATTGCCCGCCAAACCGACATTAAGTCCCGCTCGGCGGAGAATATCGTAGATGAGCGACGTAGTAGTTGTTTTGCCGTTGGAGCCGGTGATGCAAATCATTTTGGCGTTGGTATAGCGCGCGGCAAACTCTATCTCGGAGATAATGGGCGTGCCTTGTGCCTGCAACCGCTGTATCAGCGGGGCGGTGAGCGGGATGCCCGGACTCTTGACGACCTCGTCTGCATTTAGGATTTTCGACTCGGTATGTCCGCCGTCTTCCCACGCAATACCGTTTTGCTCGAGCAGGGTGCGATACGTAGGCTTGATTTCCCCCATATCGCTTACGAAGACATCCATGCCTTTTTCTTTGGCGAGAATGGCGGCGCCTGTGCCCGACTCGCCTGCTCCTAAGACTACTAAACGTTTCATGATCGTGCTATTTTGTATAGGACTTATCGGATTTTGAGGGTCAAGATAGTGAGCGCTGCCAAAATCAAGGTGATGATGCAGAACCGCAGGACTATCTTCGTTTCGTGCTGCAAGTCTTGCGAGCCCTTGAATTTGATGATGCAACTCGGGTCATTGCGCAGCACTTGTTCTACGCTCGTGCGGTAATGGTCGTGCAGCGGCGTGCGTTTCCACACGCGGATGTGTTTGCCTTTGCGTTTGGCAAATTTATATACCTGCGTTTGCACAATAACGGATACGCTTTCCATCAGGAACACGCCGCACAGGATAGGAATCATCAGTTCCTTGTGGATAATAACGGCGCATACGCCAATAATACCACCGATAGTCAGGCTGCCCGTATCGCCCATAAAAATCTGCGCGGGGAAACCGTTGTACCACAGAAAACCAACCAGTGCGCCCACGAAAGAGGCGAGAAAGACCACCAGTTCTTCGCTACCGGGGATGTACATCACGTCGAAATAGTCCGCCCAAACGTAGCTGCCGCTGATATACGCCAAGACAATCAGCGCGACACTAATGATAGCGGAGTTGCCCGCACACATGCCGTCCATACCGTCGTTGAGGTTTGCGCCGTTGCTGACGGCAGCAACAACAAAGATGGTCAGCAGTACGAAGAAAATCCAGCCTGCACGGTATTTGTTCTCGTCGCCGAGGAAAGAAAACAGGTCAGCGTAGTTGCAGTTGTGGTGTTTGACGAACGGAATAGTCGTCCGGGTGGATTTTACCGAAGGCGATTTCTCCACAATGGTGATGTTGTTTTCCGTGCGGGTGTTGACTACTTCATTCATGGTTGTTACGGGGCTATAGCGCAGTGTGAGACCTACGATTAGTCCGAGAGCGACTTGCCCTGCAATCTTAATCCAGCCGTTCAGTCCGTCTTTGTTGTGGCGGAAGGTTTTGATATAGTCGTCCGCAAACCCGAGCGCACCCAATATAAGGGTGGTAACCAACATAAGCAGCAGGTAGATATTGCTCAGTTTGCCGATGAGCAGACAGGGCACTAAGATACTGATGATAATCACGATACCGCCCATTGTGGGCACTCCTTTTTTTGTAACGTTGAACGGGTCGGTTTTCTCGTCGCGCTGCGTTTCGGAGATATGTTTGCGCTTCATCAAACGGATGAAATACTTGCCGAAATAGATGCTGACCAGCAACGCCAACACGCCCGCCACTATGGCGCGGAAGGAAATATAGGTCATTAGGCGCGTGCCTGGGAAATCGGTCAGATGTTCAAATAAAGTATATAGCATATTTTAGGGGTTTTGCGGTTACATATATTTCCTGACTACCTCGTGGTCATCAAAATGGTGTTTGACACCTTGTATGATTTGGTAGTTCTCGTGTCCTTTGCCGGCTACGAGTATCACATCGCCCGTTTGAGCCAACGTGCAGGCGGTGTGGATGGCAGACTCGCGGTCTTCGATAATGAGCGTCTGGCGCAACTCGTCTTCGGTCAGTCCGCTTGCCATATCGCGCAGAATATCAGCGGGCACTTCGTCGCGCGGGTTGTCGGAAGTGAGAATGAGTTGGTCCGAACCGTGTTTGGCTATTGCTGCCATCATCGGCCGTTTGCCTTTGTCGCGGTTGCCGCCGCACCCTACTACCGTGATGAGCCTGCTGCCCGGTTTGCGTATTTCGTTGATAGTCTGTATCACGTTATCTACTGCGTCCGGCGTATGGGCGTAGTCAATAATGGCGGTCCAGCCTTTCGGGCTTCGGATAGTTTCAAAACGCCCGTTGACGGGATGCAGTGTGGACAGGATGCGCAACACTTCGGTGGTATCAAAGCCGAGGCAAACAGCCGCACCGTAGATGCAAAGCAAGTTGGATACGTTGAAGCGGCCTACCAACGGCACAAACACCTCTTGCCCGTTGATATTGAGCAACATGCCCTCAAAACCTTCTTCCAGCACCTGCGCACGATAGTCGGCGAGGGAGTGCGTAGAGTAGGTATGTATGGCGGCGCGGCAGTTCTGAGTCATCACCAAGCCGTTTTTGTCATCCTTGTTAGTGACGGCAAAGGCGTTTTTCTTGAGGTTGTCGAAGAGCCGTTTTTTCGTATCGCGGTAGTTGTCGAATGTCTTGTGATAATCTATGTGGTCGCGTGTGAGGTTGGTAAACAATGCACCGTCAAAATCCAAGCCCGCGATGCGTTCTTGAGCGATAGCGTGACTGCTGACCTCCATAAAGGCGTATTCACAGCCGGCATCTACCATTTGCCGCAGCAATCTGTTCAGTTCGATAGCATCCGGCGTTGTGTGGGTGGCGGGAATAGCTTCGTCCTCTACGTAGTTGACCACGGTGGATAGCAGTCCCGCTTTGTGCCCGAGACCGCGCAACAACTTATAGAGCAGCGTGGCGATAGTGGTTTTTCCGTTGGTGCCGGTAACGCCTACCAAAGTGAGTTTGCTGCTCGGATTTCCATACCAGCAATCCGCCAATAGTCCCAATGCTTTGTTGGTATCTTTTACCAATATATAGGTTGCATCGCTCGTCTGAGCGGGAAGATACGATTTATCGCTCAAGACAATGGCTGCTGCGCCTTTTTCTACGCACGAGGAAATAAAGGTGTGCCCGTCGGCGGTAGTGCCTGTCTGGGCAACAAACAGGTTGCCTTGTCCTACTTTGCGTGAGTCGAACTGTATGTCGGTAATCTCACGGTCGGTATCGCCGACTGTTTGCAAGATTGTTATGGCGGATAATAACTGACTGAGTTTCATAAGCAGAGTGATTTTAGCACGGATTGGTTATTTCGTGTTTGGTTTGAGTTCGAGTTGTCCTTCGTCGTTCAGAACGTAGCAACCGGTGTACGCCATGGTCTTTTCCGCTACCCGCCGTACTACGCCGCCGCAATCCATGCCGGAATCGTAAGTAGGATAGGGCTTGGGGTCGTTGATCATACAGATGCACGTGTATTGCGGGTCTTCCTCAGGGAAATAACCGACAAAGGTTATACGGTGGCGATGATTGTTATAGCGTCCGTTGATGAGCAACTGGGCTGTACCGGTTTTGCCGGCGATAGACACCAAGTCGCTTTGTGCTTTGCGCTTGCCCCCTTTTCTGATGGAGGCTGTGCCGAGCTTATTGTCCCATACCACGTCGTGCAACGCACCTTGTATGTCTGTCAGAGTCCGACTGCTGCAAATGGATGATTTGACGGTTTGGGGCTCTGTCTTGCGAACGGTCTCGCCGTTGCGTTGTATCTCTTTGACCAACATCGGGCGTACCATTCTGCCGTTGTTGGCAATAGCGTTGTAGAACATCAGTATCTGCATCGGGCTCAGTTCTACCGAATATCCGTATGCCATCTTGCTGAGTGTTACCGTATCTTTCGGTATGTCTATGCGTACTTGTTGTGCGCCCGGTATCTCGCAATAGACGCTATCCATAAGCCCCATTTTGCGTATGCGGTTGACAAACTTCTTGGCACTTCCTTCGTAGGCGTGCGTGATAATCTTCGCCATAGCGATATTGCTGGAAACTGCCAGTGCGGAACGTACGGTAAGGGTGGTGTCCATTTTGTGGGAATCGGTATGTCGGGCATTGATATATGTCCAGCCGTCTCTATGCAGGCGCACGGTATCGTCGATGTCTATTTTCCCGTCGTCGAGGGCGGCTACCAAAGCAATGGTCTTGAAGGTAGAGCCCGGCTCAACGCGCATTACTGCATGGTTCTGCGCCTCGCAGTATGTCCCGTCGGATGTACGGTCGAGATTGGATATGGCTTTTATCTCGCCGGTCTTGGTCTCCATCAGTATGCAACATCCCCATTCGGCATTAAAGTGCTCTACAGGTTGGCGCAGTGCCTGCTCCACGATATCTTGCAGGTTGGCTTCAATCGTCGTTACGATGTCCATTCCATCCTGCGCTTCTTCTATAGGGATATTCTCTATGCGTCCGCCTACTCGTTGACGAGCCACGATACCGTCTTTGCCGTGCAGTTCTTTCTCAAACTCTTTTTCCAAACCTGAATTGCCACAGCCGCTTTCGCCGTAGATATTACCGATAGTGCGACTCGCCAAATTACCAAAAGGCTTGATGCGCTTGTTTTGCGACTCAAAATAGATGCCTTTGTACCTTCCCATCCGAATGAGTGTTACCTCTTTCTCTAATCTGCGTTTTTGCAGGTAGTCAATGGGTTGTTTGCTTAGTTTGAGACGTCTCTTATTGCCTTTGTAGGCTTTGGTGATGATAGATTTGTATTCATCTTTGCTTTTCTCGCCCACAATAGTGCTCAATCCTATCGCCAAAGAGTCTATATGCGCGTAAAACAACGAGTCGTTTTTTGCGCGTAGTGCTTCCGCGCGCGTATCCATATAGACGTTGTAGCGTGGCATGCTACTTGCCAACAGCCGCCCCTCGCAGTCCAATATATTGCCCCGTGTGGCTTCTACCGGTTGTATAGATGCCTCCTGTTTGTCGGCAATAGCCATCCAGTCGTCACGCTCTACGGTTTGGATATAGATAATCTTGGCTATTACTGCCGCAAAGCCCAGCAGTATCACCACGAAGATAATCGCAAAACGAAAGATTGTATTTTTTTGTTCGTCCGACATGGCTGATAGTTTGCGTTAATCCATAATGCGTATGGGTGGAATGGTGTTTTCTCGGAGTACGCTGCCGCGTGCCGCCAAGGTGTCTGCTATATGTGAAGGACGCGTAGTGTTGACGAATTGTGCGCTGATTGTCAGGTATTCGTATTTGGCGTCCAACATTTCTTTTTTCACGTCTGTCAGTTGGTGTTGCTGACGCACGGAATGGTATCCGAGCAGGATATACACGAAAATCAGTACAGCAATCAGTCCGAACAACTTGTACTGTTTGCGCACTTTCTCGCTACGGAATTTCTCTCCGTTGAGCCAACCTTGTATATCACGTATGTTCATAGTTTCTCAGCTACTCGTAGTTTCGCGCTGCGGCTGCGCGGGTTACGTTCTACCTCTTCCTCGCTTGCACTTCTGCCTTTTTCGATTAAGCGGAATGGGGTTAAGACATTTCCGTAGAAATCTTTCTCAATGTTTCCCTCTAAATTGCCTGCGCGAAAGAAATTCTTTACTATCCTATCTTCCAATGAATGGTATGTAAGTATCGCAATGCGTCCGCCAGGGCACAACAAGTCGCGGGCTGCCACCAGCATTTCGCGCAGAGCTCCCATTTCGTCGTTCACCTCTATACGAAGGGCTTGAAACAAACGCGCCATGTCTTTTTTTAGATTGATCGGAACCTCTATCTCTTCTGCCCCGATTTTAGCGCGGTTATGTGTAACGAGTTGCACCAGTTGCTCCGTGCGCGTAATCGGATTTTTATCCCGTGCTTGTATAATACTTTTGGCAACCTGACGGGCATTGCGCATCTCTCCGTATAAATACAATACGCGTGCGAGATTTTCTTCCGTGTAAGTGTTTATTATGTCCGCCGCCGTGCGTTTGCCGGATTGGTTCATACGCATATCCAGCGGACCGACAAAACGGAAACTGAAACCGCGTTCGGGTGTATCGAAATGGTGGAACGATACGCCGAGGTCGGCTATTAGTCCGTCAATATGCTGCACTCCGTAGAAGTCCATGAAATTGCGCAAGTATCGGAAATTGCTATGTACAAACTGCCAGCGGCTGTCTTTAGCCAGTGTCTGTGTATTAGCATAAGCATCCATGTCTTGGTCAAAAGAATACAATTTCCCGTTTGCTCCGAGATGCTCCATGATAGCTCGCGAATGGCCGCCACTGCCGAACGTAACATCCACATACGTTCCGTCGGGCTGTATCCGCAGTCCCGCTATGGTTTCCGCCAATAGGGCGGGTATGTGGTACACCGTATTGTTCATGCCTCTCCTTTTTTCATCTTGGCGCGGATACGGTTGGCGAGTTCATGCTGCTCAATACGCTTAGAGGTAAATGTGTCCGGATTCCATACTGCAAAGCGGTCGAGCATGCCTACAAACAGTACATCTTGTTGCGCATTGATGACCTCCATATTTTTTTTCTGCAGCAGAATACGTCCCTGATTGTCCATATCGAGAAACTCCGCATCCGACATAAACTGCATCAATAGCATCTGGTCTTCCGAATCCCATTCGTCTAAGGCTTGGCGCAGTTGCCCTACTTTCTCGTTCCACACTTTCTCAGGGTAGAAAATCAGACACTCGTTATCCGTATCGCGGCGCATGATGATGCGTTTCGATTCTAATTCGCTCAGTATCTTGCGATAGGTAGCAGGGACGAAAATGCGCCCTTTTTCGTCTGCCCGCGCCTCTATATTTCCGATGAAAGTACTCATATTGTCCGTATGCCTGATTGCCTAAATGATAATTATTGTATCAAATTCGACGGCAAAGATACAAAAAATATTTGAATTCCCCCACTTTTCCCCACAAAAAAAATATCAATGCTTTTTTCGACAGGTTTTCGACAATCCGGAATACTTATATACATGTTGTAAATCAGTAAATTGTGGTGTTTGTTAACATTATGGTAAAAAGTGGGGTGGGTAGGCTGTAAAAAAACATCCCCTATGCCGAATGAGCATAGGGGATGCAAGTTTTTAAATATAAGTGTTTCGGATTCTTATTGTGCGGCAAGACTTTTGTGGATTTTGTCTATCAGTCCGGTGAGTACACTGCCCGGTCCGCATTCTACGAATTCAGTTGCTCCGTCTGCTATCATGTGTAGCACTTCCTGAGTCCAACGCACGGACGAGGTCAGTTGCAGCAGCAGATTGGTTTTTATCTCGTCAGGATTGGTGTGCGGTTGGGCATCCACGTTTTGATATACTGCGCATACGGGTTGGTTGAACGCTGTTTGCTCGATGGCTCTTGCCAGTTCGAGGCGTGCCTGTTGCATGCAGGGCGAGTGGAAACCGCCGCTGACTGCCAATGGCAATGCGCGCCGTGCTCCTGCGGCTTTCAGTTGCTCGCAGGCGGTATGTACGCTCTCCGTGTCTCCCGAGATAACTACCTGTCCCGGGCAGTTGTAGTTGGCGGGAACAACGATATGCGCTTCGTCGTTGATACTTGCGCATATTTGCTCAATCGTTGCGTCCGGCAGTCCGAGAATTGCCGCCATGGTGGAGGGAGTAGCTTCGCAGGCTTTTTGCATAGCCATCGCACGGGCGTACACGAGTCGTAGCCCGTCCTCGAACGAGATAACGCCTGCTACTACAAGTGCGGAAAATTCACCAAGGGAATGGCCCGCTACCATATCGGGTTTGTCTTCGTGTCGGCAAAGCGCGGAGATGACGGAGTGGAGAAAAACGGCAGGTTGTGTCACTTTGGTCTGCTTGAGTTCTTCGTCTGTGCCGCCGAACATGATGTCCGTAATGCGGAAGCCCAAGATATCGTTTGCCTGCTCGAAGAGACGGCGTGCGTCGGGGTTGGTGTCGTATAGGTCTTTGCCCATACCTACGAACTGGGCACCCTGACCGGGGAATACAAATGCTTTCATATTGTCGTTACGAATGTTTACTATTTACAATAACGGCGACGGCAAAACGGAAGAATAACCGCCGTCGTTGTACAGGTTCTGCATGGTTATTTTGCGCGTCAGGTCGGAGAACAGAGTGATGATATAGTCGGCGCAGTCGTCTGCCGTAGCGTTACCAAGCGGAGCGACGGAGTCGGCATAAGCAATCATGTTGTCCATTCCGGCAATACCTTGCCCCGCGGTCGTCATAGTGGGTGACTGGGAAACGGTGTTCACGCGCACGCCTTTCTCACGCCCCATGATCAGCCCGAAATTGCGTGCAATAGATTGTAGCATAGCTTTGGCATCTGCCATGTCTCCATAACCGGGCATGGCTCTGTCGCCCGCGATGTAGGTGAGTGCCACCACCGACCCGCCTGCGTTCAGCGCATCTTTTTGGTAAAGTCCACGCAGCAACTTATGGAACGAGACGGCGGAGATGCCGACGGTCTTGTCCAGATAGTCGTAGTTGAGCCGGTCGTAAGGGATACCCTTTCGGATGTTGGGCGACATGCCTATAGAGTGGAGCACAAAGTCAAACTTTCCGCTGAAGTGCGTCATCGTGCCGTCTATCAGGTTTTCTATGTCTGCCACAGAGGTCGCATCGGCGGGGATAAGCAGACTACCTGTTTCTTCCGCCAAGCGGTTGATAGTGCCCAAACGTATGGATACGGGCGTGTTTGTCAGCACTATCTCTGCCCCTTCTTCTACGGCTTTCTGCGCTACTTTCCACGCGATGGAGTTCTCGTTGAGAGCCCCCGTGATAATGCCCTTTTTCCCTTTCAACAAATTGTACATACGGATAAGTGTTTATGGTTTCAGAGTCAGCATGAACGACAACGTTCCCTTGCAGCATAGCGCGTCGTTCACAAACGCTTCTGCCTGCACTATTACCAACGGACCTTTCTTTCCTGCTATGTGCGAGTGCGTCACGACGGTGTCGCCCGGGCGGACCTGACGCTTGAAACGCACGTCTTCCAGTTTGGCGTAGAGCGCCAGCTTGTCGTGCAGATAGTCTTTCATCAGCAACGCGCTGCCTTGTGCCATAATCTCGCACAGGATAACGCCCGGCACGATAGGGTTGCCCGGGAAATGCCCTTGTACGTAAAACGCGTCCTCAGGAATCGTGTACTGCGCAATCGCTTCATTGCCGTTGAGGTCCGCCTCGTCCACCAGCAGCATAGGCTCGCGGTGCGGGATTAGTTTCTTGATTTCTTCTTTGTCCATAGGTATAGTATCAGGTTGGTTTTCTCGTACAAAAGTACAAAGTCTTTTCGGAATATGCAAATCCAGGGACATTATTCCTGTTGCAGATACTTTTCCAACTCTTGCCAGCGGTTTCGTCCGTCGCGCAAGCCTATCTCGTATATTTTCTTGAGATGCAGCGGATTACGTTCCAATCGCCGTATAGGCAATATAGTCATCGGCGCGAATACAAATATCTTGTTTTCCTCTTTTAGTTGCCGTATCTGCTCCATGCGCCGGCGGTAGTTTGCGCTACGCATTTTGAGTGCTGCTTGCAGGTTCTTTTCTTCGGGGTAGAAGAGCCGGCTCAGACCGTACATGGGCTCGTTGATGCGAAAACCCAGCGGGCGCGTTAGCACCACTACCACTTTGTCGCAGCCCTCTTCAAACGCTTTGTCCAGCGGGATATTGTCCACCAGTCCGCCGTCCAAGTATTCTTCGCCGTCTATCTTTACGCGGTGGGAGATGAACGGCAATGTCCCCGACGCGCGCAGCCAATCTATCTGCTCGTAGCAGTTGGTAATCTGTTTGTATTCCGCCTTGCCCGTTCGCACGTTCGTCACGGTAGCAAACACCTTCGTCTTCGATTGTTCGAACGCCTTCTCGTCCACGGGGTCCAACTCGTTGGGAATACGGTTGTACGCAAAGTCCACGTTCACCATGTTGCCCGTTTTGAGGAGTGAGCGCAGCGACACGTAGTCGGGGTCAACGATATGTTTGTAGTTGTAGCGGAAGGCTCTGCCGCGTTGTTTGGAAGGCAGGTTGATGCCAAAGATAGCACCTGCAGAAGTCCCGCAGAGTACATCCGGCTCAAAGCCGTATTGTATCATTCTGTCTAAGATTCCGCAGGTGTAAATCCCCCGCATTCCGCCGCCTTCAAGGACGAGTCCGGTTTTCATAAATTAATAGTTAATAATTAATATCTTTATTGTCTGGTTTGATTCTCTGTTAATTCCCGTAAATTATCCATTAAGGCATTATCAGGTCATATTTTCCCGACTATGCTACGATTAATGGTTTATTAATGGCAATTAACGGCGGCACAATACCACAGCGAGCGATTAGTTCTTGAAGTGCAGTTCGCCGTCGCGCAGTTCCACTATGACAGGCCGTTTGCCGTCCACGCGCCCGGCGATGATAGACTTCGACAACTCGTTGAGTACCAGCCGTTGCAGCGCCCGTTTCACAGGCCGTGCGCCGAACTGCGGGTCGTAGCCTTCGCGGGCGATATAGTCGATAGCGTCGTCCGTAACGCGCAGGTCTATTCCGTTGGTCTCCAGCATCTTGTGGATAGCGGCTATCTGCAGCCCGACCACGTCGCGTATCTGCTGTTGCGTCAGCTGGCGGAACATGATTATCTCGTCGATACGGTTGAGGAACTCCGGGCGTATGGTTTGCCGCAGCATCTCCATTACTTGCTTCTCCGTCTCCGCCGCATCTATGCCTTTCTCCTCGTTCTCGCGGATAAGTTGGCTGCCGAGGTTGGAGGTGAAGATAATCAGGGTGTTCTTGAAGTTGACGGTACGTCCTTTGTTGTCGGTCAACCGTCCGTCGTCCAGCACTTGGAGCAGGACGTTGAAGACATCGGGGTGCGCTTTCTCTATCTCATCGAAGAGCACTACGCTGTACGGTTTGCGGCGTATGGCTTCGGTCAGTTGTCCGCCCTCGTCGTAGCCCACGTATCCCGGAGGCGCGCCAATGAGCCGCGTGGCTGAGAACTTCTCCTGATACTCCGACATATCGATTCGCGTCATCATGTTCTCGTCGTCGAAGAGGTAGTCCGCCAGTGCCTTTGCCAACTCGGTCTTGCCCACGCCCGTCGTGCCTAGGAAGATGAATGAGCCTATCGGTCGCTTCGGGTCTTGCAAGCCCGCGCGGCTGCGTCGGATGGCGTCAGATACGGCTTCTATCGCCTCGTCTTGTCCTACCACGCGCTTGTGGAGTTCTTCCTCGAGGTGCAGCAGTTTTTCGCGCTCCGATTGCATCATCTTCGTAACGGGGATGCCCGTCCAGCGCGCTACCACCTCGGCGATGTCGTCTTCGTCCACCTCCTCTTTGATAAGGCTCTCACCCTGCATCGCGTGGAGGGCGTCTTGCGCCGCCTTGATGTTGGCTTCCGCCTGCTGGATGCGCCCATAGCGTATCTCCGCCACTTTGCCGTAGTTTCCTTCGCGCTCGGCGACCTCCGCCTCGTGCTTCATCTGCTCGATGTTGGCTTTCTCGTTCTGGATAGTGGCGACGTAGCCCTTTTCTTTGTTCCAATGCGCCTCCATCTCCGCCGACTGTGCCTTCAGCGTCTTCAGTTGCTCCTCTATGCTGGCAAGTTTGTCCTTGTCGTTCTCGCGCTTGATAGCCTCGCGCTCAATCTCCAATTGCTTGATTTGCCGGTCGATATTATCCAGTTCTTCAGGCTTGGAATCCACTTCCAATCGCAGTTTGGCTGCCGCCTCGTCCACCAGGTCTATTGCCTTGTCGGGCAGGAAACGGTCTGTAATGTAACGCGTGGAGAGCGTTACTGCCGCAATCAACGCGTCGTCCTTGATACGCACTTTGTGGTGCGTCTCGTAGCGTTCTTTCAGTCCACGCAGTATAGATATTGTCGCCGCCTCGTCGGGTTCGTCCACCATCACGGTTTGGAACCGTCGCTCCAGCGCCTTGTCCGTTTCGAAATACTTCTGATACTCGTCCAGCGTAGTTGCGCCTATCGCCCGCAACTCACCACGTGCCAACGCAGGCTTCAGGATGTTGGCAGCATCCATCGCGCCGCTTGTCTTACCAGCGCCCACCAACGTGTGTATCTCATCGATAAAGAGTATTATCTCTCCCGCGGCTTGCACTACCTCGTTGATTACGCCTTTCAGCCGTTCCTCGAACTCGCCTTGATATTTCGCACCTGCGATGAGCGCCCCCATATCCAACGAGTAGATAGTCTTGTTTTTCAGGTTCTCGGGCACATCTCCGCGAATGATACGATGTGCCAGCCCCTCCACGATCGCGGTCTTGCCGACACCCGGCTCGCCTATCAGTATAGGGTTGTTCTTCGTGCGTCGGCTCAGTATTTGCAATACGCGCCGTATCTCGTCGTCCCGCCCTATCACGGGGTCGAGTTTGCCCTGCTGTGCCCGTTCGCAGAGGTTGATGGCGAACTTGCTCAAGTTCTCTTTCGGTTGGTTGTTTTGTTGATTCGTATTCATAGTTCGGTTGTTTTTAATTCTTCGTTTGGTATACTAATTACCAACTATTCTTCAAACCCTGTGCCAACCTGACCCAACCTGACAAAATGGCAGACGAATGATATTTATCTGTCTTGCCCTCCTGAATTACAAATTCATTATCGGACTCTCATCGGACTCCGTTCTCCGTTAATTGCCACAAACAAACCGTTATTACTTGTTGCTACAAAAACCGGCAAAAACACCAACAAATATTACCAAAAATTGGAACAAATATGTTTGGTCAACAATGCTCAAAAAGCGACTTACTCTTGGCCTCTATTGGTTCGTCCGACAATGATCACACTCACTTCGTAGAGCAAATATAGCGGTAGGGTTACCAGCAGGAGCGTGAAGACATCCGCCGTAGGCGTGATGATCGCCGCCAAGATACACAACACCACAAAAGCATGCTTGCGGTAGCAGGTCAGCATCTCTTTGTCTATAATCCTCAACTTCGCCAAGAAATACGCCACGATAGGTATCTCGAACAGGATGCCCATCAGCAGCGACAACACAAGCAAGGTGGACGTATAGGACTTGAGCGCAATCTGATTGACTACCGCCTCCTGCACCTGATACGTACTCAGAAAGCGGAAAGCGAAGGGAAAGATAACAAAGTAGTTGAGCAACACACCCAGCGCAAACAGCACGACACCGAAGAATATCAGAAACACGGAATAGCGTTTCTCCTGCCGATACAGCGCGGGCGCGATAAAGCCGTAGAGTTGAATCAGCAGGTAGGGGAACGCTACCACACAGCCCACTATCAATGCCACTTGCAGGTGGATAGTGAACTGCGATGCCAGTTCCGTATTGATAAACTGCGCATGGAAATCACCCGGGCAGAGCGAAGCCCAACCCGTCATCTCTGCCAGTCGGCATAATCCGCGGTAAAGCACAAAGTCCGACTGTGCGGGGGCGAATAGCACCATAAAGAGCGCGTCCTTGAAACAGAACGCCCCCACGGCACACACCGCCCACACAGCAAGGCATCGAAAAAGCACCTTTCGGAAAACCTCTATATGCTCCCAAAAGGTCATTTTCTCCTCGTTACTTGTCTTCATCCGAGCGGTCTGCAGGTTGTGTTTCCTCTTTGTCGAGTGGCTTTTTTATCTCGTCTTCCACTTCGTTCAACCCCTGTTTGAACGAGTGGACACCTTTGCCCAGTCCGCGCATCAGTTCGGGGATTTTCTTTCCTCCGAACAAGAGCAGCACTATCAATACAATAAAGATGATTTCAGGAGCACCAATCATTAGTAACATAACGGTAAAAATTAGATACAGTTAGCACACGAGACTTATCTCGCAGGTCTCAAAGTTGATTTCCCAATTGCCGCCCTCGCAGGATTCCCATTGGTATTTGTCCGCCATGGTGTCCCACCAGTGTTGGAACTTGGTGCCCGTTTCGCCCATGTCCTTGACCAGTTTCTCATAGAGTTCGGCATTGTCGGCAGTGAGAATCTTTGCCAGTTCATTCAGACCGTTGCGGCGCTCGAACAATGCTTGGATAGCGTCCTTTTCCTCGGGCGTTACTTTTCCGATGATTTTCTTCATATTGTTGTCGTGTTAAAAGTTAGCGTTGTGTGTATCAAAACTCCTCGCGTACCTCGAAGGGGTCAAGGTAGTCTATCGGCTTTATCTGCTGCTCAAACGCGTAGCCTGCCTTCTGCAACTCCTGTTGCAGTCTCTGTGCGGCATTGCGTTCGATGTGCGCGATGACGCACTGCTGGCGGGACGGCGTGTTGTTGTCCGACGTGAGGCGTTGGTTGAGCCAGATGCAGCGGTGGCAGTGGTAGGCATCGCAGATACGGCAGAGCGGCGCATGGTCGAGCGAAAGCAGTTGCTTGTTGGGAATCAAAACACCCTGCTCCAAATCGCCCACGGAGCGGGAAGCATCGCCTGTTTTGTGGTTCATCCGGTTGCTGACGCCCATCTGCTCGTCGTAGTAGAATGCGGGGCACAGGTAGAACTTGCCGTTGGGCGCAATAGTGATATTGCCGATGCCCGCCTCGCAGTTGTGCATTTCGGTCAGTTGCAGGCGGTCGGTGAGGATATTCACCTGCGGCTGCTTGCCCTGTTTGTATTGACTGACCAGCATATCCACCAAAGTGTCCAGTGCCTTCTCATACGCAGGAATTTGCTCATCGCAAAACGTCTCTATGTCCGTCAGGCAGATATTCAGCCGCTCCGCAGCGGATATCATGGCGGCGATGTCGTATTGGCGGTCAATCAACTCCTGTACGGTGAGCCGCAACACCTCGGTTGCGCTACCTGCGGGCGCATCGTCCACACGGCGCACCTTGATGTCGCGCCCTATCTTCACGTGGTCGATTGTTTCTATCAGTGCGTTGTATTCCTCGGGCAGGTCGTAGTCGGGATAGACAAACTGTATCATCAGGTTCTGCTGCATTCCGAAGCGGATGGCTTTTTGCAGCACAGAAAGGGGCATCAGCCGCGGCGCTGTCAGCGGGTTGTCGGCATGGCAATAGGCTATGCTGGTGTCGTCCAAAAGAACGACCAAGTATTGCAAATACGTTTTCATCGGTTAGCAGATTATATCGTTCGACTTCTTGTTGTTTTGCTGTTGTTCAAACTCCTTGCGCTTGCCTTCAATTTCCAGTTTGCGGTACAACTTGTTCCAATAGTAGTTGTTGGCACGCACGCGCGCTTTGTGCATGAGGCAGATGGCGGTGGCGCGCTGGAAGACGGTGTGGGTGGAGGCGGCATCGTAGTTCTCGCCTTGGCACCATGCGCAGCCTTCCGCCACTTCACAATCGACACACTCGGGCGCAGACTGCGTACAACGGTCGAGCGTCAGGAACGGGCGCAACTTGTTGGTGTCGATGCCATCGCGTATGTTGCCGATAATCCACGCTTCTTTGTCGCGGAGCGAGTACTGCGCGAAGCGGGTGCAGGGATAGAAATTGCCAGCGGCGTCCACCGCCAACATTTTGCCCGCTCCGCACCAGTTCTGATTTTGCAGATGGCAGTCCATCGGCTTGCCCATGTGCTCGGAGAAGAACGAGCAAGCATAGTCTTCATACAGCCCGCGGTCGATGATAGCATCGGCAAGTTGCATCAGTTGGTCTTCAAACAGGCGGTCGTCGCCCTCCTGCCATACGTCCTCGAAGACGCAGTTGATATTCACCTGATGAATGCCAAGGTCGTAGAGGTGCAGTACCGACTCGCAGATATAGGGTATGTCTGCCGAGGAGATGGTTACCTTGGTGCCGTCGCCCGGGAACTGGCTTTGCCACAGCGGGATGTTCTTCACTACATCATCGTACGACCCGCGCTCCGAATGCTTGTACACGCGGTTGAGGTCATGCTTGCGGCGCGTGCCGTCAATGGTGATGCCGATGCTAAGGTGCGACTTGTTTTTCTCAATAAAGCGTTGCACCTTGTCGGTGTGGTAGTTCAGTCCGTTAGTGGAGAAAGAGAAACGGTAGGAGTTGAACCAGTGGTGGTTGCGGCGATAGAGTTCCGTCTTGATATAATCGCAGATTTGGTCTATCAGGTCTATTTCCAGAAATGGCTCGCCGCCAATAAAGTCCCATATCACGCTCTCGTATGCGAAATTGGGGTCGGTCTCGCGGTCAAGCACGTAGTCAATAGCCGCTTTGGCTACCTCCCACGGCATCCTCTCTTTCTCGTTCTTGCCCACAAGGTAGCAATACTTGCAGGCAAGTTGGCAGTCTTTGGTAACGATGAAGGTGATCGTCTTTGCACTACTTTCTTCCCAAGAAGCCCCTATTTGTGTAAGTTCCATATCATTTTTGATTGTAAATACTCCTAATCACCGGGCACAATAGAACCCGACAATTAGGAGTATTTTTATGTAGTTACTATCTTGAATATCGGCTGCAAGCAGAAAGACAAGTCATGCTACAAGATTTTGTGCAACCTCCTTTACAAGAACTATCGCACGAGTATTTACAACCTGACGAGCATAAGTTCGAGCAGTTGGTCGAACAACCTGTTCCACAATGTTCACCACATCCGCCGGAGCACTCTCCTGAGCATGACGATGTGCAAGAATTGGATTTGCAACCCGTTACTGGGTCTTCTATCTCACACGAAGTAAATGCTGCAGGGAGCAATGTTACCGCCAATACACTCAACGCGGTACAAGATGCCTTCTTAAAGAAGTTGCGACGGGTAATAATATTATCTGTATCCTTTTTCATATCTGTATATATTATGTGTTTCATTAAAAACAATAGCCTATCTTCGCAAAAAATGTGGTTGCCCCCTTACCGGTACCATTAGCCTGTAAACCAAGGCTGAAATCCAAATGTTTCCATTGAACGCCGGGACCGAACTGGCAGAAGAATGCGGGACCATCCAAAAATGTAGCGCGCACTTTATGCGTTAAACCTAACCCTAAATCCATATACACTTTCAGGTTTTCCATGATAGGATAACTTCCGCGCATATCAATAAATTCACTCATGCTAAGGCGCAATCCTGTAATTTCGCTTGGCATATATCCTCCCTTGGCGTAATAATGGGTATAGAAATTGAAATCAACTCCTAAACCTACTTGGATCCAATCATTCAGGCTAACACCTTGAATAGTTCCGATACCAATACGTTGTTGGTACGTATTGGTACCATACATTTTGGAGGACGAGCCATATCCCAAATGGACATCGCCGACATACTTGGGTTGGATGGGAAACTCTGCCTGCGCACATAGCGGCACGAGAATCATTGCCAACACCAAAAAGACACTTCTTTTCATTTTGTTGAACATTTTGTTTTGTAATTTTTGTGCACAGGAACTCTCTACTATGCGGGGTAATAAATCAAAATGGCGTTTGCACCCGGACAGCGGGCATCAAACATAGACATACAAAAAAAAGCGTGGGAGTTCTCTTGATGTCGTTCCCACTTACTAAGGCACTCGCATCGCCTCTCTGTCTAAGAACGACAACGCGAAGCCCACGCAGATATAATACAACCATCGCCAAAGCGGGTTATACAATCCCACTTGGCATAGCAGAATACTATACCCCACGGACATTCATCGTTGCGGTTGCTCTGTGACAGAAATGAAAGTTGCGAGTTTTCAGTAAGTCAGAACAGCGCTTCAATAAACGCCTTTTCGTATGTCTGCGAGCCCCCACTCGTCTATACAACAGACACCCAATGCGGACTTCGCGCCGCAAAGGTACAACAAGTTTTCGAATCTTGCAATTAGTTCTATACAAAAACGACCAAAATATAAACAAAAACGACAAAAACTCTGCTCCTTACGTAAACAAATATTGCTCAAAATAGCCCAAGTATTCTTTGGTCAACGATGTTCCAAAAAAGAGCAAAAAACTCTCAGACCGTAAGCAGTCTGATTTTGACCGCTGAACAATCAAAAGAGGTTTATTGGATATGAGTAGGTGATTCAGCTGTGGATATGCTGTGGCTACGCAGAGCCCATGCAGGGGCTACGCGGGTCCCAAGATGCTACGGGGTTGCTACGAGACCTGATAGCTTGCAATCCGCTACGGGAAAGAACATCTCCGCGGTGCTCTGATACTGAGTGACGGCAGCCGCTACGAGAAAGAAGGACGGATAGAGACCGTGTCGGGCGTGATAGACCCGCAGACGGGTACGGTGAGCATCCGCGCAGCGTTTGACAACGCGTCGCGCCTGCTGACATCGGGCGGCTCGGGCAACGTGGTGCTGCAAAAGACGATAGAGGGTGCACTCTGCATTCCGCGCACGGCGACCTTCGAGATACAGGACAAGGTGTTTGTCTATCGGCTGGCGGACGGCAACACGGCTGCGCGGTGCCAAGGCGTCGAAGCGGCAGGCGCTGGACTACGAGCAGGCGTCCCGCTGCGGACTTATCGCCGGCGTAGCGAACGGCTACTACACGCTGCTCATGCTCGATGCGCAGTTGGCGGTAGCGGAGCAGACGGCGGAGACGTGGCAGCAGACGGTGGTCACGATCCGCCACATGAAGACGGCGGGCATGTCCGACGAGGCGGCAACGACTACGAGTAAGCCGCTATACGGTCGGTCTTCTTGTCTCTTTAAAAACGGTTTATAAACGGTTTATAAACCGTTTTTTTGTCCATTGTCCTTGTTCTTCGTTCCTTGCTCCTCTACCCCAATTACGGATAGAATGACCCCAATTCCGTATTTCATCATATATCGTTTGCGCGTGTAGGGAAATTGTTTTACCTTTGCAACCGATTTATTTGTAAGATAGACCATGTTATTGGATTTCACGTATCAGAACCCCACGAGGGTACATTTCGGCAAAACGGCTTTGCAGTATCTGCCCGAAGAATTAAAGAACTACGGCAGCCGCGTGCTGCTCGTCTATGGCAAGTCCGCCATCAAGAAGATAGGGCTTTACGACCAAGTTGTTGCTATCCTGCGCGAGGCGGGCAAGGAGGTTTTTGAAATCCCAGGTATCAATGCCAATCCCCGCTACACGCAGTTGCTGGAGGGCGCGTGTCTCGTGCGCGAGCACCGTATCGACCTCATTCTGGCGGTGGGCGGCGGCTCTGTAATCGACTGTGCCAAAGGCATTTCCTGTGGCGCGTATGCAGAGGGCGACATCTGGGAGCGCTACTATGTGCGTCAGGAAAAGGTGACCAACCCCATAGTGCCTGTCGGCTGCATCCTCACCATGGCGGGCACGGGCAGCGAGATGAACGCCGGTTCGGTTATCACCAATGAGGAGCAGCACCTCAAGATAGGGCGCGTCTATCCGCTTGCCGCCGTGTCGCCGCGCTTTGCCATCCTCAATCCCGAGTACACCTACTCCGTGCCGCAGTATCAGATGGTGAGCGGCATTGCCGATATTTTCTCCCATCTCATGGAGCAGTATTTCTCCGACAGCGACGACTGCACCACCGACTATCTTATTGAAGGTCTGATGCTTTCGCTCGTCTCCGCCGCCCGCAAGGCTATGAAGAATCCGCAGGACTACGAGGCGCGCAGCAACATCATGTGGTGTGCTACGATGGCGCTGAACAAACTGCTCTCGCTCAGCAAGACCGAGGACTGGGAGGTGCATATGATAGAGCACCAACTCGGTGCGTACACCGACTGCGCCCACGGCATCGGCTTGGCGGTCATCTCGCCTGCCTACTACCGATTCATTTACCGCGACGGGCTGCCCCGCTTTGTGCGCTTCGCGAAGCACATCTGGGGCGTGGAAGACCACGGACAGGGCAATGACGCCATCGCACAGGAGGGCATCAACCGCTTGGAACGCTTCTTCCGCGAGTTGGGCATTCCGTCAACGCTCCGCGAGTTGGGTGCGACGGAAGAGATGCTGCCCCAAATCGCGGATACTACCGTGCTTGGCGGCGGTTACCGCACCCTCACCCGCGAAGATGTACTTGCTATACTCAAAGCCTGTTTCTGATGAGCATATAGTCAGAGTATAGTCTCGCCTTTTTGCCGTCTCGTTGCCGTGTCGTTGCCGTGTTTTTGCCGTAATTGACAGGTAATAGACAGCATATAAATAGTCAATAGTCAAATAGTAAATAGTAAAATTATGAAGCGTGTTCTCATTCTTTCTTCCAGCCCCCGCCGCGGCGGCAATTCCGACACCCTGTGCGATGCTTTTCTCCGCGGTGCGGAGGAGGCGGGCAACCAAGTGGAGAAGATTTTCCTTGCCGACAAGATAATCAACTATTGCAAGGGTTGCGGCGCATGCAGTTACTACCACAAACCCTGCCCGCAGAAGGACGATGCCGCCGGGATAGTGCAGAAGATGATCGATGCCGACGTCATCGTGATGGCGACGCCGGTCTATTTCTACACCATGTCCGCGCAGATGAAGACGCTCATCGACCGCACGTGCATGCGCTATTTGGAGATAGCGAACAAGACTTTCTATTTCATCGTCACCGCCGCGGAGGAGGATAAGCAACTGATGCTCCGCACAATAGACACCTTCCAAGGTTTCTTGGACTGCTTGGAGAATCCCACGGTGGGCGGCACGGTCTTCGGGCTCGGCGTCTGGCACAAAGGCGAGATAGACGGGCATCCCGCCCTCCAAGAGGCATACGACATGGGCAAAAACCTGTAAAATATGAAACGTACTATCATTTTAGGCGCACTATGCACCATGCTGTGCGCCTGCAACCAACGAACGACTATGAATCTCGAACAGTCATGGGATAAGACTTTCCCGCAGAGCGACAAAGTACATCACAGCAAAGTAACCTTCCCCAACCGCTACGGCATCACGCTGGCGGCGGACCTCTACATCCCCAAGGATGCCGCAACTCCGCTGCCCGCTATTGCGGTGAGCGGTCCTTTCGGGGCGGTCAAAGAGCAGTGCGCGGGCTTGTATGCGCAGCAGTTGGCGGAGCGCGGCTTCCTGACGCTGGCGTTCGACCCCTCTTTCACGGGTGAGTCAAGCGGCGAGCCCCGCTATGTGGCGTCGCCGGACATCAACACGGAGGACTTCTCCGCCGCGGTGGACTATCTGAGCAACAGGCAGGATGTCAACCCCGCGCAGATAGGCATCCTCGGCATCTGCGGCTGGGGCGGCTTCGCACTCAACGCGGCGGCGATAGACACGCGCATCAAAGCCACCGTGGCAGCCACCATGTACGACATCGCGCGCTGCACGGCGAACGGTTATTTCGATGCCGAAGACAGCGAAGAGGCGCGCTATCAGAAACGTGTGGCGCTCAATACGCAGCGCACTGCGGACTTCCGCACGGGCAAGGCAAAGCGTGCCGGCGGTGTGGTGGACCCCCTGCCCGCCGATGCTCCGCAGTTCGTCAAAGACTACTACGACTACTACAAGACGCCCCGCGGCTACCACCCGCGCTCGCTCAACAGCAACGACGGCTGGAACACCACGTCGGCATTGGCGTTCCTCAATGCGCCGCTCTTGCACTATACCAATGAGATACGTTCTGCCGTCCTGCTCGTGCACGGTGAGAAGGCGCACTCCTGCTATTTCTCCCGCACGGCATATGCGCACATGACCAAGGACAGCAAGTATGCGGCGAACAAGCGCCTGCTGTTTATCCCCGATGCCGTGCATACCGACTTGTACGACCGCGTGGATATAATCCCCTTCGACACCATCGCCGACTTCTACCGCACGCATATGTGCCGATGATATGCCCCATGCCTCTTGTCACGGAGATGGGGTATGGATATTACATTCTGATTTCCGTGTTCAATTCTTAAAACACTATGAAACGTTTAATTATCATCATTGGTGCATTGTCCTGCCTGTTAGGAGGCGGCAATGCCTATGCACAAACAACCGAAAGTATGAAAACCGACAGCAAAACCCTCGTGGCGTATTTTTCCGCCACGGGAACCACCCGTAGCGTAGCGGAGAAGATTGCTGCAGTCGCAGGCGCGGACCTCTGTGAGATTGCGCCCTCCGTACGTTACACCGCCGCCGACCTCGATTGGCGCAACGACCGCTCCCGCAGCAGCGTGGAGATGGCGGACAAGAAGTCCCGCCCTGCGATGCAGCCCGTCAAGATAGACATGCAGGCATACGACACCGTTTACCTCGGCTTCCCTGTTTGGTGGGATGTCGCACCCCGCATCATCAACACCTTTATTGAGACTTGCTCTTTGCAGGGCAAGACCGTCATCCTCTTTGCCACATCGGGCAGCAGTACCATCACCAACAGCATGGCGGACTTGCGCAAGACCTATCCCGACCTGAACATCACGGGAGGCAAACTGCTCAACAACGCCTCGGAGAAAACCATCCGCCAATGGCTTGGCAAATAACGGACTATATTATGAATAAAATAAAAATCCTGTTAATCGGCGTCGCTCTCGCTATGACGTCGCTCACTACTATGGCACAGCAACGTATCGTACAAACGGCGGGTCGCGACCAACTGGGCGACTTCGCTCCCGAATTTGCGCACCTCAACGACGACATCCTGTTCGGAGAGGTGTGGAGTCGCAACGACCTTCTCAGTCTCCGCGACCGCAGTCTTATTACTGTAACCGCTCTCATCAGTCAGGGCATCACCGACTCTTCGCTTATCCACCACTTGCAGAACGCCAAGAACAACGGAATCACCCGCACCGAGATAGCCGAGGCGATTACACACATCGCTTTCTATGCCGGTTGGCCCAAGGCATGGGCGGCGTTCCGTCTGGCTACGCAGGTGTGGAACGAAGACACCCCCGCCGCTGCCGACCCGAAGACGGCGTTCCAGCAGCAGATGCTCTTCCCCGTCGGCGAACCCAACACGGCGTATGCGCAGTATTTCATCGGCAATAGTTACCTTGCACCCTTGTCCGGCGAGCAGGTCAGCATCGCCAATGTTACGTTTGAACCCGGCTGCCGCAACAATTGGCACATCCACCGTGCGTCCGAGGGCGGCGGGCAGATTCTCATCTGCGTGGCGGGTCGCGGTTGGTATCAGGAGTGGGGCAAGCCCGCAAGGCAGTTGCTCCCGGGCGATGTCGTGAATATACCTGCCGGCGTGAAGCACTGGCACGGTGCGGCAGCCGACAGTTGGTTCGCCCATCTCGCCGTCGCAGTCCCCGCCAAGGACGCCGCCACCGACTGGCTCGAACCCGTCTCCGACGCGGAATACCGCGCACTGTAAGCCTCCCTCCCGGAGGGACGTTGCTCCGCACGTCCCCCTTAACCCGCCATAGGCGGGCATCCCGCCATGCTCTCCCTCCCGGAGAGCATGGCTTTTAGATTGTCTATCATTTCTATACAACCTAGACTCTCTATACAATCTAGACTTTCTAGACTCTCTAGACTTTCTAGTCTCTCTATCCCCTCCCCCCAAGACAGGCAGCGTGAGTAGTCATTCTGCGGGCATCAGCGGCGCCTCTTCTTCGTTGTTTCGCGCGGATTATATCCGTGCATTTTTGTGCTCATTGTCAAATAGTCCGATAAAAAGTTTGCATATTTCAAAAAATAGTCGTACCTTTGCAAACGCAAACCGAAGAGGGGACTTGTGGGGTGGGAACGCGTAAACAACCCAACGCCCGATGACTCTTGCTTTGGTTTTGCGTACATAAATTAAAAAGGCGTTTATTGGCGCTTGTTTTGGTCAACTGAAACTTGGACATTTCATAGCCGTTCAGAACAAGATAGCAATAGACACCTGCGTGGTATGATTATATCTCGCTGTGTTTGGCATAGCAGGTCTTCATATCTGGCGTGGGCGTTGGTTGTTTGTTCTTACGGAAAGGTAGTCCAAGACCTCAGTTGAGAGAATAGGCAAAGGTAAAGCACCACGCTTTTCTTTTACCATTTACCCCGGAGCAGTCAGGGTGCGGCACTCCAACAAAAACACACTATTATGAAAAGAAAAACGCTTTTCTTCCTCTTGGGGCTGCTGTTCTTAGTCCCCCTCTCCCTCCGCGCCTACGACTTCAAATCCGGCGACCTCTACTACAACATCACCAGCAACACCGAACCATACACAGTGGAAGTAACGTATCAAACCTATGCGACTTCTTCCAACTACTCAGGGCTCACCACTGCCACTATTCCTGAAACGGTTACCTATAATGGTACAACCTATAGCGTGACGAGTATCGGATATTATGCTTTCTATTATTGCGGTAGTCTTACTTCCGTTACTATTCCAGAGAGTGTAACGAGCATTGGAGATCGTGCATTCTATGATTGCGATGGTCTGACTTCCGTTACTATCCCGGAGAGTGTAATGAGCATTGGAAAATCTGCTTTCAGTTATGTCTTTAATGTGATATACCAAGGAACGGCTACTGGAACACCATGGGGAGCATCACACATGAATTGCTATGTAGAAGGATATCTGTTATTCGAAAGTGAAGCCAAGAAAGAGTTGTTGGATTGTGCTCGTAGCGCTACAGGCGAAATTACTATCCCCAATAGCGTGATGAATATTGGAGACTATGCTTTCGCTGGTTGCAGAGGTCTTACATCTGTTACGATTCCGAATAGTGTAACAAGTATCGGAAATCGTGCTTTCCAAGATTGTTCTGGTTTTTTGTCCATTACTATCCCTGAGAATGTAACGAGTATTGGAGGCTGTATGTGTGATGGATGTACTAATCTTATTTCTGTTCATTGGAACGCAAAAAATTGTGGAGATTTTTATGTAAGGGAAGAAGGTACATCAATAGTATCTAATATTCCTTTTGGGGATAGTCAATTAACTGCTATTACATTTGGTGATAGTGTAGAATATATTCCTGCGTGTTTATGTTATGAAATGTCAAGTCTTACCTCCGTCACTATCCCCGAAAATGTAACGAGTATAGGGCAAGGGGCTTTTTTAGGTGTTCTAAACATCATTTATCATGGAAAAATTGAGGGATGGGAGGCTGCATGGTGGGGAGCAAAGGCTGTGAACGGATATCGGGATGGATGCTTGGTGTATGAAAGTGCTGCTAAAACACAATTATTAGGATGTAGTGTAGCGGCTACAGGAGAGATTATTATTCCCAATAGCGTAACAAGCATCGGAGAACGTGCTTTCTATGACTGCTCTGGTCTTACTTCTATTGCTATTCCCAACAGTGTAACGCGTATAAAAAAGCATGCTTTCTATCATTGCTCCCATTTGACTTCTATAACTATTCCTGAGGGGGTCAAAACTATTAGTACTTATGCTTTCTATGGTTGCTCTCGTCTTACTTCTGTTGTTGTCCCCAAGAGTATAATAAGTCTTCAGGCGTATGCTTTCTATGACTGCTCTGGTCTTACTTCTATTACTATCCCAAAAGGTGTAAAAAGCATTAGTGCTTACGCTTTTTATGACTGCTCCGATCTTAGTTCTATTACTATTCCTGATAGTGTAACGTCTATTGAACAACATGCATTCGATGGTTGTACAGGTCTTACTTCCGTTACTATCCCGGAGAGTGTAACGAGAATAGGAACAGATGCTTTCCGTGGGTGCGATAGCCTTACTTCTATCGTCTCGTTAAATACGGAACGTCCTTTTTTATCTAATTCACTTGGGGGCGCAAGTAACAAGGTTGTGATTGTTCCTCATAGTGCAGTTGCTGCCTATCAATCTGCCAGGTATTGGAAAGATTGCAATATCTCATCTGACGGTTTTGATATCAATGTATCTACAACACTTACAAAAGCAAAAATCACGGCTTCATATCTTGGCAACACAGATAGTGTCGCACATCGTTTCGGATGTATCTTCGGGAACGATACTGTTTGGCAAATAAACATGGCAGATTCTATTGTGTGGCAATTGGAAAAACTTACCCCCGATTCCGTATATCAATTCTGTCTATGTAAAGAAAACGGTATTCCACAAAAATATGCTTTCCGCACCAAGTCCCCATCTGTCAATATAGATATTCTAAACATAACTCAAACAACCGCTACGATGCGATTTGCATACGACTTTGGCGATGTTGATATAGCAACGGACGTGGATTGCATACAGGGACATTTTTGGGGTAAAGAAGATGGCGATTGGCGTTTGTCTATCAATACTCCCCGAGGCACAATAGACACTACTTTCACGCACCTGCATCCGGGAGCAGAATATAGTTTCTATGTGCATGCGGTACTAAAAAATGGCGTATCATGCGAAAGTATATCCAGAACTTACACTACTTTGCCTGTTTCTTTGGGTACGCCAAATGTGTCGGAATATGGTCAAACCTATGCAACGATAAATTGCGATTACAATTGCGGAGACGCGATAGTGATTCGTAATGTGTTGGAGTTCAGATTATCAGCCGAAGAAGATGCAGCTGTAGTCGTTACCGAAAACGTTACCGGTGCGCAGACAAAGGTCACTAATCTGCTCCCGAATACTACTTACTATTTCCGCCACGTATTGGAAATCGAAGGATGTGATGCGTTCATACAGCCGTTGCAGCCTGCACAGATTGTATCATACGATTTCGAGAGTAATGATGATAACGCCCATTGGCATTTTATCAACGGAACACAATCGAATAAATGGGTAATCAACACTGATGCCGGATCAGACGACGGTGGCACCACAGCCTTGTATGTATCCAGCGGCACAAGTTACTCCTATTCCAATACGACCTCTACCGTTTGGGCATATTGCGATGATATACTGAGTGGAACGGTTACTATTTCATTTGATAGGAAAGGCACGGGCGAAAGTTCATGCGATTACATGTATGCGTATCTTGTTCCCGTAAACGTAAGCCAACCCACTGCCGGAAGTACAACCATCCCGGATGAGGCTATCCAAATCGGCAGCCGTTTCAATAGTCAATCTTCGTGGACCACGTTCACAGACCAAGAACATACCCTTGTTGGGCAGTATCGGCTCTATTTTATGTGGCACAATGATGGTTCTATAAATGGTAGTCCTATCGCTATTGATAATGTCGCTATCAATATACAATCTGGGAGACCTGGTTGGCAGGAGTTCACCACCAAGCCCATCACCCTCACCACACAAGAGGCGGACGGCATCTCCAATACGTCGGTGTTGCTGCATGGTATGGTGGATTGCGACCAAGAGAGCTATACCGAGATAGGCTTCGAGTGGAAGCGCAGCGATGCACCTGCCACAGTCAAGCCCCAGCGCCTGCTCGTCACCGACCGCGTGGACGAGAACCTGCTCTTCCGCTTGGAAGGCCTGAGCAGCGACCGCTACTACGATTTTCGCACCTTCTGTTCGTACCAAGGCGAGACCTACTACGGCGAGTGGGTCGGTCTCCTCACCTCGGACAAGGAAGTGCTTGTCGCTCCCACCGTGCAGACCGTGGGTGCCACGGCGAACGAGCAGGGCGCGGAGATGGAAGGCTTTATCGTGACAGGTACGGAACCGATTCTTCAAAAGGGTTTTGAAGTGTGGATAAAAGGCGGCACGGATGTGAAGACCACCGTGGCGGAAGGCAGAATCATACGCGCCTTGATTCCCGAACCGTGGTCATACACCACCTACCAATACAAGGCATACGCCAAGACAGCGTCGGGTACAACCTACGGCGAGACGATGGAGGTCACGACGGGCTATATCCCCCGCGACGTGCAGGACATCGCCGTCACTCCGTCTTCCAACAGCGCGGAGGTGACGTGGACCGAGATAGAGGTGGCGGACTACTATATTCTGACGCTCTTTGCGGATGAGGCGATGACGGACACGATAGCCGTTTACCAAGTGGGCACCGACGGCAGCATCAGCCGCCTGCGCATGCCGTCCGCGGTGAAAGCGCTGGTAACGTGCAGTATAGAGGACCTGACTCCTGCAACGGACTACTATTTTGCGGTGGTGGCATACAACAGCACCAACCAAAAAGTAGCGGAAGAGAGCGGCACGTTTGCCACCGAGCCCGCCCCCACAGGCATCCGCCCGACAACGGACGAGCCTTCCCCCGCAGTGCGCAAGATACTGTACCGCGGACAAGTGCTCATCCTCCGTGGCGACAAGGTTTATACCCTCATGGGACAGGAGGCGAGACGATAAAGAGTGAATAGTTAATAGTGAATATTGCGCAGCCTTCTGTTTGCTGCTGTCAATACTCTGTTTGCTGTTATCAATAGGCTATCTCTGCAAACCTCCGTCCTAATCTCTGCAAGGGCGCAGCCCGCGCAAGGCTTTTTCGTCCAACTGCCAAACTAAATTCACCGGGCTACCCAATCCCTTTGTGGATTGGGTAGCCTATTTTGACAGGAGTATTAACGGATAATTAGTTGTTGTCTGAGGAGTTGGATGCTGACGACATCACCACAACCGGCAGACCTGATGACGTGGGCATAGACATGCCCGGCAATGCCGCAGGCACCGAGGCAAGGCTCAAACGACCGGGATTACTCTAAAAACGGTGCTGCAAGATGTCTAACTCCCGACGAATAGCAGCCTGGACGGCGGCAGAATTGGGAACGAGCGGAAGACGAAGTATGTTGGAGATGATACCTTGTGCACTCAAAACGGTTTTTATACCGGAGGGATTCCCTTCCACAAAAAGCAGGCGTATCATCTCCGCATAGCGTTCTTGCATGGCCATATCATGCTGATGTACTATGGTATGGAAATCATGCGCGAAAGCATTGCTTGCCACCGAGATTAGTCCCGCTGCGCCTGCTTGCATCAACTGACAGGCTATACCGTCATCACCGGATATAACGGCAAAACCGTTTGGTGCATTCCGGATCAGTTGTTCTATCTGTGCTACATTGCCGCTTGCCTCTTTGATACCGATAATCTTGTCGGGATTATCTGCATGCAGACGAAGCACCGTTTCGGGCAAGATGTTAGTACCGGTACGCCCGGGTACATTATAGAGCAGAACGGGTACGGGTGAGGCTTCTGCAATAGCGCAAAAATGACGGTAAATACCTTCTTGCGAAGGTTTGTTGTAATAAGGGCAAACCGATAAAATCGCCTCGAAATGCCGCGACAACTCGGGAGCAAGAGAATGTATCTGCTCAGTTACGCGCATGGTACAATTACCCCCCACACCTAATACCAACGGCAAACGTCTTGCAACTTTGCGTACAACAAAGGCTCGTACGGCCTCTTGCTCTGCTTCTGTCAACGTGATTGCTTCACCGGTAGTACCAAGGACAACAATATAATCCGTATCGCCTGCCAACTGAATGTCCAACAGGCGGTCAAGTGCCGCGTAGTCCACCGACCCGTCTGCGGCAAAAGGAGTAATAAGGGCGGTACCCAAACCATAGAGTTTAGTCATTGCTGCGTATATTGGATAAGTAGTGTATAATCTGTTCATACAAAAAGGCGGGAGAACTTATTGACGGCGCTTCTATTAGCAAGTCATGTACTCCCTCGTATAGACGGCAACCCGATTTGAAATCGGCGTTGGCATATAGTGCCATGTAGCGTAACGGCAGCGAGGACTGCAATGTAAGGTCAATAAGGAGGTCGAAATGCTGTTGCCGCAGTTCGTCTATCACGTACTGCTTCGGTACACCCAAGCAAGATATGTCTTTGGGTATTACCACCTTGCTTTCCGGCAACATAGGCGTTGTTTCCCCCTTTTTCGGCATATATTCCATGCTTACCACCTTTCTGCCTTGCTCTACGAGTCGGCGGTAGATAATATGCATTTCTTTTTGCCATTCGGGATGCCCGCCCTCGCTTAGGATAAGGACTGTTTCTACTCGGTCCATATGCGGGAAACGCACGTTGCGCGCTGGCATACGCGACGCCTTATAACGGAATATCTTTTCTTTTATCCCCATACGCTAATCGGTATTTGCGGCGTTTCCGCCTATCATATTCAGAAACTCGTCTTCCGCCACCAATCGGACACCCAGCGTCTCAGCCTTCTTGAGTTTCTCCGGTCCCATATTGCTACCTGCCAGGATAAACGAAGTCTTGCGGCTGACACTACCTACGTTTTTCCCTCCGTACGCCTCTATGAGTGCTTTATATTCGTCGCGGCTGTGCTGTACGAAGGTGCCGGAGATGACTATCGACTGCCCTGCCAGCGTATCCGACAACGCAACCGTCTCTTCGTCCGATGCCAACTGTACACCGGCTTGGCGCAAACGCTCTATTATCGCTCTATTGCCCTCGTCGGCGAAGTACGCAACGATGTTGTCTGCTATCTGCTCTCCTACATCTTCCACTGCCGTTAGTTGCTCCTTGGTTGCCATAGCGAGAGTATCTACGGAGGGGAAGCGCCGTGCCAGTTTCTTTGCTGTCGTCTCGCCTACCATGCGTATCCCTAATGCGAATAGTACGCGTGCCCACGCTGCCTGCTTCGAAGCGTTGATGCCGTCTATGATATTCTGTGCCGACTTTGCGCCCAAACGTTCCTGTACCGCTATGTCGCTCACGCGCAAATCGTATATATCCGCTATCGAATGCAGCAGGTTCTGTTGGTAAAGCAGGTCTATTGTCTCCTCGCCCAGTCCGTCTATGTTCATCGCACGGCGCGATACGAAATGCTCCATTTTCCCTTTTATCTGTGGCGGACAGGTCTTGTCGTTAGGGCAGCGCCATGCTGCCTCTCCTTCTACGCGCACTAACGCCGCCCCGCACTCGGGGCAAACGGTAGGGAATACATACGGACGCACGGTTTCGTCTTGCGCTGTGCATCCTTGTGCCGCCAGTTCCGCCGGCGAGGCTTTGGCGATGATTTTCGGGATGATTTCGCCTCCTTTCTCTACCCACACCATATCGCCTTCACCTATCTGCAGCGAACGGACGAAGTCCTCGTTGTGCAGCGTTGCGCGTTGTACAACGGTGCCCGATAGTTGTACGGGGTCTAAATTAGCGACGGGAGTGATTACCCCTGTGCGGCCTACCTGGTAACTGATGGTATGCAGGCGTGTTAGTTGACGCTCCGCCTGAAACTTATAAGCAATAGCCCACCGCGGCGTTTTGGCTGTGTAGCCTAACTCTTCCTGCTGCGACAGGTTATTCACTTTTAGTACGATGCCGTCGGTAGCCACAGGCAGGTTGCGCCGCTCCGTATCCCAGTAGCGTATGTATTCCTGCACCTCGTCCAACGAGTGACATACGCGTATTGCATCGCTGATGTGGAATCCCCATTGGCGCGCTGTCTGCAAGCGCTCATAATGCGTCTGCCCTGGTAAATCCTCCCCCAGCATGTAGTATAGATATGCGTCCAATCCACGCCGCGCCACTTCTCGCGGGTCTTGCAGCTTGAGTGTACCCGAGGCGGCGTTGCGCGGATTGGCGAACAACGGCTCTTCTTGCTCGGCGCGCTCCGCGTTCAGACGCTCGAAATGCGTCCATGGAAGCAGCACCTCGCCGCGCATCTCGAAACGGTCGGGGATGTCTTTACCTTCTACGCGCCAAGGTATAGAGGGGATGGTCTTTATATTGTCTATTACGTTGTCTCCCTGCAATCCGTCCCCGCGCGTCAGAGCTTTTACCAACTGCCCGTGCTCATACCATAGCGATATGCTCAGCCCGTCGAACTTTAGTTCGCATACAATCTCTACGTCTCTTGGCAGTTTCCGTACCCAGTCTTCTATTTCTTCCCGTGAATAGGTGTTCGCCAGCGACAGCATAGGGTAGCGGTGCGCTACTTGCTCGAAACCTTTCTTTCCTAAATCCGAGCCCACGTGTTGCGTAGGCGACTTCGGGTCGAACAAGTCTGGATACTGAGCCTCTAATTCTTGCAAGCGCTGCATCTTCGTGTCGAACTCTTGATCCGACATATCGGGTTGGTTCAGCACGTAGTACTTGTAGTTTTGCTCTTCCAACTCCTTGCGCAGCGCCAGCAGTTCTTCGCGCTCGGGGGCTTCTATTTCGTCAAACAGGTTCATCGGCTTAGGAGATAATAATCTTGTATTGATACGTATTCCCCTCCGCATATATGATCAACACGTACATACCCGGCAGCGGAGAAGCAACGGAGTACTCGTTATCCAATATCTCGCCGTGGTCTATCAGGGTGCCTTGCGTCGTATAGAGGTAGTAGAAACTCTTGCTGTCGGTCAGCCTGCCGTTGGATATCCTGATGCGCTCGCTGTTATAGAATACGTTATATGTGTTTACGCCCAGCTCCGGCGTTGAGGTTAGCGTATGGTCCAAAGCCAGTCCCACTAATATAGGGTCGTGGTCCGACGAGCGGAACATGGTCTCGTCCCACGACTTGTCGTACGTATAGTCGTCCGACTCGTCGGAGTTGATATGGTATGCCGCCATGCCTGTAATCTGCGGGAAGAGCGTGGCGTCGCATATGGCGTGGTCGAGGTATCCTATCTGCCCGCGGAAGGTGTAGCTATAGCTGCTGTCTGCATGAAAAGCACGGTGCAGGTCTATCATGCCTGCCGTGGTGAATGCTCTTATAGGGTCCTCCTTGGCATAGGCGTTCAAGTCGCCCATGATGAGTATATTCTCCTCTCGGAAAGGGATACGCAGCCGTGTGTATTGCGCTATTACCGATTTCGCCTCGCAGGTACGCGTGTAGTTGAATATGCCTTGTCCGTCGCCTTGGTCGGCATCCTGACCTGTACCGCTGCCTGACTTCGCTTTGAAGTGATTGATAGAGAAGAAAAACCGCTCGCCTGTCTCTTTTTCCTCAAAGCATTGTATCTTCTTGCGGTTCAATACCTTTTCTTCGTTGTTGTAGAGTTGCCCGTATGGCTCCACTTTGTCTGTCCGATAGACATAGCCCGACTTGGTATAAGAGCCGTTGGCAGAGCCCCCGTCGTTGATATGGGCATAGGTGTGCCCCGTGTTTTCCGTCAGGTCTGCTGCTATTTCCTCCAGCGCGCTCTGCCCCTGCTCAATCTCCATCAGTCCGTATATGTCCGCCTCTATTTTCGCCAACGCCTTGCTTATTTTGCTGCGCTGTCGGGCATGTTGTGAAGCATTATCGGGTCCGTAGCCCGTACCTAAGTTGTCCACAAGGTAATACTCGAGGTTCATTGCACAGACTAATAGGCGATGCTCGCGCCCGTCCTCCGTCAGGTCTATATTGGGAATGCCCTTCTCCAAGTCAGCGCGCGTGTTGCCTCGGAATGTCCCGCTTTTCCATGTCAGCGAGTTTTGAGAATTCACGCGTACCGTTAGGTCGAATATCCGCTCTCCCATACGGTGATAGCCCGATACCCCCGACAGCGACATCATGCCGTTGTTGTTCAACGCAACTACCGAGTTGTATTCTGCCGTCCTTGGGTATGCCTGATTGGTCGGCGATACTATGCGCCTGGGCGAGATAGTGAGCGTCGAAGAGTAGTTGTTCGTAACGAACATCGGCGCGTCGAAGACCACCGTCTGTCCCACATACGCTGCCAACTCTTTCGTGCTCCAAGTCGCAGGGTCCTCAATATGGATGCGCGTCTGTGCATATACCAGACACGCAAGGTTCACCAACAAGAAAAAAATACCGGTACGCCGCATATATATCAAGTCGTTAATTAGTGCGCAAAGTTACATAAAAGTTTGCATACATGCAAATTTTGTCGTAACTTTGCCGACGCTTTTCGTTACTAAGCCTATGCAAAAGAGAGACTTCAATCCCGAATTGATGTGGCGCAGCATCCGCAAATACCTGCTCAACAAGTATGTTATTACCTTGTTGATATTTGCTTTGATAATGCTTTTCTCGGGCGAAGAGCGTATCGGCGCGTTTATCAAGCGCGGCAGGGAGATACGCAAAGCCGAGGAGCAACGCGATATGTACCGTGCGCAGACACAGTCCGCCCGCGAAGGTATGCTGATGCTCCAGAATACGGACAGCCTTGAGCGCTATGCGCGGGAGTACTACTATATGCACGCTCCCAACGAAGATGTCTATCTCGTGGATGAGAAATAATCGGACTATGAAACAGAAATCGAATATATTGCTGACTATCGGCATGCTTATTCTCTTGGCGGGCGCCGTTATGAGCATGTGCAACATCGAGCCTTGGGCAGACTACGTACTTGTCGCGGGCGCGTTTGTTATCATCATCCGCGGCGCTATCTACGCCCGAGAACGCACTCGCAAAAAAGAATAGAAGCAGTTAACTATTAGTGATAGTAATATCTCCATGCGCTGAACAACAGACCCGAAAACGAGATATTAACTATATTATTAACTATTAATTATTAACTGTGCTGGATAAATTAGTCAGGAAACATCGCATATTGGGCATCGACCCGGGCACGCTCTTTATGGGCTACGCCTTGCTGGATACCGAGGGGCAACATGCCTCATTGGTGGATTTCGGCGTACTGGACATCCACAAGTTGGACGGGCAATATGCCCGCCTGCAACGCGAGTTCTTCTTTCTGCAAGACCTCATTGATACGCATCATCCTACTACACTCTCTATCGAGACGCAGTTTGTGGACAAGAACCCGCAGACGATGATTAAGATTGTCCACGCGCAAGGCGTCGCTATTGCTGCCGCACTCAGCCGCGATATTCCTATCAACGAGTATTCGCCTATGAAGATTAAGATGGCTATCACGGGCAACGGTCATGCTACCAAGCAGCAGGTGGCGGATATGCTGCAGCGTTTCTTGCATATCCCCGACGAACAGATGCCTAAGAAACTGGATGCTACCGACGCTTTGGCGATTGCTTACTGCCACTTCTTGCAGTTAGGCTTGCCCTTGCGCGACGAGAGTAGTGCCAAAGACTGGACTACCTATGCCAAACGCAAAGGCTTGACCGACACCGCCATTACTTCCCCCAACCAACAACTCCTTGCCGCCCTACGACATAAATAGCAGTCTGTTTGCAGTCTGTTAGTTGTCTGTTAGTTGTCTGTTAGTTGTCTGTTAGTTGTCTGTTAGCAATCGATTACGGCAAAAACACGGCAAAAACACGGCAACGAGAGCGGTCTTCGTGCTGCCTGTATGCCATCAACGTGCTCTTTCTCGGAGAGGATAGCAAGCGTGTAGCAGTCAGGTACCGTAGCAACCCCGTAGCATCATGGGACCCGCGTAGCCCCTGCGTAGCCCCTGCATAGCCTCTGCGTATCCTCTGCGTATCCTCTGCGGAATGTCTGCCCGTCCAAAACGACAGTAAAACTTGCGATTTTGATGCGACTGTCGTGCAAAAGTACGCTAAAATTTGCACATGTACAAAAATTGTCGTAACTTTGTGCGCTTTTGGTAGCAAATAAATGGAGAAAATTTATAATACCCTTACAATATGAAAAAAACAATATTATCCGTATTAGTATTGCTGTGCGTAGTGATGCTATGCGTATCTGCGGGCAAGAAGAATGTGACCCTGTTTATGGTCGGCGATTCGACTATGGCAGACAAAGAAGAATTGGACGCTTCTCCCGAGCGCGGTTGGGGGCAACTGTTCCCGACCTATCTGACTGGTAATATCGTGGTACAAAACCACGCGCGCAACGGTCGCAGCACGAAATCGTTTATCGAGCAGGGTCGTTGGGATGAGGTGATGAAACGGGTAAAAAGAGGCGATATCGTATTGATACAGTTCGGGCATAATGATGCCAAACAGTCTGACCCTGAGCGCTATACACCTATTGCCGACTATGAAGACAACCTGATGAAGATGGTAACGGATGCGCAGAAGAAGCATGCGCACGTGATATTGGCAACTCCCATCTCGCGCCGGTATTTCAAGGAGGGCGTTTTTCATCCGCGTCACGGAGGTTATCCTGATGCTGTCCGCCGTGTGGCAAAACGTATGAATGTGCCCTTGCTGGACTTGGAGCAATCGACTTCTGAATGGCTGAAAGGGTTGGGAGATGAGCAGAGCAAGCAGTATTTTATGAACGTGGCGCCGGGCGAGTGCACCAAGTTCCCCGAAGGAAAAACGGACAATACGCACCTCCGAGAGGCGGGTGCATTGGAAGTAGGGCGCCAGGCTGCAGAGATGCTGAAGACTCAGAAAATCAAATGGATATCCAAGTATATCACTATGGACGATAATGTGGTTTATACCACGCCATGCGGCATACAATAATGGGTAATTTTTAATTAGTAGTTAGGAATTGTCGGGAATGAGGAAATTATCATTTATTCTATTCTTAGTCGGTCTGCCTCTGCTCGCAACGGCAGAGCGCGTCGTGCCGTTCCCGTTCGGTGATATGGAATCATGGACGGTACGCTATATCAAAGAGTCGCGTCTGTTGGGCGGGAAAACGAAAACGCTCTATTGCGTAGCCCCTACCGATACTTTGCGGGTGAATGCGCCTTTTGCGTATGAGAAATCGGGAAGCCCGTGGGGAAGCAGCAACGCCTATGCCAACGTGATGGGCATAGAGAAAGCCGCATGCTCGGCATATCCGGAGTCGCGCGACGGGGGCGGAACATGCTGCCGGCTGAATGTGTCGCTTATGGATGTGCGTGTGATGGGCATGATAGATCTGCAGGTGCTGGTAGCGGGAACGCTCTATACGGGTCGGACGATAGAACCGGTAACGTCCGCCAACGATCCGTACCGCAATATCGATTTCGGCGTACCTTTTACGGGGCGTCCGACGGCGTTGATGTTCGACTATAAGTGTACTATCTCGCCCGATAAGTGGGTATGGTACGCCAAAGGAGTGGGCAAACCGAAAAAAAAGGACGGGCACGATGAGGCGCAGGTATATATGTACTTGCAGCATCGTTGGGAGGACGAAAATGGCAATATCCATTCCATACGCGTGGGGACAGCCTACGAGCGCTACTCGCATAGTCAGCCGACATGGGTGAACAATCATCGCGTGCCTGTCTATTACGGAGATATTACACAGTCGCCTAACTACAAGCCATATATGGGCTTTGACGTGAACCAGCGTGCTATGAATTCGAAAGGGAAGATTGTTCCCATCCAAGAGGAAGGCTGGGACGGTACGCTGGAGCCGACACACGTGGTGATAATGCTGACATCGGGCAAGTATGAGGCCTTTGTCGGGCATGCAGGAAATGTGTTTTGGGTGGATAATGTCCGCCTTGTATATGCCGAATAACCGTGGATAGCTTGTTGACATCCATATCAATCTATGACTATGTGTTAGTGGGGCTTCTGCTTACGGTTTTTGCCGTACAGGTGTATTTCTATGCCCGCTATATGGCTGCGCCTGCACGTCATCTGCGCCGCATGAGACGCGCGCAATCGCAAGAGGCGGCAGACAATATGGGGGCGGGAACAACTGCGGCGGGAGTGTCCGTAGTGGTATGCGCGCGCAACGAGGCATGCAACTTGGAGCCGTATTTGCAGGCTTTGCTGACGCAGGACTATCCCGAGTACGAGGTGATAGTGGTGAATGATGCGTCGGAAGACAAGACGCAAGAGGTAATAGACCGCTATATGACGCAATATCCCAACCTGCGCACGACGTTTGTGCCGCGCGGGGTACGTGTCGGCAGTACCAAGAAACTGGCTCTGACGCTCGGAGCCAAAGCGGCTAAGTATGACTACCTGCTGCTGACCGATGCGGATTGCCGTCCGGAGACGACCCGTTGGATAACGGAGATGATGCGGGGCTTTGCTTTGCCTCAGACGGATATAGTTCTCGGTTACGGGGCGTATTTCAAAGAGAAAAGCGCTATCAACCGTCTGATACGTTTTGATACGTTGTTTAATGGTTTGCATTATCTCGGGGCGGCTGCTTGCCGTCATCCGTATATGGGGGTTGGACGCAACTTAGCGTACCGCAAGCAGTTCTTCTTTGACAGCGGCGGCTTCTCGCACCTGATGACGTCGCGTGCGGGGGATGACGACCTGTTCGTCAACCATACTGCCACAGCAAAGAATACGTTGATAGTGGTGTCGCCGGAGAGCGTTACGTGGTCGATAGCAGAGCCGTCGTGGCGTGCTTGGCTTCAGCAGAAACGCCGCCATCTGAGTGTCTCACCCAGATACAAACAAACAACCAAAATGCGCTTGGCATTCGAGCCGATGAGCAGGGGGCTGTTCTATCTCTTGCTCATCCTGATTGGCGTGTTCGGTTCGCCTTTGGCGTGGATTGCGGGCGGGAGCCTGTTCGGCATACGACTGTTGATGCAAATCTTCGTACTGAACATCTCGGCGTACCGCCTCGGACAATCTTTGTTCGGATTGGAGATACTTTGGTACGATATTTGTCTCCCTTTGATATCACTATATATCTTGCTGACGCAACGGTTCTACAAGAAAAGAGAGTGGTAACCGACGTAGCCGAGAGTCCGATGAGAGTCCGATAAAAACAACAATAATTATGGAAGAGAAAAAACTAAACATTAACTTGACCCCTGATATGGCAGAGGGGACATACGTCAATCTGGCAATAATAGCCCATTCGCCCAGCGAGTTCGTAATCGATTTCGTGCGCATGATGCCGGGTATGGACCAAGCGAACGTTAAGTCGCGCGTGGTGATGACGCCCGACCAGGCAAAGAAACTGCTTTTCGCTCTGCAGAACAACGTAGCGCAATACGAGAAACAGTTCGGCAAGATACAATCTCCGGGACCGATACCCGGTTCTACGATTCCGATGTCGTTCGGGGGCGGAGAGGCGTAAACAATAGTACTAAACCCAATTAAAGAAAGGACAAAACCATGAAAACATTCCCAGCGTCCCAGTTGATTATCAACGACGACGGTAGTGCATTCCACTTGCACCTGAAACCTGAGTTTCTGGCAGATAAAGTAATACTCGTAGGCGACCAAGACCGCGTCAATATGGTAGCCTCGTTCTTTGATGAAGGCTCTATAGAGTGCAACGTACAAAGCCGTGAGTTTCATACGATAACAGGCAAATACAAGGGCAAACGCATATCGTGCATATCGACGGGTATCGGTACGGACAACTGCGATATAGTGATGAACGAGATAGATGCCCTTGCGAATATCGACTTCGCTACCCGTACCGAGAAAGCGGAGAAACGGCAACTGGATATCGTGCGCATAGGTACGTGCGGCGGTATGCAAGAGGATATTCCGCTCGGCACCTTCCTTGTGAGCCAAAAATCCATCGGCTTTGACGGCGTTTTGGCTTTCTACGAGGGACGCGATACGATATGCGATTTGGGCTTCGAGAAGGCTTTGGTGGACTATATCCATTATCCGGCTAAGGCGGCGGTTCCGTATGTGGTAAGCGCGAATGCGGAGTTGGTGGACCGCATAGCCCAAGACGATATGATGCGCGGTTGTACTATCGCGGCAAACGGGTTCTACGGTCCTCAGGGGCGTGTTCTGCGCGTGGGCATAGCCGTGCCGGACATCAACGAGCGTATTTCGGCGTTCCGCTATGAGGGACAGCGCATTACCAACTACGAGATGGAAGGTTCGTGCATAGCGGGACTGGCACTCCACATGGGACATCGGGCGATGACCGTTTGCTGCGTGATCGCGCAACGCAAGGCGGAGGCTGCCAATACGGACTATAAACCGCGTATCAAAGAGTTGGTGCGCACGGTATTGGAGCGCTTGTAGGTGTCTAACGGATAATGATGGGAGATATGAAACGATTGCTATATGCGGGAATTGCATGTATGGGCGCGCTCTTGTGCGTATCATGCCAAGGCAAAAAGGATACTACGCAAACTGAATTTGACTACACGGTGGATACATTTTACGATTTAGAGATTCTGCGTTATCGGGTGCCCGGGTTTGAGGAGTTGCCTTTGCAGCAGAAGATATTGGCTTATTACCTGTCGGAGGCGGCTTTGCAGGGACGGGATATCCTCTACGACCAGAACGGGAGATACAACCTGCGCGTGCGCCGCGCGCTGGAAAACCTTTATACGCACTATCAGGGGGATAAGCAGGACAAAGAGTTTCTGCTATTTGAGAAATACCTGAAGCGCGTGTGGTTCTCCAACGGTATTCACCACCACTACTCGGAGGACAAGTTCCTGCCTGAGTTTAGCGAGGAATGGTATCGCAAGGCGTGTGCCGAAACAGGAATAGCTGTAGATGAGGAACTGATACCCGTGATGTTCGACCCTACGGTATTGCCCAAACGTACGAATCAGCAAGCAGGTGTGGACTTGGTGCAGACTTCGGCGGGTAATTACTACGAGGGCGTGACCCAAGCGGAGGCTGAGGCTTACTATGCCGCCCATCGCGATACGAGCGACGAGCCGCTATGGATAGGGCTCAACTCCAAGTTGGTGAAAGAGAACGGGCAGGTAGTGGAGAAAACCTACAAGGTAGGCGGTATGTACGGCGAGGCGTTGGAGAAAGTGGTCTATTGGCTGGAGAAAGCGTTGCCTTACGCGGAGAACGACGCGCAACGGCTGGCGCTGGAGAAGATGATAGCGTTCAACCGCACGGGCGACCTGCGCACGTTCAACGAATACTGCATCGCGTGGGTGAAGGACTTGGAGAGCAGGGTGGACCACGTAAACGGCTTCACCGAGACCTATTCCGACCCGCTGGGTATAACCGGCACGTGGGAAGCGATGGTCAATTTCAAGGATTTGGAGGCAACGAAGCGTACTGCTACCATATCCGCCAATGCCCAATGGTTCGAGGATAACTCACCAACCGACCCGAGCTACAAGAAAGAGGAAGTGAAAGGCGTGAGTGCGAAAGTAATCACGGCTGTGATACTGGCGGGCGACTGCTATCCGGCTACCCCGATAGGTATCAACCTGCCGAATGCCAACTGGATACGCAAGGAGTATGGCTCGAAGTCCGTAACGATAGACAACCTGACGCACGCTTACAACGAGGCGGCAAAGGGGAACGGCTTCAACGAAGAGTTTATGATAGACGATGCTATCCGCGAGCAGAGCGAGCGCTACGGCTCGTTGTGCAACGACTTGCATACCGACCTCCATGAGTGTGTCGGACACGGTTCGGGTAAGTTGCTGCCGGGTGTGTCGAAAGATGCGTTGCGTGAGCATGCTTCCACTATCGAAGAGACCCGCGCGGACTTGTTCGGGCTCTACTATATGGCGGACAGCAAGTTGGTGGAGTTGGGCTTGCTGCCTGACGCAGAGGCGTACAAGTGCTTCTACTACCAGCAGATGATGAACGGTCTGATGACGCAGCTGGTGCGCATAGAGCCCGGCAAGGATGTGGAGGAAGCGCACATGCGCAACAGACAGCTGATTGCTATGTGGGTCTATCGCCACGCAACGAACAACGAGGTAGCAATCGTAGAGCGTGACGGCAAGCACTACCTGCAGATCAATGACTATGAGGGTGTTCGCAGGCTCTACGGCGAGTTGCTGGCAGAGATACAGCGTATCACCTCCGAGGGCGATTATGCTGCGGCAAAGGACTTGGTCGAGACCTACGCCGTAAAGGTGGATCCTGAGTTGCACAAAGAGATATTGGCGCGCTACGAGCAGTTGCATTTGGCGCCGTACAAGGGCTTTGTCAACCCCGTATATACGCCTGTATATGATGCGGACGGGAATATCACGGACGTGAAAATCGACTATACAGAGGGCTATGTGGAGCAGCATCTGCGTTATTCGCGCGACTATTCATGGCTGCCCGATGTGAACTAATCGACGGCGGTGTATTCTGTAGAATTACCCATATCCAAATCGATTGCCAATCGCCTGCTGATATTGCAGGCAATCCACAGAGACGAGCACGGCGGTACGCTGATGCCCGTCTCTTGTGCTATGCCCGACGATGTGCGCCTGATGCACAGCGTATTGAACGATGCTGCGACGATTGCCGAACAGCAGAAAACCTACGACTTGGGCAATTGCGGTACGGCAATGCGTTTTCTTATCGCCTATTTCGCGCAGAGAGAGGGGTGCGATGTAGTACTGACAGGTTGCGAGCGGATGCAGGAACGCCCGATAGGGCAACTGGTGGATGTCCTCCGGCAGATGGGCGCGGCTATCGATTATACGGGCAAAGAGGGCTATCCGCCTTTGCATATCAAGGGCAAACGGCTGCAACGCGGGCAGGTCGTATATATTGCCAAACCTGCTTCCACGCAGTTCGTGAGTGCCTTGCTGCTGATAGGCGTGGAGGTTACGACAGACAGCCTTTCGCCATATATAGCGATGACGAAGGCGTTGCTGGAGAGCGTCAATCAGAGCGAGATTGAACGTGACTGGTCGGCTGCCGCGTTTTGGTACGAGTATGTGGCATTGCATGATGCCGAACTGCGTCTTACGGGCTTGCGCAAGAGTGCGTTGCAGGGCGATAATATCGCGGCGGACATATATGCCCGTTTGGGTGTTGAGACGGAGTATGATGCTGAGGGCGTTGTATTACGCAAAAAACACGCATATGTGCGGGCGGAGCGTATAGAGCTGGACTTCTCTGCTTGCCCCGATTTGTATCCTTCGGTGGCTATTTGCTGCGAGGTATTGGGTGTGCAACTGGTAGCCCGAGGGACGGAAAGTCTGCACCTCAAAGAGTCGGACCGTATAGAGGCGGTGGCACACCACGAGGTCAGGGGCGACCACCGTATGGCGATGGCGCTATTAGCCGCCGACCTGCCTTGCGACGATATCGGCTGTATATCGAAATCTTATCCCGCGTTCTATGCGCAGTGGCAGGAAATCAACAACCTGCAAACCCGTTCTTCTCTTTCGCATATTACGCCTCGGCGGGGCATCAACGATGACCGTCGCGGTAAGAAATATGCCCTTCGCAAGTTGATACAAGCCGCCGCTACGGAGTGGGTTTGGCTTCATGACGATGATGTCCGCTTGCCCGTTGCCTCTGACGAAGAGGCGTTGAGGGAGATTGGCAACGCGGATATGCTCATTTTGCCTTTGCGTATGCGGACCGAACACAAACCTAATCTGTTGGAGCGTCTGCAGATAGCCGAGTATGCGGCTATTCAGCAACTCACTATCGAGACCGCCCGCAGAGGGCACGCGGTAATGTGCAGCGGGGCGAATCTGATGGTGCGGCGTAGCAGTTGGCTGGCTGCTTACGAGGATATCCACCCCGAGATTCCGAGTGGCGACGATATGTTTATGCTGGAGGCTATGAAGCACCGCGGGATGACTGTCCGCGTCTCTGCCAATCCGCGTATGGAAGCGGCGGTACAGCCTGAGAAGACATGGCGCGGTTTGTTTCGCCAGCGTATGCGCTGGGCGGGCAAGTCTCCCGCGTATCGCGACAAAGATATTCTCCGTTGCGGGGCGTTGGTGCTGGCGGCGAATCTGTTGCAGGCGCTATGCCCGCTTCTGATTATCATTAAGTTCCCGATTGACTATACGCTCATCCTCCGTCGCGAACCGTCAGTCAGCGTTTGGACAGCCCTGTTGCTCGGGCTGCTGTATCCTTATTATATGTTGTTGTGCTTGCTGGGCGGCGTGGCGCGTTATCTCTTTTCGCACCGGCGCAGTACGGATTCTTCTTTTTAGCGTACTACTATTTTGCGGGTGTTGCCGTTAGCACGGAGGATATATACCCCGGGCGTGAGGGTGCCTATCGCTGCGGGTAGGTCGTTGGTCGTAAGCAATAGTTGCCCTGACAGTGTGTAAATCGCTTTTGTGCCGTCTGCACTTACTTCTTCCACTGCGTTGGGCGTGGGTCGTAATCCTTACGGCGGATGTCACATTCGTTATCGTCAGCCGTCCGTTCTGCGGGTTGTAGTCGGCATGCGCGCCGTTGACGGAAACGCTGTTCGGGTGTAGTCCGTTGGCGTCGGTCAGGTAGGCAATAAACCCGTCCGAAAGGGTGTAGCGGTAGTTAGGCGCAAGTGTCTCTGTGCTGTTGCACGATACATCGAACACCTGAATACCTGAGTTGTTGGCAAAGACTTGGATAGCCAGTTCGGGAAAATCGATGAACGGATTGCGGTTGCCCTGATAGTCCTGCGCTCCGTCGTTGCGTACCATCTCGGTGAGCGAAGGCGGGTCTTGCATGTGCCATTTCAGCAGTACGCGAAGCGACTCAAATACGCCGCTGCTACCGAGTTTGCTGAGCAACTGTGCATTGCCGTTGTATAGACTGTTTTTGTGCGAGCCCATACCGCCATATACGATATAGTCGTATAGGATGACGCGGGCGGCATCGCCGCGGTAGGTGCCAAGGTTGCTGCTGACATAATAGCTATTGTTGATGCGTACCTCGTCGGGGTCGTAGTAGCTGCCGCTCTCGCCGTATGCCGTGTTGCCTCGGTTTGAATTGACGGACGTGGATGCGGGGCGTACCGATTGCATGTCGTGCCCCATTGATATGCTTTTGTTCGCGCCTTTCGATTGAGGCCAAGTGTGCTCTCTGTTCCATGTCTTGCCGCTGTCCCACGTGCCGTTGATGGACTGCCCGTCGTAGTAACCGATGATGTAGCCGGAACGGTTGAGGTCGCGGTCCACCTTGACGTATTGGCTACGTAACTTATCGTAGGAGAAACCGCTTGCTATGCGGCAGGTATTGCCCATCAGTGTGTTGAGTGCGCCGAAAAGCTCGTCGTTGGTCGTGTTCGCGAGCTTGCTATATGTGTAATTACCTGTGTAATAACTGCTTTGCTTGGCGCGAAAGGTGGAGTAGGCTTGCTGTGCCTCTTGGGTGTAGATATGTGCCTGCATATCTACGGCTGCGCTCTCAGTCGCGACTTGCGACAGTGCAGCCACAAGGGCGATGAATAGGATACAACGTGTTTTCATATGGATAGTGTTCTTTGAACGACGACGCAAAGATACGAAAAACAACTGATACTGCCAAATAAATTATGGACAAAACAAATGTTAACGAACCGCTTGCTGCTTTTCCGCGGTTAATACGCGGTTTATGCGCGGTCTATACGCGGTTAATACGTGGTGATAAATAGTGAAAAAGATTTAATCGTTGCAAACTGTCATAATCCACAGCCTATCCACCGCTTATCCACTGCGGAATTTTGCGTTTGCGTATATCAAGAAAATAGTGTATCTTTGCCGCCGGAGAGTTGCTGCTTATAACAAACTATAATAATTTATACAGGATGAAGAAATTCTACTTGCTCGGACTTATCGTGTTGCTGTGCCTTGTCTCGCGGCCCGCTTTCGCCTACGACTTCAAAGTTGGCGACCTCTATTACAACATCATTAGCGACACGGAACCTTGCATGGTGGAGGTAACCTACCAAGAACAAGAGTCAGAAAATAACTACGCGGGATTGACTACGTTGGAGATTCCCGAAACGGTTACGTATAATGATAAAACGTATTATGTAGTGAGCATCGGAGAATCGGCTTTCTCTATGTGTGTGGGTCTTACTTCGGTTACTATGCCTTATTCTGTGGAGCGTATTGAAGCGTATGCGTTTAACGCTTGTGTACGGTTGGATACTATTACTTTCAGTCCGAATCTGAGCTACATCGGTGATTGGGGATTTTATGGCTGTAGTAGTCTAATGTCTGTCGGTCTCCCGAGTAGCGTGAGTGCCATCGGAATGTATGCTTTTGCGCTATGTGATAACTTAGCTTCCGTTATAATTCCCGGTAGTTTAAGCGCCGTCGCTCCGTATGCATTCTTTGAATGCAATAATCTCCGTTCCGTGATGCTTCAATATGGTGTGGCTGTGTTATCAAGTCATGCTTTTGGTGAATGTCCCGCACTGACAAATATTGAACTCCCCAATAGTATATGTTATATCGATGAATCTGCTTTTGTATATACCGGTCTGAAATCTGTTGTCATTCCTGAGAAAGTTGAGAGTTTGGGAAGAGGAGTGTTTTATTATTGCGAAGATTTGCAATCGGTTACGCTTCCTTATGGCTTGAAGTCTATCGGAGAAAACACCTTTGCGGGCTGCAAATCCCTGGCTTCTATTACGTCGTATGCTACGGAGCCGCCTGCTTGCTACAAAAGTGATGAGTATGGAGAAATTTCGTTCGGAGATAGTCTGCCCAATGCCGTAATCAACGTGCCGTGCGCCGCTATAGACGCATACCGCCAAGCGACTACTTGGAAAAACTTTAAGAATTTCCAATGTATAACTATGGATATGGTGGATGTTCCTACAGACTCTACTGTCGTAACGCCTGCGGAAGAAGAAGTTACGATTACGTGGGCTACCGTGGAGGGGGCTGAGACTTATACGCTGATCGTCAGCAAAGACGGCGAAACCTATTGTACGCTGACGTTCTATGCAGACGGACGGCTCGGAAATATAGTCTATGCGCCTGCGCGTAAGGGGCAGACACAGCGTTCCGCTGCTGCAGAGACAACAACGGAAGGTATGCGCTTTACGATTACGGGATTGGAGAGCAATACCCAATACACCTATAGCGTTACGGCTGCTACCGAGGACGGCAACGTACTGCATGCGTACGAAGGTACGTTTACAACCTTGTCGGCAACGCCCGTATTCAATCCGAATGCGGACAAACAAGTGTCTCCTGTACGGAAAACGATGCGCAACGGACAAGTGCTCATACAGCGCGGCGAAGAGGTCTATACGCTCCTTGGGGAGAGATTATAGGCGTTCGCATACGGGCAAGGTAGCGCTCAGGTACACTAAACAACGGTGTTTGCAAACTTAGGTGCGCAAGTTGCAACTTTCCTGCTTTTTATTTGGCAGACATCGGATTTTTTTGTACTTTTGCAGGCGAAACACAAAGCAACGATAGCTTTGTAGGATATAAGTCGTACTAATTGAAAATCCTAACAATATGACAATGCAAAAGAGTCCCCTTCAGATTGCACGCCAATCGTACCAACCGAAGATGCCGGTTGCGTTGCAGGGTGCAGTTCGTCTCGTCGAGGGCGAGAAAACACAGTCGGTAGCCGACCAGAACGAAATCAAGCAGCTGTTCCCCAATACCTACGGAATGCCTGTGATAACCATGGAGCCCACCGAGGGTAAGAATATCGTTGCGACGCCGTTCAACGTAGGTGTTATCCTGTCTGGCGGACAAGCTCCCGGCGGACACAACGTGATTAGCGGCCTCTACGACGGACTGAAAGCGCTGAATCCGGACAACCAGCTCTACGGTTTCTTGGGCGGTCCGAGCGGCTTGATAGAGGGCAAATACACCCTGCTGACGGGCAGCATCATCGACGAGTACCGCAACACGGGCGGATTCGATATTATCGGTTCCGGTCGTACCAAGCTGGAAGAGACATGGCAGTTCGATAGCGCCATAGAGGTGTGCAAAGAGCTCGGTATCAAGGCGATTGTCATCATCGGCGGCGACGACTCGAACACTAACGCCTGCGTCCTTGCGGAGTACTACAAGCAAAAGCAGGCAGGTATTCAGGTTATCGGTTGCCCGAAGACCATCGACGGCGACCTGAAGAACAGCATGATTGAGACTTCGTTCGGCTTCGATACGGCATGCAAGGTTTATAGCGAGTTGATTGGTAATATCCAACGCGATGCCAACTCGGCGAAGAAATACTGGCACTTTATTCGCCTCATGGGGCGTTCGGCAAGCCATATTGCGCTCGAGTGCGCGCTGCAGAGCCAGCCGAATATCTGCCTTATCTCGGAGGAAGTAGAGGCTAAGAGCATGACGCTCAACGACATCGTAGAGCAGATAGTCGAGGTGATTGTTGACCGTGCCAACGCAGGGCTCAACTTCGGTACGGTTCTTATCCCCGAAGGCTTGATAGAGTTCATCCCCGCGATGCGTGTGCTCATTCAGGAACTCAACGATATGCTGGCGCAGAACGAAGAGTTTACCTCTTTGGAGGGCGATGACGCCAAGCGCGAGTACGTTAAGTCAATGCTTACGCCTGCGTCGTGCGAGCTCTACCGTTCGTTGCCGAAAGCTATTGCGCGCCAGTTGACGCTCGACCGCGACCCCCACGGAAACGTGATGGTCAGCCAGATAGAGACAGAGAAACTGCTCATCGAGATGGTCGGCAAGCGCCTTGCGCAGCTGAAAGCCAACGGTACGTACAAGGGCAAGTTCTCTGCGCTGAACCACTTCTTCGGCTACGAAGGACGTTGCGCTATCCCGTCCAACTTCGATGCCGATTATTGCTACTCGCTCGGTATGACGGCTACGCACCTTATCGCTGCCGGTAAGACAGGCTATATGGCGTTGGTGCGCAACCTGACCAAGCCCGCCGCTGAGTGGATTGCAGGCGGTGTGCCTATCACGATGATGATGAATATGGAGAAGCGCAACGGCAAGATGAAGCCCGTTATCCAAAAAGCGCTGGTGGACCTCAACGGTGCTCCGTTCCTCTATATGAAATCACGCCGCGCCGAATGGGCAGATGCGAATACCAGCTATATCTATCCCGGTCCTATCCAGTATTATGGTCCGAGCGAGGTATGCGACCTGCCGACCCATACGTTGCGTCTGGAGCAAGATGGTAAGATTAAGTGATACAGGCAATTACAATCTATGCAGAGACTACTTAACGGCGGTTAGGTGGTCTCTGTCGTTGTTTTTTCTAAGCAAAAAAAGCCTGCCTGTCGGGTTTTGGTACGTATTTTGCATAGGCTAAGCAGGTTAATTTTAGTTATACGAATGACATTCTCAATACTTCTTATTCTTTTGTTTTGCTCGGCGGTATGCTGCGCGCAGTTTACGGATGAACAGCTGTACAAGGCGTATCTCGACAGCGATATGTCGGTTTGGAGAACGTATATTACTACGACGGACTGGGAGCAACTGGACACGGACGAACGCAAGCGGCTGATCAACTACGAGTACGGCTTTGTGGCTACGGCTATCGATGAGAAAGACCCGCAGGCGGAGGATTTTCTCCGGCGCTTTCGCGAACATGTGGAGGCGGAATATCGCAACAAGCATATCCCCGAGGCGCATTACTATATGTATATGTCTTCGGTCAATGCGTACGACTTTATGCTCAATAAGTCGCGTCTGTTCTCTTCCGGCTTGGAGTCGTTCAAGCTGGTGAAGAAGGCGGCGAAGTTGGCTCCTGACGACCCGTTTGTGCTGACGCTCAAGGCGAACGTGGATTTCTATGCGCCGTCTGCTTTCGGAGGAGACAAGGAAGAAGCGTTGGTGATGTTCTTGCGTGCCGCCAAGCTGTTCCGTGAGCGTACCGACTACCATCTGCTCTGGAACTATGCGTCGTTGCGGATGTGTGTGGCGCAGTGCTACGACAAGGCGGGCGACCGTCAGCGGGCGATAGAGGAATGCAGGGCGATACTGAACGAGATACCCGATTTCGCGTATATTCGGGACACCTACTTGCCTTCCCTGTTGGCGCAGGAAGCTAAAAGGCACTGACGGGATTGAGCCATTGCCCCGCGGGTGGGGCAGGCGAGACCTTGACAAACAATCATAATCCATGAATAAGAACACATTATTCTCTTTGCTTTGTATGCTTTGTGCATTGATGGGTTGCGAGAGCAAGCGACCTGTGTATCAGTCGGTGGACGAATATCCTGTGCGTGAGGGCGCGCTGGACGAGATGGTCTATTCGCCGAAGAAGACGGTCTTCTCCGTATGGAGTCCTGCTGCGGAGAGCGTGGTGTTGCGGCTGTACGCCGAGGGCATCGGTGGCGAGGCGGTGGAGCAACACGCCATGCGGCGCGGGGCGGACGGCACGTGGAAATGCACACTCCGGGGCAACAAGCAGGGGCTGTTCTATACCTTCCAGGTGGACTCGCTGGAAGAGACGCCGGGCATCTTCGCCAAGGCGGTGGGCGTGAACGGCAGACGCGGCGCGGTGATAGACCTGCCTGCAGCACAGCCCGAGGGCTGGGAGACGGATGTGCGCCCCGCTTTTGCCGGAGCACAAGACGCGATAGTGTATGAGATGCACCACCGCGACTTCTCCATCCACCCGACATCGGGCATAATGCACAAAGGGAAATTCCTTGCGCTGACGGAAGAGGGGACGCAGGCGGCGGACGGACAGGGCATGGCATCGGGCATCGCGCACCTGAAAGAGTTGGGCGTGACACACGTACAGATACTGCCGTCGTACGACTACGGTTCGATAGACGAGACGCGCCTTGCGGACAACCACTACAACTGGGGCTACGACCCCGTGAACTACAACGCGCCGGAAGGAGGCTACAGCACCAACCCGTACGACCCCGCATGCCGCATCACGGAGATGAAGGCGATGATTCAGGCGCTGCACAAAGCGGGCATCCGCGTGGTGATGGACGTGGTGTACAACCACACATACGATGTGGAGCACTCCAACTTCCACAACACCTGCCCGGGTTATTTCTACCGCTACACAGCGGACGGGGCGTTGGGCAACGCATCGGGCTGTGGCAACGAGACGGCGAGCGAACGCCCGATGATGCGCAAGTTCATCGTGGAGAGTTGCCGCTACTGGCTGACGGAATACCATATCGACGGCTTCCGCTTCGACCTGATGGGCATCCACGACATAGAGACCATGCGGGCGGTGCGCGCGATGATGGACGGGATAGACAGCACGCTGCTGCTCTACGGCGAAGGCTGGGCGGCGGGTGCTCCGCTGCTGCCCGCCGAAGAACTGGCGATGAAAGCCAACATGCAGGCACTGCCGGGCGTGGGAGCCTTCTGCGACGACATGCGCGATGCGCTGCGCGGTCCGTTCTCGGATGACCACAAGGGCGCATTCCTTGCCAACACGCGCGAGAGCGGATTGGAAGAGAGCATCAAATTCGGCATTGCGGGCTGTATAGCCCACCCCGACATCGACATGAGCCAGGTGAACTACTCGAAGACGCCGTGGGCACTGCAGCCGACCCAGTCCATCAACTACGTGTCGTGCCACGACGACATGATGCTGACCGACCGCCTGAAAGCAAGCATCTGCCTGCAAGCAGGGGAACTCGAACGGCTGGACAAACTGGCACAGACGGCGGTGCTGACCTCACAAGGCATTCCCTTCCTATGGACAGGAGAAGAGGTGCTGCGCGATAAGAAAGGAGTGCACAACTCGTTCTGCAGCCCCGACTCCATCAACGCCATCGACTGGTCGCTGAAAGCCAAGAACGAGGATGTCTTCCGCTACTACCAAGGGCTGATAGCCCTGCGCAAGGCACACCCCGCTTTCCGTATGGGCGATGCGGACTTGGTGCGCAAGCATGTGCATTTCACGGACATAGCCGACGGCGCGGGCGTAGTGGCGTTCACGATTGACGGCGCCGCGGTGGGCGACGAATGGAAAACAATCGTGGTAGTGCTGAATGCCAACCGCTACGACGTGGAGACCAGTCTGCCTGCGGGCGAGTTCCGCGTGGCGTGCGCCGACGGGCAATGTCCGTACGCAGGAGAAGAAATTGTGCAGGAAATTGCAGTGACGGCAGCACAATCGGCACAGATTTTGTATGCGCAATAAGGGATACAACCATAGAAAAAGTGTTGTAAGTAGATAGGAAAGTGCATTTTTTTGTAGAATTATTTGCACGTTTCGGAAATTTGCAGTATTTTTGCACCCGCTTTCCGAAAGGAGGGTATCGTTTTGCCAAATGGTGTAATGGTAGCACTACAGATTCTGGTTCTGTCTGTCTGGGTTCGAGTCCTGGTTTGGCAACAAAAATGGGGTTAATATTATGTCGTTGTCTGCTATAGGCAACACGGCGAGGGGACGCTTTGCTCCGCAAGAGAAAATCGCTGAGGGTATAACTCTCGGTGATTCTTTTTTAGTATAGCACCTAATGTGTTTTCTTTTTTAGGGGGGCTGTGTTATATACCGGCACACAACTGTACGCCGATACCATGTAAGTCTGGCTTGGTATAGAGCAAGTTGGTGGTGTGTGTAAATTGATAGAAAATACCCAAGGTGAATAGGTAATTCTTTCCGAAACTCATTTGAGCCCCTGCTCTGACATTATGGAACTGCTGCAGTCCATCCATTGCACCTATACCGTGGTGATAGACAAGTCTGGGAGTGATGAAGGTTGCTTTGCCGATGCGGCAAGGCAACTGTACACCCGCGTGCGGTCCGCCGATTATGCCTGTTTCCGTTTCGTATGGTTTGTCATAGTATTGCGCAATATCTGCGTTGTAGTAGGAACGCAGGGTATTCATTTCTAAATCAAGACCGATGATGCCATATTTGTGGATAATATACGAAAAGTGGAGTTCCGCGAAATGAGCATGTTGGGCGGGGAAGAGATAGGTATAGGAAAGCCCTACTTCGGAGTGAATGTCATATTGTGCTTTGATACCTCGCGTGGATGCCAAGGAGCGTTTCTTGGCTTGTTGCTTTTTTGTGAGAAAGAGCATCTGATGGCTTATTTGTGGTAATTAATGGCGGCGCGTGAAAGCGGGGTAATTTGCAATCTACACTATACAAAATGTACTTGGAAACTATAAAAGTGAAAAAAGTTTCCTTATTCCATGCCAAAAAACATATTTTGGCACGGTTTTAGTAGTAGAAAGTGTGCTTTTATTTTGTGATGGGTAATTTTAATTGGTAATTGGCGCGAATCATACGAGTGGCATTTGCAATTGAACATTACAACTTAAATAGTAAAAATGGAACGGATGAGTGATATAAAAGAAGATATTATTGAGGTTGCATCGGAGAATATGCAGCGTGTGGGTATCCGCTCGCTGTCGATAGATGATATTTGCCGGATGGTGGGTATCAGCAAGAAGACTTTCTATGTGCACTTCGAGACCAAAGAAGACCTGGTGGAGGCGTTGCTTAAGCACCACGAGCAGATTATCTGCGAACGGGTGATGGAAATGATAGAGAAGCAGACGATAGAGGAGACGCTGACCAACTGCTTTGCCATTGTGTATCAGACCAAGCGCATCATGCAGCCGCCGGCGTTCGTCTATGATATGCAGAAGTACTATCCCCAGCGTTTTGAGGCGTACAAAGAGAGCATACTGAAGAATACGCAGACCTTTGCGGCACGGTTTTTGGAAAAGGGGATTGCGGAGGGCTTCTTTCGCGAGGATTTGAATGTGGCGCTGACGGCACGGCTGTTCGCCATTCTGCACCAGGGCATTCTGAGCACGCTGTCGGCAAGCGATACGGACAAGGAACGCAGCCTGTCAGAACTGACGCAGTACGGTTTCGGCTTGCTGCTGCGGGGTATTGTGTCGGCGGAAGGCGGACCAAGGATGCGCAAATTGTCGGAAGAGGTGGCGCAGAAGATGTCGGTGATCGAAAAATAATGAACTTAACTATACAAAAGTAGAGATGAAGAAAGTATTTTCAGTAATGATGACGGCATTGGCGCTGCTGTATGGCGTGCATGCCGAGGCGGAAGACCACGTGATGGCAGCAACGCGTCCCGTTGCGCAACGGGACGTGCCCGCCCGATTGAGTCTGAGCATTGAGGAGGCGCAGCAGTATGCGGTGGAGACCAACCGTTCGCTGCGTAATGCAAGCATGGCTATCCAAGAGGCGTACGCGCAACGCTGGCAGACGATTGCCGCGATGCTGCCGCAAGCGGACTTGTCGTACCAATACCAGTCGATGTTCGGCTACAAGATGGACTTCGGACAGATGTCTATCAGTATGCCCGACAACGGGTCGCTCGGTGTTTCGGCATCGGTGGGCATCAGCGGACAGGCGGTGATAGGCGCGCTGCTGAATACGGTGGCGATAGATATGCAGAAACTCGCCTACGAGCAGAACGAGTTGGATTTGCGTGCGAACGTGGTGTCGTCGTATGCGTCCGTGCTGGTGCTGCAAGACATTGTGGGCTTGCTGGACAGTTCGCTGGTCAACGTGGAGCGGTTGGCGGAGATGACGCAACGTTCTGTGGATGTAGGAGCGGCGGAGCAGACCGCCGCCGACCAGATAATGGTGCGCGTGAACTCGTTGAAGAACAGCATCAACAGCAACAAACGCAACGTGCAGTTGGCGGAAAGTTCGCTGAAAGTGCTGCTGGATGTGCCCGTGGAGACGGAGTTGGTGCTGACAACCTCGCTGGATGACATGCTGTCGGCAGAAGCGGTGCTGAACCTGCTGGGCGAGGATTTTGTATTGGAAAACAATGTCAGTTACCGCCAGTTGGAGAAGAATGTCGATTTGGCGAAGAAGAACGTGCACATGGCTGCCTGGGCATACGGTCCGACGGTGGGAGTCGGATACCAATACAGCAAACAGTGGTACTACGGCGAAGGCGGTTTCCGCATGACGCCTCCGAATGCGGTGGCAGTGAGCGTTTCGATGCCCTTGTGGTCATCGGGCAAGCGCGCGGCGGGCGTGACGGAAAAGAAAATCGCCTTGGAGAAAGCGCGCAACACCTTGGAAGAGACTACCAACCAGTTGGGTATCCAGAACCAGCAGTTGCGCTTCGACCTCCAAAACGCTTTCGAGACCTATATGAACGAGAAAGAAAACATGGACGTAACGCAACGGGTGTTTGCTTCGACGACCAACAAGTACCGCTACGGTGCCACCTCCAATCTGGAGTTGGTGAACGCGAGCAACGACGTTATCAGCGCGCAATCCACGTATGTGCAAGCCGTGCTCAGCCTTGTGAACGCGGAACTGGCATTGACAAAATTCTTAAACAAGCAATAATAAACACAGAAAGAAGATATGAAGAAGATCAGTATTTTGGCGGCAACCGTGTTGGTGATGGTAGGTTGCGGCAAACAGGAAAATGCAAAGAGCGGTTCCACAGAGAGCGAACGCGTTGAGATTGTGGAACTTACCACGCTCCATCCTCGTGAGATTCAGCGTGAGATTACGCTGTCGTCCAACCTGATGGGGTATGAGACGGTGAACGTAGCCCCTTCGCTGACGGGCAAGATAGAGCATATATACGTGGAGGTGGGCGACCGCGTAGCCAAGGGAGACGACCTGGTGCGCATGGACCAGCAGCAATACAACACCACCAAATTTGCGATTGCCAATCTGGAAACGGAGATGGCGCGTATGGAGGGCTTGATTCAGACCGGGTCGGTGTCGCAACAGCAGTACGACCAAATCAAACTTTCGCTTGACCAGACGAAAGAGAGTCTGAATTTCCTGCAAACCAATACGTATGTGAAGGCACCTTTCGCAGGCGTCATTTCCGCCAAATCGTATGAGGACGGCGAGTTGTACAGCGGTCAGCCGATTGTGGTGCTCACGCAGGTGGACAAACTGAAAACACTGGTGGCTATTCCCGAGTCGTACATTCCGCAGATTAAAGCCGGCATGCGGCTGACGCTCCGCACGGACGTATATCCCGACAAGCAGTTCCCTGCCACCATCGAGGTGGTTTATCCGACGGTGGATGCGGCGAGCCACACGTTCCAAGTGAAAGTGGTGGTGCCGAACAAAGAGGGATTGCTCCGTCCGGGTATGTATGTGAATACGACGGTCGGTCTCGGCAAAGCGACTATCATGGCGGCACCCTATTCGACCGTGCTGAAACTGATCGGTGCGAACGACCGCTATGTGTTCATCAACGACAACGGGGTTGCCAAGCGCGTTTCGGTAGAGATGGGACAGCGTTTCGGTGACGATGTGGAGATTATCGCGCCGGAGATTGTGGACGGCGTGGAACTGGTGACGAAAGGGGAAGCGCGTCTGGTGGACGGCGTGAAGATAACGACGGAGAAATGACCGCCTTCGTAATTCATAATTCTTAATTCATAATTAGAAGAATATGGCTATATACAAATCAGCGGTCCAAAAACCTGTTACTACTGCACTTATTTTCTTGGCAGTAATCGTGATAGGTGTGTTCTGCTACGTGCAGTTGCCTATTGACCAGTTCCCGGAGATGGACCCTCCGTATGTGACGGTCATGACGACCTATCCCGGTGCGTCGGCATCGGAGGTTGAGAGCAACGTCACCAAAGTGATGGAGAACTCGCTCAACTCGGTTGACCACTTGAAAGAACTGACTTCCCAGTCGAAAGACAATATCTCGTCCGTGACGATGGAGTTTGAATGGGGAACCAACCTCGACGAGGTGCTGAACGATGTGCGCACATATGTGGACATCGTGAAAGACAACCTGCCGGACGGTTGCTCGAACCCTATTGTGTTGCGTCTGTCCACGTCCATGATGCCTGTCATACAGTATGCCATCATGGCGGACGAGTCGTATCCTGCGCTGGACAAGATGCTGGATGACGAGATTATTCCGCAGTTGAACCGTGTGGACGGTATCGGTAACCTGACGGTGTCGGGTGCTCCAGACCGGTATGTGTATGTGTATCTCGACCAGTCGAAGTTGGATGCCTACGGGCTGACCGTTGAGACGGTGGGCAACATGATTTCCGCCAACAACCTCAACATGTCTTCCGGTACGGTGAAGTTGGCGAAAGAGCAATACCAGATGGAGGTGCGCTCGGAGTATGTATCGTCGGATGAAATCAAGGATATTGTGGTTTCCACTACGTCAGACGGGCGTCAGGTCTTCGTGCGCGATATTGCTACCGTAAAAGATACTATCAAGGAGTTGGCACTGGACGAGAAGACCGACGGTCGCGAGTGCGCACGTCTGATGGTGACCAAGCAGACGGGTGCGAACACGGTGCAGATATGCCGCGACGTACGCAAAGAGGTGGAGCGTATCCAGAAGACATTGCCTTCCGATGTGCAGTTCAAGATGATTTACGACTCGTCGGAGAACATCCAGAACTCCATCAACTCGTTGCAGGAGTCTATTCTCTATGCGTTGCTGTTTGTGGTATTGGTGGTGCTCTTCTTCTTGGGTAAGTGGCGTGCTACTATCATCATCGGTCTGACCATTCCTATTGCGTTGATTGTGGCGTTTATCTACCTGCGGTTAGTCGGTTCCTCGCTGAATATCATATCGTTGTGTTCGCTGACGGTGGCTATCGGTATGGTGGTGGACGATGCGATTGTGGTCTTGGAGAATATCTCGAAGCACGTGGACCGCGGCGAGAATCCCCGCGAAGCGGCTATCTATGCGACGAACGAGGTGTGGGTATCCGTTATTGCAACGACCTTGGTTATTGTGGCGGTATTTGTGCCGCTGACGATGCTGACCGGTATGGCGGGTATCATGTTCAAGGAGTTGGGATGGATTATCACGATTGTGGTATGTACTTCGACACTCATCGCTATCTCGCTGACGCCTATGTTGGCAAGCAAGTTGCTCAAACCGCGCAAAGTACACGTGGACGAGGAAGGCAACCTGATAGATGACGACAAGGGAAAGAAGAGTTGGTACGACCGCACGGTGGTGCATTGGTTAGACTGGGTGGATGAAAAATATGCACAGATATTGGGTTGGTGTTTGAAACACAAAGTAGCCACGTTTGCGATATTGTTCACATTCTTCGGCTTGACGCTGATACCTGCGTTTACAGGCAAAATCGGTACGGACTTCATGCAGCAGCAGGACAACGGACGTATGAGCGTAACTGTCAAGTTGCAGCGCGGTACGCGTATCGAGGAGACGTTGAAGACGGCTCGTGCCTTGGAGGCTCGCTTTGTGGAGTTGGTACCTGAAATTCAGTTGATTAGTACCTCGGCAGGTTCGAATGACGACAGCGGTATGGGGGCCCTGTTCTCGTCCACGATGAACAATACCATATCAATGACCGTTCGTTGCAGCAAGAAATACGAGCGCGAACGCACCATCTTCGAGTTGGCGGAAATCTTGCGTAAGGAGATGGGACGCTATCCGGAAATCGTTGATTACAAGGTAAGTACGTCCGGAGGAGGCGGTGGCGCATCCAATACGGTGGATTTGGAAATCTACGGCTATGACTTTGACGTAACCTCCGCCCTGGCGGAAGAACTGAAAGCCGTCTGCAACCACGATGTGCCCGGTGCACGTGATGCATCTATCTCGCGCGATGACGAGCGTCCTGAAATCAAGATTGAGGTGGACAAGGAGAAAGCCAGCCGTCTCGGACTGACAGCGGCGACCATATCTTCCTACCTACGCAACCGCGTGAACGGTATGGCTTGCGGCTACCTCAAAGAGGAGGGTTCGGAGTATGACATTCTCTGCCGCTTGCAGGAGAGCGACCGGAATACCATCGAAGCCATCAGCAACTTGTCTATCCCGACTCCTACCGGCAAGGTGGTCAAACTGTCGGAGGTTTGCAACATCGGTGAGTACTGGACGCCGCCTACCATCGAGCGTAAGGCACGCCAACGTATTGTAACCGTGTCGGTTACACCGTACGGAACTTCGTTGGGTGAGTTGGCGCAGTATATCGAGAACAACGTGCTGCCCAAGTTGGATATCCCGCAGGGCGTGGTTGTGCGCGTGGCGGGTGACTACGAGGACCAGCAAGATACGTTCGGCGACATGACGATGCTGGGTATATTGATTATCATGCTTGTGTATATCGTGATGGCAAGCCAGTTCGAGTCGCTCAAACGCCCGTTCGTTATCATGTTCACCATTCCGTTTGCGTTGTCGGGTGTGATTCTCGCCTTGTGGATTACCCACCGTTCGCTGGATATGATTGGTGCATTGGGTCTCGTGATGCTGGTAGGTATCGTGGTGAAGAACGGTATTGTGCTTATCGACTATATCGACCTGATGCGTGAGCGCGGTATGGAACTCAATGAGGCGGTGGTTGTTGCCGGCAGAAGCCGTATCCGTCCTGTCTTGATGACCGCATTCACCACCATCCTCGGTATGGTGCCGATGGCATTGTCGTCGGGTGAAGGTTCCGAGATGTGGCAGCCGATGGGTATCGTCGTTATCGGCGGTCTGTTGGTATCCACCTTGCTGACATTCTTCATCGTGCCGACCTTGTATGCGGCTATGTCCCGCCACGGCGAGCGCGACAAAGTCAGCAAGATGCGCAAGAACTTCATCTTCATGAACATCAAGACAAAGAAAGAGAAAGCGTTGGAGCCGGTAGAGGCAACCAAAGCGGAAGTGTTCCCCGAAACGACACCGAATATACCCAACTAAACAGAGAAGATTATGAAATCAGTAATGATAGTATTCAATCAAGCCAACACGGAGCGTGTTGAATATCTGCTTGATGCGTTGAATGTAACAGGTTTTACGTTCCTCGAAGACGTGCAGGGGCGCGGTACGCATGGCGGAGAGCCGCGGCGCGGTACGCATGCTTGGCCCGAGATGAACTCGTGTATCATCACCGTAGTGGAAGACGGGCAGGTGGAGACCCTGCTGGAAGGCGTGCGCAAGTTGGACATGCGCAACCCCGCCGTCGGCGTGCGCGCCTTTGTATGGAATATCGAACAGACGGTATAAACGCTTCGCAGATAGTGTGTGTAGGAGAGTGTAAAATAGCGAAAAATCGCTATTTTACACTCTCCATTTTGATATGTGCTCTCTTTTTTGTACCTTTGCGGGCTCAACGGCAAATGCGGTTACTATGCCTATACGAATAGAACATCTGAATAAAACGATAAAGAAACAAGTCGTTTTGCATGATATTTCGCTATCTATTGCGGATGGGGAAATAGTGGGTCTATTAGGACCTAATGGTGCTGGCAAATCTACGCTGATGAAGATTTTGGTACGGTTGTGGATGCCGGATGTCGCTACTGATAAAGAATGCCGGACTATTGTAAAAGTACCGAATGAGATTGGTTATTTGCCGGAGCAGAACCCGTTGTATGAGGATATGTATGTGGATGAGTATCTGTGTTTTATGGGGAGAATAACGATGCCGAAGGCAAGCAGAAAAGATATCAATACGCGGGTTGATGAGTTGGTGGAGCGTGTGGGGCTTACGCCTGAGGTGCACAAAAAAATCGGGCAACTGAGCAAAGGTTACAAACAACGTGTAGGGCTTGCGCAGGCACTGTTAGGTGATCCCGATTTGTTGATATTGGACGAACCTACAACCGGACTGGACCCTAATCAGTTGCAGGATATCCGAAGCCTGATACGCGAGCTGGGGAAAGATAAGACGGTGATTTTGTCAACCCATATTATGCAGGAGGTGCGTGAGATGTGCAATCGCGTGGTCATATTGCATCATGGTGAACTTAGGGCTGATAAACCTACCCGCGAAGTGGACGACTTGGAGAAACTATTCCGCGATTGTACGCAATCGTAAACTGATAAGACAATATGCAAAATAAGGATATGGATGAATTCGATATACGCCAACAGATGACCGAAAAGGAGCAGGATAACGCTCTGCGCCCGTTGCAGTTTGCCGATTTTGCCGGACAGAGTAAGGTCGTTAGTAATCTCCGTATTTTTGTGGAGGCGGCTAAACTGCGCGGCGAGAGCCTGGATCATGTGCTGCTGTTTGGCCCTCCGGGACTTGGCAAAACGACGCTGAGCAATATCATTGCCAACGAGTTGGGCGTGGGCTTTAAGATTACTTCCGGTCCTGTGCTGGACAAACCCGGCGACCTTGCGGGGTTGCTGACCTCTTTAGAGCCGAATGATGTACTGTTTATTGACGAGATCCATCGCCTCTCGCCCGTGGTGGAGGAGTATCTCTATTCGGCAATGGAAGACTATCGTATCGATATTATGATAGATAAAGGTCCCTCGGCGCGAACTATCCAGATTGATCTGAACCGTTTTACGCTGATAGGCGCTACTACTCGCTCAGGGTTGTTGACCTCGCCGCTGAGGGCGCGTTTCGGTATCAACTGCCACCTTGAGTACTACGATGCGGATGTGCTGGCAGGAATAGTCAAGCGTAGTGCCGGTTTGCTGGGGGTGAGTATCGAGCAGGATGCTGCGGGTGAGATAGCCCGCCGTAGTCGCGGTACGCCTCGTATTGCTAATGCTCTGTTGCGTCGGGTGCGCGATTTTGCGCAGGTCAAGGGCAACGGGGCTGTTGATTTGGATATCGCGCGATATGCTTTGGAGGCGCTGAATATCGATACTTTCGGATTGGACTTGATAGACAATAAGTTGCTGTGTACTATTATCGACAAGTTCCAAGGCGGACCGGTTGGACTGAATACGATAGCTACGGCGATGGGAGAAGACGCAGGAACGATTGAGGATGTTTATGAACCCTATTTGATTAAGGAAGGTTTTATCAAGCGCACACCTCGTGGGCGTGAGGTTACAGCCTTGGCGTATAAGCATCTCGGGAAAGTGCCGTTTGTCGCCTCTTCGCAAGGAACATTATTTTGATTTGTACGAAAAATGAAGCGAGCCGTTTTTATAGATTGGGATGATACGCTCGGGGATTGGCAGAAGGCGGTAACGCCATCGCAAAAGGTTCTGTATGAGAAGTACCGTATAGGCGAATGGTGTCCCGATTTTGATGTGTGGTGCGATATGTACCGCACTCATAATCAGGATCTCTGGGAAAGGTATGGCAGAAGTGAGATAACGAAGGACTTCCTCTATTATGACCAATTCCTGCATCCCATTTGCCAATTGCTTGGGTTGGATACTGCTAAAGCACCCGGACAACTGGTAGATATGTCGAAGCGTATGGGGGACGATTTCCTCCATTTGACCAATGAGCATTTTAGTCTGTTGCCTGGTGCTGAAGAGGTGGTGAAATATTTGTCTGGGAAATATCCGCTGACTGTCGTTAGCAACGGCTTTATGGAGTCTCAGTTTTATAAGTTGGAGCACTCTGCTTTGTTGCCTTACTTTGCGCATGTCGTCCTTAGCGAGGATGTCGGAGTGCAGAAACCGGATCCGTATATCTATGAAGTTGCTTTGCAGAAGAACAAACAACAGATACCGGATTTGCAGAAAGAGGAGGTGATTATGATAGGGGACAGTTACACCAGTGATATAGCGGGAGCAAAGGCGGCAGGGATTGATTCTATTTGGATAGTTGGGAATTGCACGCCTACGGAGCAGCAGCGGAAAGATGCTACCTATGTTGTCTCATCTTTGCAGGACGTACGGAATATACTCTGACAAAATGGCAGTATTTGCCCCTTTGGCATATCATTTGAAACTATCATCAATGGCACTATTGCTACAAAACACATGAGATTATTTCGGAATATGAGCAAGAAACATAACAAACAACACGATATGAAAGTGGAAAATATAGAGCAGCAGGAAACAACACAAAAAATGCAAACCGATGCTGCTGAACAAGCGCAAACACAGGAAGAAAACGTCTCGGCGGTTCAAGAAGAAACGGAGCAACCAATAGAGGAAAACCCTGTTTCCAACGAACCGGAAGAGGATGTGGAGGCGTTGAAGAAACGTATTGCCGAATTGGAGGATGTCCGGCTTCGTCAGATGGCGGAGTTCGACAACTATCGCCGACGCACCAACAAAGAGAAACTGGCGTTGATGGAAACCGCGGGCGAGAAAATTTTTACGGAGATGCTCTCGCTGGTGGACGATTTTGAGCGCGCCCAAGCGGCTATGCAGAAGACCGAGGATATCAATAGCCTGCGAGAGGGAATCGACTTGATTTACAACAAGTTTATTACTTTCCTTGGCAAGCACGATGTGCATGCGTTAGAGACTGAGAATGCCGACTTCAATACCGATGAGCACGAGGCGGTAACGACTTTTGCTGCTGGTGAGGACAAGAAAGGCAAGGTAATCGACTGCACGCAAAAGGGCTACAAACTGGGTGATAAAGTCATCCGATTTGCCAAAGTGGTGGTAGGCGAATGATGTGTTTAATCAGCAGTAGATAAGCTGCGGATAAGCGGTCAATTAGCTGACGATTATAGGTGATTTACGGTAACGACACGGCAACGAGACGGCAACGAGACGGCAACGAGAGCTGACAATACCGAGGGAATAACCTGCTTTGCCGCTCCGTATCTATTATGAATGATGAATTAAGAACTAAGAATTATGGCTGAGAAGAGAGATTATTATGAGGTGCTTGGCGTGGCGAAGACCGCGACAGCCGATGAAATAAAAAAGGCATATCGCAAGAAAGCGATTCAGTATCACCCGGACAAAAACCCCGGTGACAAAGAGGCTGAGGAGAAATTCAAAGAGGCGGCGGAAGCCTACGAGGTGCTTTCCGACCCGCAGAAACGGCAACGCTATGACCAGTTCGGACATGCAGGCATGGACGGCATGGGCGGCTTCCGCGGCGGACAAGGCATGTCGATGGAGGATATCTTCTCGCAGTTCGGCGACATCTTCGGCGGTGCCGGTTTCGACCTCGGTGACCTGTTCGGCGGCGGACGTTCGCGCGGCGGGCAACGCGTGCGCCGCGGTTCGGACTTGCGCGTGAAAGTGCGGCTGACGCTGGAAGAGATAGCGACGGGGACGACAAAGAAAATCAAGGTGCGCAAGTTGGTTTCTTGTGCGGCGTGCCAAGGCACGGGAAGCGCGGACGGCAGCGGGGGCGAGACCTGTCCGACCTGCAAAGGGTCGGGACGCGTGGTGCGTGCACAACGGGGTATCTTCGGGATGATGCAGGTGCAGGAAGAATGTCCGACTTGCCACGGCGAGGGGCGGATTGTGAAGAACAAATGCCCGAAATGCAACGGCGAGGGCGTGGTCCGCGACGAGGAAGTGATAGAGATACCGATTCCCGCAGGTGTGGCGGGCGGCATGCAACTGACCGTGCAAGGCAAGGGAAATGCCGCGCCGAGAGGAGGCGTGAACGGCGATTTGCTGGTGCTGGTGGAGGAAGAAGAGCACAAGGATTTCGTGCGCGACGGCAGCGATTTGGTGTATAATCTGCTGCTGGACATGCCTACGGCGATACTGGGCGGACAGGTGCAGATACCGACCCTCACGGGCGATGTGAAGATAACGATTACCCCGGGGACGCAGCCGGGCAAAGTGCTGAGAATGAGAGGAAAAGGACTGCCCTCGATAGACCAATACGGACGGCAGTACGGTACGGGCGACCTGCTGATTAACGTGGGCGTATATATCCCCGAACGGCTGTCGCGCGACGAGAAAAAACTGATTGAGAAACTGCAAGACAGTCCGAACATAGTGCCCGGCTCGGCGGACAAGAAGAACTTCTTCAAGAACCTGTTCGGATAAAGAAAAAGGTTAACAAACGCTAAATGATTAGCCTCTTTCTTTCCGCTACCCTTCCGCTACCCTTGGGCTACCTTTGCGCTACCCTTGGATAACCCGAAAACCGACGTGCTATTTATGATTTTTAATGTATGATTATCGGAAACCGACATTCCCCGTTGAGAAAGCGATTGCTGTATATAGTATTGTTGGTGTGCGTGGCGGCGCATGGGCGTGTGCCTATCGAGCATCCGAACTTGGGTGAGCCTACGGGCATTGCGCCTGCCTATTTCGGACCGAATGCGTTTCCCGTGCCGGATATGCTGGACGGACGGACGCAAAGCCATCTCCGCGTGGAAGTAGCGGGAGATGGTTATTTTGGTTATGAAGGGGATTGGACGGCGGACGTGTTCGCGCGGGTGTATATTCCGCTTTTTACGGAGCGGGTGAACCTGACGCTTTGGATGCCGGTGCAGGAGTGGTACGCGATGACGCCCGAACGGCAACGCACCTGCCGCTTGCAGGACATGGTGCCTATGACCGGGCACGAGGCGGGTGATGTGTATGTATCCACAGACATTCAGGTATGGAAAGCCCGCAAGTGGTCTCCGGACGTTATGCTTCGCGCAGCGATAAAGACGGCAAGCGGAGGCAGTTTCGAAAAAGCGCGCTACTACGACAATCCGGGCTATTTCTTCGACCTGAGCGTGGGCAAATCGCTCTATTTCGGCGCGGGGAAGCAGTTCCCGTATGCCGATGCGGCGGATGCGAAAGTGGAGTTGCGCTTCGCAGGATCGGCGGGGTTCCTGTGTTGGCAGACGGACAACGGACGGCAGAACGATGCCGTGATGTACGGCTTGCAGATGCTGCTGCGCTCGGAATACGTGTCGCTGCGCGCGACGTGGAACGGCTATGTGGGATGGGAGAACGACGGCGACCGCCCGATGGTGGTCAAAGCACGCTTGGCGGGGCATGCGAAAGGCTTTGAGCCCTTTGCGGAATACCAGTACGGGATTAAGGACTATCCGTTCCACATGGTGCGCGTGGGGTTGGCATACCATATCAACGTGCCTGCGCTGACGAAAGGAGGCAAGCGGTGAGGCGGCGGATGGTGATAGGGCTGCTGGCGGTATGCCTGTATGCAGCGGCACGGCCGCTGTACGGGGTGGATAGTGTGGGAAGCGGCTTCTTCCGCGAATGGTACCAGACGGGGGATTTGGTGCATTATCTGGACAACATGTCCGACTATGTAACCTACGAGTTGGAGACCACGGGCGAGTGGGCGTTGCCTGACCAAAAGGTGTTCTCCATACGCGGCAACAGTTACAAATGGAACAAGTACTATTACCAAGGCTTCCGCATCGACTCGCGTTTTCAGGAGGGCGGCACGCTGCTCCATATGGATATGCAGGAGCAGAACCTCTCGCTGGACTACGAGCGCGGACGGTTGCATTTCGCGCCGGACTCCGTGCGGCGCAGTCAACTCCGGCTGAGCGGCAACGCTGGGAATCTCGGAGGCATCTCCCCGGGGACGGCGGAGATGATACACCTGTTCCACAAGACGGCGACCGACCGTCAGTTGAAACCCATCACGGAGCGCAGTCATATCATAGGTGCCGGGCAGATAGCAGCAGGATACGCCATCCCGTATAAGGGTAAGACGGCGTATCAGCATGTGTATGCCAACTACGGGCAGCGCAGACAGGTATGGTGCAACGAGACAGGCATCGCGGGGACCTACGACGCACCCTATTATGCGGTGCAGATAGACGGCGACTACCCGCTGGCGAAAGCGGATTGGGCTATGCACTATATCCTCTCGACCCAACACCGCGACGACTGGAACGCGGAGTTCAACTATGCGCCGCAGGAGCAGGCACGGATGGACAACGGCTCGCTCTCGTTCTTTACCACGCGCGATAGCACGTTCACCACGGGACTGACCTACGGCTTGCATCGCATCAGGCATCATCAGAGGGAGTTTGAGCGCAATGCGATAGACCAGGACGGCGAGGGCATGGAGCCGTGGTACGCCGACGGCATGACGCACGAACTCAACTGGGCGGTGAACTACCGCCTGCCTATCCGTCCGTGGCTGCGATTTGAAGTGGACGGCTACAACTCGCTGATGGCATTCCGACCCGCGGCGGGGGCGTGGCAGAACAGGCTATATGCGCAGTATGACGGGGGCGAGAGGCGGGACTACTACGACTATTGTTTCTCGTCTGCGGCGTTCGCTGCGGGGATATTGGAGAACGAAGCACGGCTGTCGGCACGCAAGACGTTTGCGCGTTGGTTCACGTTGTACGGCGATGCGGCTGTTACGCTGGACGGTATAGTGCTGAGGGACAAGCATCTGGTGATGCCCTCGTGGGAGGCGACTATTGGGATGGCATTCCACCCCGCCAAGTGGTTCGATGCGGAGATAATAGTGGGGAATTACAGAACGCGCTACGGATGGAACTTGGTGCAGTTGCTCAGTTCGGATTATATGAACTGCGATGTGCGCTATGTCTCGTCGGGACGGAACGCGGAGCAGTGGGGCGGAAAGTATCTGACGGTGGAAAAAGGGCTGCCCCAGCCGCAGTATGTGGTGCTGGATATTCCGATACGCTTTACCATAGCGGGCGCGCACGAGATAGCCATTCTCTCCACGGCGCGGAAATACTACAATTGTCAGACGATTGCAGCCTCGGAGGACGGGTACGTGCTGACCCGCAGACCGGCGGTGAAAGAGGCGGGAGTGCTGTATGATACGCCGTTCTACATGTCGAATACGATACGTTATACCTACACGGGGCGGAAGGTGTTCTTCTCGCTCTCGTGGCAGAGTTATCAGATGTCGGGCACGTCGTTGATAGGCAACGGACCGCTGGCAAACAATGTGGACGCGTTGAGTTTCTCGATGACAAAGCCGGAAACGTCCGTGAATATGTCCAATCCCTCTTCGCCGGTACGGACAATAGGGAGGTATGACCAGGACAGGGCGTATATATGCAGGCTGCAACTGGGCGCGAACATTACGGAGAACTGGGGGCTTTCCTTGAACTTCCACTTCAAGGACGGCACGCCGATTAGCAATTATCTGACCGAAGAACGCGTGTCGGAGACAGGTGACATTGATTTGGCGGTGCTGCCGGGTGATACAAAAGGCATTAACGTGTCGGACGGGCATTTCGGCAAGCGCAAGGATGCGTTCTTCAACTTGGACTTGCGCCTGCGGTACAGAGGCAATATCAACATGCGCAACCAAGCCCTTGGGGCGCAGGGCGCAATCCCTTTCGAAGTGCAACTTACGGGCTACAACTTGTATGATTTCGGTACGGAACTGACGGAATACTCCTTCGACCAGGAGTTGCCCGAGACCCGCCGCGCCCTAACCCTCTGCATCCCCCGCGGTTTGATGCTTTCTTTCTGTGTAGGATTGTCCAAGAATATCAAGTAGCGGGTATGACAAAAGAATTGTTTCGCAATATTGTCCGGTTGTTTGCCTTGCACGTGCTGTGCTTGGTGGCGATGACTCTGTGCCGTGTGGCGTTGTTTGCCTATAATGCACCTTCGGCGGACGTGGAATGGTCGCTCCTGCTGCGCGCGCTGATGATAGGTGTGAAGTTTGATAACCTTATTGCTTCTTATATATCGGCTCTGCCTCTGCTGTTGGTATCCGTGCTTATACTTTCGGTTGCCGGTAGTGCCCGTTATATACAGGTGATGAAATGCGCGTGGCGTACGGTCGGGTGGTATTATGGTATTCTGTATGCTGTCGTTTTGTTTGTCGGAGTAGCCAATGTGCGTTACTTCCGTTTTTTTGACAATCACCTGAATATATCCGTTACGGAATGGTTCGGTTTTGTGGGAGATACGGCGGGGATGCTCTTTGGAGACGCAATCAATCTGTATTTTTTGTTGGGCGCTTTGGTCTTGATTGCTTTGTTTGAATGGGGTGTAGTATCTGTTGTGCGTTCTGCTATACGCGGGCTGCGTCCTGTGCCCCGTCCGGTTCCTGTCCCCCACTATGGGCTTGGTATCGGGCTGAGTCTGATAACATACGGGCTATGCTTTTGTGGCATACGCGGTAGTTTCCAGCGCTATCCCTTAGGCGTCAGTTTTGCTTATTTCTGCGATAATGCTTTCTACAACAGACTGGGAATAAACCCGGTATTCAATATCATCAAGAGTGCGGAATACACGGCGGAGGCGTTGCCCGAGGTGCTGTCGGTGGACGGGCAGGCGGCGTTGCGGGCGGTGCAAACCGAGTTGGGAGTAACGGCAACGGATTCGGTATTTCCTCTGAACCGGTATGTGGAGGCAAGCGAAGGATTAGGCAGGCGCAATGTGGTGGTGATATTGATGGAGTCTATGAGTACCGCACACTTGGATGAACTGTATGAGGGGCGGCATATCACGCCGTATTTGTCTGCTTTGCGTGGCAACTCGCTCTATTTTAGCAACTTCTATTCGGCGGGCGTACATACCAACAACGGCATTACGGCTACGCTTTACGGTTATGGACCGAACTTTGCGAAAGCGACTATGACGGTGCCTTCCCGCCGCTACACGGGGCTTCCGTACGTCTTGTGGCAGCATGGCTATAATACATACGTGTTTATGACGGGCAATCCGCAGTATGACAACATGAACTCGTTCTTCTACGACAATAATATAGAGCGGATATTCTCGCTGTATGACTACCCTGCGGACAAGGTGGTGAACAACTTCGGCGTGCCTGACGACTATATGTTCTCCTACGGTTTGGATTATCTGCAACAGCGTGCGGATACAACGGGAAGACCTTTTTTCGCGTTGTTCCTGACGGTGAGCAATCATACGCCGTTTGTTATTCCCGACAGGTATCGTCCGATGGGCGGTGATGAGCAGCAGCAGATTATTGCTTATGCCGACGATGCGTTACGGATGTTTATGGAGCAGGCACAACAAACGGACTGGGGCAGAAACACGCTGTTTGTATTGCTTGGCGACCATGGTGATCATGTCCCTTCTATGTATGATTATAATCTTCGGGCGAATAGTGTCCCTTGTTTCATTGTTGGCGGGGATGTCCCTCATAGGGTGGTAACCGGACCTGCTATGCAGGTGGATATTGCTCCTACTGTTCTTGGTCTGCTGGGTCAGGAGTATGAGAACAATACGATGGGGATAGATTTGCTCTCGCAGTCCCGTCCTTACGCATATTTTGTGAATAATGACCACTTGGCTTGTTCCGACGGAGTGTGGTTGTATTCATATAGTATCAACTCGAAAAAAGAATATCTATATAAAATAGGTTCTGCGAAAGACCGGCAGAAAGAAGAACCCATGCATTTGCAGGCTATGCGTACGTATGCGGTTCAGCATCTGTTGGTCAACCTTTTGGCAGTACAAAACAAATGGACTAACCCATGCGAATAGCCTTTGATGCGAAACGTGCCTTTGCCAATGCCCGCGGACTGGGCAATTATAGTCGTGATACTATCCGGCTGCTCACGTCGTATGCACTCGAAAATGATTATTTCTATTGCGGACAACCTTCTCCATTGTTTAGCCCTGTCTGTGGTACTGTTTTGTCGCCGCAAGGGATATGGCGTGCTTTTCCTGCGCTATGGCGTACGGTGGGATGTCTATCCGACCTGCAAGCGCATGGGATAGAGGTATATCATGGATTATCAGGCGAGTTGCCCATTGGCATACACCGCACGGGTATCAAGACGATTGTAACGATGCACGATGCTATCTTTATGCGTTATCCGAACTTGTATAGCCCGACATATAGGTGGCTCTTTGCAAAAAAAGTGGCGTATGCTTGTCAGTATGCGGATGTGATTATTGCAATCTCAGAGCAGACCAAAAGGGATATGATAAACTATTTCAGTGCTGATGAACGTAAAATTAGGGTAGTGTATCAAGGGTGTAATAACCAGTTCCGCCAACCTGTATCTGAGCAGCAAGTGGAGCAGGTGCGTGCGAAATATGGTTTGCCTGAGCAATATCTGTTATACGTCGGAGCATTGGAGCCTCGGAAGAACCTTTTGAACTTGCAGTCAGCGCTGGCTGCAGCGAATATAGACGTACCGATGGTGTATGTTGGTGCAAGGTCTGAATATGCCGCGCAATTACAACGTATGGCAAGCCAGCAACCTTTGCAGGTCCATTTTTTGCATAGCGTACCGTTTAATGAATTTCCTGCTTTGTATAGGGGCGCCCAAGTATTCGTCTATCCATCTATTTATGAGGGTTTTGGCATCCCTATATTGGAGGCTATGTGTGTAGGTACCCCGGTGGTTACTTCTTTAGGAAGTTGCTTTGAGGAAACAGGGGGGGATGCTGCGTTGTATGCAGACGCTACCGACGTGCAGGCGATAGGTAGCCAAATTAGCAAAGTGTTGTCGGATGCTGATCTTAGGCTGCGGATGATACAGAAAGGATTTTTACAAAGTGAAAAATTTTCAGATGAGCATGTTGCCCATAATCTGATAGAAGTATATAATGCCTTATGAAGAAAATACTGATTGATTTATCTGTCTTGCGGAATGTGAATTGTGGTTTGGGGCAGGTGGCTCTGAATTACGGTTATTATTTTCGGGATGAGTATCAAAAGGAAGAAAATGAACAAATCTATCTGCTTGTGCCGCGTAAGTTCGTTGGTGCTTTCGGAGACCAAGTGAAGTATATTCCTGCGTATAGAATTTATCGTAAGCTCCCTTGGCTGATAGGTGTGCGCTTTGATGTATGGCATGCTATTCACCAATTGTCGCGCTATAGAACGTGCACACGGAAGTATATCCTGACCATCCATGACTTCAATTTTATCTACGAAAAAGAAAGTAAGAAGGTGGTAAAAACATTACGTAAAATCCAACGTAAGGCAGATTATGCAGAGGTAATAGGTTGCATATCCAATTTTGCACGTATGGAAACAGAGAAATACTTGCATTTGGATAACAAGCTAATTGAAATTGTATATAATGGAATTGAACGTATCGATCTACAGCCGGAACGGCAGGTGGAACGAATAGATGCGTCCAAGCCATTCTTGTTTACAATCGGTGAATGTAAGGAGAAAAAGAATTTCCATGTTCTGCTGGATATGATGCACTATTTGCCACAGTACCAGTTATATATCGCAGGAAACGATCATACGGAATATGCATCTCAGATACGCAAACAGATTGAGAAAAAGGGGATTAGCAATGTGCACATGCTGGGTATAGTGTCTTCTGAGGAGAAAAATTGGCTGTACAGACATTGTGAAGCATTTGTGTTTCCATCATTATTTGAGGGTTTTGGACTGCCTGTAGTGGAGGCAATGCTATTTCGGAAGCCGGTTATTTGCTCTCATGAAAGTAGTTTGGTGGAGATAGGTGGACAATATGTCTCTTTTTTTGAAAGGGGTTATCCTGCTGAGGCGTCTGCTCATTTAATAGAACAGACAATAGCCAATTCCACAGATGAGAAGCAAGGCCAAGCCTTTTGCTATGCTATTTCGTTTAGTTGGACCAATCACATGCAGCAATACCTCCGTTTGTATCGCCAGATGTGAACCTTCTACAATACGACTAAAAAACGCTTGCGATATTTATGCAAATCAAATCACAGAATACCTACTTACTTGGTAAGGATATCATAGCCTATATTCCCGTACTTGGTCTATTGATGTTGGTCGCGGCCATGCCGTTTGGCTTCGGAACCTTTCAGCGTATGGCGTTGTATGTCCTTGCTATTGGCTTTGTACTGGATTATGCCGTGAACAGGCGGTGGACAGGTTGGCATTGGACCCGTGACAAATGGATGTATGTGAGCATGTTGCTGCTTTTCCTTTTATTCCCCGTTTGGCAACTATGGGATACGACGCCTCCGACCGGTTATTTCTATCATCAACTGAACCGGCATAGTATGTTTGCTGTAGTTGCCATTGTCGGAATAGGTGGTTTCTCAGATAAAATCAGGCTGAAATATGTCGGTTATGTCATGTTATTGACAGGTCTGTATATTGTGTTTGCCAATACATACTATTATTGTATGTCGTATAGCGGTATGCCTTTCAGTATAGATTTGTATAATGAGGTCCGTGCAGAGTGTCTCAATTCGCATATGGTGGTCAACCTATATCTCAATACCGCATTCATATTAGGCTTTTTTATGTTGCGGTTAGCCACAACCAAGACGGAACGTTTAGTGATAGTGCTACTCATGGTAATTGTCTGCGGGTATGTACTTATTTCTGTCGGGCGAGCCGGTTTTATCACTTTACTACTCATAATAGGCATATTCTCAGTTTGTTACGTTCGTGTATCCCACTCGTGGAAAATGTATGCTGGGATGGCAGTTTTGTCGGGCGGTATGGTCCTCCTCTTTCTCTGTCACCCACGTCTGCATAGCAGCGTCGTTATGCATAATTCAAGGTTTGCGGTGTGGGAATATACATGGCATAAGATAACCGAACGGCCGATATGCGGATATGGAGTATCTACATTTAGCGACGGGTACTTACAAGAAATGTACCGGGACGAGGACGTCTATAACGGGTTTATAAGGGGACTTTTGGCTAATCCGAAGTTCGCGGCATGCGGTAAAACCATGATGACCCATCATCCTCATAATACATTCCTGACAAACTGGGTGGAGTTTGGGGTAATGGGGCTTTTAGCGTTGGTGTTCTTCCTGCTGACGGCGGCATTTATGCCGTCCAAAGAATACAGAATATACGTTTGGACATTTCTTATTGCATTGATGGTCCAGATGTTATTTGAGCCATTGGGAGATCATTTGCAGCCGCAGTTTATTGCTATTATGCTTTTTGCTTTTCAGCAGTCTTGTCGCAATAGAGAACTTTCAGGGCTTTTTGATAAGGACGGTATTGTTTCTGTAGTATAATCTCCTGTAACAGGTGGAAATAGGCTCCCAATATAAAGCAGAGACGGTTGACTCCTCCAAGGTTACGCGCATTGATATATACGCGATTCCGCAAAAAAAACTCTTCTATTTGTGCCGGCAAGAAGTGGTTGCCTATGGTTGCGGTGTGCTGGTGTATGCAGGATGTGCGTGCAGTGTATAGTGAGCGCCAACCTCTTTTTTGTGCGCGCAACGACAAATCCATATCTTCAAAATAGAACGGGCTGAATAGTTCATCATATCCGCCGAGGAGTAATAGTTTCTCCCGATTGATAAGTGCATTACCTCCGCATAGATACATAGATTCGCCTTCTTCATCTTCTCCGAGTAAGTCTATATAATCTAATTTGTATCGACGGATTACTGCCTGTTTCCTGCCTTCTGTGATCTTCCCTGTGTGTGGGTCGCGTATGGCGCAATATATCCCGAAAACATCATCAGCTTTTAGCATTGGCAATAGTATGGTGAAATAATCCTCAGGCAACTGCATATCGGTATTCAGGATGCACGCAGCTTCATATTGTGCTGCACGAATACCTTTGTTTACAGTGACGCTGAATCCGCGATTTTCTTTGTTACGTAGAAGTTTTATACAGGGATAAGTCGCGGAGATATAGGCCACGGAGTCGTCCGTAGAGGCATCATCTACCACAATGACTTCGCTCTCCTTCACTTGGCGGCAGCTGTTGAGCGCGGCAAAAACGTAGGGTAGGTATTTCTGCAATAACGATTTTCCGTTATAGTTTGGTATGATTACGCTAACACTATTCATTTTCTATACTTCCAAAATCGTTGCCAATAACGGATGATTAATTTGTTTACTTCGTTTTTTTGCCAGTCCATGGCGGTGGCATATTCGCTTGCTAGCAGTTCAAAGAAATCTTGCCCTCCCCATAGCCTGCGGAAACTCTTGCAAGCCTCCTGCATCATGATGCGTTTCCCTGTTTGCATGCGGTTGATATCCACGATAGTGAAAGTACATTTGCCTTTCTCGTCTGTATCAAACAGGATATTGCCGGGGGAATAATCTAAATGCAGTACTTGTTTTTGGTGCATATCTGCTGTGAATCGGGCAAATTGGCGTACTATGGGCTCGTATCCCTCCAAGGGATGATGCCGAAATTCGTAGAAATTGCGTGTCAGCGGCGATTGTACGGTTATCAGATAACTCTCTTTGAGCAGTCCTTTCCCGCATAAGATATATCCGATTGCCGTTGGGGTGTTGATACGTAACTCGTTCAGTATTAGCGCGTTTTCGTAGGCTCGCTTGGCCTTTGGTTTGCGTAAGCAGGTGTATATTATTTGGTTGTACCAAGAGGGGATATGATAGCGTTTTATGACCACAGGCGTGCCGTCGGGTGCGATTGCTTTGCGTATTTGGTTGCGCGCATCATAGATAACCTCTCCCATTGTGCTGAATGACAACGGAATATCCTCTATCCACCTGCGTAGGTGTTCGTATGTCGGAGCAATCTTTATTTGCATACGTATGCTTTTAGCTGTTCTACGATTTGTTCTGGTGCAATATCCAAGCAGCGGTAGTCGCCGTATTTGCATACTTTGTTGCCGTATATTGAGCATGGTCGGCATGGTAGATCGGTGCGCTGTATGCAATCTTCTGCTTTCTGCCCGTAACCCAAGAAGCCTGCTAGCGGGGAGGTTGCGCCCCAAATAGATACGACATACGTTCCCGCTAAGGACGCTAAGTGCATATTGGCAGAATCCATACTTAGCATCACACGCAGGCTGCGCATTTTTGTAATCTCTTCATCCATAGTGCCTTGCCCGACCATCGAATGTACATTCGGATACTTGTCTGCCCAATCGTTTAGAATCGCTTTTTCTTTCTCGCCTGCGCCGAAGAGATACACTGGTTCGCCCAACTTTGCTATGTCTCGCACCACTGCTTCCATTTTCTCCAACGGATATATTTTCCCCTTGTGCGCCGCAAAAGGAGCAATGCCGAATCCGTGTCGCTCCGTGAAACTATTCCGCATAATCGGCTGTACAACAATGGAAAAACCCAACGTGCGCAATACATCCGCATAGCGTTCAACGGTACTTTTCAGCGGTCGTTTGTGCTGTGTGTGCGTCAGCTTCCATTTCCCCCATCGCCCTTTCTGTATGGTCGCTACGCGTTTCCCGCGCAGGCGCATATAGGTTGTTAGGAATCTGCTTCGCAGCACGTTGTGCATATCCGCCACAGCATCAAACTGCTGATAATCAATATCGTGTAGCAGTTGTTTCAGCCCGTTTATTCCTGCATGCCTGCCTTTTAGGTCTGCGCCGACGAACGATATATTGTCGGGCATTCCCACGAACAAAGGAGCTGTCTGCTTGCGCGACAGCATTGTTATCTCCCAATCCGGGTATGTGCGCGCCAGTTGTTCTGCAAGGGGCACCAGCATGGCTACGTCGCCCAAAGCTGAGAATCGTATGATAAGAAGCCGTTTTTGCATTATTTCGTTGTCGTCGTTTCCCTTGGGTAGGTCGCGGCAAAAATGTACGATTATTAAGATTCTTCCCCCAAGCAACCGCTTGCGTCTTATGCGCTGTTTATGCGCTGTTTATACGCTGTGAATACGCGGTTAATAGAATCGCTAAAAAAGGTACTTTTGTTAAGATTGAACCTGCAAACTTATTTCTTTCCGTACAACACAGGGTTGAGCGCAGGGTCGTTGTACATCTTCATCTGACGATACACCTTCATGATGCGTTCGCCGCTTGCATAATCTTCCAGCAGTTGCGTAATGGAGGTCGTCATGTCTTGCAGTTGTTCGTTCAGCACTGCCAGTTTCTTGACGCATTTGTCGTGTTGTTCTTGGCTCACGTCTGTGCGCTCCACTTGCTCTTGCATGTGGTAGATTTTCACGTGCAGAATACTCAATCTATCTACTGCCCACGCGGGACTCTCCGTGTTTATTTTTGCGCCTGCCGACGGCGTTACGCCGTGAAACTGCTCCCAGAAATAGTTGTCAATGCGTTCTACCAAATCCGTTCTGTCTTGGTTGCTTTTGTCTATTCGCCTTTTCAACGCCAGCGCTTCTATGGGGTCAATATGCGGATCGCGGATGATATCCTCCAGATGCCATTGCACGGTATCTATCCAGTTTTTCAGATACAAATCATGTTCTATACTGCTCGGTTGATATGGATTCTGCACGGGGGCATCCACATCGTCGGTACGGTGATAGTCACAGACTGCTTGACGGAAAATCTGATTGCTTTTCTCTACAAAATTCATAATATATTGTCGTTTTAATGTGTTATCTTCTCTTTGTTTCTGGGCTACCATTGCGTGATAATTCCTCGTTTGCGTATGGTCAGCATAGCCCCGAATGTGTTCCCGAACTGATTTCCTATATCACCGGCTAAGCTGAGAGAGAAGTCTAGTCCCCATGCTTTTTCCACGTGTTTCTGCACTTCCAATAGCAGTGCGGTGTTGCTGGACAGCAGTTGCGGGTGTCGGTTGTTGTTGCCATAGTTTCGCACATACGACCCCATCAGACGGTATGTAAAGCCGAACATATCTCCCTTTATGCCGGCAAAATGGGCTTGCACCATGCTGTTTTGCGTGTATATAGTCCCGTCTGCATTGTAGATAGGCGATGTGATAAAAGGTGTGCCTATTGTGCGATAATAGTAGTTCCAACCGTTGAGATACACGCCGTTTCGGTAGTAGTTGTCCGAGCCGCCGAATACCAAGCCGTCTCTGTCGTGGAACGGTCCCGATTGGTCGGTCGTTTGCAGGAACTCGTATGTGAAGCCGCTGATGAAAGGCCAACGGCTTTGGCTCACATTCACGCCCCATAGCCCGTCGGATAAGTTCTGTCCGAAGCCGATGAAGCATATGGGCCCGTCTTCGAACATGTTTTGCCAGTAGGCACTTACTTTCCATCCTTCGCCCTTTACGTCTATTGTCAGTAGCTGACTGCCGATATGATTGCCCTGGGCATTCCATTGGTCGTTGGTCATTGTCCCCCCTGCTTTTACGAGAAAGGCGGACATGAATGCTTTCCAATTGTTGCCTAAGTCTCCGTACATGGGCGACTCTCCGCCCCATTGCGCTACGTGGTGAAACTCATAACTCAGGTTGACGGGGAGCCGTCCGCCTATTCGTCCGCCTATCCATTTATGGTGCACCTTGGCGTCTTTTACGAATACATCGTCCGTCATCCACTGATGGCTCAGTCCTCCTCGCACTTCCAAGTAGCCGTATAGTCCGGGGAAAGCGGTCCAATGGTCAATGCCTATCCGTATTTCGGGCATAGGTAGGGCATTCCCTGAATATAGGAAACCGCCCATAGTGAGTTCCCCGTCAGGACTTCCGTAGTATGTCGGCCGTATGCCTGCCGTTATGTCAATTACGTATAGCCGCACGTGTGCGTAGGCTTGGTTGAGATAACCGGTTGCCAATTTGTTCATGGCGGGTTGTATAGCGTTGGAGAGACTTTGTACGCGCTCGGTTAATGTTAGTCCGAAATCGTAGTCTATCCATCGGTGCGGTTGCGAAGCTGGTTTGTGTACGCCTACACGTAGGTTGCCGCTATAGGGGGAAGTGGAGATATCGCCGTATCGGTTGGTTTGTAACCAGAAAGGAGCGTAGTTGCCGCTGCTGGCTACACCCCGCAGTTGTAGCGCGTACCGCAATGTGTCGCCTTTTGCCAAGGGACCGTTGTCTATCGCTATAGGCCACCAATCCCACGACTGTAACGCGAGTGCGAATACGACACACAATATATATAGTATTTTATTGTTCAATGCGGTACAAGGTTTGGTGTATATTTCCCTGTGCGTCTTCCCCTAATCCGAAATATACTGTTTCTCCGATAGCGAAGGCTACCATATTTTCTGCTGCTCCATATGGCATGGTGCTGCTGCAGTCCCATCTGTCTTCTGCCAGCGAGTAGCGTTCAATGTCTGCGTATATCTTGCCTGTCGTTAGTTCCCCGCTGAAATGCCGTCCGCCCATAATATAGATATAGCGGCTGTTTCCTGCGCATGTTGCCAGCGAACGTTTGCCATGAGGTATGTCATCTCGTTTGGTCCATGTATCTGTCGTAAAATCTACTTCATACCATTGGTTCAGGTTGTAGCCGACGGCTCTGCTGAATCCTGTACCAAAGAAACAACGTTCATTTGCCTTGCCTCCGGTTGGCCCTAAGACGGAAAGAGCCCTGTGCCAATTATCTGTTTGCAGTGTCCATGTATTTTCGGCAATATCGTATAGTTGTATATCGCGTGTGAAACCGCGTCCGCTACCGTATGCTACGTAGATTGTTCCTCCTACCTCATAGGCTATTCCGCCTATGGTGTTCCGGCTGTTCAGGTCTGCTTTGCGTTCCCATGTGCCCATTCGTGGCGTATAGCACCACCAGTCTTGCAAGTAGCAACTGTCTATGTACACTCTGCCGTTAAATCCCAAACCTATATATACAGATTCTCCTACTACGCATGCACAGGCTCGTACGCGCGCTTTCAGTGGTGTCTCACCCAAATCCGTCCACTGATTTGTTTTAGCAGAGTACCGCCATAGTCTGTTTTGTACTATTCCGTCTTGGTTTCGCCCGCCGAATACATATGCTTCGTCGCCTACTGTGAACGCTGTCGCTGATGCTAATCCGACTGGTATTGGCGCACACTCGGTAATATCCAAAGCGATGTCATCGGGGTTTTTGCACCCGCATAATACGACAAAAAGGCATACTATATAGGACAGTTTTTTCATTCCACCCGTGTTTTCTTTTTCAGTTGGAAATCCCGTCCTAAATAGTTCTGCCGCACTATAGGATTGGCTGCCAGTTCCTCAGGAGTACCATGGAACAATATCTTTCCTTCGAATAGCAAATAAGCGCGGTCGGTTATCTGCAAAGTTTCATCTACGTTGTGGTCTGTAATCAGGATACCGATGTTCTTGTCTTTCAGTCGCCAGACTACATCTTGTATCTCCTGTACGGCAATAGGGTCAACGCCCGCAAAGGGTTCGTCCAGCATTACGAACTTAGGCTCTATGGCCAAGCAGCGTGCTATCTCTGTGCGCCGCCGCTCGCCTCCTGATAGTCGGTCGCCGAGGTTCTTGCGCACATGTGCAAGGTTGAATTCTGCTATTAGTTGCTCTAATTTCTGTTTCTGATACTCCTTGCTGAATTTTGTCATCTCCAATACGGCGCGGATGTTGTCTTCTACGGTCATCTTGCGGAACACGCTTGCCTCTTGTGGCAGATAGCCGATGCCTAACTGTGCCCGCTTATACATCGGGTAGTCGGTAATGTCTTTGTCGTTGAGGAATATCTTACCGGCATTGGCGGTAATCAATCCCGTGGTCATGTAGAAAGTTGTCGTCTTTCCTGCGCCGTTGGGACCCAGCAGCCCCACAATCTCCCCTTGTTCCAAACCGATACTGACGTCGTTCACGACAACGCGTTTCCCGTATTTCTTTATCAGATGTTCAGTCCTTAATGTGTCCATTTTATTTAATTATGAATGAAGAATTATGAATGAGGAGTTGATAGTTTATTGATTTTGTGTGTTTTGACGTGTGCTTTTTGTGATAGACGAGAGTAGTTTCAAAATTTCCTCGCAATCGGTATTGAGACTATCGAACATTTCGTCTGTGATGTAACTTGTTTCATGTAATAGTTCCAACCAATAGGCTGTTTCGTCTGCTTCTTTGAAAGCAATGAATAGTTTTGCCAGAAAATCTGCAGCAGTTTGTGCTCTTTGTGCTTCCCGTATATTTGCCCCGATGCTTGTGCCGCTTCGTAGAATCTGCTTGGACAAGATATATTCTCTACCGATAGGCTCCGCTTGCTGGGTGAGGTATTTGTATAGACCGACTATCCGTATCGCGAAATCCTTACTCTTATCCAAAAGCACATTCTTTGATTTCATCTTTATTTAATAATTCCTAATTCATCATTCTTAATTCATAATTAAACTGACCGGGCAGTGGTCGGAATGGACGGCTTCTGTCAATATCTTGGCATCTGCTATCCGTGCGCGTAGCGGTTCGCTAACCCATTGGTAGTCAATGCGCCAGCCGATGTTTCGCGCACGTGCTCCGGCGCGCCAGCTCCACCATGAGTATCGTTCGGGGTTTGAGTCAAATAGGCGGAACGAGTCGATCATACCGCTTGCCTCCCACCGGTCCATCCATTCGCGTTCTTCGGGCAAGAAACCGCTCACACCTGTCTGCCGCTCGGGATGATTGATGTCAATCGGTTTGTGGCAGATATTGTAGTCGCCGCACACCACGATGTTTGGCCGTTCTTTGCGTAGAGCCTCGGTCCATACTAAGAAGTCCTCAAGGAATTGCATCTTTACAGCCTGCCGTATGTCGCCCGTGGTGCCACTGGGGATATATACGCATACTACTGTTATATCTCCGAAGTCGGCGCGTAGTACACGCCCTTCTTTGTCGTATTCCGGCTTCCCCATACCTGCCGTTACATAATCTGGCTCTTGCTTGCTGAAGATACACACACCGGAATAGCCCTTTTTCTCTGCCGAGTGGATGTAACTATTATATCCCAACTCTCGCATCGCCATCGTGTCTATCTGCTCGGGTTGTGCCTTGCTCTCCTGGATGCAGAATACATCCGGATTTTCCGTGCGAAGCCAGTCAAGCAGACCTTTGCCTATTGCGGCGCGTATGCCGTTGAGGTTGTAGGAGATAATTTTCATAATCGCTTATCGGATTATCTTGTGCGACCCGTTGGTTGTGCGGATGATATATGCGCCATGTGGAAGTTCACTGCCTTCCGGCATTTGTTGCCCGGTGAGAGTGTATATACCTATTAATTTTTGGTCGTCTTGTATTTCTTGGACAGATGACGGAACATAGTTTTTGTAATTGAATGTGATAACGCCATTGGTCTCTTTGATGTCGTTGATAGGGTGTCCGCTGATTTTCGTATAGGAAGTTGCACCTGTTGGGAACAAATCGCCGGGTTTGGCGAAATAACCGTTCTCGGAGTCATTCTCGTCGTATTCGGGGGCTAAACCGTCTGCTTCTATCAAGTCTATTCCCATGCTGCTGGAATAGTCGTTCACTATGTTATTATACCATTTCTGGTACGAATAGTTGATTTTGGTCAGCATCAGTCCGTGCCCTTCCAAGTATTTATCCCAACCTGTTTGCTGGCGGTTCTCCAAGAGGTAGAAGGTTATGGGCGATGGGTCGTTACCGATGAGATTGTGCTTGTCGGTAGCGGAGATGAGCAACACTTCTTTGCTGCTGTTCACTTCCGGGAGGGTAACTAATTCGGGTTGGGTCAGTATGCGGGGTTGAATCCATCCCATGAAGAATCGCTCGTATCCCGAGTAGGCAGGGGGCGTGTTGCCGTCATTGTTGTAGGGTCCGTAATCCATGATGTCCCACGTGTCTAATGTGCGGTGATTGGAATTGGCTTGTGTAATGTACATGTCCGGTAAACCCAATACATGGCTGAACTCGTGGCAGAACGTGCCTATACCGTCGTATTTCTTGGATAGGTAGTTAATCTCATTGCTGCAGGCATATTTGTTGATATGTTTTCCGTCTAGGTCTATCGAGGCGTCATCATAATACTTGGCATATTCATCCATTTCGTAACTATGCGGCCATATCGTATTCGCTATGTGGCTATCCGCTTCACCATACCCGGCATAGAAAAAATATACAAAATCGACATCTCCGTCATTGTCGTTGTCGTATTGAGAGAAATCCACGTTGAATTGCTGGTCTGCTTTTTTGCATGCTTCTACCACCATTTTGTAAGCGTATGCGTCATTATCCCCTCCGTAGTATGCCATCTTCTGGCTCACGGTTACAGGACCTACAACATCAAACTGCGGAGTGTATTGCCCGAAAGACGACTCGTTGAAGTATTGTCTGGCGGAACCTTGCGCAGAGATATTATATTTCTCCCCATTGTACGTGTAACTATAACTGCGAGTGTAGTTTTGCCCGTTGAGCATGGAGTCCATTTCCGCTTTCGAAGTGGCAAATGCTTTGTCAGAGAAATTGACTAAGATAACCAATCCTCTCGGAGCAATATTGAGCGGTGAGGCCGTTTTGACCTGATTGGCAATCCGTCGCGGACTCTTGGCTATGCGGGTGCGTATTTCCGTCTCGCTCAGTGCGGGAACTACTTTATACATCCCGTCTTCGCCGCGTTCTATCCATTCGCCCTGTGAGTTGGTGGTCCAGTGGAAATACTCGTCTCCGTGTTGGAATACGTTTATCTCTGTGCCGTCGGCTTGTGTTACGACGATACCCCCTCTGCGAGCGGGTACTGCCCATGCGGTAGCTACTGCTACGCAGATAATCAGTGTATTAACTAATCGTTTCATATTCTATGTATTGTGGTGTTTTTATTGGTCTATTTTCTGAATGCCGTGTCGGCTCAGCCAGCGTTGTTCGCAGCGGCAACGTTTTGCCTCGTTGTGTGCTTTCTTCCTGCTTGCAACGGCGTTACCTGCTTTGTTCGACGTCGCATAGCAGATATACCCCTTGCCGTTTTCCAGTACTTGCCAACCGTCTAACGTCATGGCATAGTGTTGCCGTTCGTCTCCGCGCTGATAAACACGCAGGGTGTCGCCGTTAGGCTGTATGCGTTCTATCACTCCGCGGTAGGCAGGTATGCCTCGGCGATGCGTTGTAGGCTTCTGGCTATTTTGCCCGAAAGCGACGATACTCAATATTCCGCAGATTATCAATGCAATATACTTTCTCATATTTTGGGTTGTTTTTGTTCTTTTTTTGACCACAATTATGTATTTGTCAATGCCTTTCGTCGTTCACTGCTGTCTTCACTTTCTTGAAGAGGTCGCTGGCGAATACGAAGTCGTCCAATGCCTCGTTGCCGGTATTGAATATGTCGTGGCGCGAGCCTTGCCACTCTTTTTTGCCGTTCTTTAGGAATACTATGTTATCGCCAATCTCCATGATGGAGTTCATGTCGTGCGAGTTGATGATGGTACACATCCCGTATTCCTCTGTCAGTTCGTGTATCAGTTGGTCTATCACGAGGCTGGTCTTCGGGTCAAGTCCCGAGTTCGGTTCGTCGCAGAACAGGTACTTCGGGTTCATTGCTATGGCGCGGGCGATAGCCACACGCTTCTGCATGCCGCCGCTTATCTCGCTGGGCATCAGTACTAAGGCGCGCTCGGGGATGTTCACGCGGCGCAGGCAGAAGCGGGCGCGTTCTTGCATCTCCTCTTTCTGCATGTCCGAGAACATCTCCAGCGGAAACATCACGTTCTCCAATACATTGAGTGAATCGAACAAGGCGGAACCTTGGAACAGCATTCCTACTTCGCGGTGTAGGGTCCGTATCTCTTTTTCTTTCATGTCGGGCAGGTTGCGTCCGTCGTATTCGATACGCCCCGAGTCGATAGTGTGCAGTCCGATGAGGGCTTTCATCATCACAGTCTTGCCCGAACCCGATTGCCCGATTATCATGTTCACTTTGCCGTCTTGCATCTCCGTGCTGATATGGTCCAGCACCACCGTCCCGTCAAAACTCTTTACTATATCTTTTACTTCTATCATGTTCTAAATAGCATTCGTATCATTTGCGTTGTGTGCTAATATCCAATACCCCTTTCTCTTTGACCCTTCGCGCTTTAATAATCCTTCGGCTTGCAATTTCTTGATATGTACACGAATAGTTTCCCGTGTCCTTTGCAGGTTCCTTGCCATATCTTCGTAGGTCATCTTTGGATGTGTTGCTATCAATTCAAGTATCTGATATTCCAAATCAGGCAGATTTATAGGCAGATTTATAGGCAGATTTATAGGCAGATTTATAGGCAGATTATTAATAATGAAAGTACTCCATAATCCTGTGCCGTCATACGAAAAAGCAGGCTCCGGAACGTTTTCGCTTTTGCAGGCATCAAATACACGTTCGATACCTCTGCCCCATGATTCAATCTCCCCGGCGCGGAAGAATACGTTTGCAATTACGGGATTGTATGGCAGACTACTGTGTTTCTGCCTTAGGCTGTCTATGCTCCATCCGTCCGGCAATTGCCCCGGATTCCATACCATAATTCGGTCGGGGTACACGCTGATTTGAATAGGCACTGCACGTGCATAATCTTTATGTACAATGGCATTCATCAGTATCTCGCGTAAGGCTGCCTTCGGAATAGGGTAGGTTTCTATCCGTTGCAGCCCGTCGTAAGTGATGGTTGCCTGCATATACTTTGTCAAAAGCAAATCCAGCGTCGAAGCGGCTTGCTGCAACAAGGGACCGTGCATCTCGTCTTGGTATAACAAATCTGCGTCATTTGTGCCAAAACGGGCAATCTTGATATATGCACCGGTTATAAATTGTTCGGGGTCTTCGTTAAAAAGCAGTATGGCTGCACGCTTATAGTAGCCTTGTTCTTTTAACCGCAGTTTTATCAATAATTCTTCGTCAGTATCTTTTAGATCTGCGTCGGATATGCGACCGCTCCGTTTTGCATACTGTCTGAAACGCTTTAACTCGTTGGTGTCGAAATCATTAATTGTTATATTGGGCATCGGTACACCATCCCATGTTTTGCCGCTATGGCGAAGCAAAAAAGTATCCAATGCCGCTCCTTTCAGTTCTTGTTTGGTACTTCCTGAACGGTAGTGGTACTGTCCTTTGTAATTGATGGGATAAGCGGAAGGCTCTACCTTAATCTCAATGTATTCTTTCTCGTTTTGCGACAACAGATTGACATCCACTATAATGCCCAATATATCACGCACTTTGTTAGGAATATCCTCCATCAGACGTTTGGAATCGGCAACCCCGACAACTTGCTTCCGGTCATTTATGCCAATGTATATGATACCGCCTTGGGCATTGGCAAAGCCGCATATCCATTTTAGATATTCGTCCCGCCATGATTCTTTGTATTCTATGTTTTGACTCTCGTTTAGCATAAATGATTCTATCCTTACAGCAGCAACTTTGTCAGCAGTAGGTCGGCGAATAGAATGACGATGTTTGAGTTTACTACTGCGCTGGTGCTCGCCTTGCCCACTTCCAATGCGCCGCCGTGCACGGTGTAACCGTAATAACTGCTCATGCTGGTGATGATAAAGGCAAATACCAGTGCCTTGATTATGCCATACCAAACAAAGTACGGGTTGAAGGCGTATTGCATGCCTATCAGGTAGTCTTGTACGGTGATAATGTCGGTGAATGCGCCTACTGCCCAGCCGCCTATCAAGCCAATGGTGGTTGAGATAACAACTAAGAAAGGCATCATCGTTACGAAAGCGGCTATCTTCGGCAGTATTAGATAATTGGCTGAATTGACACCCATTATCTCCATGGCGTCTATCTGCTCTGTGATACGCATTGTGCCTATCTCCGAGGCGATGTTTGAGCCCACTTTGCCTGCCAATATGAGGCAGAGTATCGTGGACGAGAACTCCAATAGGAGGGTCTCGCGTGTAAGCAGACCGGTGGTGTAGGTAGGTAGAAGAGGATTCTCTGTGTTGGTCTTCGCTTGTATGGTTAGGATGGCACCGATAAACACGGAGATGACAATCACAATCGGGAGCGATTGCAGACCTTGTTTCTCAAGTTCCAAGGAGTATTGCCGCCAGAACATCCGTTGTCGGTCGGGTAGGCGAAATACCTTGCCCATGAGCAGGAAATACTCGCCGATATGTTGAAAAAAAGTCTTTATCATCCTGTGTGTTGTTTTGGTCTTACGGAATTATTTAGCCCGCAAAGGTACGATTTTCTGCCGACATACGCAAATTTCGTGTTATTTATTCAGAACAACCGCATCATATTATCTGATTTTACTGTCTATAAGCGGTCAGTTGTTGTAGCCTTTCGGTGGTCTGCCGGTCTAATAGCGAAACGGTCTGCAGGTCTTTAGTATCCTTCTTCGTGGTGCAAACCAATGTAGCGTAAGCGTACTGTTTGCGACACGAAAAGCGCAGCAACCTCGAATATCTAACAGCCCTTCGGGCGGTCCAACAGTCGCAGACGGTCAAATAGTGAAGCGGTCAAACAGCGTAGCGGTCTTCTATTGACCGGATACCGTAGCAACCCCGTAGCATCTTGGGACCCGCGTAGCCCCTGCATGGGCTCTGTGTAGCCTTTCTTCGTTTTTGCGCGCAGATTCAATCCGCGCCCGCGCCCCTTGTAGGCTCAAGCGTAGCGCTTAGAATAAAACAAATCACCTCGGCAGCCCGAGGTGATTTGTATATAAGGTTTTTGTCGTATTGTTCAGATAAACGTTATTTTACGATAGCACCCTGTGCGTTGTACATCACGCCGTTCTTGATAATCATCAGCTGTCCGCCAACCATTACCTTCTGAGCCTGCTCTGCTGCCTCTGCGTTGATGAGAGATGTCCCGGAATCCGGAACTATTTGTAGAGCAATGAAACCGCCATCACCTTTGGTTTGGTTGCTTTCGATAGCAACGAAATTGGCAGCATCTGCGCTAAGTGCAATTTCTTTGGTTTCTCCGCTAGCACCGGTAGAAGTAACAGAAACGTTTTCTACTCCGTTAACATACACCTTTATGTCACGGTTTCCACCTGTGCCGGAGGTCAGGATAACACTCTTAGCAGCGGGCAGTGCTATATAGATGCGTGTGTTGCCCTTTGAAATGCGGCGGTTGCCTGCTTCTTCTACATTCTTAGCAAACTTCCAGCCTTTGCTTGCATCCCAACCATAAGGGGCAAAGATATAGTTCTCAGTACCACCGAACGTAACAACTTCTGTGCCGAGGTCGGAAGCCGGAGTGAGGGCTATTTTCTCAACCGTGTAGATAGTTTCTTTCGCGTCAATACCCTTGAGGGTGATTGTACCGTCTTCGTTGACAATAACACTTGTACCTTCTCCCTCGGTGGTAGGAGTCCCAACAATAGTAGGCTCTTCTGTACCTGCCAAGTAAGGAACACTAACTTTGGCCTCTTCAACATTGATAGCGCCCTTTGCACCATTGCTGAATACAACTTCGGTGAGGAACTTGGGTGCGTCAGCTACAGATATTTCCACCGTGTAGGTAGCAACATCGCCATTGGCTGCGGTAACGGCAACAAGTGCTGTGCCGGTAACAGATTCAATTTGTGTGATAGCAATTATAGCAGAAACATCATTTGCTTCAGCAGCAACGACAGGAGTTTCTGTTGTTCCGTAAGGCAGGACATACGTATAAGCAAATTGCTCGGCTACCAATGTGATAGCGTTGCCATTGACAGAGAGGCTCTTAAGTGTATTGTCGCTGCTTTGTTCTGTGGCAATCGTGATATTGAGTGTGTAAACTACGTCTTCCACGGTCAGAGTTGTGTGGCTTTCGTTGTATGTAGCAGATGTTGCAGGGCCTTGCAGGGTGTATGCATTGTTCCAATCTTCATCGGTCAGTACCGTACCATAGGGCAGTTCTGCAGTAATCGTTTTGTTTTCTTGGTCTATCACGGCTTCTACACCGGCAATCTTGAATGCGGAAACGCCTGCTTCGCATGCACGGGTTACGCTGATGTAATCCACTGTCGGGTTCATGTTAGAGCCGGCTGCCACGGTACGATAGAGGTAAATCCACTCGGTTGGTTGGCTGAGGATGAAAGAGTTTTCTCCTACAACTACACCTTCCGTTTTACTGTCAATCATAGTGGTTCCTTTATCGCTGAACAATTCCAAAGTAGTAGAGATTACCGTGAGATTGATGGTTACGACGTCGCCCGGTTGGAATGTACCGTTCGCTAACTTGATACCGAAATAATGGTTGTTACTCCCCAATTTACCACTTGATTGTGTGTTTTTATCCACAGAACCGCCGATGCTACCTGTTACGGTCGCAGTCGTACTACCTGAATGCACTGCTTTGATAATTTCACCGCATTTGAATGCACCGATGGTAATATTCAGGGTGTAAGTAACACTGCTCGTACCGTCAGTAACGGTAAGAGTGGTCTTTTCTGTGTTGTAAGAAGAACTGGTAGCCGTACCACCTAAAACGATAGTAGCAGCGTCAATAGCAGTCGTTTTGTCAGTGCCATATGGTAACTCAGCCGTAATAGTTTTGCTTTCTTGGTCTACTATGGCTTTAACGCCTGCAATCGTATATGATTTGACAATAGGCTCCGTAATTTGTGCCATTTCTCCCTCAACGATGATACGGTTAACAAAAGTATTGGAGGAAACACGGTAGAAAGTAAGCGAACCATCCTCATTGATGTCGTCTGCTGTCAGAATGTATGTGTTGGTGGCTTCGACCCCTGCTTGAGACATATCAGCGGTAACTTTGTTTCCTGTTGTTGATTTAATGAAAAATCCCAAACCACTTTTCTGACTGCTGTTTATCACTGCTATCGTTACTTTGTGTCCTGCAGCAAAAGCATCTCCATTCTTCAGTGCGATAGTGATGTACGCATCATTACTCGTCAGTTTCGCATAGTTTACATTATTGGAACTCGTGTACCAGTTTGAGGAAGAACCTCCAACCTTATTTACGGTAATAGTGGCGTTATCAGTTTCGTATGACGCCACTGCTTTGGTCAAATCTTGATTGGCAGGAATTTCGAAACGTGCCAATTCTACCGCCATAGCCCCGCCGGTGAATAAAGCGACAACGGCCAATGCAAAGAGTTTTAGTTTGTTCATGATATAAAATTATTTTAGTTAGTAAAAATTGAGTTAATTGTTTCAGTTTGTTGTTGACGTTCGTGGCGCAAATCCGCCTTTCGTTATCAAGGTAAATTCATTCAGCGTGCAAAGATACTCTGTATTCGGAAGAAACAACGAATAATTATTTACGAAAAGTGTGTAAAAATTGACGCATAATGATTTTAGTTGCTAATCATGACCTGTATTTGCCAAGGCTATTCACAAAGTTGCCGGCAGCAGTATGTGTCCGCTGACCACAAGGCACCCAAGGGTCTTTTAAGAGTAGCCCGAGGGTAGCGCAAAGGTAGCGCAAGGGTAGCGGAAAAGGCATGGCAGATTTTGTCTTCTGCCATGACCTTTAGCGTAGCTGCTGGCACTTGCGGCGCAGGTAGGCGGCATCTTTGGCGTCAAGACAGGGTGCAACAGCCTGATAGACCGCTGCGTGGTAGCGGTTGAGCCATGCTATCTCTTGCTCTGTCATAAGGCTGCGCTCAATAAGCGAGGTGTCGTAGAAGCAGAGCGTCAGCGTCTCGAAAGCAAGAAAATCATCTTCGGTCGTAGCGGCTGCCATGCGCTCGGCAGGCACTACGGTAATCAGATTCTCGGTGCGGATACCCCATTTGCCCGTGCGGTAGATTCCCGGTTCGTCGGATATTATCTGTCCTACCTCCAGCGGAGTGGGGTTGTTGTCGGTACGCACGTTCTGCGGACCTTCGTGGCAGCCGAGGAAATGCCCTACGCCGTGTCCCGTGCCGTGTCCGAAGGTGATGCCTGCTGCCCACATATACTGCTTGGCAAGTGCGTCCAACTGGTTGCCTCGCGTGCCGCGCGGGAAGCGCGCTGTCTGCAAAGCGATATGCCCTTTCAGTACGTAGGTGTAGTCCAGTTTGGCTTGCTCGGGAATGTCCCCTCCGAGCCATACCGTGCGCGTGATGTCGGTTGTGCCGTCAAGATATTGCCCGCCCGAGTCAAGCAGCAACATCCCTTCGGGGCGCACGGTGGCGCAATTCTCAGGCGTAGCGGCGTAGTGGACAATAGCTCCGTTGCCAAGGTAGCCGGCGATAGTGCCGAACGACTCCTCCACGAAGTTCTTGCCCATAGCGCGGAAAGTGTGCAGTTTCTCCATGAGTGACCACTCGGTCTGCGTCTGCCCGCCTGCAAAAGCCTCCTCTTCCAGCCAGCGGAAGAAACGCGTGAGCGCCACGGCATCTTCGCGCATCGCCTTGCGTTCGCCCTCCAACTCTACGGCATTCTTACGGCTCTTGGCAAGCAGGATGGGCGACTGTGCGTTCAGTTTGCGGCATGTGGCAGGAATAGCCTCATAAAGCGCCTCATTGACCTTCGCACCGTCAAACAATACCACCCCGCGGAGTTGCCCTATGTAGCCAAAAACAGCTTCGTAGTCCATTATTCCGACTCCGATACGTTGCATATACGTTTGCGCTTTGGCGTCCATCTTCTGCGGCAGTACGAAGAATGTACAACGTGTCTGCTCCAATACAACATAACTGATAACCATCGGGTTATACTCTATGTCTGTGCCGCGGATATTCAGCAGCCACGCTATCTCGTCCAGCGCGGAGATAATCATAGCGTCGGCTTTGTACTTCGTCATAGCGCAACGGATGCGCTCCAACTTGCTTGCTACGCTCTCGCCGGCAAACCGCTCTTCGTATTCGTAGAGCGTGTCTTGTGGTATCGCGGGGCGTCCGTCTGTCCATAGCGGGCGGATAAGGTCGATAGAGTAAAGCCCTATGCCTGCGTTGCCCAAGGTGCTCTTGAGCTCCGCAAAGCCGTTGACGCTGTACATCTCGGGATTGACGCCGACGGTGCCTTGCACGTTGTCGCAGAGCCATTCGGGAATACTCGGGCAGTCGATATCCGACTCGCGCATCAGCTCTATGGTGCTGCCTTGCAGCTCAATGCCGGCTTGCAGGTAGTAGCGCGAATCTGTCCATAAAAACGCCTTGTCGGTCGTAACGAGTACGGTGCCGGACTCGCCCTTGAAGCCCGAGAGCCAGGTGGTTTCCGTCCAGTGGGCTGCCATATATTCGGATGCGTGCGGGTCGGTTCCCGGCACGATGTATGCACTTAGGTCGTGCTTGCGCATCAGCTCGCGCAGAGCAGAGAGTTTCTCAATAGTAGTCATCTTATATAATGTTTTTAACGTTTAATTTTTAGTTTCGTATTTGTCTTTAGTAGGCTGTTTGCGTGCGGCTAATCTGCTGTGGATATGCTGTGGATAGGGGGATTCGATAAGCTATGCACTAATTGCTGCTGTGTATCGGTCGCTCAAAAGCAACTTGTTCCTTCGGCGTCAGAAGTTTAATCACTCGGTAATCACTCGGTAACAGTTCGATGAGAGTCCGATAATCATCTATAATGAATCGCTATCTGTTCGTATTTGCTCGCTATTCGTTCTATGGCATGTACCATTCCTCAACGGCAAAGGTACGGCGTTTTTTGGATATATACAAATCTTTAGGGAAGTTTTTAGGGGGAATTAACGCGAAATGTGCGGAAAGACTTGCCAATTTCAAAAAAAAATGCTACCTTTGCCGTTCGTTTCAGAGTATGGAAGGAAAAGACTTGATATTTCGTTGTTTTGCGAGCGGGAGTAGCGGCAACTGCTACTATCTCGGCACGCGTGAGAGCGGCGTTTTGATAGACGCCGGTATATCCGCGCGCCTGATACAGAAATATCTGCGCGGTATGGGCTTGGATTTCCGCAATATCAAGGGTGTACTGGTTACGCATGACCATGCCGACCATATCCGTGCCGTAGGTACTTTGGGCGAGCGCGTACACCTGCCTATCTACACTACGGCGGAGATTCACGAGGGGATAGACCGCAACTACGGGGTGAAAGAGAAACTGCGCACAAGCCGCCGCTACTTCGAGAAAGAGCAAGAATGGGAATTGGATGGCATGCGCATTAATACCTTCGGCATCAGTCACGACTCGACCGACTGTCTCGGCTATGCGATAGACTACCTCGGGCAGCGGTTCGTAATCGTAACCGACTGCGGTTCGCCCAACGAGCTCATGGAGCAGTATGTGCATACCGCCAACCACCTCGTGATAGAGGCTAACCACGACGAGCATCTGCTGCTGAACGGCGCATACCCCACCTTCCTCAAAGAGCGCATCTTGTCGCCCCGCGGGCATCAGAGCAACCTGACCTGCGCGGAGGTGCTGGTGCGCAACTACCACGATGGCTTGCACAATATCTGGTTGTGCCACCTGAGCCACGAGAACAACGACCCCGAAGTGGCGTACAACACTGTGGCGGAGCACCTGCGCGATATAGACGTGGTGCCCGGGCGTGATGTGTATCTGGCGACCCTTGAGCGCCTGTCGCCCACGCCGGTATATGTGCTCAACAACGAAATGATACCAACCAACAAATAGAAAGGACCGCTTATGGAGCGATTAGTGATTATTCCCACTTACAACGAGAAGGAGAATATAGAGGCCATCATCAGCGCCGTGATGCACCTGCCGATAGATTTTCATGTGCTGGTGATTGACGACGGTTCGCCCGACGGGACGGCGGATATCGTCAAGACCTTGATGGAAGGGAAATACAAAGAGCGCGTCCACCTCGTGGAGCGCGAAGGCAAGCAGGGACTCGGTACGGCTTACATAGCCGGTTTCCGCTGGGCGATGGAGCATAAAGCGGATTATATCTTCGAGATGGATGCCGACTTCAGCCACAACCCGCAGGACCTGATGAAACTCTACGACGCATGCGCCAATGAAGGGGCGGATATGGCGATAGGCAGCCGTTATGTATCCGGTGTGAATGTGGTGAATTGGCCGATGGGGCGTGTACTGATGAGTTATTTTGCCAGCAAGTACGTGCGGATGGTATTGGACATGCCTATCAACGACACAACGGCGGGTTTTGTCTGCTATACGCGCCGCGTGCTGGAGACGCTGGAGCTGGACAAGATACGCTTCAAAGGCTATGCCTTCCAGATAGAGATGAAGTTTACTGCCTACAAGTGCGGATTCAAGATAACGGAAGTGCCTATCGTGTTTGTCAACCGCGTACTGGGGACGAGCAAGATGTCGGGAGGAATCTTCTCAGAGGCGTTGCTGGGCGTCGTGCGGCTGAAGATAAGTTCGTGGTTCCGCAAGTACCCGAAAGCAGTTAATAGTTGATAGTTAACAGTTAATAATTAATATTGCATTATCGGGTTTTACGTGGGTAAACGGCTTTTTACATACTTGTATTGGGCATTGGTGCCGCTCTTTATCTTGATCGGTTGCGGGTGCGGCGGCAACGAAGAGGGTTGCGGCGACAACGACAGCGTCTTTGTGCGCTACGAGTATGGGCTGCCTATCGACTCGTTCCGCGTGGATACGGGTTATGTGCGGACAGGCGAGACCCTCGGAGGCATACTGAACAGACTGGGCGCAGACCACCGCGCGGTAGGACAGGTGTGTACGCTGTGTGCCGACGAATTGGATGTGCGGCAGATACAGGCGGGCAAGACCTACTTGGCGCTCTACCGCGATACGTGCCTGACCGACACGTGTGCGCAGGAGGCGTTGTGCTACTGGATATACCTGCCGGACGCACGTACCGCCAAGGTGCTCCACCTGACAGACTCGCTGCATGTGGAGAAGATGCAAAAGCCGATACGGGTGCAATCTCGCACGGCGGAAGTAACGATACAATCCAGTCTGTGGAACGCTATGGCGGGCAACAACCTGCCCGTAGAGTTGGCACTCGAGTTGAGCGAGATATACGCGTGGACGATAGATTTTTTCGGTTTGCAGCAGGGCGATTCGATACGTGTTTTCTACGACGAACAATACGTGGATTCTACGCGCATAGGTATCGGACGTATCTATGCCGCCAACTTCTACCACGGCGGGCGTTGGCAGGAGGCTTTTTGGTTCGACCTGTCCGACTACGGAGCGACGGACGAGATATGCCGCGGCTATTTCGACGGCGAGGGCAACAGCCTGCGTAAGGCTTTCCTGAAAGCTCCGCTCAACTACAAACGTATATCCAGCCGCTTCACGTACGCGCGCAAACATCCCATATATAAGGTGGTGCGGCCGCATACGGGCGTTGATTATGCCGCACCGGCAGGCACGCCCGTAGTAGCGATAGGCGACGGCGTGGTGATAGAGAAAGGCTATAAAGGCGGGGGCGGGCATACGGTGAAGATACGCCACAACTCGACATACACTACCGCTTACCTCCACCTGAGCAAGTACGGCAAAGATGTGGCTGTCGGCAAGCGCGTCAATCAGGGACAAGTGATTGGTTATGTGGGCAGTTCGGGGGCTTCTACAGGTCCGCATCTTGATTTCCGTGTATGGAAGGGCGGCACGCCTATCGACCCGCTGAAGATGGTATCACCGCCGGTTGAGCCTGTGCCCGACCGTTACCGCGCGCAGTTCGACTCGGTAGTAGTGAGTCTGCGTCAGAATTTGTAAATCAAGGATATAATACGATATGAAATTAGAAGAGATACTTACTAAAGCCGTTGTCGAGGCGGCGCATACTCTCTATGGCATAGAGGTTGGCGACGGACAAGTGCAGTTGCAAAAGACCCGCCCGGAGTTTGAAGGACATATTACCGTAGTGGTTTTTCCGTTTGTCAAGGCAGCGCGCAAAGCCCCTGCACAAGTGGCGGCGGAGATAGGAGAGCAACTGGTGAAGAGCAGCGAGGTAGTGGAGAAGTACAACGCCGTACAAGGATTCCTCAACCTGAGTATTGCGCCTGTGTTCTGGTTGGAGCAGTTGCGTAGCATCGCCGCCGACACTACCTACGGATACGGAAAAACGCCACGCGGACTGATGATGGTGGAGTATAGTTCGCCCAACACGAACAAGCCGTTGCACCTTGGACATGTGCGCAACAACCTGTTGGGCTATTCGATAGCGAAGATACAGGAGGCGAACGGCTGGCAGGTAGTGAAAACCAATATCGTGAACGACAGGGGAATACATATCTGCAAGTCGATGCTGGCATGGCAGAAATTCGGCAACGGCGAGACGCCGGAGACGAGCGGCAAAAAGGGCGACCACTTGATAGGCGACTACTACGTGCGCTTCGACAAGGAATACAAGGCGCAGATAAAAGCCCTGACGGAAAAGGGAATGAACGAAGAGACCGCCAAGAAAGAGGCTCCGCTCATCAAGGAGGCGCAGGCGATGTTGCTCAAGTGGGAGCAGGGCGACCACGAGGTACGTGCATTATGGGAGAAGATGAACAGTTGGGTGTATGCCGGCTTCGACGAGACATACCGCCAAATGGGGGTCAGTTTCGACAAGATATACTACGAAAGCAACACCTACTTGGAGGGTAAGAAAGAGGTGGAGCGCGGCTTGAACGAGGGGCTGTTCTACCGCCGCGAGGACGGCTCCGTGTGGGCAGATCTGACCAAAGACGGCTTGGACGAGAAACTGCTGCTGCGCTCCGACGGCACGTCGGTCTATATGACGCAGGACATAGGCACCGCCAAACTGCGCTTCCAAGACTATCCTATTGACAAAATGGTTTATGTGGTGGGCAACGAGCAGGAGTACCACTTCAAGGTACTGAGTATCTTGCTCGACCGACTGGGTTTTCCGTTCGGGAAGGAACTGGTGCATTTCTCCTACGGTATGGTGGAACTTCCCAACGGCAAAATGAAGAGCCGCGAGGGCACGGTGGTGGATGCCGACGACCTGATGGCGCAAATGATAAACGACGCGCGCGAGATTTCGAAAGACAAAGTGAATACGCTGCCCGACATCACAGATGCAGAAGCACAGGAGATAGCGCGTATCGTGGGATTAGGTGCACTGAAATACTTTATCCTGAAGGTGGACCCGCGCAAGAACATGCTGTTCAATCCCGCCGAGTCAATAGATTTTAACGGTAACACCGGGCCGTTTATCCAATATACATACGCGCGTATTCGCTCTGTGTTGCGCAAGGCGGGCGAGATAGACAATGCACAAGCATTTGCGCAAAATCAGTTGAATGACAAAGAACTGCAATTGATACAACGTATGGTGGATTATCCTGCTGTTGTGCGTCAGGCGGGCGATGAGTTCAGTCCGGCAGTGCTGTGCAACTACGCGTATGCGCTGGCGTGCGAGTTCAACTCTTTCTACCACGACTATTCTATTCTCAACGAGCCGGATGCCGAGAAACGCAACCTGCGTATCGTATTGTCGGCTGCCGTTGCCAAGGTTATCAAGAGCGCGATGTCGCTTTTGGGCATAGAAGTGCCGGAGCGGATGTAGTGAGGTTCGGAGGCTATGCCTCTATGCCGTAAAGGAAATCGTGCAGTTGCTGGCGAGTGGTGCTTGAGCGCGGGATGACGAGTATCGTATCGTCGCCCGCGATTGTGCCTAATATGAGCGCTGTGCCGCGGCTGTCGATATCGTAGGCAACGGCGTTGGCAAAGCCGGGGCGGGTCTTAACCACAGCAAACTGACCGCAGAAGTCCACACTGCGTATGGACATTTTTGCCAAGTCGGAGTCTATACCCAAGACTTTCTTTTCTATCACGGGATTAGCGGGAATGACGTACTTGAATGTGCCGTCTGGGAGTACTTTTTTCTCGGCGCGCAAATCGCGCAAGTCGCGACTGAGAGTCGCTTGCGTTACATCAAAACCCTGCTGACGAAGTGCCATGGTAAGTTGTTCCTGACTATTAATTACCTGCGCATTCAGAATGTTGACGATAATGCGCATACGCTTTGTACGGATATTCACTTTGTATGCTGTTTAGTGGTTAATTATTCAGTTTGCGGGGCAAAAATACGGCTTTTTCTGCATATATGCAAATAATCAGTGAATAAATTGTATATTCTGCATAACATTATTATTTGAAAAAAAGACTGCCTATCGGATGGACAGGCAGTCTTTTTTCAAAGTGACTACTAAGGTTTATTCAGCAGCGTCTTCTGTTTTGTCTGCTTTCTTAGTAGCTTTCTTTTTGGGTTGCTCGCTCGTAGCTTCCATAGATGCTTTGAGGTCAGCCAATACGCCGAGGTCGCCGAGCGTAGTCTTCTCTACCTTAGGCATTTCGGGAGCGGACTCCTTCTTTGCTTTGGTCTCCTTGGGAGTTTCTTTGCGCTCTTCCCAAGTGCGGAGGTGCGAGAGGAGGATACGTTTAGCATCGCGGTTGAACTCAATAACCTTGAAGTTCATCGTGTCATCTACGGCTACGGCAGACTTGTCCTCTTTCTGGAGGTGACGGGTTGTGCAGAAGCCTTCTACACCGTCTTCCAGCGAAACAACGGCACCCTTGTCGTTCATCTCGATAACCTTGCCCTCTACGATGGTATCGACACCGAACTTAGCTTCGAGTTCTTTCCAAGGATTGTCCTCAATCTGCTTGTGACCAAGCGACAGACGGCGGTTCTCCTTATCGATTTCGAGTACTACTACCTCGATGTCGTCACCGATATGGGTGAACTCATTCGGGTGTTTGATTTTCTTGGTCCAGCTCAGGTCGCTGATGTGGATTAGACCGTCAACGCCCTCTTCCAGTTCAACGAATACGCCGAAGTTGGTGAAATTGCGAACCTTAGCGAAGTGGCGGCTGCCAACAGCGTACTTGGTCTCGATATTTTCCCACGGGTCAGCCTTGAGTTGCTTGATGCCGAGCGACATCTTGCGCTCCTCGCGGTCGAGGGTCAGAATAACGGCATCCACCTCGTCTCCTACTTTGAGGAAGTCGTTAGCCGAACGCAGGTGCTGGCTCCACGACATCTCGCTAACGTGGATAAGTCCTTCTACGCCGTCTGCAATCTCAACGAATGCGCCGTAGTCAGCCATAACAACCACCTTACCGTGTACCTTGTCACCAACTTTGAGGTTAGCATCCAGAGCATCCCAAGGATGCGGAGTCAGTTGCTTCAAGCCGAGTGCAATACGCTTCTTCTCTTCGTCGAAGTCGAGAATAACGACGTTGATCTTCTGGTCGAGTGCAACAATTTCGTGCGGGTCGGATACGCGTCCCCAGCTCAGGTCGGTGATGTGAATCAGACCATCTACGCCGCCGAGGTCGATAAATACACCGTAAGAGGTGATGTTCTTAACCGTACCTTCGAGCACTTGACCTTTCTCAAGTTTGCTGATGATTTCCTGACGTTGTGCTTCCAGCTCAGCCTCGATGAGGGCCTTGTGCGAAACAACCACGTTGCGGAACTCTTGATTGATTTTCACAATCTTGAACTCCATGGTCTTACCTACGAAGATGTCGTAGTCGCGTACAGGCTTAACGTCGATTTGGCTACCCGGCAAGAATGCCTCCATACCGAGAACGTCCACAATCATACCGCCTTTCGAGCGCCATTTGATGTAGCCCGTAACGATTTCGCCCTTGTCGTAAGCCTCGTTGACGCGCTCCCAGCTGCGTGCTGCGCGTGCCTCTTTGTGCGACAATACAAGCTGACCTTTTTTGTCCTCTTGGCTTTGAATATACACCTCTACTTTGTCGCCCACTTTCAGGTCCGGATTGTAACGGAACTCTGCTGCCGGAACGATACCGTCCGATTTGTAACCGACGTTTACAACAACTTCACGTTTGTTGATAGAGGTAACAACACCTTCTACTACCTCGTTATCCTTGATAGCGCTGAGTGTGTCGTTGTACTTTTGAATTTCTACTTCGTTTTTTGTGCCTTGTTGCTCTTGCTCATAGGCATCCCAGTCGAAGTTCTGGAGAGATAAATTTTCTGCCATACCGGTAGATGGAAATGTGTCTGTTTTAGGCGTTGCTTCCCGACTGATAACGCGGTTTTTGCGCTTGCGCAGACGTTAAAGGGTTAAACATGTTGTGCTTTTCTCTGTGTGCGGCTATGAAGCATAGCCCACAAAAAGCGCGCAAAGATAGGGCTTTTTTCTGATATATGCAAACGGAAGGGCAATTTTAATGCGTAAATTTTTGTAGAGTCCAACAGCAAATGCAATTTTATGCTGCAAAGTTAGTGAAAATGTTT
>JBJECK010000003.1:0-85908 GCA_051870995.1 Paludibacteraceae bacterium | reverse complement strand
CGCCCGACCCCCACGTCCCGAACGTGGTGCGCTACCAACTGCGCTACTTCTCGATACTAAAAACCATTTGATATCCCGAATACAATTGCTCTTTTCGGGCATTTCTCCAACAAAAACGCGGCAAAGGTACTGCTTTTTTTTGACTCACACAAGTTATTTTGCACTTTTTCGTCCGAAAGTGCGTTTTTGTCGCTGTTGCCCTGTCGGTTCTGTTGTCTCTACAATCTTATAACAATCCTCTTGGGTCAGCAGAGTAGCATCTTGTCCCTTGGGGATTTTGTAGTTGCCTTTTGGCGTTTTGATATAAGCACCCCAGCGTCCATTGAGGACTTGCAGGTCGCCATACACATGTATCGGTTCCTGCTGATGTTCTTTTTTCTCGATGAGTTGCTGCGCCTCCTCCAAAGAGATTTGCATAGGGTCTTTGTCCTTCGGGATGCTGACAAATCCGTTCTTATAACGCACATACGGTCCATACTTGCCTTCGCCTACGACTACATCCTCCCCGTCAATCTGCCCGAGGGTATAAGGAAGCGCGTTGCGGAATAGTTCCAGTGCTTCGTCCAGCGTGATAGAGAATAGAGATTGTCCCTTTCGGAGGGATGCAAAGCGCAACTTGTCCGAATCGGGTGTACCTATTTGGATACAAGGTCCCATCTTGCTGATTTTAGCTACCACCGGTTCGCCGGTCTCCGGATCAACACCCAGCGGACGCCCTGCAATCTTGCCGGACGGGATAGCCAGCAGGGTTGGATGGAAGGTTTGGTAGAATGTATCTACTGTTTGTACCCAATCGGCTTTGCCGTCAGCTATACGGTCGAAGTTCTCCTCCTCGTTGGCGGTAAAATCGTAGCTCAAGATGTCAGGGAACTGGCTGACAAGGAAATCGTTGGTGATACGTCCCAAGTCGGTAGGCAAGAGTTTTTGTTTGTCCTCCCCATAGAGTTCCTGCTTGCGCTGCTCGGTGATATTGCCTTTGGTCAGCGTTAATATGGTATAGTCGCGCTTCTTGCCTGTTACGTTGCCTCGCTCTACATACTTGCGGGTTTGGATAGTTTCGATGATGGTGGCATAGGTGGAAGGTCGCCCGATACCCAGCTCCTCCATTTTTTTGACCAGTGCCGCTTCGTTGTAGCGGTAAGGCGGTTTGGCGAAGGTCTGCTGCGCAATAGTCAGCACGTACTGCAACCGCTCGTTAGGCTGCATCTGCGGGAGCATACGCGGCGATTCCTCTTGCTCGTCGTTGGTATTCGATTGTACGTAAGCACGCATGAAGCCGTCGAAAGTGACGGTCTCGCCCGTCGCGACAAACAGATAGTTGCTACCCGACATGCGTACCTCGATACGTGTTGTTTCAAGCTCGGCATCTGCCATCTGGCAGGCGATAGTACGTTTCCATATTAGTTGGTAGAGGCGTTTTTCGTCCGCACTCGCACCCGCCGATTTGACATTCATATAGGTGGGTCGGATAGCCTCGTGTGCTTCCTGCGCTCCCTTGCTGGATGTGTGGTATTGGCGTGTATGGGTGTACCGCTCTCCGTACTCTGTTATGATTTCGTTCTTGCAGGTAGCAAGCGCCAACGTACTGAGGTTGACCGAGTCGGTACGCATGTAGGTGATATGTCCTGCCTCGTAGAGTGCCTGCGCAAGGCGCATCGTTTTGGATACGGGAAATTTGAGTTTGCGTGCTGCCTCTTGTTGCAACGATGAGGTCGTAAAAGGTGGTGCAGGCGTACGTTTGGTAGGTTTCTTCTGGATGTCGGCTATGCCGAATTCGGCAGTCTTGCATGCCTCAAGAAACGCTATTGCCTCTTCCTTGGTTTCAAATCGGTGGTTGAGCTCGGTATGAAGAGTGTTGGTTGTATCTTGTCCGTTGAAATCGGCTAAAACGCGATAATGGGACGTAGTTTGAAAATCTTCTATCTCTCGCTCGCGTTCTACGATTAGTCGCACGGCTACCGATTGTACACGCCCCGCGGAAAGTCCGGTTGTAACCTTCTTCCAAAGGACGGGCGACAACTCAAAACCTACGATTCTGTCCAATACCCGTCGCGCCTGCTGTGCGTTGACGAGGTTATAGTCGATATTGCGTGGTGTCTCAATGGCATGCTGTATGGCGGTTTTGGTAATCTCGTGGAATACAATGCGCTTGGTATCTTTCTTATCCAAGTCCAGCACTTCCTTCAGGTGCCATGCGATAGCCTCTCCCTCGCGGTCCTCATCGCTTGCCAGCCATACGGTATCTGCTTTTTTTACTTCATCCCTGAGCGCGTCCACCAAATGTCGTTTCTTGGGATCTATCACATAGTTAGGCGTGTAGCCATGGGCAAAATCGATACCCATGCTGTTTTTTCCTAATGGCTCAATGTCACGGATGTGCCCCTGAGAAGAAAGGACATGATAGTCTTTTCCCAGAAATTTCTCTATCGTCTTGGCCTTAGCAGGGGACTCTACAATAACAAGGTTCTTACTCACAATCGTTCGCAGTTTAGTTTTGGGCGTCTCTACACCAAAAATATGGCTACTCGCGCCGAAACACGTAATTCAGAAATCGGCGGCAAAATTACAACAAAATTCGGAGATACGCAAACTAAAACGCTTTTCTTGCCGTATCGGAGGTCAGTTTGTGTAGGTGGCAGGTCATCAGCGAACCGTCTTCGCGGCGCAAGTGCATACCGTTGCCTTCGCAGAAATCGAACACTTTGCAATCTTTGCATGGCTCCGTCTGACGCATCCACGTGCGGTCGCGGTATGGCTGGAAACCGTGTTCCCATACATCCCAAAACGAATCCTTGTAGATATTCCCTTGATAGAACTTGCCGCGAACACTCGTACAAGCCGAAATGCTGCCGTCTATCAGTATGGATGCAATGGATATACCTGCCGCACATTGGTACAGATGATCCCTTACTCTGCCTTCGTACTCTCCGAGAAACCCTTCGCAGGAATAGCTGACATGCCTTCCCGCTTCCCGCTCGGCAGCGATAAAGTTTAATAGTTGGCGGAACTGCTCTTCGGTGAGCAGCAATTCCGGATTGTTTGCCGCTCGCCCCATAGGATCTATGCCGAATACGCGCCAGTTGCGGACGCCCATACTCCATAGCATGTCGCGTATCTCTGCCAAATGTCCGAAATTACGTTGGTTGGCACAGGTTACCACGTCCCATGTAAAATCCTTTTCGGCGGCTGCAAGGTGGATGGCTCTACAGGCTCCCTCGAACGCCAGAGGATGTTGGCGAAGCCATATATGGTCTTCGGCGAGTCCGTCGAGGCTGATAGCCATAGAGCGCAGTCCGGCACGTCTCAGTGCGCGAAAACGCTCCTCTGTTAGGGCTAATCCGTTGGTTACCATTCCCCATGGATACCCCCTGTTGTAGAGTGCCTGCCCTACCTCGGCTAAGTCGGTGCGCATAAGCGGTTCACCGCCGGAGATGATCACTAAGACGTGATGAGGGTTGACGTGGGGCGTGATTTCCGTATCTATCACGTGTAGAAAATCCTCTTTGGGCATGTCCGGTTGGGTAACCGACGATATACAGTCGCTGCCGCAATGCAAACAATGGACATTGCAACGCAGGGTACTCTCCCAAAATAGTTGTTGGAGAGGGTGCAGTGTCTTTAGGTTGCAGCGGCGCCATTGCTCCAGACGCAATGCTAATCGGAGTGATAACTTCATGGTAATAACAATAGCAGCGTTAAGGGCGCATCACGCCGTATTTAACCATGATAGCCGGAGCTTGCCGCTCGTCTGTATCTGCGGAATCTTGGGGCGTAACGGTAGCGGTGGTGTCGGTAGCGGAATTGTTGCCCTCAGGGACCGGTTGGTAGTCTTCTACCATCACTCCGTATATAGCCATAACCGTATTTTCGGCATTGGTGGCGTTTTTCTGAGTGTGACATCCTGCAAATAGGAGACTGAGCGAACCTAATGCTACATTGAGCCGGCTGAGAAAGTATTTTTTCATAAATGGTATATTGAGTGTTTATATTTCCGTTGAAATCGACGCTTTTTCTAAGTTTCGTAGCAACTTGCGGTAGCGTATATGGAATAGGAAAGCTGCCACGGTCAGTCCGATGATAAATCCTATCCACATGCCTATAACGCCTAATCCGAGCGGGAAAGTCAGTACGACACACAGAGGCAAAGTGATAAGAATATACGTAATAAACGCATAAATCATCGGCCTTTTGACATCCGTAATCCCCTGCAGCATTGCTGCACCGACACACTGCAGACCGTCAGAGTATTGCCATAATCCCGCTATCAGTATCAGTGGCTGTGCAATACGTATGGCTATAGGGTCTGCCGTGAAAATATAGGGAATCACGTTGTGGAAGCATATCATCAATGTCGCTCCGATAGTGCTCATCAATAGGCATAGATGAACGGACGCATTGGATGCCATGCGTACTGCCCGGATATCTCCCGTACCAAGCTGGTGAGAGACACGGATAGTGGCTGCGGCACCTATACCCTGCGATAGCATAAACGTCATGGTGGCAATCTGGTTGGCAATCTGGTGAGCCGCCAAGGCTTCTTTGCTAATCCAACCTATAAATATAAACGATATAGTAAATACAAACGTTTCGAGCAGGGCACGGCTTCCGATAGGCAGACCTATCCGGAATAGTTTGCGGATTTCTTGCCAGCTGTTCAGCGTGCGCGAAAACAGCGACAGATAATGCCGCCACTCTTTCTTGGCGACAATAACCGCAAGGAAACAGAACGGTGTGATGCTACGGGCTATCAGCGAGGCTAATCCTGCTCCGGCGGCACCCATCTCAGGGGCGCCCCAATGACCGAAAATGAATATCCAGTTTAACAGGATATTGAGTAGGTTGGCACCCAAGGTAATCAACATGGCGACGAACGTGTTGCCAAGTCCCTCGAGGAATTGTTTTTGCAGGCAAAAAAACAGGTGCGGAATGATTGATAATACAATGTAGATGTAGTATGGTCGGGCGGCTTCTACTACTTCCGGATCTTGCCCGAAATATCCTAATAGCGGAATGCATCCACCCAGGAGAAACAGCATAATACTGACTAATAGGAGGGTGAAATAGAAACCGTTTTGTAGATAGGCGGCTATCTTGCGCGGGCTGTCTGCATCATTACGTCCCACCTCGATACCGACGAGGGGCGTTATACCCATGATGCTGCCCATGGCAAAAACCATGACGGTAAAGAAGATAGCGTTCGAAAAACTTACCGCAGCTAAATCTACCGTACTGTAATGCCCGACCATAATAGAGTCGAACAAGCCTACCAGCGATGCCCCGAATTGGGTCAACATCACCGGCACCGCAACCTTTAGATTGCGTTTGTAGTAAGGTAGATATGCGCGAAAGTTATAATGCATCAGAGGTAAGTAAGGCAGAGGTCGTAGTACCCTAAAAAACGGCGGCAAAGGTACTACAAATATGCTGAACAGACAAATTTATTTGGGCTTTTCGTTTTTTTTCCGTACCTTTGTCGCCATATATAGTACAAATCATGAAAAAGATATTCCTATGCGGTCTTGTTCCGCTACTCTTGTTGTCCTGCCAAAAACAGATGCGTGTTAGCTCGGTTTCAACGGAAGCTATTCCGGTGGATTCGACGCTGGATGCTATTCAAGATACGGCATACTCGAGCTACTTGATTCCTAAGCAGGAAGAGATGCAATGCCAAATGAATCAAGCGCTTGGTTATGCGCCGCAGCCTTTGAAGGTGTATCCTCCTGAATGTCCGATGCTCAATTGGGCAAGCGATGCGTTGCTGGTTAAGGCACGCCAACTTTATCAGGGGCGGGTGGATATGGCGGTAGTGAATATAGGAGGTATGCGGTGTGAATGGCCTGCCGGGAATATCACTCGCCGGCATGTGTTCGAGCTAATGCCTTTCGACAACGAATTAGTGGTTTTGACGCTCACGGGAGAAGATATACTGGAGTTGTGTCAAGTTTTTGCGGAAGATAACGGGCAGGGGGTGGCTGGACTTCGTATGTCGGCGGAAGATAAACAGCTGATAGAGGCTCAGATTGACGGGAAAAATATAGAGCCGGAGGCTTACTATACGGTAGCAACCAGCGATTATCTTTCCGGTGGAACTGACCATATGACGCCGCTCACGCACCATACGGATATATGGTATTCCAATCGGCTTATACGCGACTTGTACATAGAGGCTGTACAGGAGGGGACCGTAATCGCTACGGTAGATGGTAGAATGAACATAATGAATTCGGGACTATAAAATTATAACAGAGCAAAACAACTGATATCTATGAAAAGAACTCTCGTACTATGTGCCCTTGGGGCATGGCTATGCAACCCATTGGCGGAAGCATGTACCAATTTTATTGTTGGAAAAGATGCCTCTTCTGACGGCTCAACGATTATCTCATACGCTGCCGATAGTTATTCGCTATACGGTTTCTTGCGCTTTTCCCCTGCAGCAGATTACCCTGCCGGCACTATGCGCGAGGTGAAAGATTGGGATACCGGCAGACCTCTGGGGCAAATACCGCAAGTGGCTCATACATATAGCGTAGTGGGCAATATGAACGAGCACCAACTTACTATTGGTGAAACAACATGGGGAGGACGCCCCGAATTGGAAGATACCGTGGGTATAGACTATGGGAGCCTTATATATATCGCGTTGGAGCGGTGCAAGACAGCACGCGAAGCAATCCGCTGCATGACCGACCTTGTGGCGGAATATGGATATGCCAGCAGCGGCGAGACCTTCTCTATCGGCGATCCTAATGAAGTGTGGATTATGGATATGATAGGTAAAGGGGCAGGTCGCAAAGGAGCCGTTTGGGTGGCTACGCGTGTGCCGGATGATTGTATTTGTGCACATGCCAATCAGGCACGTATTACGAACATTGACTTTCGGGACAAACAAAATTGGCTCTATTCGAAGGACGTAGTCAAGTTCGCACGTGAAAAAGGGTATTTTAGTGGTAAGGATGCGGATTTCTCCTTCCAAGCGGCATATGCTCCTTTTGATTTCTCGGGCTTATATGTCTGCGAAGCGCGCGTATGGAGCTTCTTCCGCCATTTCTCGGATGATATGGACCGGTATTACGATTATGCTACGGGAAAGACATTCCTTGCCACGGGGGGTAAAGATGCCGGTACACCTATGCCGCTCTATATCCGCCCCAATCACAAAGTAAGTGTACAGGAGATAAAAGATTGTATGCGCGACCAATATGAGGGTACGCCTCTGGATATTACTCAGGGCACGGATGCCGGACCTTGGAATACCAAGTTGCGCTATGGTTCGTTGGCTTTCCGGCTGGATAGTACCACCTATTGGTACGAACGACCTACTGCTACGCAGCAGACGGGCTGGTCATTCGTGGCGCAGATGCGTGCGTATGCTGATCCGAAAGTGGGCGGTATATTCTGGTTCGGCGTAGATGATGCCGCTACCAACGTCTATGTACCTATGTATTGCCGTATCAACCATGTACCCGAGTGCTTTGCAGAAGGAAATGGCGACCTCTATACGTTCTCGCCTACATCTGCATGGTGGACATTCAATATAGTTGCCAATTGGGCATATACAAAATATAGCCGTATGAAACCGGAAATTACGAAGTTGCAACAGATATTGGAGGATAAGTTCAATACACAGATAGCAGGCGTGGATGCTAAAGCGGCGGGATTGGAAGATACTGAGGTGCGTGAGTTCTTGACGAATTATAGTTGTGCACAGGCAGACAACGTGATGATAGACTGGCAAAACTTGGCTATCTATTTGCTGACGAAGTATTTGGATGGGCAGGAGCGTAAAGAGGAGAACGGGGAATTCAAACGCAATGCTTACGGCGAGCCTACGGGACCTAACCGCCCTGCATTCCCTGATTCTTTCTTACGCACGATACAATCGGAAGTGGCACACGAATAAGGTGCTACTGTGGCAATAATGAATTCTAATAATGGTATCATAATCTAATTATTATGGAAGATGTACTAACGATAGCACCGCAGGAGGTGTTCTCTATCTTTGCTCAGATTAATCGCATTCCGCGTCCTTCTAAGCACGAGGAGCAAATGTCGCAATGGTTGCAGAACTTTGCGAAAGAACATAGTATTGATTATACAGTGGATGAGGCGATGAATGTTATTATGCGCCAACCCGCTACACCCGGGTACGAGAGTCATCCCGGCATTATCTTGCAAGCCCACATGGATATGGTGTGTGAGAAGAATAGTGATGTGCAACATGATTTTATGACCAATCCTATACAAACGTGGGTGGACGGTGACTGGTTAAAAGCCAAAGGAACAACGCTTGGGGCGGATAATGGTATCGGTATTGCCATGGCACTGGCTGTGTTGACAGATTCTACGCAACAACATCCTGCTTTGGAGTGTTTGTTTACGGTGGATGAAGAGACAGGATTGACCGGGGCGAACAAACTTCGGGATGGTTACCTGAACGGGCAAAGGTTAATCAACCTCGACTCGGAAGATGACGGACAGATTTTTATCGGTTGCGCAGGGGGCATTGATACGCTTGCCAGGATGCATTATACGCCTGAGCCTGTTGCAGGTTCATCTTCTGCTGTCAGTTGGTTCGCGGTACGTATCAGCGTCAACGGACTAATGGGAGGGCACTCCGGCGACGACATCAATAAAGGACGGGGTAATGCCAACAAGGTCATTTCGGATTTCCTCTACTTGTTGATGGGAAAAACGGAGTATCTCTTGGCAGACATCCAAGGCGGAAACCTGCGCAACGCGATTGCTCGTGAGGCTGAGGCTACTATCTGTGTACCTGTTGCCTACAAGGAGCAATTGCGTGTCGATTGGAATATCTATTCTGCAGAAGTGGAAAAAAAAATGGGCGAAGTGGAAAAAGACATCCGTTTTGAGTTGGAGTCAACTAACCTACCCGAGTGTGTTATTCCTGCTAAAGCTGCACAGCAACTGATATTGGCTTTGCATACATGCCCACATGGTATGATAGCTATGAGTCAGGATATCCCGGGATTGGTAGAGACAAGTACCAATTTGGCAAGTATCAAGATGAAGAAAGAGGCAGATGGTCGTCCGTATGTGGAAATAAATACCAGCCAACGCTCTTCTGTTGAAGCAGAGAAGCACCATATCAAGAATCGCGTGGAGCATGCTTTGGCTATGGCATGCGACGAGGTAACGCACGGAGACGGCTATCCCGGCTGGAAGCCTAATATGCAATCACAATTGTTGGAGGTAACCAAATGTGCATACATGGACCTCTTCCAAGATGCTCCGCAAGTATTGGCTATCCACGCAGGACTGGAGTGCGGATTATTCTTGGAGAAATATCCTTTTTTGGATATGGTTAGTATAGGTCCGCAGATGTATGGTGTCCATTCGCCTCAGGAGAGACTTAGTATTTCTTCTACTGTGCGTTGTTACCGTTGGTTAAAGCACGTGCTTGAACTGCTTTAAGGGCTATCTCGTACGCTTGGCGGTAGTATTTGAAGAAATATCTCCATTCTGCCTTATGTGCAATCTTGGCGGCTGCCTCTCCGGCGGCTGCCGTTTGCTCGGCATTATATCGGCTGAATCGGAGCAGATGGTCGGCGACATACTCTACTACATCCCGGAAATTGCTATCTGTCCGCGGAATCACCACTACTCCTTTATTCAGCCCTTCGTTGCCTGTATTTGCCCAGACTCCGAAGCCGGTCAAGGATGTCGTAACGGTCGGAACACGGAATGCTACACTCTCCAGCGGTGTATAACCCCAAGGCTCGTAGTAAGAAGGAAAAACAGTAGCGTCCATACCTATCAGCAAGTCATAGTATGACATCTTGAAAAGCGGGTCTTGACCGTCCAAATAATAGGGGACAAAGATGATGCTGACTTTTCCGATACGGGCTACCGGACGATTCAGATAAGGTATCATCACAAAGGCGATAACCTCGCGTGTACTGCTTGTTTGGTAAATCTTTTCTCCTAAGCGTTGCATAGCTTGCAGAAAGACATCGATGCCCTTGTTCTTCCATTCTTGCCTGCCGGCTATACATACCAACATTGCGTTAGGCGGTACCACTCCGCCTAATTGTTCGGATGCTACGCGCATCAGAGCTTCACGCGTAGCCTCACGTTTGGTATCAAATTGCTTTTTTGCAGGTATAAAATCAGGTTCAAATCCGTTAGGAGTAACTATATCTACAGGTTTGTCTAATAGTTGCTTGCACTCGCGTGCTGTTAGGTCGCTCACAGTAGTGAAACAATCTGCCCAACGGGCTGCCATCTTTTCGACAGAATGTTTGCTGACCATGTTCAATTCTTCTGCCATCTGGTCGCCGTTGTATTGCTCGAAGTAGTCGTAAAGCGGCTTGCCGTTGCCCGCAATAGAACGACCGATACTGGTAGCGTGCGTAGTAAATAATGTGCCTATACCGGGGCGGAAATGACGAAGATAGAAAACGGTAAAGCCGGTTTGCCACTCGTTGGCATGCATTACTACCTTAAGCGGTGTTTTGGTTATATTACGTTGCTTGCGGGGTTCTGCGCAGAGATAGTCATAGAGCGATGCCATCACTTCTCCGGCTGCATAGCCAAAGAGACACGAGTCGTCGTAATCGCCATACGCCGCATGACTCTGTACGCCAAAGTTTTCCCATGCCCATGCGTAGATGTCGTTTTTGCGCTCTCTTAGGGCATCGGCTTTTAGTAGGACGGCTATTGGTTCTCCAGGCACTTGCCAACGCCCTATACGGATAGGGATACGCAAGCCTTGCCGAGCATATACTTTCGTCCAACCGCTCAATAGATGACGGTCTTCCTTAAAGTATATGTTGCTATGTGTTCCGAAATCAGGACCGAAGAAGACTACGTGGTCCAAGTGCTCTTGTTGCATAGAGGCAGCACGAGTAGAAAGGACGGCATAGATGCCGCCAACGCGATTGCAAACCTCCCAACTTGTTTCAAAAATGTAATCGGGTTGTATCATCGTGGTGTAGAGTCAATAGCAAGCTTCCGAATGCCGGCTTGCGTATTTAAAGTAGATGGAATAGTTGTAAATTGATTATTCTCAGAACCTATCAACGCCATGTAACGAATGCTGTCAGCTACCGCCCAGTAGATACGATTATCCACCATATCAACGCATAATGCTGCTGTAGGTTGCGTTTCTATCTGAACACGGTTACTGCCATTGATATTGGCTACAAAAAGGCCGTTGGCGCGATAATAAATCTTGCGATTAGCGATGCGGAAACCTTCTATACCGGGGAAAGTAGCTTGTAGAGCTCGTCGTGTAAAAGTACTATCGTTGAATACTTGTATGGTATCTTGTGCATTATCGAGTAGCGCTTTCCCTTCGGGGTAAGACAACGGTTGTACCTCCTCCGATCGCACGCCGAAGATACGTTGGCGGTAATCAGTATCCTGAGTGCGCATCAGCAGGGCAGTAGTCTGTACATCCTGCACGGCATAAGTGTGTGTTATGAATGTAGTATCGTTATTTAGAATTACGCGCAGTCGCACATCAGTATTGGCATGAGTTTGCTTGAAATACACCTTGTAAGTAGCGGCAGTATTTGTGGCAGAGAGTTGAGTGTATGCCACGTCGCTCGTTATATTCCATTCGTAAGATAGCGGATAATTGTAAGGATTATATACCAAGGCGGTAAAAGTGACATCCTTGAATATCGCTATTCCTACTGTATCAGAACAGGCAAAGTTGGGAATAGTATCATACACGGTCAGTTGATGGGTCTTGGTTAGCGAGGATTTACCATCCACCTTGAGTATGACCGTATATGTGCCCGGTTGTTTGTACGTGTGCGTGGGAGACTTGGATGTAGATGTACTGCCGTCGCCGAAAGTCCACTCCCATTCTTCGCCTGCTGAAGCTCGGTTGCTGAATAGTACAGACTCACCCGCACGCGGTTGGGCAGGGGTGTAGTTGAAATCTACTGTCGTTTCATGGCAGGCTGCAAAACTACAACCAATCAGAAATAATAGTATGTATTTGTGTTTCATAATCTAAATCGGCATTTAACCAATGTATTGTTGTATCCCGTCGAAACCATGTCATTTGCCTCTTGGCATAACGACGCGAGTTTCGCTGTATCATCTCTATTGCCTGTGCTATATCGTATTCGCCATCCATGTATCCGAATAGTTCGCGATATCCGACTGTTTGCAAGCTATTCAGATGGCGCAACGGATACACTCGTCTTGCTTCCTCTTCCAATCCTGCATTTATCATCTGCTCTACGCGGCGGTTGATGCGCTCGTATAACCCCTCCCGAGGGCGATACAGTCCTACTTTAACGATGCGAAAAGGACGCTCTTTGATGGTATGTCGGCGCAAGGCGGAAAAGGTATCCCCAGTATATCGGCAAATCTCTATACAATGAATTAAACGTTGCGGATTTTGCCTGTCCACTATGTCCCAATATTCAGGATCCAGACGTTGCACTTCCTCTTGTAGCCAAGCCAAGCCTTTCTGACGGTATTCGCTCTGAACGGCATTCCTAATCTCCGTTGGAATCGAAGGTATTTCGTCTAATCCGTTGCATACGGCATCGATGTACAGCATCGAGCCACCCGTCATAACCAAGGTATCATGTGTCTCGAACAAACGCTCCAACAAGTCTATGGTGTCCTGCTCGTATTGTCCTGCATTGTACTCCTCTGTCAGAGACTTGTTGCCTATGAAATAATGCTTTACCCTTGCCTGTTCCTCTATGGTCGGCGCTGCTGTACCGTTGGGTATCTCCTTGTATATCTGACGTGAATCGGCACTGATTATAGGGCTCCCCATACGCTCTGCTATGCGTAGGCTGAGCTCTGTCTTGCCGACACCCGTCGGACCCAGTATGACCAACAACGTCTTCAATAGAAGTTCAAGCAGTTGGGTTAAAACATTGAACCATCCTCAAAACTAAGATCTTGGAAGCCTTCTGCGTCCAAATCGCCTTCGTCGAATTGGTTCTCTCCATAGAAGTCCTCGTCTATCCCCAAATCGTCTTTGACGTTTTTGCTTCCAGCGAGCAAGGGGTCTTCACTCTTAGTCTGCTTGGGAGCACGCCCGGTGCTCTCTGAGCATGTAACACCCGCCATACTGCCGGGGAGGATGGCTTTCAGGCTACCGAAGAAATAGCGCTCAAACATAGGATCAAAGACGTATATCAAACGTTGTCCCTGCTCGGTCAGCAAATCGGATAAGCGTGTATCTTCCATCACCATATTGTCGTACTCAAAGTTCGCATCCATTGGTAGCAAGGTTACTTCCTGCCCTTTCTCCCAGTCCTCATTGCACATGAAGAAAGATGTCATCTGGTTGTCTGCATAGTTTACGCTCTGCAGGATAGCCCGATGCAAATCCAAAAAGGTAGCATCGCTATCTGCCTCAAATACCCTGCGGAAATTGGTATCGCCTTCTTCACAGGAAAAAGTTATTCTGTATATCATATATTTGTATGAGTTTATACACCGTGCCCAAAAAGCCTGCAAATATACAACTTATTTCCTAAACAACCAAACCATAGCGTATTTTTCCTGTTTTTCGTTCTGTTGCTCCTATATTTTGCATAATCTGCAGATAGAATAGGGGACAGCACGTTATTAACTGCGTAAATACAGCTTCATCTACCAATCACCTACTAATCACCTACTCTTGTTTTGACATCGTCTCGGGGACGTCTGCTTAATCACTCGGTAATCACCCGTTAATCACTCGTTAACCACTCGGTATCGTCTCGTGAGCTACACATGGTGTTTTACTTTTAGAAAACAAAAAAGAAGGCGGTAATGCCGCCTTCTCATAATTACTTGTAAAAACATGTATTTTAGCGTACGCGCTCGCAATAGCTACCGTCGCGTGTATCCACACGAATCAACTCGCCCTCGTTGATGAAGAGCGGTACACGAATCTCAGCCCCGGTCTCGAGTTTGGCGGGCTTAAGCGTGTTGGTAGCCGTGTCACCTTTGAGACCGGGCTCTGTATAAGCAACCGTCAGCTCAACCTTTGTAGGTAATTCAGCAAACAAAATGGTGTCGGCAGAAGCATCACTAACGACATCAACCACAAAACCTTCTTTCAGGAAATCCACACCGGTAATCAAATCATGGGCAATAGGCACTTGCTCGAAGGTCTCCTGATTCATGAAGATATAGTCCTCACCTTCCTGATAGAGGTATTGGTAGGGGCGACGCTCAACGCGTACATCCTCCAATTTCTCGCCAATATTGAAGCGGCGCTCCAATACACGGCCATCTACTACATCTTTGAATTTTACACGCATGATTGTGTTACCTTTACCGGGTTTTACGTGCAAGAACTCAATCACGAAATACAAACGCCCATCCATGCGGATGCAAACGCCATTTTTTACATCTTGAGAGTTTATCATATATAAATCTGATGAAAAGTTAATAAATGCCGATATAACGGACGGCAAAAATATAAAAAAAAAGTGGATTGCACAAATTTTGACCGAATTATTTCGTATAATTTGCATAAGTATTCATTTTTCTGTATCTTTGCCCCTGTAAATCACTAACACAATACAATTATGAGTGCATTTTTCTCTCTCTTTGATATTTGGCAGATTTTGCCTGCGTTTGTCTTTCTGATTGCTATTATTGACCCGCTGGGAAATATCCCCGTGACAATGAATATGGAGAAAAACGGCATCCAGATTAAACCTTGGATTGTCTGCTCCGTTTCTATGGTTATACTTCTCACTTTTCTTATTCTCGGTGAGTGGTGCCTCAAACTATTTGGTATAAAGATAGAGTATTTTGCTATTGCCGGCGGCTTTATCATATTCCTGATGGCTTTGGAGATGATTCTTGATGTGGTTTATTTCAAAACCGATGTGGAGGGGTCCGGCAATATAATTCCGTTGGCGTTCCCTATGTATGCAGGTCCGGGGGCATTCACGGCCTTGATTGCCATGACGGCACAATACGATACCATCAACCTGATTGTGGCAGTAGTGTTGTGTATGGTGGCGCTATTTATAGTGCTCGCAGGTACCAATTGGTTGATGAAGTTTATCGGCAAGAATGCCATTTATGTATTGCGCAAGTTCTTTGGTATTATAGTGTTGGCTATTGCTTGTCAGTTGATGTTCGGTAACTTTGCTCTCGTAATGCACAACGTGCTGACGCAATAATGACTTTGCGGGAGGAGGATATACGGGCGATGGCCCTGTCTATGGGGTTTGACGATTGTGGGGTAGCACCTGCCTACTATCTGGAGAAAGACGCGCAGTACATGGAGGAGTGGATAGGGCACGGTTTGCACGGAGAGATGGATTATTTGGAGCGCAATAGAGCCAAACGTTATGATCCGCGCGAGTTGGTACCCGGGGCTCAAACGGTGGTTGTATGCTTGCTGACTTATGCGCATTCAGGTAGGGATTACCACCGCACCGTAAAATCGAAACTATACGCCTTGGAGGCACAGTTGGTATCGCAATATGGAAAAGAAATTGTCAGTGGCGGCACACAACATATTTTTTGCGATTCGGCTCCGTTCCTCGAGCGTCGTTGGGCGGTGCTGACAGGTTTGGGGCAAATAGGGCGCAACCACCAACTGATACACCCTCGTTTGGGCAGTATGGTGCATCTCGGAGAACTGGTATTGCAAACGACTGTTGAACGGGAAAGTGTGTCGTCCGTCAGAGCGGATATCTGTGCCGGATGTCACCGCTGTGAACAGGCTTGTCCTACAGGTGCATTGCGCAATATGGTATGGGATGCACGGTTGTGCGTGGCATATACGACTCACCGTTGTCTGGTATGTCAGGAAGCATGTCCCTATAATAATATAAACCAATAAAACACATAAGATGAAACCACTGAACGAGCTTCGTATCGCCATAGCAAGCGATCATGCCGGCTTTCCAATGAAACAACAGGTGATAGCACACCTAAAAAAGGCGGGCGCTACCATACATGATTTCGGATGCCATAGTACGGAGAGTTGCGACTATCCGGATTACGCTCACCCGTTAGCGTATGCTATAGAAGCGGGGGAGTATGACTTTGGTATTACAATCTGCTCTACCGGAAACGGTATTTGCATGACAGCCAACAAGCATCAGGGCATCCGTGCTGCATTATGTTGGGATATTCCGTTAGCACGTTTGGCGCGGCAGCACAATAACGCCAATGTGCTGGGTTTGCCCGCTAACTATCTGCTCACATCCAAGGCAACGGATTTGGTAGATGTATTCTTTAGTACGGACTTTGAAGGTGGTCGCCACGAACGCCGTGTCAACAAGATACCTCTTCCGCAGAATAATTAACCTTCTGCGGTGCGGGGGAAGTTATGCGCTAAGCCTATTGGGCGTAGTGCGGGTGAAACATCTTCCTGCTTTTTTGTCGGTGGAACCGGCTAATTTCTGCCAGTTGCGCTGTCCTGAGTGTCCCGTCGGTATGGCGGGCGGACGTCCGCGTTCGCCTCAATTGCTTTCCGATGAGGTTTGGCAACGTGTATTAAACGATTTGGTTCCCTATGCGCATACTGTACAATTTTATTTCCAGGGGGAACCGTTGTTGAATCATCACTTGCCACGTATGATAGCCGATGTGCAGGCGACAGGGGCATATACGATTGTTTCTACCAATGCTCAAGCTCTCACGCAGGACATGGCGGAAGCGCTGGTAACGAGCGGGCTGCGACGCATCATTATCTCTATGGATGGTCTGAGTGAAGATAGTTATTCTGCTTACCGCATAGGCGGTAGCTTGACCAGAACCAAAGAAGCACTCCGTCTGCTGCAAGCGGCCAAACGCCGCTGTCATACCCGTTACCCGATTGTAGAATTGCAATGCCTCCGACTACGCACGAACGAGCACGAATGGGATGCTTTTCGGCGAGTGTACCGTAGTCTTGGAGCCAATCACCTCTGTTTCAAAACAGCCCAATTGTACGGCTATTCACAGGGACACCCGCTAATGCCGACTAAGGAGCGTTATTCGCGCTATGTCAAAGGGAAAGACGGTTTGTACCACATGCGCGAAAAATGGTGGCACCGTCTGTTGACGCATCGTCTTTGCTATCGCCTATGGGCAGGGTGCGTAATCAGCACAGAGGGTGATATGTTACCGTGCTGCTACGACAAAGCGCACGTCTATTCTTATGGCAATATTCTTCTTGCTCTGCCGAAACAAGTGTGGTACAACGCCAAGGCAACAGCGTTCCGCCGTGAGGTGATAGACAAAAAAACAATCGATATATGTGCTAATTGTTTACGTTGAATGCGTTTGCAATGAGCTTGTTATTTTTGTTTTTCCTTTCTTTCTTACTATGAGTGAGGGGAGGAAATGGCTCAACGGAGGTTGGGAGAAAACGATATGGAAATAATTGTAAAAACAGATAGTTAGACACAATAACAACCAAAATATAGACAATACCCAATGTCTCAAAAGTGGGATTTAGTTGTATTTTATGGTGATTCCTAACAAAATTGGATGCTCAAAATAGGGATAATACCGGGATAACACTTAATCACACCTATATCACACTTAGATGACGCTGGGGAAATACTTAGATAACACTTGGATGGCACTCGGAGAACATATTGACGGCTAATTCAGTATGGGCAAAAACACTACGACAAACTCCAATAAATACACATAACTGCCATATACAACACCAACAACGGCACAAAATGTATATCGTTGGTAGACATAATTGCGCCGTGTATGTGGGTATTGTATAGTAATGCTATGTCTGTTGTTTATGTATATCTTGTATGATTGATGTATATCTTGTGTTATGTATGTGTATATCTTTTTTGCGTCATTTGGAATTGTCCCAAGGCGCCATTTCAAATCAGCGATTATAAATGGTCACTCCTATGATCATTGTCTGTATGTATATGAGAATTGACACATCCAAGACATAGATCCTTGCAAGCCATCACTTTGCTGACACTCCATTATGGCTGCCTGTTTGTAGATGGATAGGTAGCGAATCATACTCTTATATCTGAAAACAACAATATGCTCTTATGCCCCTACATGTACCTATGAGCGTAATAAGGGAGCAGCATCCCTACGGATGCAGTTGCAATAGTTTCGCAGAAGTGTCTTACTACATTGCCTTGCCTATCTGCTCGTTTGCATCAATAAAGGGCGGCACATCGTGCCACCCTTTATTGATATGGTGCGTAGCGTATATCGCTATGCGACTTATTACTTATTGTTCTTGAGTGCTTTCTTTGCCTTACGGTTCTCGATGGCACGCGTGATGTCGTAAGCAATCGGAGACGCGATGCAGACAGACGACCATGTACCAACCAATACGCCCATCAGTAACGCGAATACAAAGCCGCGGATTGTCTCTCCACCGAAGCAGAATATAGCCAACAACACTACCAAAGTTGACATTGATGTCGAGAATGTACGGCCGAAAGTGGAGTTGATAGCGTTATTGATATTCATGCTGCGATCCCGTTTCGGATAAAGATTATTGTTCTCACGTACACGATCGAAAATAACCACAGTAGCATTGATTGAGTAACCAATGACGGTCAGAATGGCTGCAATAAACGATTGGTCAATCTCCATGGAGAAAGGCATCACCTTCCAAAGAATAGCGTACAGACCCAGGATGATTAAGGTATCGTGAGTAAGTGCGGCAATAGAACCGATGGAGTAGGCGAAGTTGCGGAAACGTACCAAGATATAGATAAAGATTCCTATCAGAGCCGCTACAATTGCCCATACAGCTGAAGTCTTGATGTCGTCTGCCACAGCAGGACCTACTTTCTGTGATTGCATGATACCTACTTCGGGGTTAACCTCTGTCGAGCGGAACTCGTCAAAAGTCAGTTCTTTTGCTAGGTACGGCTTGCATCCCTCGTAGAGCAGTTGCTCTATCTGCCCGTCAATATCTTCAGAGTTGTCTTTGATACGATAGTTGGTAGAAACGCGTACTTGGTTAGCACTACCGATAGTGATGACGTTGAGTGAGTAAGTCTCGTCGTCTTGGAGGTTGGCTCGGAAGACATTATCCAACGATTCGCGTACATCTTGTGTGGCAACGGGATTCTCGAAGCGTACTACATAGTTGCGTCCGCCGGAGAAGTCAATACCGAGGTTCAGCTTGCCGAAGATATGCGGCTCCAAGCCCATGATTGAAACTATAATCAATGCCCCTGAAATCGGGTAAGCGTATTTGCGGAACTTCACGATATCTGCTTTGGTATTACGCAGGAAGTTCTGAGTCAGACGGGTTGCAAAACTGAGTTCCTTGGCAGACTCACGCTTAGCATAGTCTTCCAGCAAGAGGCGGGTGATGAATACTGCCGTTAGGAACGAGGATACAATACCTATCATGTATGTTACGGCGAAACCCTTGATAGGACCGCTACCAAAGATTGCAAGGATTGCACCGGTCAGGAAACTCGTTACGTTGGCGTCCACGATAGCCGAAATGGCGTTCTTGAAGCCGTCCTCAATAGCACGGCGCATGGTCTTTCCTCCGCGCATTTCCTCGCGTATACGTTCGTATATCAGCACGTTAGCATCGACTGCCATACCCATTGTGAGGACGATACCGGCGATACCGGGCAGCGTCAATACTGCCGAGAAAGATGCCAAAATACCAACCAGCAAGAAGATATTGCAACACAAGGCCGCGTCAGCAATCAGTCCGGGAATCCATCCGTAATAAACTATCATATAGATAAGAATGAGCAGGAAACCGAGTGCAAAGCTCCATAAACCGTCGCGGATAGCTGCTTTACCCAGCGTAGGTCCTACTACGTCCTCTTGGATGATACGTGCGGGGGCCGGCATCTTACCCGATTTGAGTGTGTTCGCCAAGTCCTTTGCCTCTTCTACAGTGAAATTACCGGTAATCTGGCTGTTGCCTCCGGCTATCTCGTTCTGTACGGTCGGGAAACTATATACGAAGCCGTCCAGCACAATCGCTACCGACTTGCCGATATTGTCTTTTGTAATGCGTTGCCATGCTTTCGCCCCTTCCGCATTCATCGACATCGATACATTGGCGTATGCGCTTGTCTGCGAGAAGTCGGCACGTGCATCGGTGATTACGTCTCCTTCCAGTGAAGCGCGACCGTCGCGTTGTGCCTTAAGGGCAATCAGTTGATATACCGAACCTGCCTCGTCAATGGCTTTAACGGTCCAGAAGAAACGCAGGTCTCGCGGTAGTACTTGTTTGGCGATGGTTGAATTGAGCATCTCGCTGACGCGCGCGGTATCGGTGTAATGTACCATACCTACTACCGGTCCGCGGTATGCTTGTCCCGATGGGTTAATGGACGGGTTGAGGATAAAGAAGAGTGGATTGTTCTTCTTATATTCAGCCAATTGAGCTTCCTTGTCCGCCTCTATTTCCAACGAATCTGTTGCTATGCTATCTACTAAGGAGGCTATATCGCTGTCCTCCTCCGCCTTTACTTCCGCTGGCGTCTCTTCAACGACCTCGGTTGCTCCTGCAGCCTCGGTAGATGCGGTCAGCTTGGCGTATTCGTTGTTGATTTGTATGAGCTGTGGCAGAATATCCGAGAACTCGTAGGTCTCCCAGAACTCTAAATTGGCAGAACCTTGTAGCAACTTACGTACACGCTCAGGCTCCTTGATACCCGGCAACTCGATCAGGATACGCCCGGGTTGCGACAGTTTCTGTATGTTAGGTTGTACAACGCCGAAACGGTCGATACGCGTACGCAATACGTTGAATGAGTTATCTACGGCATCGTTTACTTCTTGGCGAAGTACTTTCTCAACCTCGTCGTTGGTGGAAGTGAGGTTTACTTTGTCTTTCAACTCGAACGTAGAGAATACGCTTGCCAGTTGGGCGTTCGGGTCGATTTCTTTGTACGACTCTACGAAAAGCGTTACGAAATCCGTGCCGCTGGACAACTGTTTGCGCTGTGCCTCAGCCATTGCTTGGTTGAAGATGTCGGAGGTGTTATGACCGGAAAGCACACGGATAATATCCGGTACACTTACTTCCATGGTCACGTTCATACCACCCTTGAGGTCAAGACCCAAATTGATTTCTTTCTCGCGGCATTCTTTCAGCGTATAACCAAACCACACTTTCTTTGAGGCGATAGAGTCAAGATAGACATACTCTTTGGAAGCATCTCCATTGGCGTACTCTTTCGCCTTTTTGTCATAGTGGGAAGTTACTAACGAGAACGAAAGATAGAAGGCGCATACCAATGCAAGGCACACCGCCAAAATTCTTACAAGTCCTTTGTTTTGCATAGTTTTTATGTATTATTTATTCAGTCTGTTTGTTAGTGCCTCTGCGCTACGTTACACAAAAAGCGCACAAAGGTACGATATTTTTCCGAATAAAACAAATATATTTTGATTTTTGGGGCGCAAAGCAGATTTCTATTGCCTAAAAACGCACAATTTCGCTCTTTTTCCCTTATCTAAAAGTATGTTGATTACAACAAACAACCTCTACTTGTCTTTTAGCGGTAGATACGCCGTCTTTAGATTGTTGATAATTACGACTTCTTTCCGACATATGCAATACTTACTCCTACAAACTGGGGCTCCCGCATCACTTTCCCAACCACATAGCACTTTGTTAGCAGTCAAGTCTCGTAGCAACCCCGTAGCATCTTGGGACCCGCATAGCCCCTGCATGGCCTACGCGTATGCCCTGCCAATAAATATGCGAAATAAGACAAAACGTTAACAGAATGCGAAAAATAATAGAAAACGAGCGGTTTTTTCGTGGAATAATTTGCACATATCAGAAAAAGACCGTACCTTTGCACCCGAAAACAAATAAAATTTTCATAGTTAAGGTTTAGGTTTAATGGCAATAGGAGGCTGTGAAGTTTCCTATTGTTTTTTCAAAATTTTTATAAGACCCATCCAAGTGGGGCTTTTTGTTATGAAAGAGAAAGAAAAAACAGAATATGAAAATCCGAAACCGGATTTGACGGATGCGTCGGAAGCACGCAAGGCATTTATTGCAAGCGAGATATTTCGGCGTAAGTATAATTAAATATTAAGTAGAAACAAATAAATAATAGAGATATGGCAGTAACGTATATGACCGCAGAAGGTCTGCAAAAGTTGAAAGATGAGTTACAGTTCTTGGAAAGCACGGAGCGCCCGCGTGTGATAGCGGCTATTGCTGAGGCTCGTGACAAAGGCGACCTTAGCGAGAATGCTGAGTATGACGCGGCAAAAGAGGAACAGGGAATGCTGGAAAGCAAGATAGCGATGCTCAAAGGCAAGATAATGGATGCGCGCGTGATAGACCAGCGTTCTATCAATACCGATGAGGTACAGATACTCACCAAGGTGCGCGTGCGCGTGAAGAAAACAGGCGCAGAGAAAGTGTACCAATTGGTTACTGAGGGCGAAGCTAATATCGCAGAGGGCAAGATTGCTGTTACTACACCTATTGCAAAGGGACTGATGGGCAAGAAAGTGGGTGATACTGTTCAGGTGAAAGTGCCCGCAGGCGTAATGGAGTTCGAGGTTTTGGAGATTTCGTTATAAACGCATTGGGCATTATGACACTTTTTACGCGAATTATCAAAGGCGAGATACCGAGCTACAAGGTCGCTGAAACCGACCAATGTTACGCTTTCTTGGATATTAACCCTATCGTCAAAGGACACACACTGGTAGTACCAAAACTGCCGGAGCCGGAGGCTGATTATATCTTCGACTTGGACGACGATACCTTGGCAGGACTGATGGCGTTTGCCAAGCAAGTGGCACGGGGCATCAAAGAAGCCACGGGGTGCAAGCGTGTAGGCATGGCGGTATTGGGCATGGAAGTGAACCACGTGCATATCCATTTAATCCCGATGAATTCGGAGAAAGATATGCTTTTTAGCAATCCGAAACTGCAGTTGCCCGCAGAGGAAATGGCGGAGATTGCCAACTCTATCGCCGAGGCAATAGAGCGATAAATAATCCGCAATAATAACAAAAATCACGGTTGTTTGATAGGTCAAGCAACCGTGATTTTTGTTTTACGCATCTTTATCCGACGAGTCTTAGAACTCGTAGTCCACCGCCGCGCGGGCGGACTTGCATTTGGCGATATACGACGCAACCTTAAGGTGCTCTGGATGATTCTGATAAGTATCTACGTCCTCCCACGAGCGGAACTCGCAGATGAGGCAAAGGTCATAGTCCGTCTTGGCGGCGTTGGGGATATTGATGCCCACTTCCTCCGAAACGAGAACATCTACCTTACTGCGCAAGGCGAGCAAACCTTCTCGGATGATTTGGGCATTCTCCAACTTGGTATGCCCTTCTGCTTCATCCAGAAGTCTGAAGAAAACGACGTGCTTAACCATATTTTGTAGAAATTACCAAATGGATACTCGTTTTTCCGGTGCAACATAGAGCGGAGATTCTTCCGTTACATTCCAAGCCTCGTACCACGCACCGATATGCGGCAGCGCGCCGTTCACACGCCAACGACCTAATGAGTGAGGGTCGGATTTGGTACGCTGCAGAATCTCTTCGGGTCGGATGTTGCCTGCCCATACGTTAGCATAGGCGAGGAAGAATCGTTGTTCAGGAGTGAAACCGTCGCGCATCTGCAAGCGTTGCGCTGCCGGTTTCTGCTCCTCGTTCTCACGGAACGCTTGGAAGGATATTTGCAACCCGCCATGGTCGGCGATATTCTCGCCGAGGGTAAATTCGCCGTTGGCAAATACACCAGGTGCAACCTCGATGCTACTGAAGAAGTCAGCCATCACTTTGGTGCGTGCATCGAAATTGGCTTTGTCTTCAGGTGCCCACCAGTTGTTGAGGTTACCCTCTTTGTCGAATTGGCATCCCTGATCGTCGAACCCGTGCGTCATCTCGTGCCCGATAACAACGCCGATAGCACCATAGTTGAACGCATCGTCAGCAGACATGTCGAAGAACGGATATTGGAGAATACCTGCAGGGAAACATATTTCGTTGGTGGTCGGGTTGTAGTAGGCATTGACGGTTTGCGGTGTCATGTGCCACTTGGCTTTGTCCACAGGCTTATTGAGGAAACTGATATTATAGTTGTAGGTGAATTCGGTTACGCGCTCCAAGTTTGCGTAGTAAGATAATTTGGGGTCAATCTGCAGGTCTGTGTAGTCGCGCCATGTGTCTGGGTAACCTATTTTGATTGTCATCGCATTGAGTTTCTCCAATGCTTTTACTTTGGTGGTATCAGACATCCATTCGAGTGCTTGAATGCGCTCTCCGAGTGCTTTTTGCAAGTTCTTGACCAGCGCAAGCATACGGGCTTTGTTCTCCTCGGGGAAGTATTTCTTCACATACATTTCTCCCACTGCTTCTCCCAATGAGCCGTTGACTATTGATACGGCACGTTTCCATAGGGGGCTCGGCTCTTCTCTACCGGATAGAATTTTGCCGTAGAAATCGAAGTTGGCATTGTAAATCTCGTCGGTCAGGTAGGTGGCACTGCCGTCTATGACCTGCCATGCAAACAGTGTTTTCAGATCTTCCAACGGTTCGTCTTCCAACATCTTGCCTGCTTCCTGCAAGTGGCGTATCTGTCCTATGCAGAGGCTATCAATCTGTATGCCCATCGCTTTGAAATAAACGGTCCAGTCAACTTGTGGTACCAGCTCTTGCAGCTCGTTTACTGACATTTTGTTGTAATTCGCTACGGGGTCACGCAACTCGACGTTGTTGAGCGCAGCCCCGGCGAGGCGTGTCTCCATGCGCAGTACGGTAGCTGCCAGGTCATCCGCGTTGTCGTAGCCGAAGAGCGTGAACATACGGGCAATGTGTTTTTGGTACTCATTGCGGATGTTGAGCGTATTCTCATCGGTGTCAAAGTAGTATTCTTTCTCGCCAAGCGTGAATCCTGCCTGGTATTCGTTTAGGATGTTTATAGACGAGTTCATGGCATCGGCGTCCACGTACATCGCCCAAATGCCAAAGTCTAACGATTCGCCCAAGACTTTGCTCAATTGGGCTCTGTCGGTAATAGATGCTATGGCATCAAGTGTTTTGTGAACGGGCTCTATACCCTCGTTGTTACGTCGAGTGGTATCCATAGCGAGATTGTATAGATCGCCGATTTTCTGCTCTATTGTACCTTCTGTGTATTTCTTGGCAGCAATGTCGGTAATCAGTCCGTTCACTTGCTCCAAGTTGTTGAGAGCAAGCTTGTCGAAGCTACCAAAACGGCTGTATTCTGCCGTCAGAGGGTTGTTTTTCATCCAACCTCCGCAGGCGAATTGGTAAAAATCATTCTGTGCAACTACGGTGGTATCCAGGTTCTCGGGATGGATACCCGTTGTCTGTTGTTTGGTGCATGCTGTACTCATAAGCGTGACGATTGCCATCGAAAAAACAAGTTTTTTCATATATAAAAATTTTGGTTATTCTGTCTAATGGGGCGCAAAAGTACGAAAAATCTTGCGGGTATGCAAATTATTTCGTATCTTTGCGCGATTTTTATTCCGACTGCTCCATGCTATTCATAGCGGGATGTGGGCGTTAGTATAAACCAAAATAATCAATATATGATTCTGGATAAATTAGAAAATGCGGATTGGTATTTCGACAGTGTACCGGGGTTTGCCCAATTCATGAAGTTCTTCAATGAGAATGATCTTGAGAGTTTACCCGCTTGTAGGCTTCATCTTGACGGTAATGATTTGTTTGTCAACATCTTGGACTTCAAAGGTAAGGAGGAGGCTAATTGCCGTATGGAGGCGCACAAGGACTATATCGACATACAGATACCTCTGACGGATAGCGAGGTTATGGGCTGGAAAGCGCAGGTAGATTGTCTGGAGGTTACTCAGGACTATGACGAGGGGAAAGATGTGGAGTTCTATGGCGATGAGGCGGCGACAAAGTTTGTCGTGCCGGCGGGGCATTTTGCTGTCTTCTTCCCTACGGATGCTCACCAGCCGGGTATCGCTCCTGGTAAGGAGTACCGTAAAATTATCGTAAAGGCAAAAGTCAATAGTTGATAGCCTTTATCTGTACGGACGTGGTCTCGCGAGCCTTGTGCTCCGCGGTCCTATTTTTATCTTTTATGATGAAGCAGAAAACATTGAAGTTGATATCTTCCGACCCGTATCTGCAGCCCTACGCGGCGGCTATAACCGGTCGATATGATTATGCTGTGCGCAAGGAGCGCGACATTACGGGTGGCACCCCTCTGTCTGATTGGGCAGATGGTTACCTCTACTTTGGTTTGCATAAGACGGCGGAAGGCTGGGTCTTCCGCGAGTGGGCGCCTAACGCTACTGCGATATACATCGTAGGAGATATGACCGGTTGGCAAAAGAGCGAAACCTACCGTTTGTCCCCTAAGGAGCATGGCGTGTGGGAGCTGGTTCTTCCTCAGAAGGCTCTGCGCCACGGGCAGCTCTACAAGTTGCGTGTGGAATGGCAAGGAGGCGCAGGAGAGCGTATTCCGAGTTATGCTACACGCGTGGTGCAAGACGAGCAGACCAAGATTTTCTCTGCACAGGTGTGGGATACGAAGCCGTACAAGTGGGCGCATAAGGGCAAGCGCAAGAAAACCCAAGGAGGGCTGTTTATTTATGAGTGCCATATCGGTATGTCATCAGAGTCTGAACGGGTTTCCACCTACGAGGAGTTTCGTACACAGGTGCTCCCGCGTGTGGAAGCCTTGGGCTACAACTGCATCCAGATAATGGCTATTCAGGAGCATCCTTACTACGGCTCGTTTGGCTACCATGTGTCTAATTTCTTCGCGGCGTCGAGCCGTTTCGGTACGCCCGATGAACTCAAAGCCCTTGTTGATGACGCTCACGGGCGCGGCATGGCGGTTATCATGGACCTCGTCCATTCGCACGCCGTGAAGAATGAGCTGGAAGGGCTGGGCAATTTTGACGGTACGCCTTATCAGTATTTCCATACGGGCGCGCGGCGCGAACATCCGGCGTGGGACAGTCTGTGTTTCAACTACGAAAAGCCCGAAGTGCTCCATTTCCTGCTTTCTAACTGCAAGTTCTGGCTGGATGAGTACGATTTCGACGGTTTCCGTTTCGACGGCGTAACGTCTATGATCTATCGTAGCCACGGGCTCGGAGAGGATTTCAACGGCTATGGCTCGTACTATAATATGAACGAGGATGGCGACGCTATCATGTATCTGACGCTCGCGAATAAGTTGATACATCAGGTGAAACCGCACGCTATCACTATCGCCGAGGAGATGTCCGGCATGCCCGGTTTGGCGTACCCGATTAAGGACGGAGGTATGGGCTTCGACTACCGACTGGCGATGGGTATCCCCGATTTTTGGATCAAGTATATCAAAGAGGTCAAGGACGAAGATTGGAAGGCAGGTCATATCCTCTACGAGATGACCAACCGCCGTCAGGATGAGAAAACCATCTCCTATGCTGAGAGCCACGACCAGGCGCTCGTAGGCGACAAGACGATTATTTTCCGCCTTATAGACGCCGATATGTATTGGCATTTCGAGCACGGGCACTCTACCTATATGGTTGACCGTGGTATTGCCTTGCACAAGATGATACGCCTCATAACCGCTTCTACTATCAACGGCGGTTATCTCAACTTTATGGGCAATGAGTTCGGGCATCCCGAGTGGATTGATTTCCCGCGCGAGGGTAACGGATGGAGCTGCAAGTACGCGCGTCGCCAATGGAGTTTGGTGGATAATCCGGACTATTTCTACGCCGACTTGAACCGTTTTGACGAGGCTATGGTGCATCTCCTTCGCAGCAAACTCCTCTACGAGAAGGACGGAAACGGTACGCATTTGCCGTATATATATAATTTGTGGGACAACGAGGGTGACCAAGTCGTGGCGTATCGTCGTGGTAAGTTGCTCTTTGTCTTCAACTGGAACGGGCAGAAATCGTTTGCCGACTATGGCATCCTTGCGCCGGAGGGCAAGTACCGCGTAGTCCTGGATACGGATGCCGCGCAGTTTGCAGGTTTCGCACAGAACGACGACACGGTAGAGCATTTTACGCAGCCCGACCCGTTATATGCGGCTGAGCATAAGGGCTGGCTCAAACTCTATCTGCCCGCCCGAACGGCGATTGTGTTGGAGCAATGTGATTAGCTGAAGATACCGGGTGGATACCGAGTGATTAGGCAGGGAAGAAGCCGACAATTAGCAGTCGATTACGGCAACGAGACGGCAACGAGACGGCAACGAGAGCTGACTATACCGATACTATCCGCCCTCAAAACAACACAACAACAAACAAGTAACAAGTATGAAAAAATATCTTTTAGTATTTTTGGCGCTTTCCACGCTTGTGGCGTGCAATAAGCCTACTGTCAAAGAGCAGTACGAGGCGTTGACAAACGACCTCATGACGGCATACGAACAGCAGCCTACGCAGGAGGGCAAAGACTCCGTTGTTCTTGCTTTCGTGCCGCGTGGCTACGCTTTCCTTATGGAGCATATAGGGGAGCCCTATAGCGACTCCGTATTCTTGGATATGTATGGCGTTCTTGATGATGAACAGATAGAGGCGGCTTTTGCGGCGATGCCGGAGATGATGCTGAAGAATAACGAGCAGTTGGCGCAACAGTATAGCCGTTTCTCGGCAACCAAGAATACGCAGATAGGTTGCCGCTATATTGATTTCGCGTTGGCACAACCTGACGGTAAGTTATTGTCGTTGAGCGAATTGGTTGGCAATACCGAATACGTGCTGATAGATTTCTGGGCTTCGTGGTGCCGTCCGTGCAGACAGTTGCTGCCGGTGCTGAAGGAGATCTACAACGCGCAACCTGCTGGTCGTTTGCAGATATTGGGCGTGAGTGTGGACCGCGACGAGGCGGCGTGGCTGCGTGCGCTGGAACAGGAGCAACTGCCTTGGCGGCAGGTGCGTGATACGGTGGAGGAGAACGCTCCGAGCGACCAATACGGAGTGATGTATATTCCTACTACGCTTTTGCTCGACCGTGAGGGTACAATTATTGCCCGCAACCCTTCTGAAACGGAACTGATAGAGATACTAAACAATAATAAATAGTAAAGATATGCGTGTTATTATTCAACCTACATACGACTTGCTGAGTGAATGGGCGGCTAACTATGTCGCTAAGTCTATTAACGCTTTTGCTCCTAAAGAGGGAACGCCCTTTGTCTTGGGCTTGCCTACCGGTTCCTCGCCGCTTGGTATGTACCGCCGCTTGGTGGAACTCAACCGACAGGGCAAAGTATCCTTCCGCAATGTGGTAACATTCAATATGGATGAGTACGTTGGGCTGCCCGAAGAGCATCCCGAGAGTTACCACAGCTTTATGTGGAACAATTTCTTCAACCACATAGATATTCGTAAAGAGAATGTGAATATCCTCAATGGCAATGCCGCTGACTTGCAAGCCGAGTGTGCACGCTATGAAGAAAAAATACGCAACTATGGCGGTATCAATCTGTTTATCGGCGGTATAGGTCCTGATGGGCATATTGCATTCAACGAGCCTGGGTCTTCTCTGACGAGTCGGACGCGCAAGAAGGAACTGACAACCGATACGATTATTGCCAACTCCCGTTTTTTCGACAATGATGTAAACAAGGTGCCAAAGACAGCTTTGACGGTTGGTGTGGGAACGGTTATGGACGCACAGGAAGTGCTGATCCTCGTGAACGGTCATGCTAAGGCGCGTGCCCTGCAACATGCTATCGAAGGAGCTGTGTCGCATATATGGACTGTCTCTGCATTGCAGATGCACCAACACGGTATTATTGTGTGTGATGATGCTGCGTGCGACGAACTGAAAGTGGGTACGTATCGCTATTTCCGCGATATAGAGCGCAATAATCTTGATCCGGCTACTATGCTGACCTCTAAATAATTACGTTCATGTTGCAAATACATAATACACTTACTCGGCAAAAAGAATTCTTCCGCCCCTTGCATGAAGGGCGTGTGGGAATGTATGTCTGCGGTCCTACCGTATATGGGGATGCGCATCTTGGGCACGCCCGTCCGGCTATCACCTTTGACTTGCTCTACCGTTATCTGATGTACTTGGGCTATAAGGTCCGTTATGTGCGCAATATCACGGATGTAGGGCATTTGGAGCATGATGCAGACGAGGGCGAAGACAAAATTGCAAAGAAAGCTCGTTTAGAGCAGTTGGAACCTATGGAAGTAGTGCAGTACTTTACCAATCGCTATCACCGCGATATGGAGATGCTCAATACGCTTCATCCTTCCATAGAACCGCATGCCAGCGGACATATTATCGAGCAGATTGCTTTCGTGCAGAAGATACTTGACCACGGCTATGCTTATGTAAGCAACGGTAGCGTCTATATGGATGTGGAGAAGTATGCCAAAGACTTTCCATATGGCAAACTGTCCGGGCGCAATCTGGAAGATATAGTAACGGAAACACGCGATTTGAACGGGCAATCGGAGAAACGTCACAGTTATGATTTCGCGCTTTGGAAGAAGGCTGCCCCCGAGCATATCATGCACTGGCCCAGTCCTTGGTCGGAGGGCTTTCCGGGTTGGCACATGGAGTGCTCCACTATGGGAACGAAGTACCTTGGCGAGGAGTTTGATATCCATGGTGGTGGTATGGACCTAATGTTCCCCCACCACGAAGCGGAGATCGCGCAATCCTGTGCGGCGCTCGGGCACGAGTCTGTGCATTATTGGATGCACAACAATATGATTACTATCGCAGGAAAGAAGATGGGCAAGAGCTACAATAATTTTATTACGCTCGAGCAATTCTTTACCGGTGAGCATCCTTTGTTGAGCAAGCCGTTCTCTCCGATGACTATCCGCTTCTTTATTCTCATGGCGCACTATCGTTCTACGGTGGACTTTTCCAGTGAGTCTCTTGAAGCGGCAGAGAAGGGCTTTGCTCGTCTTGCTGAGGCGTATGCGAGACTGATGAAATTGCAACCCAAGGAAACAACGAGCCCGAGGTTGTTGCAAATGATACAATCCTTGCGCGATAAGTGTACCGAGGCAATGGATGATGACCTCAATTCGCCGATTGTGATTTCGCATCTGTTCGACTCTGCGCGGGCTATCAATGCAGTATATGACGGGCAGGAGACAATCTCACGCAATGACTTGGAGGAACTGCAATCGGTATGGAAAACGTTTGCCGTTGACATCTTGGGATTGCGCTTTGAGGAAACGGGTGGAAATGACCAACAGAAGACTGCCTACCACGGAGCTGTTGATTTGTTGTTGAGTATCCGCTTGGATGCGAAGCGCCAAAAGGATTGGGCAACAAGCGACCGTATCCGCAATGCGTTGACGGAGCTTGGGTTTGCAATCAAGGATACCAAGGAAGGTTTTGAGTGGACGCTCTAAGGTAAAAAGGACAGGTGCAGTTTAAGGACATCATAGGGCAAGAAGAAGCAAAGGCGTGGTTGCGTCAGGCTGTGCAAGAAGGACGTGTACCGCATGCGCAGATGTTTGTTGGCCCGCAAGGAGTCGGCAAACTGCAATTGGCTGTTGCCTATGCTCAGTATCTGAATTGTCCGCATCGGACTGCCGAAGATTCCTGTGGAATATGCCCTACTTGTCTGCAATATCGTAATTTGCAGCATCCTGACTTGCATTTTGTCTTCCCCGTGGTGAAGAAAGGAGATAAGGAAGGCGTCTGTGATGACTATGCATCGGAGTTTAGAGCATTACTCCAAAAGCGGCATTATTTCGATTTGGACGATTGGTATCGTGCGATGGAGGCGGAAACAAAACAGGGCATGATATACGATAGGGAGAGTTCTGAGATATTGCGCAAGCTGCGTCTGAAAGCGTTCGGGGACGGCTACAAGATAATGATTATATGGCATCCCGAAAAGATGAATGCTTCATGCGCCAATAAGTTGTTGAAGCTGCTGGAAGAACCGCCGGAGAGAACCGTGTTCTTGTTGGTTGGCGAGGCACCGGAGCAGTTATTATCTACTATTCTGTCGCGTGTACAGCAGGTTAGAATCCCTAAACTGACTGATAAGGATATTGTAAACGCCTTGCAGGAGGAAAAGCGTATATCTCAGCAAGAGGCTGTTGATTTTGCTCATATTGCTAACGGAAGTTATTTGGCAGCACGCAAGTTGGCAGAGTCGGCTGAGGAGTTGCAGCAAGAGCATGATAGTTTTGTCGCGTTGATGCGGGATGCCTATACGGTAGGTTCTATCAACGATGCGCAAAAGAAGTTCGAATCTTTGCAGAGGTTGTACAAATGGAGTCAATCTATGGCTGATGCAAAGGTCGGACGTGAGAAGCAGAAACGCTTTCTGCAATATACGCAACGGCAGATACGGGAGAACTATATTTGCAACTTCAATCGTCAGGAAATGAACTTTCAGACAGGTGCTGAAAGGGAGTTCTCGTCGCGCTTTGCGCGTTATATTCATATGGGTAATGTCGAACTCATAATGGCGGAGTTGGAGAAAGCAGAACGCCAGATAGAGCAGAACGGGAATGCCAAAGTGATATTTTTTGATTTGTGTTTGCAACTGGTCACTCTTATCAAGAGACCGGGATAGAATAATATATAGAAATGGAAGATAAATTTACGCTTAATAATGAGGCTTGTCAGTTTAACGCCAATGGATGCCGTCGCAATTCCGCACACATGTTACCCGTTACGGACTGGCTATGTGATTTGCCGGAAAATATCAAAGAAACAGATTTGGTAGAGGTTCAATTTAAGAACACACGCAAAGGGTATTATCATAACTCGTCTCATCTCCCCCTTGAAAAGGGCATGCTGGTAGTCGTAGAGGCTAACCCTGGAGTTGACTTGGGTGAGATAGTCTTGACAGGCAGATTGGTCAAACTACAGATGCAGAAGTATCGTATAGATACCGCTCGTTATGAGATACGCGATGTGCTGAGGTTGGCAACCGAACAGGATCATGAACGTGCCGGGCAGGCACATGCCAAAGAGCAAGATACGATGATTCGCGCCCGTCAGTTGGCTAAATCGCTGGGATTGGAGATGAAGATTGGTGATGTGGAATATCAGGGGGATGGTACGAAGGCTATCTTCTATTATATTGCAGATGGTAGAGTGGATTTCCGTCAACTGATTAAGGTCTATGCAGAGACGTTCCGTATTCGTGTGGAGATGAAGCAAATAGGCGCGAGACAAGAAGCAGGGCGCATCGGTGGTACAGGACCTTGTGGACGTGAGTTGTGCTGTACGACATGGATGACTAATTTCTCGTCTGTGGGTACGGGGGCTGCACGTTTGCAAAATATATCGCCGAACCCGCAGAAGTTGGCAGGTTTGTGTGCTAAGCTGAAGTGCTGTCTCAATTTTGAAGTGCCGGTTTATGCGGAGGCTGTTAAGCAGATGCCGCAGCGCAATATCCCTCTTGAGACCAAAGAGGGAATGTACTATCAGTTTTCTGTAGATCCCCTCAAAGGAGAGGTTACTTATTCTACGGACCAACATCTCCCCGCGAATTTGCAGGTTTTGACGCCTGCGCAGGCAAAGGCTATTATTGAGATGAACCGCCGTGGAGAGAAACCCGATACCTTGGGAGGAAAGTCAACAACGGCTGTGGATGTGACGGAGATTGGCTATCAAAACGTGGTAGGTCAGGAAGATTTGACACGTTTTGATAAGAAGCGACAGAAACAGGGAAATAAGTCTCGTCAGGGTGGGCGCCCGCAACGCCGTAACGAGGGAAATGAGCGGTCTGCACGTCCGCGTCAGGATAATGGGCAACGCAATAATAAGGAGGCACGTAATAATGAAAAAGGCAATTCGAATAGTCGTCCTCAGTAGCTTGTGTTGGTTGTGTGCCGCATGCAGCAGCAATATCATCTATTCTGATTTTAGGTCTGTTCCTTTGCAAGGGTGGGCGGCGGATTCTGTGTTGTGGTTCTCTTTTGATATTATGGATACAGTGAGTACGTATGAAATGCAGATTTGCGTGCGTCATACAGAGCAGTATCCGTTTCAAAACATGTGGCTTTTTGTGAGCGATTCGGTATCGCAGGATACGATTGAGTTTTATATGGCGGACGATCGTGGAGAGTGGTTGGGAAATGGTCATCACAATGGCATATTGGAAATGCCTGTCCTGTACGAAGAAAACTACCATTTTCCCCACGCAGGGAGACAAGTGTTGGGTGTCCGGCATGGTATGCGTGAAGAGTATCTCAGGGGTATTGCGGATGTAGGAATAGTTATAAAGAAAAATGGGGAAGAATAAACTTAAGAAATTCATGGAGATGGAGACGTTCCACAACGTCTTCCAATGTACTGCTCGTGAGGTAGGGAGTGAGAACGCAGTAGTCGGTATGTCGGGACATTGGCGCGAACGTTATTTCCATAATGATAACCCTATTGTCTTGGAGTTGGGCTGTGGTCGAGGGGAATATACGGTAGGTCTGGCGCAACGCTATCTGCAGAAGAACTTCATCGGAGTGGATATCAAAGGAGCCCGTATGTGGGCGGGTGCCAAACAAGCAGAACAGGCGGGTGTGGAAAACGTGGCTTTCTTGCGTGCCAATATAGAGATGTTGCCGCTCTTTTTTGCTCCCGACGAAATAGACGAGATATGGATTACCTTCCCCGATCCGCAGATGAAGAAAGCGACAAAGCGTCTGACCTCTACCTATTTTATGGAGCGGTATAGTCGGTTGTTGAAACCTTATGGTACGATTCATCTCAAAACGGATAGTCCTTTCTTATATACTTATACAGTTGAGATGCTGAGGCTGAATAGGTGTCCCGTATTGGCTGATACTGCAGATTTGTACGGCATGGCTGATGATACTCAGGTGTACCAAGATGCGGCTGCGTTGCAGACGCATTATGAGCACCAGTGGCTTGATCGCGGTTTGACTATCAAGTACTTGTGTTGGCAGTTGCTGCCGGGCAAGGTGTGGGAAGAACCGGATATTGAGATAGAGAAAGATACATACCGTTCGTATGGTAGAAACTATGTCTCTCCGGCAAAAGGGAATGGTATGATTTCCGAGCAACAGGTAGAAAAATAATTGATAGTGTATATGTATCCACAACAGATTATAGACGCATTGCGCCATGTGCGCTACCCCGGTACGGGAAAAGACTTGATAGAAGGCGGAATGCTGGAAGACGACATACGCATCAGCGGTATGGAAGTCAGTTTCTCGCTTATCTTTGAGAAGGATAATGATCCTTTTATGAAATCGGTATTGAAAGCGGCGGAAGTCGCTGTACAAACGTATGTAGAGCCGAATGCTGCTGTTCACATCCATACTAAGTACCGCAAGCAGAATATGCAGCCGCACGAAGAGGAGAGTGCTCTGAAGGCGCAGCATATCATTGCTATCCATAGCGGCAAGGGCGGGGTGGGCAAGTCAACTGTGGCTGCTAACCTTGCGATAGCTCTTGCGCGGCAGGGAAAACGTGTCGGTCTTTTGGATGCCGATATTCATGGTCCCAGTATGCCTAAGATGTTCCATACGGAGGATTGCCGCCCTGTATCTGTTGAGGTGGATGGGCGGACGCTGATCGAACCTATCGAGCAGTATGGTGTTAAGATGCTGTCTATCGGTTTCTTCGTGGACCCATCCACGGCAGTAGTGTGGCGCGGCGGCATGGCGAGCAACGCTATCAAGCAACTGATACAGGATGCCAATTGGGGTACGTTGGATTATTTCTTGATAGACCTCCCTCCCGGGACATCAGATATACATCTGACGCTCGTTTCGGCATTGAAATTGACGGGGGCGATAGTGGTAACGACTCCTCAGCCGGTAGCATTGGTGGACGCCCGCAAGGGAGTGGATATGTTCCGAAACGAGAAGATTGATGTCCCTGTGTTGGGGATTATCGAGAATATGGCGTGGTTCACGCCTGCCGAACTGCCTAACAATAAATACTATATCTTCGGACGTGACGGCGGTAAGAAGTTGGCGGCAGAACTGCAAGTCCCGTTGTTAGGGCAAATCCCATTGGTGCAGTCTATTCGAGAGGCGGGAGACGATGGTGAACCGATTGCTATGCAAGAGGGACATCCTGCCTCCGAACTCTTTGACGCCATTGCCCGCCAATTATAACTTTAATCTGATAATAGAACGATGTCGGTACACCAAACGACTGAATTAGGGACGCAACCAATAGGGCAGCTCTTGTTGAGGTATGCCTTGCCTGCCATAATCGCTATGACGGCGAGTTCGCTCTACAATATCGTGGATACGATTTATATCGGACACGGTTGTGGCTCGTTGGCTCTTTCTGCCCTGACAGTGGCTAAACCGTTTATGGATATATGTGCCGCTTTTGGTAGTCTGGTGGGGGTAGGAGCAAGTACGGTCTTGGCGATAACCCTCGGGCGAAAGGACTACGAATCTGCCGGCAAGGTCTTGGGGAATGTGATAGTATTGAATGTTATCTTGGGTACTATCATCATGTTGGTGGGACTTTTGTGGTTGGAGCCTATTTTGATGGCTTTCGGAGCCAGCGAGGATACGTTGGAATACGCCCGCGAATACATGCAGATTATCTTGTATGGCAATATATTGACGCACATATATTATGGGCTCAACAACGTATTGCGTTCTATGGGGCATCCCAAAATGGCGATGATTTCGACCATTGTGGCAGTTATGATCAATATCATCTTAGACCCTATCTTCATCTTCGCTTTGGATATGGGCGTGCGTGGAGCGGCGTTGGCAACCGTTCTTTCTCAGGCGGTGGCGGTATGTTGGCAGTTTACTATCTTTTGTAATCCCAAGGAGTTGCTCCATTTCCATAGTCATATATGGAAGTTGGACAAGCATATCACTTTGCAGGCTTTGTCGGTGGGCTTGTCGCCTTTCTTGACCAACTTGGCAAGTTGTTTTGTGGTGATTATCATCAACAACCAGTTAAAGCGCTACGGCGGGGATATGGCAATTGCCTCCTATGGTGTGATAAATAGGTTGGTTTTCGTCTTCGCTATGATTGTCATGGGCTTGAATCAGGGAATGCAACCAATAGTGGGCTACAATTATGGTGCCAAGCAATACCATCGGATGTTACGGGCGTTCTATCTGACGGCTGTTTGGGCATCTGCCGTTACGGGTATCTTGTTCCTCTTGGGTGAGTGTTGCCCTGAGTTGATAGTGCGAATTTTTACGCATGATGCCGAATTGATTAGTAGTTCGGTTGCACCGATGCGTATTGTCTGCTGTGCGATGGGTATTGTCGGCTTTCAGATGGTCACGGGCAATTTGTTTACCAGTATAGGTATGGCTGACAAGGCTATCTTCTTGAGCCTGACGCGCCAAGTCTTGTATCTGATTCCCTTAGCCTTGCTTGTGCCGCTGATGTTTGGGAACAATCCGCTTCTTGGTGTATGGTGGAGTCTGCCTATTAGCGACACCTTGGCGGCGATAACGGCGGCTGTGATGTTGAAGATTCAGATTGCTAAATTCAGAACCTTGATTCGCGAACAGGATGCCTACCTTACAACCGTCCCTCCCCAACCGGATTGAAAGTTCCAAACTATGTTTTTCGACTCATAAACTATTCCTTGGGATTCATATATTTGCGGAAATAGTCGCTTTGAATCATCAAGTCGGATAGGCGGAATGCCTCTTGCTCTGTGCAAGGACGATTGTGCCGTGCCGCAGAGTCCAGTAGATTAACTCCAAAGCCGTGCCAATAGTAATCTTCAGCCCCAATGAGATGCAGTATAGTGGGGAATATATCCATTTGGTAGCAAGTATCGGTAACTTGCACATTTCCTTCTATCTTCGGTGAATAGATAATCAGCGGCGTAAATGTATGCCCTGTTTGCATTGGTATATTATGCTCCCGCGCGAACTTATCCATCTCCGAATCTTGATTATGGAATCTTGTATGATCGCCAGTAAAGACAATAGTTGTATTATTTGCCAAAGAACTATGTTGCATAGTTTCCAATAATGCTCCAATGCACGAATCGGTATAATTAAGACAATTCAAATAGGCAGACATAATATTGGGCATATTAGGCACAATGTATTTCGGATGATTTGCTCCGTACGCAAAAGGCATATGTGATGAAATCGTAATACCTAAGACACAGAAACTGTTATCTTGTTTTAGTGCATAATTGGATACGTTTTCCATCACTTCCTTATCTTCCCACTTCCCTTGACTCTTAGGCTCAATCAGCTCCTGAAATTGGTATCTGTATGTCATAACGGATTGATTCCATACATCGGGCACCGGATTAATTATCGCTGAGTATGGATAAAAATGAACATAATTAGGATAGGTGTTGTTGTCATACATATTACATGTAGCGCCATTGGATATTGGTAATAAACCCGTAATACCTATCATTTGACCATCTGCTGAATTACCATGCTTGACTTGTGAACAAAGTTTATTGGCATATAGAGTATGTTCTTGCTCAATAAGGTGGCGCAAATTAGGCATATAGGTATAGCCGCAATTATCATAATCTACCGCCCATGATTCTAAACTCTCAACCAGTATAAAGATGAGATTTGTCTTTGGCATACTACTATCACAATGTATCCCTGGTATTATGTATCGTTCTAATTCTTTTTTTTGCGTTTCATTTAGTGTGATAATTTCTCCCGCTGGCGAAAGTAATGAATAAACGATACATGACGCAAAATTACTTAGGATGGAATAATATTGTACGTATGAACTGGTAAATGCATCGTAATTTACACTTACTTCTTTACGAGCATAATAATATGCTGTCCCAAAAGGATAATAACAAGTGAATATCTCTTCTAACTGCCACTTTTCGTTTATTTCTTGAACGGCGACATTGGACGGTCGATAAAGTTTGATAGATTTGCCATAGAAGTAGTTGCATAACACCATAAAAATGATAGAGGTAATGAGTGTAATAGCAAAGTGCGTATATTTCCTTTGGGAAGAATATTGCAGGTGTAGAAATAGCAGAACTGCCGTATAGAGTATGGTGCAAATCGGCAAAATATAAATATCCCGACCCATGAGTGGTAGGAGGGAGTCCCAGAATCCTGTCATATTGTCTGCCATTTTCATCGTCTCAACGGATAAGAATAGCGTGTTGGCTTTGTAGTAGAATAAATTGGCAATCATCCATATATCTGCAAGCAGATTGGCAACAATAGTCCACCAATAGCGTTTGGTAATGAAAATAAATGCTCCGAGAAAAAGAATGGGGTTTACTTTGCCTAACCAAAAGCGAAAGAACTCGGTAGGGAATGTCCAAAGTGAAGATATAAGGACGCTGTGGAAACATGTCCAATGAAAGACCATTGTCTTAATGAATAGGACGGTTGAAAATAATAGAAAAACTGTCCAAGTGGTGCGGTTGCCTTGCGCGAAGAAGGCGCGGAGGCGGGATAGGAATGTAGATTGCATATACATCATGTTTTGTGTTGATTGGCATCGGACACAAAAAGCGCGGGAAACTGTATATGCCTATTGTGTGTATGAGGTCCTGAGAAAACCTTTTGAGTCAATAAACACGAACAGAAACCCGCGCCGCGTATATGCACTACCAAAGCATGCAAAAGGGCACAATATGCCCTGAGCATGCCATGGAGCGGTTATACACTCCGCGAGCATCTAATGTTCTGCTTGTCTCTACTCAGTGAAATTTCTCAGGTTTCATACACAAGAAACAAGCGTACACAGACGCCTTTTGTCAAAATGTGTGTCACTCTTTTTGCAAGAAATGACGCACAAAGGTATTATATTTTTAGGAAATATCCAAGTCCTCTGCGGATGAATCTGTATATTTCGCACAAAAGATTCCTCCAAGGACGTGGTTTTGTCCAATGCCTTAGCCGGATTGGCTGTATCCCTTTTGCGCTCCCCTATTCTTTGTCCTTCCTTAATACAAAGTCTGCCTTGGCTTCTCCGTCTCCCTCATACCAATTGCCGCGTTGGGTGCGGTCGTAGTCCACGGGCACTTTAGTCGAGTCTTCGGCATACGTCCCGGTGCTGTCTATTGCGTGTATCCATACCGAGTCTTTGGGCAATATAGTCTCTCCTTCGTTTGTACGATATGTACCGTCCGCCTCTGTCTTTGCGAAGATATGGGCTGCGTCTATAGGCATCGCATTATGCTCTCTCACTACTATTTTTATGCCCTCTATCGGTTCTCCCTCCTCATTATTTACTTCTCCTTCTGCTTTGAAAGTTGCGTAGGGACAGCCGTATCCTACGGGCATACTGTCTGGTATCCCGTATTTCGCCATTAGGCATCCCGATAAACCCATTGCCGACAAGCAGAATGTCAGCATTTGGTTCACTTTATTCAGCACCCACTTATTCAACACCCACTTATTCAACCCTCTCTTTTTCGACACCCACTTATTTAGCATCCATTTTTTCATGATACGATTCCTTTCTACGGATTTCGGGGCAAAGATACACCTTTTTCCGCATATTTCCTATTTTCCGTAGCTCAGTTGCTTATTTTTGTTATGTTTCCGGAACTCTCCTCCCCCAACACACCACTCACATACACACCACCTACACACCCACCCACGCCACGCACACCCGAAAGACGGACACATTCTACCTATCCGATAATTGTGTTTCTATTTGGATTTTTCACAGCCTTTTCCTGAAAGCCATCAGTAGCCGATAAAACTGCAACATTACTGGAACATTACTGCAACATAAATGGTACGTGAATGTAAGATTATCGTTGACTAAACCTGAAAAAGGTTGACTCGTTTACTAATATAGTATCTTAATAATCGTACATTTTTGACTTGATACCTGAAATGGTTGACTAATCAATACTTCCGCAAAAATACAACAATAAATTTAGATACACAAATAATGACTTTGGTCACGCCCATTGGCTGCGGCATAGCGGGCTATACGCCGGAAGATGTTGCTCCGATGTTTATGAAGCTGCTTCGTGGCCAAACGTATATCTCTCGCAATGTTTTGGGGAGGTCTTAGATGAACTTCTTAAAATCGTGTGAGTCGCATGATAGTGATCGGGTAATCACAAGCACTTATAATTGTCCGGCTTCCACGAGGTGGATGACGCGCTCAATGATGGCGTCTTTGTCGTTGCCGTCATACTCTTCTTTCAGGTCATTCTTGAAGAGTTTGGCTACGAACTGCCACCAGTTGGCGCTCGCCTTGCCGCGGTATTGCTTTATCAGGTCGTAACTCGTGTGGTCGGTCTCGCGAGACATCAGAAGCATCAACATCTGCCCCTGCGAGGCATACATGTGGCGGAAGTCGTCCTCGTACTTGTTGAAAAGATACTTCTCGTATTTCTTCCACCAGCGTTTACGCTCCTTCGGGTCGTGTATCTTCGCTAGTTCTTCGTCGGCAAACTCCATATCTTTCTGTATCTGCCGCGCGTAGGGTAGCGTCTTCTTCACGTCGCGCACCGTGCGCCAATAGAAACGCTCCTGGCGCTTGTTCTTGAACTTCAGCGGAGCATACACATACAAGTCGTGGAGCGCAACCACATAGAGCGTGTCGCCGCCCTCCACCCGCACGAGTGCTTGCTCCTGCGCAGACGCAAGCGGAGCGAGAAGCAAAAGGCAAAGGCACAATGACCAATTCAGGAACGACGTAGTATGTGCCTTTGCTTTTTTCATAGTCAATAAATATTGTTACGCGCGCGAGCGCGCAATGCCCGCGAGGGGCTTAGTATGCCAGGGCGAAGACAACGCGACCTTCCGAAGGCTTGCCCGTGACCATACACTTGCCCGGTTCGCTCTCGAAGCCCGGCATATCCGGCAACGGAATACAACGGATAGTCGCTTTCGTCTCGTTCTTAATCAGTTCTTCCGTTTCGGGAGTGCCGTCCCAGTGGCAGAGGAGGAAGCCGCCCTTCTTGATTTCCTCTTTGAACTCCTCGTAAGTGTTCACCTTGCGGGTGTTGGCAATGCGGAAGTCAAGCGCTTTCTTGTAGATATTCTTCTGAATCTCCTCCAGCAGCGAGGCGATACGCTCCACGATGCCGTCCATAGAAACAGTCTCTTTCTCCAAGGTGTCGCGGCGCGCAATCTCGATAGTGTTGTTCTCGAGGTCTCGTCCGCCCATAGCGAGACGCACGGGCACGCCCTTGAGTTCGTAGTCCGCGAACTTATAGCCTGGAGTATATTTCTCGGTAGTGTCCAGTTTGACGCGGATACCGAGTTGCTTCAGGCTGTCTGCCAGCGGGTTGAGCTTAGCCAGCAGTTCGTCCAACTGCTCCTGCTTCTTGAAGATAGGTACAATCACCACCTGAATAGGAGCCAAGTGCGGGGGCAGCACAAGTCCGTTGTCGTCGGAGTGGGTCATAATGAGTGCACCCATGAGGCGGGTGGATACTCCCCAGGAGGTTGCCCACACGTACTCGTACTTGTTCTCCTTGGAGAGGAACTGCACGTCGAACGACTTGGCGAAGTTCTGCCCGAGGAAGTGGCTCGTACCCGCTTGCAGCGCCTTTCCGTCCTGCATCATCGCCTCGATGCAGTAGGTGTTCAGTGCGCCCGCAAAGCGCTCGTTGGGCGACTTCACGCCTTTCACCACGGGGATGGCCATGATGTCCTCCGCAAAGTCCGCGTACACGTCCAGCATCTGCCGCGCAAAGTCCTCTGCCTCTTCTTTCGTCGCATGCGCCGTGTGTCCCTCCTGCCACAGGAACTCCGCCGTGCGCAGGAACAGGCGCGTACGCATCTCCCATCGCATCACGTTGCACCATTGGTTGCACAGTATCGGCAGGTCGCGGTACGATGAAATCCAGTTCTTGTATGTGGACCAGATAATCGTCTCCGACGTCGGGCGGATAATCAGTTCCTCTTCCAGCCGTGCATCGGGGTCCACCACCACGCCTTTCCCGTTCGGGTCGTTTTTCAGCCTGTGGTGTGTCACCACCGCGCACTCTTTCGCAAAGCCCTCCACGTGCTCTGCCTCGCGGCTCAGGAACGACTTCGGGATGAGCAGCGGGAAGTACGCGTTCTTCACCCCTTTCTCTTTGAAACGTTTGTCAAGGTTGGCTTGAATGGCCTCCCATATCGCGTAGCCATAAGGCTTAATCACCATGCAACCACGCACAGCGGACTGCTCCGCAAGATCTGCTTTCACTACTAATTCGTTGTACCACTTTGAATAATCCTCTGCTCGGGGGGTTAATTTCTGATAGTTTGCCATATCTGTATGATAGTTAGTCCAAATTAGCGGAGGAGGTAGTTCTTCCGCAAAGTTTCAAATTCTTCAGGGTGCGCCTGCAGTTGCTCCGTGATGCGTTGGAGCCAGCCGCGTGCACTATCGCCTAAAACGAGACGCGAAGGTACTGCTTTTTTGTTAATTGTACAAGTGGGAAAGTGAAAAAAGCGGCAGAAGGCATCCAAAACTTGTTGGGAAGCATTGATTTTTCCATCCAAAGAGTAGCCTGCAATATGGAAAGATGCAGCGAGAGCATGTCGTAGAACTTGGGTGTTAATATGCGGTTCGTTCTCCCAGGTATCAAGTATATACTGGATATGCTTGGAATAATGCTCTTTCAGCAGAGTGAATTCATCTACTATACCGCCACGGGCGGCGTTAATGATGAAAGTATTAGGGCGACATGCAGATAGGAAAGCCGCATTACACATGTGATATGTTTTGTATTTCCCTCCGAAAGTAAGTGGTGTATGGAAGGTGATAATGTCCGCTTGTCGGGCTATTTGCGAGAGTGGTGTATCGAAACCTTTCAGAGGATCGTTAACGAGTACTTTCAATCCTTTTTGCGTAGCCATTTGTAACACTTTGCCTCCAACGTGACCGCAACCTACAATGCCTATGGTAAGCGGTAAACTGGGCGAATGATGTTGTGCTGCTATATAAGGGGTGATTACTTCGTCAAGAGCTGCTTCTATATAATCGCATACTGCTTGTGCATTGCATCCGGGTGCGGATACCCAAGAAATGCCTTGTTGGTCAAGGTATTTGGTATCCAGATGGTCTGTACCGATAGTTGCAGTAGCTACAAACCGTACTATGGATTTATCTAATAAGGTTTGATTAACTTGGGTTCTTGTACGAACAAATAGGGCGTCAGCATCTTGTACAACGGAGGCCGTAATCTGTTCGGGAGGTAGGGACACAATCTGTAACGGTGAAGGTGTGGCTATTTTTGCCAGATAGTCTGCCAAGAATGGGATATATGTGTCTGTTACTACTTTCATTCTATATTTTGTATTTCTACGATAGTTGGACCCTCTGTGTCATGTAATAAAGCTATCTGATGTGAGGATATAGGCATAGCAAGGATACAATCAGGTCGGTTTGTTAGCAAGCCCGCATCTTCCTGTTGTCCTGCAGTCAATGTGCTGATGTACGCTTTCCCTAGTTGCAAGAGACGTGTGCAAAATGCATGGTAAACAACTTGTGTGTCGTTGTAATCGTTTTGCGCTAACTGGTGTACTTCTGCCTCCGATTGAATATGTTTATTCTCAAAAAACGGCAAATAGCGTAGGAAGGTTGCCGTGTCCATTTTTTGTTCAAATCTTTGCAAGGTTTGCTCGCAAGTACGAAGAATGTCTTGATGCCGACATGCTTGAACGAGTATGCGCATGAGAGTTTCACTATTTCGGATGGAATCGGTAGCCTGTAAGGTACTTAGACTTCTCTGTATTTCGTCGCGTTGTTGGCGTATATAAAACCAATCACGCATAGCACTTCCAAAATCCACTTGTGCTATTTGGTTAAGCAGCCGATTGCTGATAGAATCCGTTGCCATATCTTTGTAAAGCTGCAAGTATGTTGTTTCGTGGCAGTTACGGAAATTCTCGACCCATGTTTGATAATCCCATAGTTTAACTTCTGAAGCCAAGAAGTTTGAGTATGTCAGACCATCCAATCGGTAGAGTTCAATAGGTATCCATGTAAACCTGGTGGTTCGATAGGTCTGTACAGTAAGATAGTCTTGGATGTTTTTCGGCTGTTGTCGAGTTATCGTTTGGAGACTGTCTAAGATGGCTTTGTCCTCGTTAGACAGCGTTAGGTGTGCCATCTTCTCTCTTGTATGGTTTGCCATAAAAGCTGTAAAAAGCTGGCAACAACGGTTGTAGGTTCTCACCATGCGGTTGAAGCGTGTATAGATACTATCTACATGCTCACTGAGTATGCGGATACTATCCATTCTGCCGTATAAAGTGTTGTATATACTTTTATCTTTCGCAAAGTGTAAACAATTTCCGTAATAGAGTCGCGCGGAATAGCATAACTCTTTTAGTCCTTCGTATTCTAATATAGGATCTTTTGTAGATAATAATTGATAGGAAATGTCTCCTAACTTGCAGTATATGCGTTCGTCCTCAGGATATGTCTGCTGTATATCTCTCAAGTAGTATAAGGCTGTGTAGGGCGGCAATATATCTGCACGTCTCAACGCCCCCTCTATCTTTTGTCCGAAAGAAGGTGCTGCAAGACCTATCCAGATAAATAAGACTAATATGTGTTTGTGACGAGAAAACATATTGTGTTAGTCGTTGGTAAGTACTTTGAATTCTACTCTGCGATTGAGAGTGCGGTTTTCTTCTGAGTCATTGGGGACTATCGGTTTACGTTTACCGTAACCTACAGATTGGATGCGGGATGCTGCTATGCCGGATTTTATAAGATAACGTGCTACTGCCTCACCACGGCGAGCAGAAAGTTTATCATTATATGCATCCGTGCCGCGGTCGTCTGTATGTGCAGACAATTCAATCAACATCGAAGGATTTTGCTCCATTAGTAACCGTACTTTTTCCAATTCTTCGTATGAATCATCAGAAAGGAAATACGAGTTGTATGCGAATTGTATGTCGCGCAACTGTATGACAGCATCTTTCCGTAGAGGGCGTAATGCAATAGTGATATTTTGTAATGTATCGGTATTTGTGTAAAACGTTGTATCGGTAAAGAAATATCCTTTTGCCATACAAGTTAGTGAACAACGCTCTCCTTGCCGTAGGTATGTTTTTCCTTGTATGGTGCCTTCTATGTTGTTTCCTGTTTCAATATCAATGAGTCGTACACTCAGCCGAGTCATCTTGGGCTCCATGGTGATGTCCAATTCTGAACTGGCAAACCGCACTTGTTTGGCGGCGTCAAGATGCACACATTTATCTTTATAACCACGTTTTGAGAACTGTAGACGATAATCTTTTCCGATAGGTAGGGTAACTAACACTCCGCCTATGCTGTCTATTTGTTTCTGTACACGTACAGGTGTCGATGTTAGCTCTTCGTATATGTTTATTTGGTCGGCTTGGATTGGCATCAGTTCGTCGGCATCATATAGTCCGATACGAATCTGCAAATCTTTGGACAATAAGATGTCTAAATTCTGTCCACCATCAGTATAGAAGTGAGAATATCCTTCAGCTGTGAAATCTAGTAAATAGGTGCGCGACGTCTCTAATGATAAACGGAAACGGCCTGTTATCGGATTTGTATGTGCGGTGAACAAGAGCTGCGCCGTAATGGCGTCATAGACATAGATATTACCCTTTATCGGCAGTCCTGTGTGCTCGTCTCTCAGTTTTCCGGTAACTATGTCATAAGGTTGACCGCGGAATTGTGGTGGGAGTGCTATTGCAGCATTATGATAAAGCGTATCTTTATGTTGACAGATTTGTTCTGTCAGATATAGTGTGGAATCTTCTTCATGTATGAAATACGCACCATAAAGCGAACGTGTATCCGTATTATGAATACGCTGTGGAATCAGCCAATTATAGTTGTCTATGCTGCGTGTATAAAATAAGGCATAGTATCCTTCCTTATGCTTTGTTGATACCCTGCGCGAGAATAATAATGTCTTGTTGTCAGGGAGTATCAGTGGAGAAATATCCTTATCGGAAGAGATGATAATAGGGACTCCTTCTTCCCATACGCCCTCATGTCGGTAGGCGCAATAAATTTGGTACGTAGGAATCGTGCGTTTATTGACGACTTGCTGATGTCTGCAGACATAGTATAGATGCTCTCCGTCCGCGCTGATACTCGGCCAAAGGTGTTGCGCCGAAGATGATTGGTCGGCTGCGAATAACGGTACAGGTTTTCCCCAAGTTCTCCCTTGTAATGCTAATACGTATAGTCTGTAATTCTCCTGCTGCGGCTCGCGTGCTGATATGTATAAAAACAACGAGTCGTATGCTAAAGATTGGTGCTGAATTTGCCATCCTTGCTGCGTGAGGTGGGACAAGTCTGTTCCTGCGTGCATATCGTATTCTTGTCCTTGTATGCAAAGAGTGCTCCAAAAGAGTAGTATGTAAATAGGTATGATACGCAGGTGCATTCTTTATTTAGTATTTGATATTGTCAATCAGCCGAACCGAACCGCAATATACGGTTATGCAACCTATGGCATGAGAGAAATCTTCTACGGGACGCAAGGTACTCTGGTCTACGATTTCGAAATATTCAACTTCTAAGCCTGGTATGGCATTAAGGGTATCAGTAACTTGTCGCGTGACGTCGGATACCGATTGGTGTTTTGCCCACTCTTTGCTTTGAAAAAGCACATGAGAGATATTTATGGCGGTAGTTCTTTGGGTGGCTGTGAGTCGTTCGTTACGACTGCTGAGAGCCAACCCGTTATCTTCGCGTACGATAGGACAATCTATAATTTGTAGTTCGTCAAACGTATTAGAGATGGAAGAACGCTCTACCATGTAGTGGATGATAGCTAATTGTTGATAATCTTTTTCTCCGAAATATGCTCGGTTGGGTTTTATGAGGTGGAACAAGCGGCTTACAATCTGCACCACTCCATTGAAATGTCCTGGGCGCATTTTTCCCTCCATCATTTGATCAAGCCCGTTGAAATCGAATGTAAATGTAGTATTCAATTCTTCTTGTGAATATATCTCGTCAGGGGTAGGAGAAAATATGAAATGGACACCAATCGAAGAAAGCAACTCTGCATCACGTTGGATATTGCGAGGGTATGTTTTCAAATCTTCTTTATTGTTGAATTGAGTAGGATTGACGAAAATACTGACTACGCAAACATCGTTTTCACTCATACATCGTTGTACTAAAGAAATATGTCCTTGGTGTAGGGCACCCATAGTTGGGACCAAACCGATGGTTTTTCCTTGTCGTTTGCAAGCCTCTATTTGAAAGAGGAGTTCCTGCTTTGTAGTTAATATCTGCATTGTTCAGAAGAAAATGAAGTTCTTATAAGGAGACAAAAAGCGTGCAAAGATACAAAAAAAATATATATAATGAAATTTTTTTTGAGGGAAATGCGATAAATGTCATTTTTTTTTCGTACCTTTGCGGTGCAAACATTATTTACTATATTTATCAAAGTCATGCCTATGAAAGAGCCAAATCGTATTTTGTTTATATCTCAAGAGATATATCCCTATTTGGCTGAGGAGACGCCAATAAGAGTGCTGAATCGTCAATTACCTGAATTGTTCCAGGCATCAGGGTATGAGACGCGGACGTTTATGCCAAAATTCGGTGAAATTAATGAGCGCCGCAATCAATTGCATGAGGTGATTCGTTTGTCGGGGATGAATCTGATTATTGAGGATACCGATCATCCTTTGCTTATCAAGGTTGCAAGTATTCAAGCGGCTCGTATTCAGATATATTTCATTGATAACGATGATTTGTTCCATCGTCGTAAAGGTATAGCCGATGCTGACGGAAAAGAGTATGAGGATAACGATAGTCGTTGTATATTTTACGCTCGGGGCGTTATAGAGACTGTTAGAAAATTGAGATGGACTCCCAATATCATACAATGTTCTGGTTGGATGTCGGCATTGGCGCCTTTGTATTTTAAAAAAGCGTATGCGGATGAACCATTCTTTGCTAACTCTAAAGTGGTGTTGGCTATCAATGATCAAGAATATCAAACTCCATTTGGCACAAAGTTTGCTCAGAAATTGTTGATAGATGGTGTATCATCTAATGATGTGCGTAGTATTGCAGGCTTCCCTGTGGGCTATGAGGAGTTGATGCGTTTGGCTATTGATTATTCCGATGCGATTGTTTTTGCTTCGCCCAAAGTAAATCAGCGCCTTGTGAATTATGCTGAGACAAGTGGTAAGCCCATTATGCCATACAAGGAAGATGCATCGAATACATCATATTTGGATTTCTATAATAGTTTGCTCTGATACATGACAAGACGTCTGGTTGGATTATTTTTTTGTTGTATAGTGTTATTGCTGTCTGCTTGCAAGACAGATGTTGCTACTGCTGGTAGCTCAGTGCTGGGCGATGCGGATGTTATTATAGTGAAAGCAGATACATTTGCTATAAGTTCGGGAATTACGGAGTGTCACCATATCATTGCCTCTCCTGATTCGTTCCTGATAGGTGAGATAGAAACAGGATATGGCGTATTGAAAGCTGATATTTTAACGCAATTTGCTTGTCCGTTGGGCTATAAGTTCCCAGACAATGCTGCCGTGGATTCTGTCTGTTTGTTTTTGTATTATAGGAGTTGGGTGGGTGATGAATCTTCTCCGTTGGCGATTAATGTGTACGAAATTGATCGAAAGGTATTGGAGTACGCCCCTGTTAGACCTTATCAGACGGATTTGGATATATTGGACTATTGTAGTTTGGATGATTCTACGCTATTGTTATACAATGAGCGGCTTATAGTGGCTTCGGAAAAAACAGATTCTGTCTATTCTTCGACCGAGGGAGTATATTTGCCTATGGTGCGTTGTAAGCTCAGCTCTGCTTTTGCGCAACGCTTCTTTCGAATGCGGCAGTATGATGATCAGAATGAGTTTAATGACTTTTTTAGAGGTTTATATATAACGTCCGATTTTGGTAGTTCGACCATCTTGCATATTGCCGATATGTGTTTGGGCGTATATTATCATTTTGATTACCGTAAATCGGGTTCTGATAAGGATACGACTATTTATGATATGAAAGGTTTTTATGCCAATTCGGAAGTTAGACAATTGAATAGGTTCGAGTATCTTGATAAGCAGGAATTGATTCAACGGTTGGAAAAGGATAGTAGTACCGTGAACTATATAGTGGCTCCTGCTGGAATATATACTCGTATGAGCTTGCCTATGAAACAGATGCAGGAAGTAATCAAATCGCAGTTGATATATAGGGATACTGTTAAGCGTGCTTATATTAATCAGGCTGAGTTGAGAGTCGATGTGTTGAACATATATGATGGTTCGCAAGCGGATATACAGCCCAACGATTGGCTACAGCCGGCTCAATATATGTTGTTAATAAAAGAGGGTAGTGAAGAGCGGTTTTTTACGAAAAAGGAGTTACCTGCAGATACTGTTGCTATTCTATCTTCGTTGGTATCGGGCGTTGATAGTGAAGGAAATGCTATCTACTATTATACGTATGATTTGTCAACATTGCTTACCAATCAATTGCGAATGTCCAACGCTCAGGATACACTGAATATGCTGTTAGTACCGGTTAGTGTGGAAACATCTTCTAATACGTCAGCGTTGGTATCTGTGAAGCAATCGCAGACTATTTCTGCTACCAAGATACGTAGTGCTAAGAATATAGAAAATCCGATGACGCTTAAAGTGGTGTATAGTGGTTTCTAATGTGTAGCTGTAGGTATAGCATGTTTGTGACATTACTTTCTCTGAAATTTCTTTTCTGGATGCAATTGCCTCATTATAATTCATTTTTTCTGTGTACTATTGAGCTATGAAGGGAGATTGAATTACTTTATTTTTCGAACTGATATGCCGGCACTAAATAAGTAGATGCAAAAAAAAAGAGAGACCGATGTTGTCTCTCTTTGTTATTCTTTTATCTGCAGATTGATTTCTATAGCATCGCTTCGTACTCTGTTGCACCGAGTAACGAATCTAACTCAGCAATGTCTTTCACGGCAATCTTAATCATCCATCCATTTCCATAAGGGTCATTATTAACCAATTCGGGGTGGTCGTTAAGAGTTTCGTTGAACTCAAGTACTTCACCGGTCACTGGCATATTGAGGTCTGAAACGGTTTTTACGGCTTCCACCGAACCGAAAACTTCTCCTTTGGCAATGGTTTCTCCGACAGATGGTACATCTACGAAGACGATCTCGCCTAGTTCAGATTGTGCATAATCTGTAATGCCTACAAAAGCTTCATTGTTTCCTTCTACACGAATCCATTCGTGTTCGCTTGTGTAGCGTAAGTTATTAGGTGTATTCATATATCTTTATGATATTGGATAATTAATCAAAATATTATCGTGGAGACACTATTATTTCTCGGCTTAGCTAGGTATTTTTATTGAATACTCGGAATTTGGTCTCCAAGGGTGGACATAGCGCAACGGAATCCGATTTGGCTGGAGCATTTGTCTTGGTCTAAATAGCGACGTGTAGAGGGGTTGAGCCAATATATACGGTCGTTCCATGAGCCGCCTTTGTAAACGCGTGTTTTTTTCGTAATTCGCGGAGCTAAAATGTCTGTAGGGTCTGTTTTTACAGTTGTTAGGTTTGCCACCGCTGTAGTGTCTAAAGGATAATCGGTGTTGATTAAGGATGCAAAATCTCCATCCTTTACATCTCGGCGGTCGTCTGCTCCTGTATATGTTACTTTGATACAACCTACGGAATCTATCTGATATGCTCCGTCCTCTCCTATAACGGGCTTAGTGTAGATGTTTCCTCGGAACGAGTTGTACTCAGAAGTCTCCTGATAGCTTGTCTCGCGATAAACGTCTAACATCCATTCGTTTACGTTTCCAGCCATATTATATAGACCAAAGTCATTAGGCGCGAAGGCATCTACTGGTGCTGTTATTACATAACGGTCATTGAGTGCACCACTCACACCCATCATATCGCCTCTGCCGCGGACGAAGTTTGCTTGCAATTGCCCTGCATTTTTCTTGCTCAAATCACGTGGGTGATAACCGGACCACGGATAAATCTTTCCTTCAATGGTCAGACCATCCTCTCCCGCTATAGGGGCATAAGCTGCAAATTCCCATTCTGCTTCGGTAGGGAGACGATAACCCGTAACGAGAATGCCATCTGCACGGTTTACCTTGCGCTCTACTCCGTAGGAATCGTATTGGGGCTTACGACCGAAATCGGGGTTGTATGTATTGTCCAACAAGTATTTCTCTGTGTTAAATACGAATTTATCTCTGATATATTCGTATGATGGACGATACATAGTAATAGTCTGCTCCGGGTCTTCAGGGCTGACCTCTTCGTAGGAATCCATTTCGTATCCTGTTGCCGTTTCCCATTCGTCTTTGTATGCTTCATCATCCGTCGGCTGTAAATCAGCGAACGGTGGCACTACGATTGCTCCTGAACGTACGAGAGCCATTTCATTGACACGGTCAGTACGCCATTGGCAATACTCCATCGCCTGCTCCCATGTAACGCCTACAACAGGATAGAAAGAAAAAGCAGGATGCTCGAAATAGTTGTCCTCATAAGGATCGTTGTATGCCAAATCTTCACGCCATACCGTATGATCAGGACGTGCGCGTTCTACTAGTTCTGGAGCAACAGCACCAAAGACGATATCCAACCAGTGCAGGTACTCGTTCCAGTTGAGGTTGGTTACCTCGTACTTGTCCATATAGAATGAACTAACAGTAACTGAACGGTTAGCATTATTGCGCGGAGCTGTTAAAAATTCATCAGTCTCTCCTATTGTGAATGTTCCACCTTGGATGGGGACCATACCCGCTGGATTTACGTTTCCTACACCCTCTAAGGCTTGGAAATTGGTAGTCTCAACATCGAAATAATTCCAGCCGGTCGTGTTGGATACTTTTGTGTTTAGTTCGCGCGAGTTGCAGGCACTCAAAACAACAACAGAGATTAGCAACAGGTACTTAGATACTTTGTTCATATCGGAATAAAAATATTATGTACAATTTTCAGCCTGCAAAGTTACAAAAAAAAAACGTTCTGACCAATAATTTCTTGAAAAAATGTCCAAAAAGTGATTTTTTGTCCTAAAATACTGAATTTTTGAACATATAAAGGGCGTTTTATGTCGCTTTTTCGTAAGTTTTTCGTACCTTTGTCCCTCAATGGATACGTTTTCTTTGAATATTGCCGGACAACTTACATGTTTTGAGCAACCTGTTGTGATGGCTATATTGAATGCGACCCCTGATAGTTTCGTTGCTTCTACGCGCTTGTGCTCGGAGTCGGATATCATCAAGACCGCGGAAAAGTCCTTGGATAACGGTGCTACCATATTGGATATAGGTGGTTATTCTACTCGTCCGGGAGGAGAGGCGGTACCGGTGGAAGAAGAGTGGAAACGTGTTAAAATGGCGGTTGGCATCATACGGTGCAGGTTTCCTGAAGTGATCCTGTCGGTTGATACTTTTCGTGCAGAGATAGCGAGACGTTCGGTATTGGAATATGGGGTGAATATAATCAATGATGTTTCGGGAGGATCTTTGGACGACAATATGTTTGCTACTATAGCGGATTTGCAAGTACCCTATATATTGATGCACATGCGCGGGACACCTGCTTCCATGCAGACGCAAACGGATTATGGGCATCTGATGGCTGAGATAGTGGACTTTTTCCGCCATAAAATAGACACGTTGGCGCGATTGGGAGTAAAGGATGTAATCATAGACCCTGGTTTTGGGTTTGCTAAGACAGTGGAGCAAAACTATCAATTGTTGGGGCGGATGCAAGAGCTAAGTATGTTTCATCGTCCTATTTTAGCAGGACTATCACGTAAGTCTATGCTTTACAAAGTGCTGAACGGCACTTCTGAAGGTATGCTGAACGCGACCACAGCTGTTAATATGGTCGCGCTGATGGGTGGGGTGGGTATCCTGCGTGTGCATGATGTTCGTGCCGCAAAAGAGGCGGTTACTATGTATCGGATGTTGCAAGATACAGCTAAGAAAAGTATTTAGGTATATAAACTCTATAGATATAAAGATATAAGGATAGGTTATGGCTTTTCAATTTGGATTTAAGGATGTTATTGATATCTTGTGCGTGGCACTGATTCTGTACGAAGCATTCCGTCTCTTGCGTCGTTCTGGAGCGGTGAATCTGTTCTGGGGGATATTGGCGTTTTTGATAGTGTGGTTTTTGGTTAGCTTTGTCTTCCAGTTGGATTTGACAGGAGCTATTTTCGACCGTATTATCAGTGTGGGGGCTATTGCCTTGATTATCATATTCCAAGAGGAAATACGTGCTTTTTTCTATCGCGTTGGTTCGCGTTTTAGTGCATTTCAATTTCGTAAACGAAAAGATGAGCAAAAGGTGCATGAGCGATGGGCGCAGCAAATCGTTACTGCTTGCCGTCATATGGCTGAAACAAAAACAGGTGCTTTGATAGTGATTGCCGGTAAGCAGGACCTTGGAGAATATATGGATACGGGGGAGAAGTTGAATGCGGAAATTTCCGCTCGGTTGATAGAGAATGTCTTTTTTAAGAATACTCCTCTGCACGACGGAGCACTATTTGTCAAAAATGGACGTTTATGTAGTGCTGCTTGTATTCTTCCCATTTCGAAAAATCAAGATATTCCGCTTCAGTATGGTCTTCGCCACCGTGCTGCGTTAGGACTGACAGAAAAAACAGATGCAACGACCATTGTTGTTTCGGAGGAAACGGGACACATTTCTATAGCCAAAAACGGGACCATACAGGTCATTAACGATGAGCAACTATTTTTCTATGTTTCTTCGGCCTTTGCCTGAAGAGATAAGGCTAATTTGGGAGTCGCGGCACAAAACGCACCCTTTCTTGTTCGGTAATTCAAATAGGACAGTGAACTTGATGCCTACGAACAAGTTGTTGATGGCAGAAGCTGCATTGCTGGTAGAGAGTATATCGCCAAAACGTAACCCGCTTATCATGTCTTCTTGGTTGTAGATGTTTTGCGTTACTAAAGCAGGATTGTTCTGAGCTTTGTGAATGTCAAGTACACCATAGTCGGCAAACAATGCTAAACGGTACTGCACTTTGGATTTGGGTACATCGAAACCGGTATGGTCGCTCATAAATCCTAATCGGGCGCCTATTTCGATAGATACATCTAAATTGACATCGAAATTCGTATTGGTCTTGGCGCTCACTGCTTTGTCTGTGAAAAACTGCAATTCGGGCATGTCCCTAAAATCATCCCAAACTTGTTTGTCTCCTATAAAGTACGACCCGTATGTAGTAAGCGAACCACTGATATGGGCTTGAGTTACTGCACTGAACCCGAATTTAACGCCTGCCAAGGCATAGAAGCGTTTGTATTGCCCTCCGAATAAAATAGGGATTTGAACCATCATATTGGAGTATGCGTCTTTCCTGTCTGTTAGCGAATATACGTAGTTGAATGCATCTCCCTCTGCATCAATCTGATTAGGGAGTACGCTCTTGAAATCAGGTACACGGAATATGGTCTGACCTCCCGTAATCCCTACGCCAAGGTCGAGTATGAAATGGTTCGCCTGCAAATCGTAGCTGAAACCGATTCCTCCTCCGCCACCTAAACTATTAGGCAAAGTGCTTCCCCGCGTGAGTAATGTCCAGTCCCCAGCTTCTGCCCATACACCTACGAAGTTTTTTACCTGTGTGCCGCCTGCATAAACACTTAAAGTGGTCGCCAAGATAACGGCAAGGAGTCCGTATTTGTTCAAGTTTTTCACGGAATTATTTGTGTACATCAGAAATTAGTCGTATTTTTGCAAGAGATTTCTATCACAATAGGCTACAAAATTACGCAAAATAATCTGCTTGTACAAAAAAATATCATTATTTTCTCAAATTCTACACAAAATTTGCCAATTTATATGACTTTCAAACGTACTTTGGTTACTTCTGCACTGCCTTATGCCAACGGTCCCGTGCATATCGGGCATTTGGCGGGAGTATATGTTCCTGCTGATATCTACGTGCGCTATTTGCGTTTGCGTGGTGAAAACGTTCTTTTTGTCGGCGGCAGCGACGAACACGGCGTGCCGGTTACTATCCGTGCGCGCAAAGAGGGCATCACCACCCAGCAGGTGGTGGACCGCTACCACGAGTTGATAAAATCCTCCTTCGAGCAGTTCGGCATCTCCTTTGATGTTTATTCGCGCACGACGAGCGAGGTGCACCATCAGTTCGCGTCGGACTATTTCCGCCGTTTGTACGACGCGGGCAAGTTCATCGAGCAGACCACCGAGCAGTTCTACGACCCCGAGACGCAGGAGTTCCTGACCGACCGCAACATCCGCGGCGAGTGCCCGCGCTGCCACGCGCAGGGGGCTTACGGAGACCAGTGCGAGAAGTGTGGCGCCACTCTGTCGCCGGACGAACTGATTAATCCATACAACGCTATCAATGGCAACCCGCTGACCAAGAAAGCGACGACGCATTGGTACTTGCCGCTCGACCAATACCAGCAGTGGCTGGAGCAGTGGATTCTGGAGGAGCACAAAGAGTGGCGACCTAACGTGTACGGTCAGTGCAAGTCGTGGCTGGACGGCGGCTTGAAGCCCCGTGCCGTGACGCGCGACCTCGACTGGGGCATTCCCGTGCCCGTGGAAGGCGCGGAGGGCAAGGTGCTCTACGTGTGGTTCGACGCCCCGATAGGTTATATCTCCAACACCAAAGAACTCTGCGACGCGCAGCCGGAGAAATACGGCAAGTGGGAGACCTGGTGGAAAGACCCCGACACCCGACTGATACACTTCATCGGCAAGGACAACATCGTCTTCCACTGCATCGTCTTCCCCTCGATGCTCAAGGCAGACGGCTCTTACATACTGCCCGACAACGTGCCCTCCAACGAGTTCTTGAATTTGGAGGGGGACAAGATTTCCACTTCGCGCAACTGGGCGGTGTGGCTCAACGAGTATCTGGTAGACTTCCCCGACAAGCAGGACGTGCTGCGCTATGTGCTCACTGCCAACGCGCCCGAGACCAAGGACAACGACTTCACATGGGCGGATTTCCAGGCGCGCAACAACAACGAACTGGTGGCTATCTACGGCAACTTTATCAACCGCGCTCTGGTGCTTACGCAGAAGTATTTCGGCGGCAAAGTACCCGCCCGCGGCGAGTTGAACGACTATGACAATCAGACGATTGCGGAATTCCAAAACGTGAAAGCGCAGTTGGAAGACTTGCTCAATAGTTTCCGCTTCCGCGATGCGCAGAAAGAGGCGATGAACCTCGCGCGCATCGGCAATAAGTACTTGGCGGATACCGAGCCTTGGAAACTCGCCAAGACGGACATGGCGCGCACGGCTACGGTGCTGAACCTCGCCTTGCAGATTGCGGCGAACCTGAGCATCGCTTTCGAACCGTTCCTGCCTTTCTCGTCGGAGCGTCTGCGCGGTATGCTGTGTTTGGACAAATGCGAATGGAGCACGCTGGGCAGCATCGACCAACTGCCGGAGGGGCACGCGCTCGGTGAAGTAAGCCTGCTCTTTGAGAAGATAGAGAACACCGCCATCCAACAGCAGTTGGACCGCTTGGCGCGCATCAAACAGGAGAACGAAGAGGCGGCGAAAGCGGAGGAGTTGAAGAACTGGCGACCTGCCGAGATTAAAGCCCCGACCACTATCGACGACTTCGACAAGATGGACATCCGTGTTGCCACGGTGCTGGACTGCCAATCCGTCAAGAAGTCGGAGCGTCTGCTCCAATTCCGTTTGGACGACGGCATGGGCGGGCGCACTATATTGTCGGGCATCGCGCAGTCGTACCCCGACCCGAGCGTGCTGATAGGGAAGCAACTGCTCTATATCGCCAATTTCCCGCCGCGCAAGATGAAGGGCATTGAGTCGCAGGGTATGATTCTCTCGGCGGTGGATGCAGATGGAAAACTGGTGGTAACCACCGTTTCCCGCGAGGTCAAGAACGGCAGCCAAGTAGGCTAAATGAAGCGTATCAGCTACTTTCTAACTATAATACTTCACTAATGGACAAGTCGCATCCACGCTTAGCGGATAATGGATTAACGTACATCGGGCATCGCAACAGCGATGCCCGATGTACGTTGTTTTGTTCTGTGTGTTTTTCAATTGTAAACGTATTGACAAGCCAACTTTTTCGGGTTTAATCAAATTATTGTCGTGCTGATAAGTATAGGTTATTATTGGGTTATTATTGGGTTATTATTGGGCGATTATTGGGTGATTAAGTTGTTTTCTCTGGATTTCAGGATATTATGCTTCTTTTATCGCTTATTTCAGAGTCGTCTGTGTGCTGACGTACAATAAAAACAACGACCGGCTGTCGTATGGACGGTCGATTGCTTGGGGAAGCATATCAATAAATAGTTTGTTGTTCTGATTGTTATACGCTGATAGGCTTCTTTGAAGTACTATATGCGGCGGATAGACATCATATAATGGGTATAGACGCCATTGGGATGTTTAGCTGACGCTTGCTCCATAGATAGGATACCAGTATTATCTACCTTTTCTACCTTGACACGACCAGAGCAGTGTATGACTCGCTCAGTATCAAGCAATATGCCCACATGATTGATAGGTTTGGGAGTGTCTGCACTATGGTTATGGGATAGGAAAACGAGGTCGCCTGCTTGTGCTGCTTTTAGGTCAAGTATCTGTAGCCCTTGTGCCGCTTGTTCGGATGCGTTACGCAGCAGTCTGCGTCCGAATAGAGAGAGAACAATTTGGGTGAAGCCTGAACAATCCATACCCATAGCGTTCTTTCCGCCCCAAAGATACGGAGTGTTGAGAAAGAAACGCGTGGTTTGTAGCAGGTTGTTCAAGGTGAGTTCGAGTGCTTGTGTAATGACCATAGACGGGTCTATACGGAAGCCGACGCCTAATACCTCAAAATGACCATTGGCGTAGCGTGGAAGTCGCGTCCCTGCTGCAAGCGGTATGGTTTGACCATTGTTTTCGCTAACAGCATAGGCTATAGGGAACGACACCATAGCAGCCTGCTCCATAGCTTGGGTAAGGGTGGCGTATTCCTTGTCTGATAGGATATCTATCATCTTGCTATCCACCCATCCTTCTTGTCCGTCAAGTGCTAATTTTATACGAATCCAACGGGGAATTTGTTCAACGACGGTGCATATTTCTCCGAATAGCATTTGGGTAACCTGCTCGCTTTGCTCGGAAGCGGTTGCGCGCACTGGGACGATACTATGCAGACTGATAGCATTCATTACCAAACTTCTTGTGTATTGGCGTTCGGGTTCTTTGGATAGTCCGTATTGTAATGCAAGCCACGACTCTCTTTGCGTTCCAGTGCTTGACGGGTAATCAAGTAACCAACGTTAATCATATTGCGCAGTTCACATATATCACGCGTGGCTTTAACGCGCTTGAAGAGGTCTTCTGTCTCCTCGTAGAGTAAGTCAAGGCGTTCCCATGCACGGCGCAGACGTAGATCGGATCGTACAATACCTACATAAGTGGACATCACTTGACCTACTTCTCGCACGTCTTGTGCAATCAGAACACGCTCTTCATTGGATAGTGTACCTTCATCGTTCCATGCCGGAATGCGCTCGTTGAAATCGTAGTTTTCTATTACGGACATACTATGCCGTGCTGCTGCGTCTGCATATACAACCGCCTCTATGAGTGAATTGCTTGCTAAACGGTTGCCGCCATGTAGTCCTGTGCACGAGCATTCCCCGACGGCATATAGACGTCGGATAGAAGATTCGGCATCAAGGTTGACCTTAATACCTCCGCACATATAGTGTGCACATGGCGCGACAGGGATATAATCCTTGGTGATATCAATGCCGATGCTCAAACACTTGGCGTATATGTTAGGGAAATGGTGCTTCGTCTCCTCTGGTTTTTTGTGCGTTATATCCAGGCAAACATGGTCCAAACCATGTATCTTCATTTCGTTATCAATAGCGCGAGCAACGATATCTCGGGGTGCTAACGACAAGCGTGGGTCGTACTTTTGCATAAATTCCTCGCCGTTGGGTAGGCGCAAGATACCGCCGTAGCCGCGCATAGCCTCTGTGATGAGATAGGCAGGATGCGTTTCGCCGGGATGAAACAATGCCGTTGGGTGGAACTGTACGAACTCCATATCCTTTACGACACCCTTGGCACGATAGACCATGGCGATGCCGTCTCCGGTAGCGATATTCGGATTGGTTGTCGTAGCATAAACGGCACCTGTACCTCCCGTCGCCATTAGGGTGATACGGCTGAGGTAGGTGTCTATTTTACCGGTATCGGGGTTGAGGATATACGCTCCGTAGCATTCTATATCGGGTGTCCGTCGCGTAACGCGTACACCTAAATGGTGTTGCGTAATAATCTCAACGGCAAAATGGTTCTCTAATACATCAATGTACGGATTGTGGCGCACTGCCTCCATAAGCCCGCGCTGTATTTCAGCTCCCGTATCGTCGGCATGGTGTAGAATGCGGAATTCTGAGTGCCCTCCCTCACGATGCAAGTCGAAGAGACCGTCTTCTTTGCGGTCAAAGTTAACACCCCAATGCACTAACTCTTCTATTTGCTTAGGTGCATTGCGGACAACTTGCTCTACAGCTTGTGGGTCGGACAGCCAGTCTCCTGCAACCATCGTGTCATGGATGTGCTTCTCGAAATTATCCACTATCCGATTGGTTACGGAGGCAATTCCTCCTTGTGCTTTGGCTGTATTTGCTTCTTCGAGAGTGGTCTTGCAGCAAAGTGCAATTTTGTACTTTTGTGTCCGCGCTACTTTGAGTGCGAAACTCATACCGGCGACTCCGCCGCCAATAATGAGAAAATCATACTTTCGTGTCATACTATACTTACACATAGTAATAACTACTACCTATGTGTATACATGCTGCAAAAATACTGCAAAATTGCGAAATACACAATAGTTAGCGTGCTTTTCCAAGTGCAAATACACTAAATTTAGCCCCTCGGCACACATTCATAGCATCCATGCAGGCAAGTATAGTGGCGCCGGTTGTAATCAAATCATCAACTATTAGTATATGTTTGCGATAGAGTTCCTCGGGATGAAGGACGGCAAACGCACCCTCTACATTGGTCTTACGCTTTTTTATTGTCTGAAGTGCTTGTTGCCGGGTATTACGGATGCGCGTAAGGTGATCGGCATCCATGGGGATGCCTGTAATCTCGCTTAGCGCCCGCGCAATCCATTCCGATTGGTTGTACCCGCGCTCGCGTAGGCGCTTGGGGTGCAAAGGAATGGGAATAATCAGGTCGATGTCTTCAAAGAAATCTGATTGCATAAAGTCATAGGCGGCTTCACGTGCTAAGTGATAAGCTATATCCGGGCGGCTGTGAAATTTCATGGTATGGATAGCCTTACGTATGGGGTGCTCATGCTCGTAGAATAGAAATGCTGCTCCTCGTTGAAATCGGGAGTTCCTGACAAAAAGTTCCTCTGTTATGTTGCCCCTTAACACCGCTTGCTCAGTGCGTGGCAACTGCCGCAGACAATTTTTGCAAAAGCATTCTCCCGAGTGCCCTTTGTCCTCAATTACTCTTCCGCATAATGGACACGTTTTGGGGAACAGCATCTGCAAAATACTCCGATATAAATCTTTCCAATTCACAATGGTACTTCGATAGATTGGTTCATACGTTGCGGCAAAGACCATATTTTGCAACTTGGTTGCATCGAGAATACTGTACCTTTGCAGCACAATTCAAAAAAAAGTATAATCCTAAATATATAACTACTTTCTATGCAAGTATATGCTTTTATTCTGTTGTTTCTGTTTTGGTTGCTTTATTTTTCCAAACTTTTTGTGCAAATTGTGCGGCGGGGGCGTACTTGGTATCTTACTGGGGGCGACCATGGACAAGGCTTGGTGTTGGCGACGTATGTGTTCGGCGTGTTGGCGGCATGCTATAGCATTCTGACAGACTGGTACTGGCGAATGCCTATCGGCGAAAACGCTATTTCGTGTGTCCGCGTAGCGGGATTAGTTTTTGCTACACTCGGGGCGGTACTATTTATGGTGGCGATGTTTACTATGGGCGATAGTTGGCGTGTGGGCATTCCGCAGCAGGAAAACATGGGCGAACTAGTGCAGGTCGGTGTGTACCGATGGAGTCGCAACCCGGCCTATGTGGGGGCAGATGGGCTACATATCGGTTTTGCCGTGGCGTTTCTCAATCCGTTTACTGTTTTGTCTGCTATTGCAGTGGGTATTGCAACGCATCGGCAAATTCTCCGAGAGGAGCAAATACTCCGCCAAACTTTCGGCGAGAAGTATGCGTTATACTGTCGTAGCGTGGCGAGATATTTTGGTCGTTTAAACACTATTTAGGGGTGTATAAACTGCTTGTGCAAAGTGAAAATCAGTCGCAGAACATTTCTTTTTCTGCGGCTGATTTTGGTATGTGCATTTTGTTGCCCTTTCCTTATAGCGTAACGCCCGTTTTGAAGATGGCAATTTCGTGGTAGCCGTTGCGCTCGTTGTTGGTCTCCGTGCCGTTGGCTACGGCTATCACATAGTCCGTGAAGCGCTTTGCCACCGCCTCCATCGGCTCGCCCTCTGCTATCACGCCCGCGTTGAAGTCAATCCATTGCGGTTTGTTGCGGTAGAGCCCGCTGTTGGTGGACACTTTCATCGTGGGCACATAGGTTCCGAACGGCGTGCCGCGTCCCGTGGTGAAGAGCACCATATGACAGCCCGCAGACGCCAGCGCCGTGGATGCCACGAGGTCGTTCCCCGGTGCGGAAAGGAGGTTCAAGCCCTTCACCTGCAAGCGCTCGCCGTAAGGCAGGACGCCGCGCACCAGCGACTTGCCGCATTTCTGCGTGCAGCCCAGCGCCTTGTCCTCCAAAGTGGAGATGCCCCCCGCCTTGTTGCCCGGCGACGGATTCTCGCCCACCGGCTCTCCGTGGGACAGGAAATAGTCCTTGAAATCGTTGATCAGGCTCACCGTTTGGTCGAACAAATGTCTGTCGGCGCAGCGGTTCATGAGTATCGTCTCCGCGCCGAACATCTCCGGCACCTCGGTGAGGACGGTCGTTCCTCCCTGCGCCACCAGATAGTCGGAGAAGACACCCAGCAGCGGGTTCGCCGTGATGCCCGAAAAGCCGTCCGAGCCGCCGCATTTGAGCCCCACGCGCAGTTCGCTCAGCGGGCACTCTTCGCGCGTGTCTTGCTGCGTCAGCGCGTAGAGTTCGCGCAGTATCGGCATGCAGTACGCCACCTCGTCGCCCTCTATCTTCTGGCTCACCACAAAGCGCACGCGCTCATGGTCGTAGTCGCCGCAAAACTGCTCGAAGACATCCGGCTGGTTGTTCTCGCAACCCAGCCCCACCACCAGCACCGCGCCGGCGTTGGGGTGATGCACCATGTCACGCAGGATTTTCTTGGTATTCTCGTGGTCGTCGCCCAACTGCGAGCAGCCGTAGTTGTGGGGGAAAGCAAAGATGTTCTTCGCCCCCGTCTCCGCGCGCAGGCGTTCCGCCAGACGATTGACAATACCGTTCACACAGCCCACTGTCGGAATAATCCACACCTCGTTGCGGATGCCCACTTGCCCGTCTTTGCGGCGGTAGCCCATGAAGGTGCGCCCCTCGTCGGGAATATTCAGCACCACCTCCTGCGGATGGTACTCATAGGAGAGCAAGCCCGCCAGATTGGTCTTGATGTTGTGCTCGTTCATCCACGCACCGGCTTTCTTGTCCTCGCGCGCATGCCCGATAGGAAAGCCGTATTTGATGACATTCTCGCCAGCCGCGATATCCGCAATGGCTATTTTATGCCCCGCGGGCACATCTTCCTGCACGGTGATTGCCTTGCCGTCCACCTCTATGACAGCACCTGCCGACTGCGGCTGTATGGCTACAACCACATTGTCGGCAGGATTGATTTTCAATACATTAGTCATGCTAATTAAGAATTATGAATTAAGAATTATGAATTATCCGTACTGAACGGGCAATGCCCGGTCCTCATTCATAATTCCTAATTCGTAATTTATCAAAGTATGCTCTTCACTGTCTCCACCATGCCTTTTGCCTGAATGTCGTTGAGGAAGCCCTCCACCATGTCGGTCAGACCGGGGATTTCGTTGAGGTTCTGCTTGCTCTCTTTCCAGATGATGTCGGTAGCACCGAGCACGCCTTCCGCCACGCGGCGGGTGTCGCCCGTAGCCCACAGTTGTGCGAGCAGGTCCATAATCTCCTGTGCGTCATTGGGTTGGATAGGCGCACCGTCGGCACGTGTGCCGCCTTTGTAGTAGGTGATGATAGCCGCCAAACCGAGCACCAAACCCTTCGGCAGCGTGCCTTTGCGCTCCAGATACACTTTCAAGCCCGGCAGGTCGCGCGTCTCGAATTTCGGGAACGAGTTGAGCATGATAGACGTAACCTGATGGTCCACATACGGGTTATTGAAGCGCTCCAGCACGTCACTCGCGAACTGGCGCAACTCGTCCATCGGCAGGTTCAGCGTCTCCATCAGTTCCTCGAACTGCACCTTGTGGATATACTTGCCAATCACAGGGTCGTTGCAGGCGTCACGCACAATGTTGATGCCGCTCAGGTATGCCACCGGCGAGAGCACCGTGTGTGGACCGTTCAGCAGCGTCACTTTGCGCTCGTGGTACGGTTTCTCCGACTCCGCGATGAGCACGTGCAGCCCGGCTTTCTCGGCAGGGAACTCGGCGCGCAATTCCTCGATGGACATGTTCTCCGGCTTCTCGATTACCCACAGGTGGAATATCTCGGCTTGCACCACGAGGTTGTCGTTGTAGCCCACTTTCTCTTGGATAGCGGCGATGTCCTTGCGCGGGAAACCCGGCACGATGCGGTCCACCAGCGTGGCGCACACGTAGTTGTATTTGGTAAACCACTCCTTGAAACCCTCGTAGTCGGCACCAAGGTCCTCTTTCCACAGTTCGATATACTGGTAGATGCACTCTTTCAGGTGGTGTCCGTTCAGGAAAATCAACTCGCAGGGCATCAGAATCAAGCCTTTTTTCGGGTCGCCGTTGAAGGTCTTGTAGCGGCGGTAGAGCAGTTGCACCAACTTGCCCGGGTATGCACTCGCAGGTGCATCCGTGAACTTGCACGCAGGGTCGAAGGTGATACCCGCCTCGGTGGTGTTGGAGATGATGAAGCGTATCTCGGGCTGCTCTGCCAATGCCATGAAAGCGGCGTTCTGCGAATAGGGGTTCAGCGCGCGGGAGATGACGTCGATGCGCTCCAGTGAGTTCACCGCCTCGCCGTTCAGACGCCCTTGCAGATTCACGTGATAGAGGCAGTCCTGACCGTTCAGCCACTCCACCATACCTTTGTCTATCGGCTGTACCACCACCACGGAGCCGTTGAAGTTGGTCTTGGCGTTCATGTTCCAGACAATCCAATCTACAAATGCGCGGAGGAAGTTGCCTTCGCCGAATTGGATAATGCGTTCGGGTGCCACGCTCTTGGGGGCTGTCCATTTGTTAAGTGCTTTTTTCATAATGTAAATATTTTAAGTTTTTAAATTAAATCTAAGTTTACTTGTAGCAATCAATTAGCAGTCGATTACGGCAACGACACGGCAACGACACGGCAACGAGAGCAGTCTATACCGATGGAATACCTTATTTTGATTTGTTGATTTATATGCGCAAAAGCACACATAATACAACTCCGCAAAGGTAGTGGAATTCTATTGAACGTACAAATATAAAATGTCATTTTTTGTGGAAAAATTATTTTCTTTGGGTATGTCGGAAAAAAGATGTATCTTTGCAGGTCTTTCCTTGCGAAAGGACGTCTATACACAGTAGGTACAAATTTATAAAAACGTAATATAATGTCACTTCAATGCGGAATAGTGGGTCTGCCTAACGTAGGTAAATCGACCCTGTTTAATTGCCTGAGCAATGCGAAAGCCCAATCTGCCAATTTCCCTTTCTGTACAATAGAACCCAACGTGGGTATGATAACCGTGCCTGACGAGCGACTGATTAAGTTGGGCGAGATATGCCACCCCGAGCGCGGCGTGATACCCACGACCGTAGAGATAGTGGACATCGCGGGCTTGGTGAAAGGGGCGTCGCAAGGCGAAGGACTCGGCAACAAGTTCCTTGCGAACATCCGCGAGACGGACGCCATCATCCATGTGCTGCGCTGTTTCGACGACGAGAACGTGGTGCACGTGGACGGCTCTGTGGACCCCGTGCGCGACAAGGAGATAATCGACGCGGAGTTGCAGTTGAAAGACCTGGAGACCGTAGAGAGCCGTATTCAGAAGACCGAGAAGCAGGCGAAAGCGGGTGGCGACAAGCAGGCGAAGATAGCGCTGGAGGTGCTCTATCGCTACCGTGAGGCGCTGTCGCAAGGGCAGAACGCGCGCTCCGTGGCACTGGAAAACAAAGAGGAAGAGCAGGCGGCAAAGGATATGTTCCTGCTGACCAACAAGCCCGTGATGTACGTGTGCAACGTGGACGAGGGCAGCGCGGTGGACGGCAACAAATATGTGGCGCAGGTACGCGAGGCGGTGAAAGACGAGAACGCGCAAGTGCTGGTGCTGGCGGCGAAGATAGAAAGCGAGATAGCCGAACTGGAGACCTACGAGGAACGGCAGATGTTCCTCGAAGAAATCGGGCTGCAAGAGTCGGGCGTGAACCGACTGATAAAGGCAGCTTACGCGCTGCTTGACCTGCGGACGTTCCTGACGGCAGGCTCGGACGAGGTGCGCGCGTGGACCTTCAAGGCGGGCAGCAAAGCACCGCAGTGCGCAGGGGTGATTCACACCGACTTCGAGCGGGGCTTTATCCGTGCGGAAGTAATCAAGTACGAGGACTTTGTCGCGCTCGGCGGAGAGTCGCAATGCCGCGCGGCAGGCAAACTGGGGATAGAAGGCAAAGACTACGTGGTGCAAGACGGCGACATCATGCACTTCCTGTTTAATGTATAAGGAGACTTCGGAATGTTTGAGTTTTTCAATACGTGGATGGCGCACTACGGATGGGGCGCCACGGCGGCAATCCTGATAGTGGGTTTTGTGCTACTGGTGTGGGGAGCCGACTGGCTGGTGGACGGCGCGAGCGGACTGGCTAAACGGTTCAATGTCAGCAACTTGGTTATCGGGCTCACCATTGTGGCGATGGGCACGAGTATGCCGGAGTTCGTGGTGAATATGGCATCCGTGAGCAGTGGAGCGACCGACCTGGCGATTACTAACGTGCTGGGGAGCAATATACTGAATGTGTTTCTGATATTGGGCGGCACCGCGTTGCTCTATCCAATAGTGTCGCAGGCGACAAGCCGCAAAGTGGATATCCCTCTCGCCGCGCTCGCGGGGCTGGCGGTGCTGGGCTTCGGGCTTTTCTGCGACGGCATCCCGCGCTGGGGCGGGATAGTGCTGTTGTGTATTTTTGCCGGTTACATGGGCTATACTTTCATGCACGCGAAAGCCACCAACGAGGGCGGTTCTTTCAAACCCATGCGGCTATGGAAAGCCATCTTGCTGATTGTTTGCGGTTTAGTAGGTCTTGTGTTCGGTGGAGAGATGATAGTGAAAAGCAGCGTGCATATCGCGTCGGAGATGGGCGTGAGCGAAGCGCTGATAGGTCTGACTGTCGTTGCACTCGGAACGTCGCTGCCCGAACTGGCTACCTCGCTCATTGCCGCCGCGAAACATAACGGCGACATCGCGCTGGGGAATGTCATCGGCAGCAATATCTTCAACGTGTTTATGATACTGGGTTGCAGCGCCGTTATCAAGCCTCTGCCTGCTTACGACGGTTTCGTTGTGGACGGGATGATGGCGGCTCTGGGGTGCCTGCTGGTGTGGCTGTTTGTCTGCACTAATAGGCAACACAAGTTATATTGGTGGCACGGCGCTATCCTGCTGATTATCTACGGCGGGTATCTGGGCTTCCGCTTGGCTGCTGCGGCTTGATGTATTGCTCTGTCGTCTCGCTGTTGTAGCGGCTACGTTCGGGGTCGTATAGCCATCCCCATTTGTTGAAGTAGCGGCACATATTCATAATGTGTACCCATAGCATTCTGAGCGACTTGTAGGACGCCCGCGCGTGGTTGTGCACGATAGTGACGGCGGGGTAATAGAGCGTGATGTAGTCGCGGTGGATGGTGCGTGTGAGGTCGATGTCCTCGGGGTACATGAAGTATCGCTCGTCGAAGAGCCGCGCTTTGAGTGCTGCCTCCGTGCGAAGGAGCATAAAGCAACCGCTCAGGTAGGGGACATTCATCGGGCGGGTATAGTCTGCGGCGTGCAATTCGTAGCGCGCGTTGCGTTTCTGCATCCATTTACGGGGCAGGAAGCGCCGCCCGAAGACATCAAACGGTGTGGGCAACAGTTTGCAGAGGTGCTGCAACTCCCCTTGCGGGTCTGTCACGCGCGGCATCAGCAGCCCGACCATAGGATTGCTTTGCATAAAGTCGTGCAAGAGGTCGATATCCTCCGCCTTGACAAGAATGTCGGAATTGATAACCAAGTGGAAAGGCACTTTGTCGTAAACGCTCTCGCGAAGCGCGATATTGTGAGCACGGCCGTAACCGATATTGGCGTCAGTATGGATATAACGCACCCCTTCGTCTTGCTTGACGTGCTGCTGATTATCTGTGGGGGAGTTATCCACCACATACACAAGGTGTAAACAACGGGCGCGCAACAACTCCCTAATCAACGGATTGACCTCTGCTTCCCACTGGGGACAATATGTAACAATTGATATATTTAGCATTCTTTCTTCAGGGTATCTAATGACTACTCCGCATAAACTTAGTGTACAGCAACTCGCCCGTTTGCTTTCGTTGTCTTAAGGAGTAGTACGCTATGTCCGACAAAGGTATTAAATATATATTGCATATACAAGAAAAAGTCTGAAATATTTCAGACTTTTTCTTTCTCTTGGGTAGCAGGTGCACTTACTCTGCTGCTGATTCTTCAACAGCAGCTGCCGCTTCCTGAGCTGCTTCTTGTGCTGCGGCTGCTAATGCTTCTGCCGCTTCTTGGCGCTTCTTGGCAATCTCGGCAGCCTTAGCTTTGTTAGCCTCGGTTTCTTGTGCGAGAAGAGCCTTTGCAGCAGCTACTTTTTTCTCTGCTTCTTCTTGGCTGATTTTGCCATTTTTTGCATCACGTTGAGCTTTCCAAGCATCGAAACGCTTTTGAGCTTCTTCTTGGCTGAATGCACCCTTTGCAACACCACCATTCAGGTGCTTCATCAAGAGAACGCCCTCTCCGGATAGGATGTTGCGTACAGTGTCAGTAGGCTCCGCACCTACATTTACCCAGTACAATGCACGCTCAAAATTGAGGATTACAGTACTCGGGTTGGTGTTAGGATTAAAAGAACCAATACGTTCGATAAATTTGCCATCACGTGGCGAACGGCTGTCTGCTACTACGATGTGGTAGAAAGCGTAGTCTTTACGACCATGACGAGCCAAACGAATCTTTGTTGCCATTTAGACTTTGGTTTTGTGGGCTACGATTTCACGAATCGCTTGCCCTGGTTAATAAATAATGTAGTTACCTCTATAATTGAGTCTTTACAAAAACGCGCAAAGGTAATGCAAAAAAATGAGATGTACAAATAATTTTGCAATTTCATTTCTTTTTTGTACCTTTGCGCTCTGTTTGGAGCAAATTTTAGGTTAAGAGATGGTAATGAAGAGTTCAAAAATAGAGATACCTGTTCTGCATTTGATAGGGGAAGAAGCTGATCGCATGGAGTTGGATTGCTATGTGATAGGCGGATGGGTGCGTGATTTATATCTGCAGCGTGATAGTACGGATATTGACGTGGTAGCCGTTCGTCGCAATACTGTACAGGAACAGGGCAAAGCTGGTACGCAGGTTGCAGAACATGGGATAAGCATAGGTATCCGATTGGCAGAGGCAGTGGCAAAAAGGTTAGGAAAAGGTGCACACCTTAGTGTATTCAAAACGTATGGTACGGCTCAGGTAAAAAGAAAAGATTTGGAGTTGGAGTTTGTCGGGGCTCGCAAAGAGAGTTATCGGCATGATTCTCGTAATCCGATAGTTGAGGATGGTACGTTGGAAGAAGACCAGAATCGGCGTGACTTTACAATTAATGCTATGGCGATTTGCTTGAATAAAGCAAGGTATGGTGAATTGCTCGATCCATTTGATGGGATGAAGGATATGGAGCAACGAATCATACGTACCCCTCTGGATCCTGATATTACATTTTCTGATGACCCGTTGCGGATGATGCGGGCGATTCGGTTCGCAACGCAATTGGGCTTTTCGCTGAATCTGACCACTTTCGAGGCAATAGTCAAAAATAAAGAACGTATCCGTATTATTACAAAAGAACGTATTGCAGATGAGCTGAATAAGATTATGCTATCTGCACGCCCGTCAATAGGCTGGTTGTTGTTGGATCAAACGGGATTATTGCCTATTATTTTCCCTGAACTGAGTGCCCTCAAAGGTGTTGATGTCAAGCAGGGGAAAGGGCATAAAGATATTTTTCTCCATACCTTGCAGGTGTTGGATAATATATCGTTGAAATCGGATAAACTTTGGCTTCGTTGGGCGGCATTATTGCATGATATAGGGAAACCGCGGTCTAAAGTATGGGAACCGAACAGCGGTTGGACATTTCATAATCATAATTACTTAGGGGCACGTATGATACCGCGTATTTTCCAACGTATGAAATTGCCCCAAAACGAGAAAATGGATTACGTTATCAAGATGGTGGACCTTCATATGCGGCCTATCAACCTGATAGAGGACACTGTAACAGATTCTGCGGTGCGTCGTTTGCTCTTTGAAGCGGGGGATGATATAGAAGATTTGATGTTGCTGTGTGATGCCGATATTACTTCTCGCAATGCTGATAAGGTAGCAAGATTTCATCGCAACTATGAGCTGGTTCGCCGGAAAATGGTAGAATTGGAGGAAAAAGATCGTATTCGTAATTTCCAGCCTCCTGTGCGCGGAGAAGAGATTATGCAGTTGTTCAACCTCCCGCCGTGTGCAATAGTTGGAGAATTGAAGACGGCGATTAAGGATGCCGTCTTGGATGGAATTATTCCCAATGAGTATGATGCTGCGAAGACCTATCTTGTCGATTTGGCAAAACAACGTGGCTTATTATGAATTCTGCTGCTTACGCTGTTTCTGTTCCGTTTTTAGAATCAATATCGTACCGGAGATAGTGATGACTAAACTAGAGATGCCTAACCAAACTGTGTCTCCCGTGCCTATAGATTCGATAAGGTTTGTTTCTATGTGGTAGTTATAAGTGTAGTAGTAGGCAAGAACGGCTGTGGCGTTATTGGTAAAATGCATGAGTATCGGAATCCACAGACTGCCCGTTCCGGCTACCATGTAGCCGAACATTGCGCCCATTAACATACGGGGGACAAAACCGTAAAATTGGAAATGGATGAATGAAAATATAGCGGCTGTCACCCAAATGGCAATGTGTACCCGTGGGGAAAACGTATTGGTGAAGGAAGTGTTATTATACTTTTTAGGTGCTAATAGCGATTGTAATACTCCCCGAAAACATAATTCTTCGGCTATGGCAGGTAGTAGTGCCATTATACTTAAGTTGATTAGCAATCCTACTGCAGAATGTACTTGTAAAAATCGCTCCGTAAGTAGGTTTGCAGCATCTTCTTGGTTGCGCATCCATTCTTCCAACTGTTTGAGAGACTCAGGTAATATCAGTTGCTGATTGATATTGCTAAGCATATTGATGCTTGGAATAGCAAACAGCATCAAGCATACGCCATAGAGGGCAATATGCCATGGTGTACCTTTGTCTAATTTCAACCACTGCAATGGATGTTCACTCCATAAACAGGAGGCTAACAGAGCTGGTAAAAGAAACGTACCAAGCGTTTGGAGAAATTGAAGTAATTTGAGACTATTTGTAGAAGTCCCATCGGACGATAATGCCCATACTGAGAATGCTAAAATGGTGAACAACGCAGTCAAAGCCAACCATAACAGAAGGCGCAACCATATAGAGGAATGTTGGAATTTACCGAGAATTTGTGGCATAGCAATGTAGTACAATGTGTTATCCTATGACGGATCCACATCCGGCAGGATGATAGTTCCTTTACAATCCGGAACGGTTTGTATATAATGGATTTGTTCTGAAATTAGTTGTTTGGCACGCTGAATATTGGCGCTGTTCTCTATCCGTATGCGGATTTCGCTGAGATATAAGTTTTTAATGCGAGTGATAGATGGTGTAATAACCTTACTGACTCTATCTCCGAAAATTTGCATTAAACGTGTTTGTAGCAGTAGTGCTGCCGTATACAATTTTTGCTGATAACGATGTCGTAGGGATAATGAAATTATACGGTCAAACGGAGGGTAGTGATACATTTCGCGTTCTTTTATCTCTGCATTGAAAAATGCTTGATAATCATGTTCTTTAAGGAAATTGAAAATAGGGTTGCTCGGTTCAAAAGTTTGGATAATTACTTCTCCTTGTTTTCCTTTTCTTCCTGCGCGCCCTGCTACTTGTTCCAGCATTTGGAATGTGTGCTCGGTACTTCGGAAATCAGGCTGATTAAGCAACTGATCAGCATTAAGAACGGCAACTAAGGACACATCATCGAAATGTAATCCTTTTGTTACCATTTGGGTGCCGATTAGTATATCTACTTCGTGTCGTGAAAAGGCATTGATGATATCTTGATAACTCGTTTTTTTTCGTGTTGCATCGAGATCCATTCGTAATACCTTAGCCTTAGGGAAATAGGTTGCTACTTCATCTTCTATTCGTTCGGTACCAAAGCCATGTACACGCAGTTCGCTGCCGCATGTAGGACAAACCGGCGGAATGGGGGCGGAATACCCGCAGCAGTGGCAGCGTAGTTGCCGTTCTTTGAGATGCACAGTTAGCGGTGCATCGCAATTAACACATCTTGGAGTTTTCCCGCATGAGACACATTGTAACAAAGGGGCATAACCACGCCTGTTTTGAAAAAGGATGACTTGTTTGTACTGTGCCAGTTCTTCTTGGATACGGCTCACTAATGGGTCGGAGAAATGCCCGTACATTTCTTTCCGATGGTATTGACGGTGTAGGTTAATACAAGTTGTTCGGGGTAGTTGTAGTCCGGCGTAACGTTCGGAAAGTTGTACTAAACCGTATTTCCCGGTTAGGGTATTATAATAGGATTCTATAGATGGGGTTGCGGAGCCCAATAGTACCTTTGCTTTTATCTGCTGCGCTAATATAATGGCAGTGGATCGTGCGTGATAGCGTGGAGCAGGATCTGCTTGTTTATACGATGTCTCGTGTTCTTCGTCAACAATAATCAAATCTAAGTTGCGGAAAGGTAAAAAAACGGCAGAACGTGCTCCGATAATAACCTGTGGGGTCTGATTTTTGAGTATAGAATGATAAATTTCTGCACGTTCGGCATTGCTGAATCGTGAGTGATAGACTACTAATTGTTTACCAAATACTTTTTGTAATCTGTCTGTCAACTGGGTGGTTAAGGCGATCTCAGGAACGAGATATAATACATTCCTATTTTTTGCTAATGCTTGTTTGATAAGGTGTATATACACCTCCGTTTTGCCCGAGGAAGTAACGCCATGCAATAGACATACCTCATGTTCTTGCCAACAATTTTGTATCTCTTCTACGGCTTTGGCTTGTGCCGGTGATAGAGAGTGAGCCTGCTCAATAGGACCTGTATAGGACAACAACCGACTGGCCTGTTGTTTGGTTTCAACCAGAATCTCGCGTTCTACCATAGCGCGCACGATGGCAGCGGATTCGCCTGATGTTTCGATAAGTAGGCGTCGTTCTACTTGCGGCGATTGTGATGCGATGCGTAGATATTGTTCTAATACATGTAGTTGTTTATGGGCTCTTTTGTTGCGGAGTAGTTCTTGCGTCTTTTGAAGATCTATCTTGGGGGAGAGCGCTATATAAGAGATAGTGGGAAGTGTATAATCTTCGTCTATGATACCCGCCGGTAGAGCGGCGGCAAGAACTTCGCCCAAGGTACACATGTAGTATTCGCTAATCCATTGCCACAAATTGAGTTGGTCCTTAGTAACAATCGGATCTTGGTCTAAGACGCAGAGTATATCCCGTAGCGCGATATTTTTTTGTATGGGTGTATTACGTCTGTCTAATACAACTCCTGTAATAGACTTGCGTCCTAATGGTACTAATACACGCATCCCCGCTTGCGGGTAGGGAATGTCTTCGGGCACGCTATAAGTATAAGCCCCACTGATGGCTAAGGGAAGGATGACGTCTATGCACCGTGTCATATATCCTTTATTCTGCAGCCTTTGTATCTTCTTTGGCTTGTTGTTCGGCGGCTAATGCTTTTGCGAAGCAACTGCGACATAAGGGTTCGTAGGAGTCTGTTTCTCCGAGTAGTACACGTTTGTCTGAAGATACCAAGCGATGGCTGACATATGCTAAATCGCCACAATGAACACAGATGGCATGCGTCTTATATACATCTTCTGCTATCGCCATAAGGGCTGGCATCGGTCCAAATGGCACACCCCTGAAATCCATATCCAGCCCTGCTACGATGACGCGGATACCTCTTTCGGCTAATTGGTTGCAGACTTCTACGATGCCCATGTCGAAAAATTGTGCCTCGTCAATACCCACTACGTCTATATCATCCGCTAATAGCAGGATATTCTGACTCGAATCTACGGGAGTTGATTGTATTACATTGTGGTCGTGGCTGACGACATCCTCTACGGAATAGCGCACATCAATGGCGGGCTTAAAAATCTCTACTTTTTGTTTGGCAAATTGAGCACGTTTCATACGGCGGATCAGTTCTTCTGTTTTGCCGGAAAACATGCTGCCGCATACTACTTCGATGCTTCCCCTGCGTTGGGATGGTCCTTTGGTGTCTCGTTCTGAAAACATAATGCTATGATGGGTTTTGTGAATTGGGCGTGTCAATATGAATATCCATAGCCATCATTTGGACGGTTGTCCGATGGTTAAAAGTATTTTCTTCCAAATGGTAGCAGATATCTGCTTTCTGACCATTCTGCAGGGCAAGCGCTTTATCTCCTTCACCAAAGGCGATACCGCTGATGGCTGCGGTGCGGTCAGTCAGGTCGAGATGTAAATGCTTGCCAAGTTCGCCCACACGACGGGTAAAACGGTTATTGATTAGGTTGCGCGTAAGGAATACTGGTCGCGGATTTCCCGGACCGAATGGCTCCAAATGGCGTAATATGTTGAAAAACTCGGGCGTAATATCGTTTAGTGCTATTTCAGCTTCGATGTCTATTGTCGGGTGTATCTGTTCGGGAGTAATATGAGTGGCGACATATTCCTCGAAACGTTGTTTGAAGGTAGGGAGGTTCTCAATCGGCATGCTCAGTCCTGCAGCAAAAAGGTGCCCTCCGAAATTGGTTAGCAGATCTCGGCATGAATCGATGGCAGTATATATATCGAAGTTGCTTACCGATCGTGCCGAACCGGATATCATCCCGTTTTCACCGGCAGTCAGTACAATGGTGGGGCGGTAGTATGACTCTGTCAACCGTGATGCGGCTATGCCTACCACTCCTTTGTGCCAGTGCGGAGCATATACTACAGTTGTGTGCTTTTTATCGTTCTGTGGGTCTTTACGCAGCATCGTGAGTGCCTCTTCGGTGGTCTGCATATCAAATCCCTTGCGCTCAGTGTTGTATAGGTTGATGTCCTCGGCCTGCTGTTTCGCAAAGGCTACATCCTCGGTGATAAGGAGATTGACGGCTTCAACGCCGGATTTAATACGTCCGCAGGCGTTGATACGTGGTCCGATTTTATACACAAGGTCTGAAATAGTGATAGTCCTGTTTCCTATACCGGCTACCTGCATGATAGCTCGTATGCCTACCGACGGGTGTGCGTTGAGTTGACGCAATCCATAATATGCAAATACCCTGTTTTCATCGGTAATCGGAACGATATCAGAGGCTATCGACATCGCTAATAACGGTAGGAGATGATATAGCTCTTCTGTAGATTTCCCGATGTACATAGTATATGCCTGGGCTAATTTGAATCCCACACCGCACCCGCTTAATTCTTTGTATGGGTACGGGCAATCATGCCGTTTCATGTTCAATACGGCTGTCGCAGCGGGCAGTGTATCGCCTGGGGTGTGATGGTCGCAGATGATACAATCGATGCCACGACTTCGGGCATACTCCACTTTATCCACTGCTTTTATACCGCAGTCTAAAGCGATGATAAGTGTACATTGTTGTGTTTTTGCGTAGTCAATTCCGCGGAAGGATATGCCATATCCCTCCGTGTAACGGTCGGGGATATAAAAGAGTAGATTATCGGTCATCGGGCGCAAGAACGTGTACATTAACGCCACGGCGGTTGTGCCATCGACATCATAGTCACCATATATTAGGATGCGTTGATGTTGCTCTATAGCTTGATGTAGGCGTTCTACAGCCTCTTGCATATCGCGCATAAGGAAAGGGTCGTGTATGGCGGATAGAGAGGGGCGAACGAATGCGCGCGCTTCATCCCCTGTACGAATACCTCTATTCACCAGTATCTGTGCTGAGAGGGGAGTGATACGCAATTCTTTGGAGAGCGTATCTCTCAAAGCTTGTTGTTCCTGAGTAGGTATTTGTATGTGCCAATATGCTTCCATCAATCTCTTTGTCGCGATTGTTAGTTAATGCTTACAGGTGTGTCCCATGTAAACGAATCAGCATCTTTCCATAGTGGTAGCGCCTGCCTATAGTGATGCAAATTGTCAATGTCAAAATCGGCGATACGTACCCCTTCTTCGTTATCTGCAAACGATGCGATAGGGCGTAGATGTGTGTCATACGCCACGGAATGGCCGTTGTAATGTAGCCCGATACCGTCATCGCCTACGGGATTTACTCCACATATGTAACATTGGTTTTCTGTTGCTCGGGCGGGAAGTAGAGCGTCCCAGTATTGGATGCGTACCTCGGGCCAGTTTGCCATCACCAATAGCACATCATAATCGTACCCTGTGCGGTTGCGAAGCCAAACCGGAAAACGCAGGTCGTAACAGATAACCAATCTGAATTTGGTACCCTTGAAAACTACTATGTCTGCGTTGTCTCCTGCCGAAAAGAAAAGTGCCTCACCGCCATGTGCATATAGGTGACGTTTGTCGATGAATACGGGATTTTCTTGTGGTCGGAGAAAAAAACCTCGGTTAAATAATCGTCCGTCATCTCTGCATATAAACGATCCCACAATGGCTATCTGATACTTGTCAGCACAATGTTGCAATCGCGTGATGGTTTCGCCGTCAATCGGTTCTGCGAGATCCGGTCTGTCTGTGCAGAACCCTGTGGAGAACATCTCCGGCAATAACGCTACGTCGGCTTTGTTCGCCAACGTGGCAATGCGTTGCTCAGTCAGACGCAGGTTGGTCTGCTTGTCCGCCCATGCTATTGGATATTGGAGAAGAGCAACCCGCACACCTATTGCTGTTTTTTGGCGGGTTCGGCAGGTTTTCCGATAGCTTCCCGCATGGTAGTGTCAGCTTGGATATTTTGCATGCGGTAGTAATCCATAATGCCGAGGTTTCCGCTTCTGAATGCTTCTGCCATTGCCTGTGGTACAAGAGCTTCCGCTTCAATTACTTTCGCGCGCGCTTCCTGCGCTTTGGCTTTCATCTCCTGTTCGTTGGCGATAGCCATTGCACGTCGTTCCTCTGCTTTTGCCTGAGCGATATTTTTATCTGCTTGCGCTTGGTCCATCTGCAGTTGCGCACCGATGTTTTTGCCTACATCTATGTCTGCAATATCAATAGATAGTATCTCGAAAGCGGTACCGTCGTCCAAACCCTTGCTCAAAACAAGTTTGGAAATGCTGTCGGGGTTCTCCAATACGGACTTATGACTTTCGGCAGAGCCAATGGAACTTACTATACCTTCGCCTACGCGGGCTAATATAGTATCCTCGCCTGCGCCACCCACCAGTTGGCGTATATTGGCACGAACGGTAACACGCGCTTTGGCTATCAGCTGAATGCCGTCTTTGGCTACGGCTGCTACCGGCGGAGTGTCAATTACCTTCGGATTCACCGACATTTGTACGGCCTCGAATACGTCACGTCCTGCCAAGTCAATAGCAGTCGCCATTTGAAACGACAGTTGGATATCTGCTTTGGATGCTGATACTAATGCGTGTACGACGCGCTCAATGTGCCCTCCTGCGAGGAAGTGTGCCTCCAAGCTGTCGCGTTTTACATCCTGCAAACCTGCTTTGTGTGCTTCAATCAGGCAGTTCACTATCTTGGTAGGAGGCACCTTGCGAATACGCATCAGGAATAGTTGTACGAGAGAAATACGTACCCCGCTTACTTGGGCATTAACCCATAGCATGAATGGAACGTAGTAGAAGAAAATGATTAGCAGAACGATAATCAGCGTAATCAATACAATGTTGAAAATCTCCATAAGGATTGGTGTTTTTGTGGTTTTGAAACTTAGTTATTTTGTGTGGCCGTTGTCGAATGTGTCGTTTTCTCGGAGTGCAATTGCTCCGTTGAATCCGCGCGGACTTGCTCTTTCTGCTGCTCGAGTTCGTGTGCATCGCGTTCCAGGTTCTCTATTTTGCGTCCGGGGGAAGCCAAAGTTACTTTCGAATCAATGGTAGTGTCTAAGCCTATTTTCTCAATAGCTCGGCTGCGGAAGAAGGCGTAAACAGCCAATGCCGAGGTTAGCAACGCAGCCCCGAGGGTAATATGCCCGGCGGTTGCACTTATCTTAAGGTATGCTACCAGTACCGCCCCCGCAAGGCTCAGGAAACCGCTTACACCCGCAATGCCGAATCCGGGCAACAGGAATAACTCCAGCACGAGTAGTACCACGCCGGCAATTATCAATAAAACAACTAATAGTATATCCATGGTCAAGTGTATTTGTTTTGGTTTGCAAAGATATGCTTTTTATTTGACTTTTGCAAATGTATCTGCTTTTTTGTTATACTATAAAACTGTTTATAAACCATTTATAAATCGTTTTTGCAGGCGTATTTAGTGTGATCTCTTGGTTCGTATGGTTGACTTATTGTCCAAAAGAGAGATACGGGCGGAGGCGATGCAGGTCTTCCTTGGTTAGTTCGTCCAAGGTGTGCAAGTCCTCTATACCGCTGAGGCGGAAACGGTTGCGGCGCAAGGTATAGACCGCCTTTGCCTGCTCGAACGTGAGGTAAGGGTGGCGCGCCAGTCGTTTGACGGACGAATGGTTGACGTCAATAGGGTGGATGGAGTCTTGGTCGGCAGTCAGATGAGGAATGACAGAGTCTAAATCGAAGCCTTGCAAAGAGTGAATCTCCCGAATCTGCTCGGGGCTGTAGTAGCCGCCTAATTGCTCCCGATAGCGTATGATTTGGACGGCGGTATAGCGCCCGATGCCGCGTATGTATTGGAGCGTGAGCGTATCGGCACTATTAAGTTCGATAACGGTGTCGCGCTTGTGGCTGATATGCGCGGGGAACAAGCTGTCGCGGCGAAGGCTGTCGGTGCGCAGAAACAGCGTAGAGTCGATGGCGATATAGGGATGCAGAGCGCAGTAAAGGCTGTCGGTCATCCCATACAGTTTGCGTATGTCCGAGCTGCGGCGGAAAACACCGCCTGCGGCGCGATAACGTAGCAGGTTATGCACTTGCCAGTGCTGCAAACCTACTTGCAACAGCGTTACAGAGTCGGCGGTGTTGGGGTCGAACGGGCGCAGACGGATGCTCACGGTCTCCCGACGCGGGCGGTAGTGATGCTTGCTAAGCGAGTCGGCTGCCTGTAGCAGAAGGGTGTCTGTGTCGGATACAGCGGGTTGCGGACGCTGGGGAATGATGTGGACGAAGACGATAGTCAGCGTCAGCATCAGCACGAGCAGGGAGGCTCCTATTGCCTGCTGCTTGGTCAGTATATGCTTGTATCGGCTCATTGGACTATGGATTGGACAGTGCCCTCGGCAAGGTAGGTGGTCAGCAAGTCGCCTGACGTTATGTCCTCGGTATTGCGGACGACCTTGCCCCGGTGCATGGTGAGACTGTAACCGCGGCGGAAAATCTGTTCGGGCGAGTAGAGGTCGATTTTCTGTTGCAGCATGTCGATGCGGTGTGTCTGCTGCAAGAGCATCTGTTGCGTACATCCCCGCAGACGTTGTTGCAAGGTGTCGACAGCCCGCTGCCTGAGTAATATTTGCCGATTGGCAGTAAGGCGGAGACGTTGCTTGAGCGAGTCGATGCGGTTGGCTTGCGCCGCTATGCGGTCGATGAGAAAGGCGGCAACGGCGGTAGGTGTTTTTAGGGCTTGGTGAACAACCATATCCAGCACGCTTATGTCGCGTGTGTGCCCGATACCGCTGAGGATAGGCAAGGGGAACTGTGCGCAGTGGGCACAGAGCGCATATCGGTCGAAGCAGTTCAGGTCGCTGCTTGCGCCGCCGCCCCGTATGATAACTACGGCATCGAACTCATTCTCCCGCTCGGCGATGGCGCGCAGGGCGGCTATGATAGAGCGCTCGGCTTGCTCGCCCTGCATGAGTGCGCCGAACAGGGTGGTGCGGAAGGCGTACCCCGCGGTGTGGAGTTGGTGCTCAAAGTCGCCGTATCCCGCTGCCGTATCGCTGGAGATGACGGCAATGCGGCGGGTCAGGGTGGGGAGCGCAAGGGTCTGCTGCATATCTATGATTCCCTCGTCTTGCAGCTGTTGGATGGTTGCCTGACGTTGGCGTGCCATATCGCCCAGCGTATAGTGGGGGTCTATATTGATGATGTTGAGCGTCAATCCATAGACGGCATGGTAGTTTATGGTAGTCTCCACCAATATCTGCATACCCTGTTGGAGACGGCTGCCGGTCTCTTGCTCGAAGTAGGCTTGCAGCATCGTTTGTATATTGCTCCAGCAGGTTGCGCGCTGCTTGGCAATCAGGTTCTCTTTGTCGCCTTTCTCTATCAGCTCCATGTAGAGGTGTCCGCCACGTTCGCTGATAGAGGATATTTCCGCTCGCACCCAGTAGCTATTCGGTAGGGTCAGTTCGATGGATTCGCGTACTAATTCGGCAAGTTTGGATAAAGAATACTGTTTCATATCGTGGTATATAAATAGCAAAATAATACAAGACTCGCTGCAGTGGCGAGCAACCACCACAGGCTGCGCCGTAAGCCGAAATACCCGCTCAGGATGGCGGCATACAGCAGTCCTACCATGGGCAGGGAGATGCGCATGGTCGTTACGGCGCCCGGCAGAGCTTCTATCCATGCAACGCTATGGTGGAGCAACCAAACTAATCCTCGGCAGAGACATGCCGCAGCTGCGCCGATGCCCGGAATAGGGAACGTCAGAAGGAGTAGAATGGCAGAGACGACAATCAGCCACGCCAACGGTATGACAATCAGGTTGGTAAGCATGAAGTAGTTGGAGGCTTGACCGAAGTAGTACAGCGTCAGCGGCAATGTACCTACTTGCGCCGCTATGGACACACACAGTAAGCCCGTCACGTAACCGACAATTCGGCGCAGCCACGCCGAAGGGATACGGTGAACGGGAAACAAGCGGGAGAACGCAGGCTCTAAGACCACTATCGCGGTTACGGCGGCAAAACTGAGCTGGAAGCTTACGGAGAACAAGTCTGTCGGTCGCACGGCAAGGATGAGCAGCGCGGCTGCGGCAATGCTGTTGAGAGGGGTGGCTTGTCGGTAGGTCATGCGCCCGAGTTCGATGATGCTGACCATCACCACGCTACGCACTACCGAAGGCATCATTCCTGTCAGCAAGGCATAGCCCCACATGGCGACGATGACGACTGACGATTGCACTATGCGCAGTGTACGTTGGTTATATAGGGGCTTGAGCCGTCCGCCCAAGGTGAGCAAGAGCAATAGAACACTATATAATATACCCGTATGCAAACCGCTGACCGCCAATATGTGCGCAGCACCGGCTTTTTGAAAACTGTGTGCGACATCTTTGCTCATATCCTCTCTATAGCCTAAGGTCATGGCAGCCAATATACCCAGTTCGTCGCCGTCTATCCCCGCGGCACGGTAGCGCTCGATAAGTTGCTGGCGCCAATAAGCGGGTACGTACCGCGGCGGCTCGGGTAGTTGCCCTATTGTGCGCCATTGGCTGTGTCGGACATATCCTTGTCCGACAATTCCTTGCAGCCGCAAGTATCTGCCGTAGTCGAATTCGCCAAGCATACCACCGTGGCGGATATGTGTCCTAACCAGCAACGTGTCGCCGTAAGTCGGCATTGTGCGCATGCTGTCCGGTTGCAGGTAGAAATAGGCTTTTCCGCGGGCGGGCGTGATATGCGCGGAGTCGATGCGGGCAAGCACCTGCCCGGTATAGCGGACGGTCTTTTTCTTGCTGACAGGATAGTCTTGGATTACTACCTCAAAGGTGTGTGCGGTGTCGGTGTAATCCACATCTGTTGCGTAGAGTAGGTCGATGGGGCGTCCTGTGTAGTAGCATACTAAGATGCCCGCTATCATAGGGAGCAATAGCACCACCATCGGATGTGCGCGCAACCACTCGCTCATGCTTTCATCAGGCGGATAGCGTTCTCGGGGTCTTTGGCATGAAATACGGCGCTGCCTGCTACGAGTACATCCGCCCCTGCGCGGAATACATCGGCGGCATTGCGGGTGTTGATACCTCCGTCCACTTCGATGAGGGTACTCAGTTTGCGGCGGTCTATCTCGCTACGGACATAGCGGATACGTTCTATGGATTCGGGAATGAAACCCTGCCCGCCGAAGCCGGCATATACCGACATAATCAAGACTATATCCACTTTATCCAAATACTCGTCCAGACGGCGCACGTCTATATCGGGGTTGATAGTCAGGCAGGTGCGCACACCTTTTTTCTTGATAAGGTCGAGTATGGGCATCGGGTCTTCTGTCGCCTCGAGGTGGAAACCTACGCTCCATGCTCCCGCGTCGCAAAAACGCTCTACGTACTTTTCGGGGTGTACTATCATCAGGTGCACATCCAGCGGCTTTGTGCAGTAGCGTTTCATGGGAGCCATTAGCGGAAAACCGAACGATATATTGGGCACAAAGACTCCGTCCATAACGTCCACGTGCAGCCAGTCCGCCTCGCTGCGGTTGATCATCTCTAAGTCTTGGCGCAGGTCTCCAAAGTCTGCGGATAATACGGAAGGTGCTATTCGTTTCATGTCGCTCGTTGTTTTGCTATAAAAGGAAAACACCACAACCTCTGACATACAGAAAGATTGTGGTGTCTTTTGTGATCCATGCAGGATTCAAACCTGCAACCCCCACATCCGTAGTGTGGTACTCTATTCAGTTGAGCTAATGGACCTCTTTCAAAAAAAGCGAGGGACTTCCCCACTTTTCTTATGTCAGTTGAATTTGGCGGTGCGGACGAGACTCGAACTCGCGACCTACGGCGTGACAGGCCGGTATTCTAACCAACTGAACTACCGCACCATTTCTCTTGTGCTTGGTCCAACTGACACTGCTTTTTCTGAAAGCGGGTGCAAAGGTACGGCTTTTTTATGACATGACCAAATTTTTTTGCAGAAAAATGCAATAAAAAATACGCTTGACTTATCCGCTGCCGTTTTTCCGCCCTGTTTTTCCCTTTCCCGGGTCTTTCTGCATCCCAACTATATACCGCCGGTTGTCCATAATATCATCGCCCACCCAATCCGTAAGGATGAGGCGGGCGATGTGTTACCACGGCTATTGCCGCTATGTTACAGAGTTATTGTAGTTGATTACCGCACAGGTCATAGACCTTGCCGGCGCGCTGTATCAACACCTGACCGTCGCGGAGTATCTTCTGCGCAGGAGCGGCATCCTCGGCATCGACATTATCTATACCCGACGGAGCATCTCCTGTCGTAGAAAAAGAGGTCTTCTTTGTATCAAGTGTTTTGCCATTTTTATCTTTTGCAATAATTGTAGCATTATACTTTGTACCGCTATCAAGACCTATCACCGTATATGAGAAGCCGGCACTTTGTGTACCATGATAAGTCTTGTCGCGTGCAGGAGCACGAGATACCATGGATACTAATAATCCATTGGCATCAAAAGTAATTTGCCATACAACTTTGACTCCCATAATCTCTATCCATAACTCATATTGGGCTGCGTTAGCAACTGCCTGCCAAGTTATCTCGGCGTAATTATCCGAGGTTGCTATATGTACATCATCGGTTTGAACAGAAGTTGCTCCAATAGGAAGAAGAATGTCCCACGGATAAGAATCTTTATATGCCTCCTTATATGCACTCAAACTTTCCGCCAGAACAAACATTGTGTCGGTATCAAATGGCCTCCAGCCGTTATCGATTACATCGAGCACAGGAGGATTTGGAGCATAACAGGTAATAGAGGAAACACCATAAAATGCCCTATTTCCAATCTCTGTAACACCACTGCCTATTATTACAGAACTCATGTGATTATTCCAGAACGCCTCATATCCGATAGTTTTAACACTATTTGGGATAACTACTTTCTCTATGCTGCTGCGAGAGCATAAGTCACCCGGTATAGATTCTACTCCGGGGCCAAAAGTAATATGCTCGACGTTCGACGGAAGCGGAACACATGTCGTACAATTCTTTGCATTCCATATGACAGTAGTAAGAGGGGAACCGTAATCGTCGTCGCTATCATAGATGCTTCCATAATCGAGCGGCATAGGGAAAATCAATTCCTCAATCTCTTCCACATCTTCTCCAATCGTTAACGAAGATAATGCAGGACAGTATCCGAAAATGTAACCTTTTCTATGCAGCGGCACAGTACGGGCATTCTTTGCGTTCCATATGACGGAGGTAAGGCTATCACACGACCCGAAAGCCGATTCTCCAATTGAATCTACACTATTCGGGATAGTAACAGACCTAAGATCAGTGCCGTGGAAAGCCCCCGGTCCAATCCACGTTACACTATTCGGGAGAGTAATAGACCTAAGATTAGTGCCTTGGAAAGCCCAGCCTTCTATACTCGTTACGTTATTACCGAAAGTAACAGACGTAAGACCTGAGCAACCCTCAAAAGCATCATTTCCTATACTCGTCACACCATTACCGATAGTAACAGAAGTTAGACTATCGCACCGGTAGAAAGCATAACCGCCAATTGAATCTACACTATTCGGGATAGTAATAGACCTAAGACTAGCGCACTCCCTGAAAGCAAAATCTCCAATACTCTTTACGCTATTACCGAAAGTAACAGACGTAAGACTAGCGCACTCGCTGAAAACACCACTGCTAATACTCTTTACACCATTACCGATAGTAACAGAAGTTAGACCCTTGCACTCGCCGAAAGCACCATGTCCAATACTCGTTACACTATTCGGGATAGTGATAGATGTTAGATTGGTGCAACCATAGAAAGCATAATCTCCAATTGAACCTACACTATTCGGGATAGTAATAGAAGTAAGACCTGTATAACGGAAAGCACCATATCCAATACTCGTTACAGCATAGGTTATACCATCGTAAGTAACTGTCTCTGGAATGACTGCCCTAATAAGACCAACATAGTTATCATAATCATTAAATTCAAACGTTACCGCAACCGTATAGGGTATAGTGTCACTTGTAATGCGATAGTACAAACCGTCAGATTCGAACTTATAGGCAAATATGCCGGTAGCCACACAAAGAGCGGCTATCAATGATAATAATTTTGTTTTCATAATGATTGATTGTTATTATTTGTTTTTAATTCTTCGTAAAAATCATCTAAGTTCTTAATATGCTCTTTCACGAACTTAACGGATTCGCCTGGCTGCTCACCATGCGATTGAAATTTCTTATATTCCGTTTCGTCAAATTCCTGTGGGTATGAGTATGGGTACATAGGGCACTTCTCTTGTAAAAACTGTGCCTTATTTGACAAGTCGATATTAAAATATACTTTGAACGGTGGAATTGACATATTACCTAACTTTTCCATTTGTTCCAACGTCAACTCATAGAAGTTAAATGACGTGCAATTTTCTTTTTCTGTCGTCGCTTGCGCGATAATGAATCTAAAATGCGAAGTATCTGTTTGAGCCTGTTTCAGTTCTGTTAGCGTAGTTGCACCAAAATACTTCTTTTCTTCCGCGGTCTTCTTTAATTCAAAGTACCATGTAACCCCATCAAGTTTTGCAGAAATGTCCACAGGGGCAGTTTTTATTTGCACCTCGGTATATCCTT
>JBJECK010000002.1:2644-87739 GCA_051870995.1 Paludibacteraceae bacterium | reverse complement strand
ATCCGTGAAATAGATTTTCACATCTTCTTTCCCGTAGCGGTCTTCTATTGATCAGATACCGTAGCAACCCCGTAGCATCTTGGGACCCGCGTAGCCCCTGCATGGGCTCTGCGTAGCCTTTGGGCTAACGTCCTCCCCCCCCCCTCTCCCTCGTGTTGCACCACGAAAGGAGGATAAAAACCACTGTGTACTTACCAAATAATTGCGTTTCAATTTGGATTAAAAAAACAATAGAGATGCAGATAATTTTGCAAAATCAATCCCTATTTTTTGGTATTGTCGTATTTTTGTTGTATCTTTGCGCCATGTTTTTGCTTCCCTTTGCGCTCTGCACACGCGCACAGATGCGCAAAAAGACACAGATATGCAAGGAATGGCACAAATGTACAAATGGTTGCAACTAATATACAACAACTTATAAATATAAAATACAACAATTATGGCTTACGTTATTTCTGATGATTGTATCGCTTGCGGTACATGTAAAGATGAATGCCCGATGGGTGCTATTTCTGAGGGTGAAAAGTATTCTATTGACCCTGAAATCTGCACAGAGTGTGGAACTTGCGCAGATGTATGCCCGAGTGGTGCCATCTCGAAATAAGTAGTAACGCGATTGCGTTGCGATTAGTAAGGATTGCCTGACGAGAGTTTAGGCAATCTTTTTTTGTAGGTGGTGGTGCGAGTGGAAAGGGAGGGCTTGGTATTGCTTGGTACAGAGTGGATTAGATAATAAAAATAGAAAAAAAGCCTACAAAATGCAAAGTAGATATTGCAAATTTGTTTTTTTTGTAGTAATTTTGCAGCGTGAAGTAGAAGGGGGCTGCGGAGTAGGGGCAGGATGGGGAATGAAAAGTGGGGGTGGAGATGACGGAATGGGCGCGGGTAGCAATTAACGGACATAGACACAAAGACAGAGGCGCAGAGATAGAGATACGAAGATAGCGGCAAATAGCGACGAAAATACAATACGACAGATAATACAACAGACAAAGTGGATATAGCTAAGCTATGTTAGAGGCCTTTTTTCGAATACATGATTATTTGGTAGCTCATTCGGAGATGCCTATCCGAAGGCAACTGATGGATGAGATAGATTGGAACGACCGCTTGATAGCCATCAAGGGCGGACGTGGCGTAGGAAAGACCGATTTCCTGATTGCGCGTGCCAAGGAAATAGAGAAACAGGAGGCGGAGCAGACTGTTCCTGCTACGGCACAACGTAGCAAGAGTGCGTCCAAACGTTCGTGTCTGTATGTGAATCTGAATAATTTTTACTTTACGGAGCACTCGCTGGTGGAGTTCGCGGGGATGTTCGTGAAGGCGGGCGGCAAGACCCTGCTGCTGGACCAGATGTTCAAATACCCGAACTGGTCGAAGGAATTGCGCAAGTGCTACGACAAATACAAGTCGCTACATATTGTATTTTCTGCGTCGCCCGTGATGCGCCTTGTGGAGGAAAATCGCGATATAGCCGACGTGGTGAAGATGTACAATCTGCGGGGGTTCTCGTTCCGCGAGTATCTTAATTTGCAGACATCGTTGCAACTGCGGTCGTACAGTTTGGAGGAGATATTGCGTAGCCATACCTCTATAGCGCGTGAGATATGCGAGAAAGTCAATCCGCTGGATTATTTCAAGGACTATCTCCGCCATGGCTACTATCCGTCGTATCTGGAGCGCAAGCACTTCGAGGCGGATTTGCTGATGACGATGAATATGATGTTGGAGGTGGATGTGCTGATGATTAAGCAGATAGATGTGGCTTGTCTGCCCAAGTTAAGACGCCTGCTCTATATAATGCTCCGCGAGACACCTTGTTCGCTCAACGTCAGCAATATATCCGAGGATATAGGTCTTTCGCGCGCGACGACGATGAACTATATCAAATATCTGAAGGATGCGCGTTTGCTCAATCTGCTCTATATGGAGGGTCGGTCATTCCCGATGAAGCCGACCAAGGTGTATATGCAAAATACGAACTTGGCGCACATGATATTCGAGCGCGAAGTAGAGATGCAGGATATGTATGAGACCTATTTTTATTGTAGTTTGCACGGCGGGCACAAGGTGAACGCCACAGAGCGCAGCGCGATGTTCGTGGTGGACGGCAGGTACTATTTCGATGTTCGTCCTACTTTGCCTTCGCGCGACAGCATACGCCCTTGTGCGATAGGAGATCTGGATGTGGGGCACGGCAACTTTATTCCGCTGTGGCTGATGGGTTTTCTGTATTGAGAAACGTATAGAGATATGAACAAACAATGCTGATACACGAATTTGGAAACATGGGCGCACCGGTGCTGGTACTGATTCCCGGTACGTATGCGTCGTGGCAGATTTTCAGTCCGCTTGTCGGGCTGTTGAAGGACCGTTTCCATATGGTGGTCCCGGCATTGGACGGACAGCAGACCGACCTTGACGGAAAGGCGGTGCCTAATGCGTTTACCACGGTGGATGACCAGGCGCGGCAGATAGAAGAATTTCTGCTGACGCATGCCGACGGTTGTGCCGATACGGTATATGGTATCTCTCTGGGTGGCAGTATCGGCGCCCGGTTGGCGGAGCGTAATATCGTGAAGATAAGGCGCCTTGTGATGGATGCCGCGCCGATAACCTCTTTTAGCGGGTTCATGCGGGTGTTCAGTGAGTATTATCAGGCTATGAATGTATGGTGTATTTGTCATTTCGGGCGTTTGTATAGGTGGCTGTTCCGCTCGCATTATTATCATGCGCTCTTTGATGAGTTCGACCGTACTTTCCCTTGTGACGGCTCACGCACGGCAGTGAATGTGTTCCGTTCGGTGTTTTCCTACCGTCTGCAGTCGTTGCCGGCGGATATGGAGGTGGAGTTTTGGCATGGAAGCAAAGAGATACTTTTCCCGCCGCAGGCGCGGCATGCAGTACAGGTTTGTCCTACGGCGAAAGTGAGGGTGTTTCCGAAGATGAACCATGCCCAACTGCTGACCGATTGCCCGGAAGAATTGGCAAAACTGTTGGAAGAATAATAATAAGGAACGAATAGATAATTACAACTATCAAATAAACAATTAATTATAAACGTAATATTTTCAACACAAATGAAAGAAAAAAAGTTTATGACTTGTGATGGTAATGCCGCGGCTGCGCATATCGCGTATATGTTCACCGAGGTGGCGGCTATTTACCCTATCACTCCGTCGTCGCCCATGGCTGAGAACGTGGACGACTGGGCTGCTGCCGGACGTAAGAATATGTTCGGCGAGACCGTTATGGTGCAGGAGATGCAATCCGAGGGCGGTGCCGCAGGTGCTGTTCACGGTGCGCTGAATGCAGGTGCGCTGACTACCACCTTCACCGCTTCGCAGGGATTGTTGCTGATGATTCCGAACATGTACAAGATTGCGGGTGAGTTGATTCCGACCGTATTCCACGTGTCGGCACGTACACTGGCGAGCCACGTGCTCTGTATCTTCGGCGACCATCAGGACGTGATGGCATGCCGTCAGACGGGCTTTGCCATGCTGGCGGAAGGCAGCGTGCAGGAAGTGATGGACCTCGCCGGTGTGGCTCACCTTGCCACCATCAAGAGCCGCGTGCCGTTCCTCAACTTCTTCGACGGCTTCCGCACCAGCCACGAGTATCAGAAAGTGGAGGTTGTGGATATGGAAGACCTGCGTCCGTTGGTGGATATGGAAGCAGTGCAGCAGTTCCGCGAGCGTGCTTTGTCGCCTATGCGTCCCGTGATGAAAGGTATGGCGGAGAACCCCGACGTCTTCTTCGCACACCGCGAGAGTTGCAACCCCTACTACAACGGCGTGGCAGACATCGTAAGTGACTATATGGATAAGATTTCGGAGATTACAGGCCGCAAATACCGTCCGTTCAACTACTACGGTGCTGCTGATGCAGAGAACATCATCATCTGCATGGGCTCCGCTTGCGAGGCTATCCGCGAGGTCATCGACTACGAGGCAGCCAAGGGCAACAACAAGTTAGGTATGATCAATGTACATCTCTACCGTCCTTTCTCGCTCAAATACTTGAAAGAGGCGTTGCCCGCATCGGCAAAACGTATCTGCGTGCTCGACCGCACGAAGGAACCGGGTGCCAACGGCGAACCGCTGTACTTGGATGTAAAGGATGCTTTGGACGAACTCGGATTGAAGGACCTGCTGGTAGTAGGCGGTCGCTACGGTCTCGGTTCCAACGACACTACGCCGGCGCAGATGCTGGCTGTATTCGAGAACCTTGCTCTTCCGCAGCCGAAGAACCACTTCACCGTGGGTATCAACGACGACATCACTTTCACCTCTCTGCCCGTGGGCGAGGAAATCGCAATGGGCGGCAAAGGCATGTTCCAGGCGAAATTCTACGGCTTGGGCGCTGACGGTACCGTAGGTGCCAACAAGAACTCCGTGAAGATTATCGGTGACACCACCGACAAATACTGCCAGGCGTACTTCTCGTACGACTCCAAGAAGTCGGGCGGCTTCACTTGCTCCCACCTCCGTTTCGGAGACGAGCCTATCCACTCTACCTACCTCGTAACCACCCCGAACTTCGTGGCGTGCCACGTACAGGCTTACCTGCACATGTACGATGTTACCCGCGGCTTGCAGAAGGGCGGCACCTTCCTGCTCAACACCATCTGGGAGGGCGACGAGTTGGCTAAGAACCTGCCGAACAAGGTGAAGAAATACTTCGCGGACAACGACATCAAGGTATATTATATCAACGCCACCAAGATTGCACAGGAGATCGGGCTTGGCAACCGCACGAACACCATTCTCCAATCCGCCTTCTTCCGCATCACGGAGGTTATCCCCGTAGAGAAAGCCGTGGAGGAGATGAAGCACTTCATCGTGAAGTCCTATGGCAAGAAGGGTGAGGACGTTGTGAACAAGAACTACGCTGCTGTGGACCGCGGCGGTGAGTATCAGATGCTGACCGTTGACCCCGCATGGAGCAACCTCGGTGCTGACGCGGCTCCCGACTACGGCAATGAGCCCGAGTTCATCACCAACGTGGTGCGTCCTATCAACGGTCAGGACGGCGACCTGCTGCCCGTAAGTGCCTTCAAGGGCATCGAGGACGGTACATGGCCCGCAGGCACGGCGAAATACGAGAAGCGCGGTGTGTCGGCGTTCGTACCTGTATGGAATGCAGACAACTGTATCGAGTGCAACAAGTGTGCATATGTCTGCCCTCACGCTTGCATCCGTCCGTTCGTGATGGACGACGAGGAGGTGAAGGGCATCAACGGCGTTACCCGCGAGATGAAGGCGCCGGCTGCTTTGAAGGGCATGCATTTCCGCATGCAGGTAGGCGTTATGGACTGCCTCGGCTGCGGCAACTGCGTGGACGTTTGCCCTGGCAATCCGAAGTTGGGCAAGGCTTTGCAGATGGTTCCGCTCGAGGGACAGGAGGCAGAGGCTGCCAACTGGACCTACTGCGTGGAGAACGTCAAGAGCAAGCAGTCGCTGGTTGATATTCAGTCGAATGTGAAGAACTCCCAGTTCGCTACACCGCTGTTCGAGTTCTCGGGTGCATGCTCCGGCTGCGGCGAGACCCCGTATCTGAAACTCATCAGCCAACTCTACGGCGACCGCGAGATTATCGCCAACGCAACGGGTTGTACCTCTATCTATTCGGGTTCCGTACCTTCCACACCTTATACCACCAACGACAAGGGATACGGTCCTGCGTGGTCGAACTCCCTGTTCGAGGACTTCTGCGAGTACGGTTTGGGTATGCAGATTGCACACCGCAAGATTCGCGAGCGTTTGGCAAACCTGATGAAGAAGGGTCAGACCTGCACTTGCTGTTCCGACGAACTGAAAGCAATGTTCGCCGAATGGCTTGAAAACCAGAACAGTGCAGAAGTAACGAATCGCCTCTATGAGCCCATCGTTGCGGCTTGCGAGGCATGTGGTTGCGACACCTGCAAAGAGATTCTGAAATACAAAGACCATATCGTAAAACGCAGCCAGTGGATTGTCGGCGGCGACGGTGCTTCCTACGACATCGGCTACGGAGGACTCGACCACGTGATTGCATCGGGTGAGGATGTTAATATCCTCGTGCTGGATACCGAGGTGTACTCCAACACCGGTGGTCAGGCATCCAAGTCCACGCCTCTTGGCGCTATCGCGAAGTTCGCCGCTATGGGTAAGCGTGTGCGCAAGAAAGACCTCGGTATGATTGCCACCACCTACGGCTATGTCTATGTGGCTCAGATTGCTATGGGTGCTGACCAGGCGCAGACCTTGAAGGCTATCCGCGAGGCGGAGGCTTATCCCGGACCGTCGCTCGTCATCGCTTACGCTCCGTGTATCAACCACGGTCTAAAAGCCGGCATGGGCAAGAGCCAGGCAGAGGAAGCCAAGGCGGTTGAATGTGGTTACTGGCACTTGTGGCGCTACAATCCTGCGCTCGAGGCAGAGGGCAAGAACCCGTTCTCGCTCGACTCCAAAGAGCCGCAGTGGGATAAGTTCCAAGACTATCTCAAGGGCGAGGTTCGTTTCGCCAGCGTCATGAAGCAGTATCCGGCAGAGGCTGCCGACCTCTTCAAGGCGGCACAGGACAACGCACAATGGCGTTACCGCTCCTATCAGCGCATGCTCCAAACCGATTGGAGCAAACCCGCCGAGCAGGCAGCAGAGTAATAACGATTTTCGTATAGGGGTACGCCGTTCGAGCGTGCCCCTATATATTTTCTATCATTGTTTATATTTAACCCCTTAAGTTATAATGTTATGAAGAAATTTATCGCTTTTCTTTGTGCAAGCTTGATGTTGATAGCATGCACAACCAACAAGCAGTCAATCAACTCCAAAGATTTGCAAGGCAAGTATGAAATCGACTTCTCGTCATTCCTGTCTGATTTGGCGGAGGATGAGGAGGAAGATGCCTTTGCAACTGCTTTTGCAGCGATGTTGCTTTCGCAAATGCAAATGACTATGCAATTTGATGGAGACAAACTGATTATTGACGCTTCTGGAGCTGCGCGAAACCTTATCAACGCCTTCGGCGGAGAGGAAGCGCAAATGCCAATCGTTGCTGATTATAAGATTCAAAATGATTCTATCCTTTACACCAAAGTGGAAGGAGAGGAATTTTCCGAGGTCGGCGTTTTACGCAAAATGGGTGATTCGTACGACTACCTGCAGTTGGTAACGGAAGATGAGGGGAAAGAGATTTCTCTCACAATGAGAAAGCAGGCGGAAAAATGATGGTTATTGTGCCGTTGTTGCTCCTCGAAGAAATATAATAATAGTTGTCCGGCAAATTGCATCTCAATCAAGCCTCGGTTTGCGGGGCGTAATGACAGCTTATCCACCGCATATCCACAGCTTATCCACAGCTTATCCACCGCTAAAAGTTGATGCGCTCGGCGGAGACGGTTTCGGCGAGAAAAAGCGAGGCACTGGCGTTGAATTTCTGAGCGGATTCGGTGGTCAAATAGCGACATGTGCCACCCGATGATAATGCTTGGCGGATAGACGTGTGCCGCGAGAGATAGTCTTTTAGCGAATGGGCAACAATATCGCCTTGTACGACCACTTTCGGCGCAGATGATGTGGGGGCAGCAGCCGCATAGCGGTTCTGCAACCAACTGTCTATCTTGGGTTTGAGTAGCGGATAATGAGTACAACCGAGAACAACCGTGTCAATCAGCGGGTCTTGGGCGAATAATGCAGAGAGATACTTGTCAACGAAATAATCTGCGCCCTCGTTTGTGTGTTCGCCGGACTCGATAAGCGGTACCCACATCGGGCAGGCTTGTTGCGAGATAAGCAAATTGGGATTCAAGTGTAGCAACTCAATGCGGTAACTATCGCTGCTAATCGTGCCCGGAGTTGCCAAGATTCCGATATGCCCGTTGCGTGTAGCCGGAACAACCGACTCTACGGTAGGGCGGATTACACCCAGCACGTTCGGCACTTCGTTGCCGCCGCGCAAAGAGGGTAGGTCTTGCTGCTGAATCGTGCGCAGCGCTTTTGCACTGGCTGTATTGCACGCCAAAATCACCAGGGCGCAATCGTTGGCTAATAAGTATCGGACGGCCTGGGAAGTGTATTGGTAAATCACTTCGAAAGAGTGCGTGCCGTAGGGCGCACGGGCATTGTCTCCTAAGTAGATATAGTCATATTCCGGCAATACTTGACGTATTTTGTCCAGTATAGTCAGTCCGCCATATCCGCTGTCAAATACTCCGATGTGCATATTTCCTCTGTGATACCAATGTGCAAAGGTACGCAAAAATATCCGTTTGAGAAAGAAAAAGCACAAAAGTAGTGCATTTTGGTGAAATAATTTGTGTATTTGGTATAATTTTAGTACCTTTGCGCGAAGTATCACTGATGTTCGAATGTGTGCATATGTTGCAATAAGCGGGCGGAATGGGTGTTACGAAAGAGTAAAAAACGGAAATTAAAAACACAACGAATATGAAATTCAATGTATCAAGTACGAAATTGTTTGCCCAGTTGCAGGCAGTGAGTCGTGTTATCGCCTCAAAGAATAGCTTGGCTATTTTGGAGGATGTATTGTTTGATTTGAACGGGAATTTGCTTACTTTGACGGCGTCTGACGGCGAGACTACAATCCGTACTTCGCTGGAGGTGGAGAATGCTGAGGGTGCGGGCAAAGTAGCCAGTGGCGCCAAGTTGCTGCTGGATACGCTTAAGGAGTTTTCCGAGCAGCCGCTGACTTTCTCAATCGACGAGCAGAATTTCGGTGTGAATATGGTTAGCACTAACGGCACGTACTCGTTTGTAGGTGTCAATGGAAATGAGTATCCCGAGATGCCGGCTATGGACGAAGATGCTACCAATACGATAACCATGCCATCGCGCCTTTTGCTGGACGCTATCAACAAGACCTTGTTCTGCACGGCGGACGATGAGTTGCGCCCGGTGATGAACGGTATTTTCTTCGATCTGAACTCAGAGAAAATAGCTATGGTGGCAACGGATGCGCATCGGCTGGTACGTTATACAAATACGTCTATTACTTCTGCAGAGCCTGTTAGTTTTATCTTGCCGAAAAAACCGGCTCTTTTGCTGAAGAATGTGCTTGCCAAAGATGATAGCGAAGTGGTTATTACGTTTGGTCAGAAAAATGCCAAATTCGAGTTCGGTCAGGCAATGCTTTTGTGCCGTCAGATAGAGGGACGTTTCCCGAATTATAATGCTGTTATTCCTCAGAACAACCAGAACCAAGTGGTGGTAGATCGTCAGACGCTTATCAACGCATGCAAGCGCGTGGCGGTGTTTGCCAATACGGGAACTTCGTTGCTCAAGCTGGCTCTGAGTGAGAACCAGATTAAGATATCGGCACAGGATATTGATTTCTCTACCAGTGCAGAGGAGACAATCGATTGCCAATACAACGGTATGCCTATGGCTATCGGCTTCAAAGCTCCGTTCTTGATTGAGATTCTTAGTGCGGTTAGCTCCACCGACGTGATGCTTCGCTTGGCAGACCCCGCACGCGCAGGCTTGATCCTGCCGACAGAGAATGAGGAGAATCAGGATTTGTTGATGCTGTTGATGCCTATGCTGCTGAACGACTGATGAATCGAGTTGTAAATTAGACGATTAGTAAACAGGTTCATGAAGTTGCATCTTAATCGTCCGCTGGTGTTCTTCGATATAGAGGCGACAGGCCTGAATATCACCACCGACCGGATTGTAGAGATAAGTTATTACAAGGTCTTTCCTAATGGCAATGCCGAGGGGAAGACCTTGCGCGTCAGACCGACTGTCATACGTCATTTGTCCGACCCGTTCGGCAAGCCTATGGTGGAAGAGACAACGATGCACATACCTGAGGCTTCGACGGCGATTCACGGGATTACGGACGAGGATGTGAAAGATTGTCCTACGTTTCGTCAGATGGCGCGCGACTTGGCGGAGGTGCTGAAAGACAGCGACTTGGCAGGATACAACAGCAACCACTTTGATATACCTATTTTGGCGGAGGAGTTCCTGCGCGCCGGTGTTGCGATTGATCTGAAACGTAAGAATATGGTGGATGCGTACACTATTTTTACTAAGAACGAACAGCGTAACTTGTCGGCGGCGTATCGCTTCTATTGCGGAAAAGACTTAGAAAATGCACATTCTGCCAATGCAGACACTATGGCGACCTACGAGGTGTTGATGGCACAGTTGGAACGCTATGACTTACCCGATACTGTAGAGGGGCTGTCCGAATATTCGTCAGGTAGCATGCGGTTCGCCGACTTCGCAGGGCGCATCGCGTATGACAAGGATGGCTATGAGATTTTCAATTTCGGACAACATAAAGGGCGGCGTGTTGCAGATGTATTTCGCAGAGACAAAGGCTATTACGGTTGGATAATAGGAGGCGATTTCCCCGCTTATACCAAACAGGTGTGTACGCGTATATTTTTAGAGAATAAGTAAAAAAAACGGAACGATGGCATATAGAAATTTAACCGATGTTGAGCAAAGCCAATTGGTAGCGCAGGGCTGTTCTGCCAAGTGTTGGGCGGATGTGCAGGTCAAGGACGGCTTTGATCCTCAGTATGTGCACGATGTACGCTTCTCCGGCAATATCCGGCTGGGCGTCTTCGAACGTGAGTTCGACCTGCCTGGGGGCTTGTCGGTGCATTCCGGTATCTTCCATGCGGTATTGCACAACTGTGAGATAGGTGATAATGTGCATCTGAGTAATATCCAAAACTATATCGCCAACTACCGCATCGGAGCTGACTCGTGTATAGAGAATGTCAATGCCATTTTGGTGGATGGACGGAGCAGTTTCGGTAATGGTGTCCGCGTAGCGGTGATGAACGAAGGCGGAGGGCGCGAGATACCTATATTTGACCATCTGAGCGCCAGTTTGGCGTATGTGATGACTTTGTACCGCCATCGCTCATCGCTCATCGAGGTGCTGGATAGGATGATAGACGAATATGCTGAGGCGCATGCGGACGATATGGGGACGATAGGGGAGAATGTGCGTATCCTGAATTGCGGCAGTATCAAGAATGTCCGTATAGGCGACTATGCTCAGCTTGCGGGCGTGTCTCGTCTCAAAAACGGTTCTATCAATTCGAACAAATCCGCTCCTGTTAAGTTGGGCTCGGGCGTTAAGTGTACCGATTTTATTATTGCTTCGAGCGTGGAGATTGGTGATTCTACTTTGGTGGACAAGTGTTTCGTAGGACAGGGATGTATTTTCGATAAGCATTATTCCGCTGCCGAGTCGCTATTCTTTAGTAATTGTCAGGGGATGCACGGCGAGGCGTGTGCGATTTTTGCGGGACCATATACGGTTACGCACCATAAGTCCACCTTGTTGATTGCGGGTATGTTTTCTTTCCTCAACGCAGGGTCGGGGAGCAACCAGTCCAACCATATGTACAAGTTAGGACCTATCCACCAAGGGGTGGTAGAGCGTGGCGCGAAGACTACTTCGGATAGTTACTTGCTTTGGCCCTCCAAGATAGGTGCGTTCTCATTGGTTATGGGGCGCCATACCAACCATGCGGATACGAGCGAACTGCCTTTCTCTTACCTTATTGAGAACCAATCGGAGACTTTCCTCGTTCCCGGTGCGAACCTGCGTACGGTCGGTACTATACGTGATGCGCAGAAATGGCCCAAGCGAGACAATCGAAAAGACCCTGATAAACTGGATTTTATCAACTTTAACCTGCTTTCTCCCTACACGGTCCAGAAGATGTGGCGCGGGCGTGAGGTGCTGGAGGAACTGCAGCAACTTGGCGGCGAGAATACGGAGGTGTACGGCTACCACAATTGCAAGATACGCAACTTGTCTTTGCAGCACGGCAAAGAGCTCTATTCGATAGGTATCGCGAAGTTCCTGGGCAACTCGCTCATCTCCCGTATTGAGAAAGCGGATATCCGTACCTTGGATGATTTGCGCCGTGTGCTGACGCCCGATTCGCAGGTTGGCTTGGGCGACTGGGTGGACTTGGCTGGCTTGATAGCGCCCCGTTCGGAGGTTACGCGGTTGATGGATGATATAGAAAAGGGCGGTATGACCTACAGGACCATACAGGGGCGTTTCGGCGAGATGCATGCCAACTACTATTCCTACGAGTGGACATGGGCGCTGGATAAGCTGGAGCGTATATGGGGCTGCAAGGTGCAGGATGTTACGGTGCAGCAGGTGTACGACACCGTCAACGAGTGGCAGAATGTGGTGGTCAACCTCGACCACATGGTGTACAATGATGCTCGCAAGGAGTTCGACCTTAATAGCCAGACGGGCTTCGGAGTGGATGGAGACAGGAGACAGCAAAAGGCTGATTTCGAGTCGGTTCGGGGTAGTCTCGAGAGCAACGCTTTTGTCAAAGCCGTGTTGGAGCATATCGAGCGTAAAACGGCGTTGGGAGAAACTATCAGGGAGAAATTGTCGTCAATTCAATAGATCGAGCGAAAGAAGTGACAGGTAAACTGACCATATTAGGTTGCGGTAGTGCAAGACCTACCAAGCAGAATTCGCCTACGGGGCAGCTCGTGGAGCTCTGCGACAAGTCGTTCTTGGTGGACTGCGGCGAGGGCGTGCAGATAACCATGCAGCGGCTCGGGGTGCACACTTCGCGCCTGTACACCATCTTTATCTCCCACCTCCACGGCGACCATTGTTTCGGCTTGATGGGGCTGCTTTCTACCTTGGGCATGCTCCATCGCACGCAGCCGATGCACATCTACGCCCATGCTGATTTGGAGAAGTTGTTGCGCCCGTGGCTGGACTATTATTGTCCTGATTTGCCCTACGAGGTGTGTTTCCATGCTATCAATCCGCGCAAACGCGAGGTTATCTTTGAGGACCGTACGGTGACGGTCGAGACTATCCCGCTCAAGCATACTGTCCCTTGTTGCGGTTTCCTTTTCTCGGAGCGCCATCGGGTGCTCGCGGAGGACTCCGGCGAGAAGACCGTCGTGGTGCGCAAACGCTATGCCTATTGCTCCGATACGATGTACTCGGAGAAGATTCTGCCTATCATCGAGGGCGTTGATACGCTCTACCACGAGGCAACCTATTTGGACGAGTTTGCCGACCGTTGCCGCACCGTGATGCACTCTACGGCACGGCAGGCGGCTGCTATCGCGCAGAAAGCGCATGCCGGTAAGCTGATTATCGGGCATTTCTCCGCCCGCGTGCTCGACCATAACCTTTTCCTCCAAGAGGCGCAGTCCGTCTTTGCTAATACGGTGCTGGCGCAGGAACAAACCACTATGGATATATAGCTATGAAGTCGTCCGTCCAATATGTGTGTAGTAGTTGCGGGGCTAAGGCGCCGCAGATGTTAGGGCGCTGTCCCGTCTGCGGGGAGTGGGGCACCTATGAGGAAGAAGTGCAGACCGTTGCGCCTGGCAAAGGGCGTGGCGTGCGCACGGCGCAAGGCGCTAAACCGCAACGTATTCAGGATATTACGGCTACGGAGGAGATTCGTATCGATATGCACAACGGCGAGCTCAACCGTGTCTTGGGCGGGGGCTTGGTCGAAGGCAGTCTCGTCCTGCTGGGCGGTGAACCGGGCATCGGCAAGTCCACGCTGGCGTTGCAGGTGCTGATGCAACTGGGCGAGCGTCGGACGCTCTACGCGAGCGGCGAGGAAAGCGTACGCCAACTGAAGTTGCGCGCGGAGAGGCTTGCGGGGAAGCCCGAGAACCTCTATATGCTGAGCGAAACATCCTTGGAGCGCATCTTGGACGCCGTGACGGAGGTTCAGCCCGAGGTGGTGGTTGTGGACTCTATCCAGACTATCGGCTGTGAGGGCATCGAGTCGAGTATCGGCAGCTTGAGCCAGGTCCGTGAGTGCGCGGCGCGTATCCTCCAGTACGCCAAAGAGAAGAACATTCCGTTCTTTATCATCGGGCATATCAACAAAGAGGGCTCTCTCGCGGGTCCGAAAGTCTTGGAGCATATCGTGGATACCGTCCTCCAGTTCGAGGGCGACCAGCACTATATGTACCGTATCTTGCGCGCGCAGAAGAACCGTTTCGGCTCTACGTCCGAGTTGGGCATCTATGAGATGCGTCAGGACGGTCTGCGTGAGGTGGTCAACCCCAGTGAGTTGCTGCTCTCTACCTCGCGCGAAGGCTTGTCAGGCATCGCTATCGCTGCGGCTGTCGAGGGTGTGCGTCCCTTCCTGATTGAGGTGCAGGCGTTGGTGTCCACTGCCGCTTACGGTACTCCTCAGCGCTCTTCCACGGGCTTTGATACGCGCCGCTTGAATATGCTTTTGGCGGTGTTGGAGAAGAGGGTGGGCTTCAAACTGCTTCAGAAAGACGTCTTTCTTAATATCGCGGGAGGCTTGCGGGTGAACGACCCTGCTACCGACTTGGCGGTCCTCGCTGCGGTACTTTCTTCCAATATGGATGTGGCGTTGGATGCCGAGACATGCCTCACGGGAGAGGTCGGCTTGGCGGGCGAGATACGCCCTGTTAACCGTATTGAACAGCGTATCCAAGAGGCGCAAAAGCTTGGTTTCAAGCGTATTATCATCCCCGCTGATCAGGGTCAACTCTCGGCTCGCTACTCGATAGAGGTCGTCCCCGTTCGCAAGGTAACCGATGCGTTCCGACTATTGATCAACAAGTAGTTCGATGCCGCCCGACGGTATGGCTCTGTTCCTTGGTGCTCGCGCGCAGGCACGCTGCGGGCTTTTTTGTCAGGCTTAAATGCCCCGTTGACGCTTTCTTCAAAATGTACGATTATTAAGATTTGGTGTTTCCGCTACCCTTGCGCTACCTTCGCGCTACCCTTGCGCTACCCTTAGACTCCCTAAAAAGCACCGAAAAATGTACGATTATTAAGATTGCACCTGTTTTTGCCGTCCCCGTTCCCTATGTTCCCGCACGCTCGCAGCTGGCGGCAGGCAACCTCCTTCGAACGGCAAAAATAAGGCTAATTGGGGGTCAAAGCAGTTTTTGCTTGCATATATGCGGATTTTGTTGTATCTTTGCGCGCTAATTGTGTTAGTATAAGGTGCGTAAACATAGAGACATACGATATTTTGGGGCGGTTGTCAGGTACGGGGTGTTGGGATTGTTGTTGTGGGGAGCTGTCGGCGTCGTGCAGGCAGACAATAGGGCGTATCTGTGCGAATTGGGGCTGCAGGCTGGCTGCGGCTACTATGTGGGAGACGCTGCGCCGCATATCTTTCACCATCCGCGGGAAGCATACGGAGCGCACTTTCGCTATAAGTTTACGCCGCGTTGGGCGCTGCAAATCAAAGGGTTGGCACACCGCATAACGGGCAATGCCTATTCGGATAGGGGCGTGCGGCTGGACAAGATGTGGGAAACGCCGATGATTAACATAGACGCTATGGCGGAGTTCAACTTCTTCCGTCTCGGCATGAGGACCTACGATAGCCGCATCAAGCCTGTTACACCCTATATTTTTCTGGGAGCGGGGGCGTCGTTATACGGTGATAAATACAATTCGATAGCGTTCTATATCCCTCTTGGCTTCGGACTGAAATGGAAATTTTCCGAGCGGGTAGGCTTGAATATAGCTTGGCAATACAATATCTATATCGCTGATAATCTGGAAGGAATGCCCGAGTTAGGTAATACCTACAACCTCAATGGGAGTAATATATTGAACAATGATTTGACATCTCAGCTCACGTTAGGCATAGTTTTTGAGTTTGCCAAAGAGAAAAAAGTTTGCCGCATGTGCAATTATTAGGGAGGGATATACAGACAATGACTTATAAGGACCAAATAGATAACTGGCGTATGCCGCGCCATGTAGCTGTCATCATGGATGGTAACGGGCGCTGGGCGAAGCGCCAAGGGCTCGCGCGGATGTTCGGGCACCGTCAGGGTGTCCGGACCGTACACGACATAACCGTTGCGGCAGCAGAGTTGGAGATTCAGTATCTGACGCTATATACGTTCTCTACGGAGAACTGGAACCGCCCGAAAGAGGAAGTGGACGCGCTGATGTCGCTGCTGGTGGATACCATAGTGAAGGAGACACCTACCCTTATGGAGAACAACGTGCGCTTGCTGACCATTGGCGACCTGACGCGTCTCCCCGAGGATGCACGCGCTAAGTTCGAGCAGTGTATCCGCCAAACGGCTGCCAACACGGGGCTTTCGCTGATTATCGCTTTGAGCTACTCCGCGCGTTGGGAGATTGTCTATGCCATGCAGGAGGCTGTACGCTTGGCGAAAGAGGGGAATCTGCGTGTCGAAGATATCGACGAGGAGTTTGTGTCCTCTTGTATGACGACGCGCAACATTCCGGATCCCGACCTGCTGATTCGAACCAGCGGGGAGTTGAGGATCAGTAATTTCCTGCTTTGGCAGTTGGCTTACTCCGAGCTCTACTTTACGGACTGTCTATGGCCCGAGTTTACACCCGAAGAGTTCTACAAGGCTATCGTGGATTATCAACATCGTGAACGCAGATTTGGCAAGACAAGTGAACAGATTAGCTAATACACTACTACTCATTTTGCTGTCCGTAGGGCTGTGGGCACAGACGGATTCGCTGGCGCTGGCTGCGGATTCGCTTGCCGCTGCTCCTGCCGAAGAACTCCCTGCCATCGAGTATTCGCTCCACCGCAATACCTATGAGATTGCGGGGATTGAGGTTACTGGAGCGGATAGCTACGAGGACTTTGTCTTAATTGGCTTCTCAGGCTTGGCGGTAGGAGACAAAATTGAGATACCGGGCGACCAAATAACAAAGTCTGTCAAGCGTTTCTGGAAGCAGGGACTGTTCTCTGACGTCAAGATAAAAGCAAAGCGCATCGAGGGACAGAAAGTATGGCTCGAGATTGCCCTCAAGCAACGTCCCCGCGTGTCGGAGGTAACCTATAACGGACTGAAGAAAAGCGAGAAAGAAGATGTCGAGGTAAAGGTCGGCATCCGTAACGGTAGTCAGATGACACCTAACTTGTCCGACCATGCAAAGACGGTTATCAAGAAGTATCTCGCCGAGAAAGGCTTCCACAATGCGGAGGTACAGATCCTGCAAATCGGGGATCAGGACCGCCCTGGCTATGTTAAGGTAACGATTAACGTGGACAAGAAGGCGAAGACGAAAGTAGGCAAGATTTACATTACCGGCAACGAGGCACTGACGGATCTGCAGATCAACAAGGCGATGAAGAAGACGAACGATAACAATATCATCAATCTCTTCCGTACCAAGAAATTCGTTACCGAGGAATATGAGAATGACAAGAAGGCGGTTATCGAGAAGTACAACGAGGTGGGATATCGCGATGCCTATATCGTAGCGGATAGCGTGGTTCCCAATCCCGAAGATCCTACCCGCGTGGATGTCTATATGACCATCAGCGAAGGCGACAAATACTATATCCGTAATATCAATTGGGTCGGCAATACGGTGTACCCATACGAACTGCTGGCGGCTACCTTGGGCGTCAAAAAGGGGGATGTGTACAACCTGAAGGTGCTCAACGAGCGTCTGCAAACAGACGATGATGCGGTTTCCAAGCTCTATACGGACCAGGGCTACCTTTTCTTCAACGTCGAGCCTGTCGAGGTGAATGTGGAGAACGACAGTATAGATTTTGAGATGAGGATGTACGAAGGCAAACCCGCTACAATCAACCAAATCAACATTGTGGGTAATACACGCGTGTACGAACATGTGGTACGCCGTGAGTTATACACCAAGCCGGGACAGCTCTACTCTCAGTCTGATATTATGCGTTCCTTGCGCGAACTTGCGCAGATGGGGCATTTCGATCAGGAGAAACTTGTACCTGACATCCAGCCTAATCCGGAGGAAGGTACGGTGGATATCACCTACCAATTGGAAACCAAGTCGTCAGACCAGATTGAGTTTTCATTAGGCTGGGGTGCAACGGGCCTGGTGGGCTCACTGGGCTTGAAGTTTACCAACTTTGCCATACAGAATCTCTTCAATAAGAAAGCCTATCGCATCGTGCCGCAGGGAGAGGGACAGACCTTCTCCATCAATGCGCGTACCAACGGTATCTATTACACCTCGGCTAGTATCTCCTTCTTGGAGCCGTGGCTCGGAGGCAAACGACCGAACTCCCTGAGTGCAAGCATCTATTTTGCTTCCCAGACGGGCTACTCCAACCGTTATTACACAGCATATAGGAATCTGTATAACACCTATTCCAACTACTATTCTTATGCGGGTAACTCCGATTATTACCAGCAGTTGGCTGAGTCGGAGGCGGATAAGGACAAGTATCTGCGTACGTTTGGCGTTAGCATAGGATACGGAAAGCGTCTTAGTTGGCCCGACGACTATTTCACTTTCTATGGTGAACTCAGCTACCAGATGTACATGATGAAGGACTGGCCATACTTGCTCATCTCCGATGGTACGAGCCACAACTTCTCTATCAATCTGCAACTCTCGCGCTCCAGTATAGACAACCCTATTTATACTCGCCGCGGTTCGCAGTTTACTTTGGGGCTGAAGATAACGCCGCCTTACTCTCTCATCTCGGGTAAGGACTACTCGCAGATGACTACTGCCGAGCGTTACCACCTGATAGAGTACCATAAGTGGAAGTTTACGGGCAAGGTGTTTACCCCTTTGTCTAAGGATTCCAAACTGGTCCTCATGACTCGCGCCGAGTTTGGCTACCTGGGGCACTACAATCAGTATGCTAAATCTCCGTTCGAGAGCTTCTATATGGGTGGCGACGGTATGTCCAGCTATACCAGTTACTCTACCGACTACGTGGCAATGCGTGGATATGCCTCGGGCTCGCTTACGCCCTACGACGCGATGACGGGGCGTAACATGGGGTATGTGTACAACAAGTTTACGCTTGAGTTGCGTTATCCTATTGCTTTGGAGCAAAGTGCTACTATCTGGGCATTGGCTTTCATGGAAGCGGGTAACTGCTTCTCCGATATATCCAAGTATAACCCCTTCGACCTCAAGCGCAGTGCCGGTGTAGGTGTGCGCATTTTCCTGCCTATGTTCGGTTTGCTGGGTATCGACTGGGGATGGGGATTCGACAAAATCAACGGCTCGAGCGGATACGGAGGCAGTCAGTTCCACTTCGTTTTAGGACAGGAATTGTAACCTATAGGAATAGAGTAGGAAATCGTTATTTACTGATAATGAATATTATGAAACGTCTATTGCTTGTGTTTATCGGTGTCGTGCTGGCGCTTGGAGGCTATGCGGCGAAAGAACAGTCTATCGCTTACATCGATATGGCATACATTTTGAAGAACTTACCACAGTACGAGACGGCGAACGAACAACTGACTATGATTAGTAAACGTTGGCAAAAGGAGATTGAGGCACTCAATCAAGAAGCGCGCGTCTTGGCGACTAACTATCAGACGGAGCAGATTTTCCTTTCCGATGAGATGAAGAAACGACGCGAGGAGGAGATTGTAAACAAGGAGCAGGAAGTACTCGGACTCAAGCGCAAGTATTTCGGTCAGGATGGAGAACTCTACAAGAAGCGCGAGGCATTGCTTAAGCCTATACAGGATGAGATATATGCTGCCATACAGGAACTGGCGAACGAGAAGAAGATAGATATCGTTAAGGACCGCTCTGCTGATCCGTCGCTGGTCTATATGTCCTCCAAACTGGATGTTTCAGACCAGGTATTGCAGAAGATGGGAGCGCGATAAACACTCCGCTCACAGGCTATACAAAGTGAATAAGTAAATCGTAAATACTATTACAACAATGAAAAAGTTATTTTTAGGTATTGCTATGATGTTGCCGCTGCTTGCCGGTGCGCAAAAGTATGGACACATCAACACTGCGGAACTCTTCCAGCAGTTGCCCGAGGTGGCTCAGGTTAGACTCCAAATGGATACTATCCAGTCGCAGTATGAGAACCAGTTAGCATCTATGCAGGAGGAGTTGCAGAAGAAAGCACAAGACTACCAGACGCAGGAAGCCACTATGGCAGCGGCGGTAAAACAGATACGTCAGCAGGAGCTGCAAGAGATGCAACAGCGTATCCAGTTGTTCTACCAGACGGCTGAGCAGGATATACAGAAGAAGCAACAGGAGTTGCTCGCGCCTATTCACGAGAAGATGTCCAAAGCTATCCAGGCGGTAGGTCAGGCGGAGTCTTATACCTATATCTTCGATTCACAGGCTATGGTATACGTTGCGCCCGAGGCACAGGATGTTATGCCTGCTGTGAAAAAACAACTGGGAATTAAGTAATTTTCCGCTATTATTTAGGGATATGGCAGATGGCTATCTCGAAAGCCACTACGCAGAGTACGAAAAGCGTAAAGTGGCGTGGCTGAAGAAGAAAAAACATGCGCCCCGTACGCTTCCCTCTCGGGGGGAAGACGAGGCGCTATGAGCCTTTATGCGTTCCTTATATAGTAAACTATTAAGCAACTAAACAATGGTAGAACAATTGCAAACAACACTCCGTGACTCGGCTGTAGCGCGTTGGACGGTGCTTATCTTGGTAGCATCCATGATGTTCTTCGCCTATATGTTCGTCGATGTGATGTCTCCTCTGGCGTCTCTCTTAAGTGACTCCTACGGGTGGGACAAGGGAGACTTCGGCACTTATGCGGCGGGAGAATATCTTCTGAACGTCTTTGGTTTCCTTATCCTGGCAGGTATTATCTTGGATAAGATGGGCAACCGTTTTACGGGACTCCTTTCCGCTTCGTTGATGGTTATCGGAGCAGGCATTAAGTTCCTCGGTATTTACTTTGTGGAATATACCAACAATGTCGCATGGTTGAACTCTTGGTGGACAGACATGCCTGGATCGGCAAAGGTAGCGATGTTTGGCTTCATGATATTCGGCTGCGGATGTGAGATGGCGGGTACTACAGTCAGCAAGATACTTGCCAAATGGTTCAAAGGTAAAGAGATGGCGCTCGCTATGGGCTTGGAGATGGCTATTGCCCGCTTGGGCGTATTCGCTGTAATGTGGATAGCACCTTTGTTGTCCAATCGCTTTGCCGTGGACGGACAGGGCTCTGTCATTGCGCCATTCGCGTTTTGCGCTTGCTTGCTCGTTGTGGGACTCTTGAACTTCTTCGTGTTTACGATTATGGACAAGAAGTTTGATGCCCAGTTGGTCCGGATTGGCGAAGCTACATTTATGCACGATGCTGAGGATGAGTTCCATATATCCGACCTTGGGAAAATTTTTACGAGCAAGATGTTCTGGTTGGTGGCGCTTTTGTGCGTGCTCTACTATTCCGCTATTTTCCCGTTCCAACGCTATGCGCCTAACTTCTTGGAGGAAACGCTTAACGTGGACAATGCTACGGCGGCGGGGCTTTTCTCATGCTTCCCTATCTTGGCGATGGTGCTTACGCCGTTCTTAGGGGCTTTCTTGGATTTCAAAGGAAAGGGTGCATCTATGTTAATGATTGGCGCTATCATCATGGTAGCCTGCCACTTGAGTTTCGCTTTCATCCTGCCTGTTTTCCCGAGCAAGGTATTGGCGGTCGCGCTGATTGCTATCTTGGGGGTCAGCTTCTCTTTGGTTCCTGCTGCGCTATGGCCCAGCGTACCTAAGATTATTGACGAGAAAATACTCGGCTCTGCCTATTGTCTTATCTTCTGGGTACAGAATATCGGACTTTGTCTGGTGCCGATGCTTATCGGTAAGCTCCGTCAGGCTACGGGCTCCTATCTTGTACCTATGATTGTGTTTGCATCGTTTGGTGTGCTGGCGTTCATCTTCTCTTTGTTATTGAAGGTAGAGGATAAGAAGAAAGGATATGGATTGGAAATTCCTAATAAGCAATAGGGACTCGCTTTGTGTGAGTACCGATACACGCAACCTGCCCGAAGGTTGCGTGTTCTTTGCTCTGAAGGGCGAGCGCTTTGACGGCAACCAATTTGCTGCCTATGCGTTGGAGCACGGCGCCTCTATGGCTGTCTTGAGTGACAGGGCTGTGTACGAACGGTTGGCGAAGACCTACGATTCACGGACTCTCATCGGACTCTCATCGGACGATTGTGCGCGCGGCGGTATAGTCGGCTTGCAGTCGTTGGCGCGCGCTTGGCGACGTGAGTTGGGCTTGCCCGTTATTGGTATTACGGGTACCAACGGCAAGACCACTACCAAAGAGCTTACGGCGTCCGTACTGCGCACCAAGTATAATATCCACTATACGCAGGGCAACCTCAACAATAGTATAGGCGTGCCGCTTACCTTGTTGCAACTCACCCGTAGCCACGAACTGGCTATCGTGGAAATGGGCGCTTCCCATCCGGGGGACATACGCGAACTCGTCGAAGTGGCAGAGCCGGACTATGGTTTGATTACCAACGTGGGGCATGCTCACTTGCAGGGCTTTGGTTCTTTCGTGGGAGTACAGCGCACCAAACGCGAGTTGTACGATTATCTGGCTTCCCGTAATGCTACCGTTTTCCGCAATCAGGACAATCCCTACTTGGCTAAGATGTGTGCGGATGCTATAGCCGAGACAGGCGGTAACCTTCGGCAGGTGCTCTATTCCACGGGCGTTATGCCGCAGGATACGCACTTGGTAGGCGGCTATAATGCCGAGAATGTCTTTGCAGCATGCTGTATAGGCGCTTATTTCGGAATCTCGCAGGAGCAAGCTTTGGCGGCTGTGCGCGCCTATGTCCCCACCAACAACCGTTCGCAATTGCTCCGCACGGAGCGCGGCAACACGGTTACGGTTGATGCCTACAATGCAAACCCCACCTCTATGCAGGCGGCGATAAATGCCTTTACGGGCGACACCTTTATCTTGGGGCAGATGGGAGAGTTGGGCGACTATAGCCGTATCGAGCATCAAAACATAGTGAATATGTTGGCGGAGCGTAAGGCAACCCGCGTCTTGCTGGTAGGGGAGGAATATGCTGCTACAACGGCGCCTTACCCTGTCTTCCACGATGTGGACGACTTGGCTCGCTATCTCGAGGCTAACCCGCTCCGCGGGGCTGAGGTCTTGCTCAAAGGTTCTCGAACCAACCGCTTGGAGAACGTGCTGCCGATGTTGTAATTGTATTGTTATACTGTAATTTATAGCGTAATGAAGAAGTCTATTGTTATTTCCGTTATGGTTCTGTTGGCAACCGCTATTGTGGCTTTGCTCTTCCTTTATTTCTCTCGTACAAGAGAGATGAACGAGATGGTAGAGCAGATGGAGTTCGAGAAACAGGAGCTGGAGGAAGAGTATGAGGACCTTGCAATCCAGTTTGATGGCTATCAGTATATGCATATCCAAAACGATTCCTTGCAGGAACGTTTGGCGCAGGAACAGCAACGTGTGCAAGACCTGTTGGAAGAGCTGCGTATTACCAAGGTTACCAACGCCCGTCGTATTGCCGAGCTGAAGAAGGAGTTGGCCACGGTCCGTGCGGTCATGGTGGATTATGTCCGCCAAATCGATTCGCTAAATGTAACCAACCGTCGGCTAACGGAGGAGAACCAACAGTATCGCGAGGAAAATCAGCAGGTACGCCGGCAGAATACCGAACTTTCTACAATCAACAACCAACTCTCTGAGACGGTTACACGTGCCTCTATGCTCGAGTTATCCTCCTGTACGGTTACTACGCTCAACAAGCACGACCGCAAGACGCGTCTCGTAAGCCAAATTAAGAAGTTGCAGTTTGATTATGCTATCGCCAAGAATATCACCTGCGAACCGGGTTTGAAGACGCTCTATGTGCGTATTATCAACCCTAATGGAGAGTTGTTGGGTGAAGATGCGGCGCGTATGTTCTTCTTCGAGAGTGAGGATATCCCCTATACCCTTTCGCAGGAGTTCGAATATACCGGTGAGGAGTTCGCAGGTACTGTCTATTGGGCATTGGCAGATGAAGTGGTAGAGGGCTTCTACAATGCGGATTTCTTTGCCGATGGCAACCTTATCGGCTCCGTTCCCTTCCAAATTAGGAAGTAACAGAGTCGGTCGTTTTACGCGCTTGTATTGCCCTGCTTTCAGGTCAAAAACAATTGTCAAATTGTAAAATTGTCAATTTGCCAAATAAAATATTTGCGTAATCCGAAAAAATGCAGTACCTTTGCACGCGTTTCTCCGTGAAGTGGTTTCGCGCAAAGAACGTATAGATGTGACATCGTCTGGATGCTATATTGGGCGAGGTCATGATTGTTAAACTAATAAATATTGTTATAGTCATGTACTTGACATCAGAAAAGAAGGCTGAACTCTTTGCAAACTATGGCAAAGACGCTAAGAACACGGGTTCGGCTGAGAGCCAAATTGCTCTGTTTACGTACCGTATTAATCACCTTACTGAGCACTTGAAACAAAATCGCAAAGATTTTGGTACAGAGCGTGCTCTTACTGGCTTGGTAGGTAAACGCCGCCGTATGCTGGATTACCTCAAAGAGAAGGACATCGAGCGTTACCGTGCTATTATCAAACAACTGAACATCCGTAAGTAAGTCTTGCCAGATGTTCGGCTGTATGCCGACTCAAACAAAAAAGGTCTCTTGAAATCCAAGAGACCTTTTGTTTATGGTAGCTGCAATATGTTTATAGTACGTTTAGCACTTGCTCTTTTATCTGCTCCAGTATGTCTTTCATCTTAACAACGATGATCTGCATCTCGCTTTGGTTGCTTTTGCTGCCGAGCGTGTTAATCTCGCGTCCCATCTCCTGAGCAATAAAGCCCAATTTCTTGCCTACGCCTGCGGTAGCATTTGTATCTTTCGTTTCGCCTACGCCCTTGCTTTGTGCCATCGTCTCGCGGAAGTATTTGAGGTGGTTGGTAAGGCGTACTTTTTCCTCGGTAATGTCCAGCTTTTCGAGGTAATAGATCATCTCTTGCTCCATGCGATTCTGATCGATCTTTTGCTTTGTCTCTTCTTCAAGCTTGTTGAGGTTGCTCCATAGGTGCTGGCGTATTTTCTCCACACGGCTTTTTTCGTATGGTTCTACTTCAGCCAATAGTTGTGCTATGCTGTCCAGTTTCTCGGTAAACATACGCTCCAGCGCAGCACCTTCTTGGGTGCGGAAAGCTACAAACGCATCTATAGCCTTGTTTATGGTATCGTGTACGATATCCCATTCTTCCTTGCTGATGTCTGTATCCTCTTCGTTTGCTTTCAGCACCTCGGGAATACGCATTACCAACTCCATAAGGTGGGCTGTCTCTTCCTCTCCGCAAGCGGCTTGCAACTCTTTCAGTTGCTTGTAGTAATAGCAGAATGCCTCTTTGTTGAGGGGAGGGTAGGCGGCTTCTGCCCTCGAAGTAGCGGCAAGGTCTTGGTAGTATATGGCAAGGTCTATCTTGCCGCGCTCTAACCGTTGCCCCACTATACTTCTGATATCCAACTCTTTTACCCGTAGTTGTGGCGTAAGCCGCATACTGAGGTCCAGAGCTTTGGAGTTCAAACTACGCAACTCTACCACTACTTTACGGTGGTTGGTCAGTTGGCTTTCGGCTTTGCCATAACCTGTCATGGATAGTATCATCTTCTCTTTATTCTGCTTAAAGCGTATATCTATAATTGCTACTTGTTTTTATTTACCGATACAAAAGCGGCTAAAGATGGAGCTAAGTACCTCTTGCGACGTTATCTCTCCCGTTACTTCTCCCATCGCGTGGAGGCAGTCTTGCAAGTCCATAGAGACCAGCTCGCCCGACAAGTTGTCGCGCAACCCTTCTTGTACGCGCTCTATGGCGCCCAATGCCCGTGTTAAGGCTTCGTAGTGGCGTGCGTTACTGATGGTTACAGTTCCCGTTTCCATGCGCGTGCCGGCTGTTTCTAAGAGCAGTTGCTTTAGTTTGTCCGTATTGCCGTACTTGGCGGAGAGGTATATCCTGTTGGGTGTGTCTGCGTTTGTGGTTGCGTCTTGCGGCAGCAAGTCTGCTTTGTTCCATACTTGTATGAGCGTCTGGCTGTCGGATAGAGGAATGTCAATGTGAGTGTCGGGTGCGGCTGCGTCTATTACTTGTATGATTATCTGCGCCTGTCGGGCGGCTTGACGGCTGCGTGCAATACCCATTCGCTCTATATCATCTTCGGTCTCGCGTAGTCCTGCCGTGTCGGTTAGGCGGAAGAGCATTCCCCCTATATGGAGTGTATCTTCTATCGTATCTCGTGTCGTCCCTTGTATGTCGCTTACGATGGCTCTGTCTTCTCCTACCAAAGCGTTCAATAGCGTCGATTTACCGGCGTTTGTGGCGCCTATGATGGCTACCGGGACGCCGTTACGTATAGCGTTACCGGTCTGGAACGATTGCGTTAGTTGCCGTAGGCGGCAGGCTATCTCGCCAGCTAACTGGCTTAGTTCGTGTCTGTTGGCGAACTCCAGTTCTTCGTGATCTGCAAAATCCAATTCCAGTTCTAATAGCGAAGTGATGTGCAAGAGTCGGTCACGCAGCTCTTTTAGTTCCTTGCCTATGCTCCCTCGCAGTTGGCTTAGCGCAAGGTCTTTTTCCGCTTTGGAGGTGGATGCTATCAGGTCGGCTACGGCTTCCGCTTCTGTTAGGTCCATCTTGCCGTTGAGGAAAGCGCGTTGGGTGAACTCTCCCGCGCGTGCAGCCCTGCATCCTGCTTCTATTAGCCGGTGTATTAGCTCTTGCTGTATGTACAGACTCCCGTGGCAACTTATCTCTGCCACATCTTCTCCCGTGAAGGAGTGTGGCGCTCTGAAGATGCTTACCACCACTTGGTCAAGTACTTCCCCGTCTTTCTCTATGTGTCCGCAGTGCAGGCTGTTGGGCAGGGCATCCGTTAGGCGTTGGCGACCGACAAACAGGCTGTCCGTGATACGGATAGCATCCTCCCCGCTAACGCGCACGACGGCTATGCCGCCGCTGCCGTAGGGTGTGGATATGGCGCAAATCGTTTCCATTTCCGACTACAAAGGTACGGTTTTTTGATGACTTATGCAATTTTTGTGTTGCACAAACCCGAAATTAGTACTACCTTTGCGTGTTTTTATAGGATATGGTATGTATCGCACTCGTTCCCTTGGCTACTTGTTTGGTATCCTCGCAGCCGGTTCTTATGGTCTCAACCCTCTTTTTGCTTTGCCGCTTTTTGCAGATGGTATGGATGTCTTGTCTGTACTCTTCTGGCGGTATGTCCTGAGTGTTCCTTTGTTGGCTCTATTGATGTTGGTTGGGCGTATAGATTTTAGGCTTAGCTTTGCCGAGGCGTTACAGATAGCCGTGCTGGGTGCTATTATGGCGGTATCTTCTCTGTCGCTCTATGTGTCCTATCGGTATATGGATGCGGGCTTGGCGAGTACTATTCTGTTTGTTTATCCTATCGTTACCGCTATCCTGATGGCTGTGGTATTCCATGAGCGCGTTTCTTGGCTGGTATGGGGCTGCTTGCTCTTGGCATCAGTCGGAATAGGCGTCTTGTGCGAGTTGCACGGAGCGGCGCATGTGAGTGTCTTGGGAGTGTTGTTCTCTCTATCTTCCGCTCTTACCTATGCGATTTATCTGGTTTTTATCAACAAAGGGCACATTACGCACATGCCGCCCGCTAAGGTTACGTTCTATGTGTTGCTCTTCGGATCTATGATGTTGGGACTTTTGGTCTTGTGCGGAGGGCATTTGGCTGTGCCACAGGGACTTCATTGGGGGTATAGTATGGGCGCGGCATTCCTGCCTACGGCTTTGTCTCTCGTTCTGACTACCTTGGCGATACAATACATAGGCTCTACGCAAACGGCTATCTTGGGAGCTATGGAGCCCATTACTGCTGTCTTTGTAGGGATTCTTGTCTTCCATGAACATCTCACGGTCCGCTCCGTTATAGGTATTGTGATGATTCTTGTGGCGGTTACTATTGTGGTTTCCCGACGCCGCGCATAAGCGCTAATCGCATGTAACTTTTATCGGACTCTCATCGGACTCTCGGATGTGTCGCCCATGGGGACAATGCGATGCTTAGTTAGTACTTTGCATAGCTACTAATTTGGCGTAGTAACCGTTGAGGGCGAGTAGCTCTTCGTGTCTGCCGGTCTCAACGATACGTCCCTCATGCATGACGCATATTAGGTCGGCATGTCGGATAGTGGATAGCCTGTGTGCCACTACAAGTGTAGTCCTGTCGCGCATCAGGTGTTCCAAAGCTTGTTGTACTTGCAGTTCCGATTGAGTATCAAGGGCGCTTGTTGCCTCGTCCAAAATAAGGATGGGGGGGTTCTTGAGGATAGCACGGGCGATAGAGATACGTTGTCTTTGCCCCCCGCTAAGCCGTGAGCCTCGGTCACCTATTAGCGTCTGGTACCTTTCCGGCGTAGCCATAATGAACTCGTGTGCGTTGGCTATACATGCCGCTTCTTCTACGGCTTCTTGCCAAGTCCTCCCCCCGGGAGCAGGGCGGTTTGTATCTACGCCGAAGGTGATATTGTTGTAGAATGTGTCGTTAAAGAGTATGGCCTCTTGGTTGACATTACCCATCAAGGCGCGGAGGTCAAAGGTGCTGAGTTCTCGTATATCCGTTCCGTCAATCGTGATACGCCCTTGTGTTGGGTCGTAGAAGCGGGGCAATAGGTCTGCGATAGTCGTTTTCCCGCTACCCGATTGTCCTACTAACGCTACCATCTGACCGCGTGGAATCGTGAGGTTGATGTGCTGCAAGACAGGTATATCCTGACGATAAGAAAAAGAGATGTCTTCGTATCGGATGCAGTCCTCAAACGACTGGATATGGACAGGGTTCTTGCTTTCTACTATGTTTGATTGTGTGTTGAGTATCTTGTCTATGCGTTCGAGTGACGCCATGCCCTTTCGTACTCCGTAACCGGCTTTGCTTAGGTCCTTGGCAGGGTTGATGATAGAGTAGAAGATAACAAGATAATAGATGAATGTAGCAGCATCTATCGAACTGTGGTCGCTTAGTATCAATACGCCGCCGAACCATAAGATAACGGCAATAAGGGCTGTACCCAGGAACTCCGATACGGGATGGGCAAGGTAATAGCGACGGTTGATACGGTTAAAGGTGCGCCGGGTATCGTTAAGCAACCGCTCAAAGCGCAGTTTGAGTTTGCCTTCCGCGTTGAAGGCTTTGACCACCCGCAAGCCGCCTAAGGTCTCGTCTATCTGTGTCAGTATCTCTGCGTTCTGCTCTTGCCCGCGTTGCGAGGAGCGTTTGAGAGAGCGGCCGACCCTTCCGATAAGTAAACCGGCAACGGGCAGGAGCAGTAGCACGAAAAGAGTGAGCTGCCAGGAGATGCAGAAGAGGGTGATAAGGTAGATTACGAGCATGATTGGGTCCTTGAAAAGGATATCTAAGGCAGACATAATGCTGGCTTCTACTTCGCCTACGTCATTCGTCATGCGGGAGATAACGTCTCCCTTGCGTTCTTCTGTGAAGTAGCCTATCGGCAGGCTTACTACTTTGTCGTATAGTTGTTTGCGCAGGTCGCGCAATACACCTGTCCGTATAGGTACCATGTAGAAGTTGGCAAGCCATGCTGTAAGGCATTTCAACCCTGTCATACCTACGAGGAAGATGCCCAGCAGGAAAAGCGCATATCCTCCGCCATGTAATACGGTCTGCTGTTCTATGAAATAATATATATTGCCTTTTATGGCATCTACTCCGTCGCTAAGCGTCTCAACTGTAGCAAGATCCGTATAGGTAGCTCCGCTATCGCTCAAACCGAACAGTATCTGCAGCACGGGTATGATTGCTGCAAACGAGAATAGAGATAGTATGGTGGACAGAAGATTGAATAGTATGTTGAGTGCCATCTGTCCTTTGTAGGGAGGAATAAAACGGCGTATGAGATGTAAAAAGTTCACAATAATAGGGATATTTATTTTAGTTCTCTATCGATATAGTTACGTATTTGTCGCTCCAAATTGCTTTTGCTCGGCAGTATCTGTACGCTTATGGGTAGTATTATGAGCTTGTCTCCTAATGCGTCTATGAGCGTGGTTTGCAGCAAGCGTTGGTAATCTTTCTCGGTAGTCATTACAAAGTCGCATTGCTTTGCTCTACGGAGAATATGCTGTATATCCGTGTTGTTGAACCTATGATGGTCTGCAAATGCTAATAGTTCGGCCTTTGGATATTGTTTCCGTATATGCTCCATCAAGTACTTTGGTTGTGCTATTCCCGTTACTACCAGCGGTTTGCCTGTACGGTTGATAGGAGGATAGGATAGTTGTGAGAAATATAGCTGCTGGTAGGTCGGCAGATGCAGTTTGTTGCGTATGATACGCCTGTCTATCGGTTGTATGTCCGTCGGACAATGTGTTACTATGATGGCGTTTGCCCGTAGTGATTGCTGGGGGATGTCCCGCAGGCGTCCCCATGGTAGCGGGTGGTCTTCTACGTAGAGTTGGTTATAGGGGGTCAGCAGGATATAAAAGCCGCATTGGATGGCACGATGTTGGTACGCATCATCCAAGATAACCAGTTGCAAGCCCTCTATGTGCTTTTGTAGAAGCTGTACACCTTGTACCCGTTTCTCGCATACTGCAACCGGTATATCAGGAAACTTGCTGTGTATCTGCATAGCCTCGTCTCCGACGGTCTTTGCCGTGGATTGTTCGTCAGCTAATACAAAACCGCGTGTCTTGCGCTTATACCCTCTGGAGAGAACGGCTATCTTGTAGTGTGGAGAAAGCATCCGTATCAGATATTCTACATGCGGAGTCTTGCCTGTTCCGCCTACCGCGAGGTTACCTACACAGATAGTAGGTACCTCTACGGTAGTAGAAGCACAGATATGTTCGTCGTACAGCAGGTGACGTATGCTGACTCCAAGGCTGTACAACCAACCTAACGGCGCATATAGTATATCTTGCGGTTTCATTCTTAACGGGTATGTTAGCGGATTTCTACCTTGGGCATGAGTGCCATAATGCGTGGTTGGGAAACCATCTCGCGTACTTTCATCATGAGTCGTTCTTCCTCTGTAGAATTATCGAACATCTTCAGTATCTCTTCCATCGGGTCAGACTTCTCAGGATAGTAAGTTAGGGCATAGCTGTCTATCCCTGCCAGTTCGGCTGCCTTGGCAATAGCGTTGTTTATATTGCCCAACGAGTCCACCAAACCGTTCGCGATAGCATCTTCACCCAGCCATACGCGTCCCTCGCCAATGGCCTTGATGGCGTCTTGTGATACCCCGCGTCCTTCCGCGCAACGGCGTGTGAAGAGGTCGTACCCGCGCTCTACCATACGTTGCATTAGCGCATTTTCTTCGGGAGTCATGCCTTTGCAAACCATGTTTGCTTCCAAGTCGGAATGACGGTTGGTTGTGATGCCGTCTACGTCCAAACCTATCTTATTGCGCAGTCCGTTGAAATTCGGAACTAAGCCGAAGATACCTATCGAACCGGTTAGCGTGGTTGGCTCTGCGTAGATGTAGTCGGCTCCGCAGCTGATATAGTAACCTCCTGATGCGGCATAATCACCCATGGAGACCACTACAGGCAAACCTTTCTGCTTAAGCGTCTGGAGGGCGTACCATATCTGCTCGCTGGCGTCGGCACTTCCGCCGGGGCTGTTCACACGCAATACGACAGCCTTGACGTCGTCGTTCTTCCGTACTTTGTTGATGAGCTTTACCATGTCTTTACCTACGATGCCGTCGCCGGAGTCGTCAGTTATCTCTCCGCTGGCATAAATGACGGCTATCTCATTTTTAGCTGTAGAAGCTGTACGGGGAACATTCGACATACTTGTAGTAGAGAATAACTTATAGTCCTTTGTCCCTGCGTAGATTCGTAGTACAGAGTCCATTTCTTGCGCATAAACCAAGCTGTCGGCTAAACCGTAGGCTAAGTATTTCTCTTGCGGTTGCAAGCCCATGTACTCGTCTGCATATTGGTCCAAGAGCTCTTCGCTCAGGTGTCGGCTTTGGGCTACGGCTGATTTCAACTCGCTCCAGATACCATCCATATAACGTCGTGTCTGCAACTTGTCGGCTTCGGACATAGAGGTGCGGAAATAGGGCTCAACAGCAGATTTGAAGGTGCCTACTTTCAGTATCTGCATCTCTACGCCTATCTTCTCGAACATACGCGTATAGTAGAGCTGTTGTGCGGATAGTCCGTTCCAACTGATAGAAGCAGTCGGATTGAGGAATATACGGTCGGCAACGGAAGCTACATAGTAGTTCATTTGTCCGTACGACTCGGCATAGGCGATAAGCCATTTTCCTGAGGTCTTGAAGTCAAGCAAAGCGTCGCGTATGGCTTTGGCACTCGCCGGAGCCATACTCAGACTACCGCCATCAAGATAGATACCGATTATCCGGTCGTCAGTTTTGGCGAGGTGTATGTTGCTTAGTATCTCGTCTAATCCTACTGTACTTCCTGAATTATATCCGGGCATGGCTCCCATCAGTTCTGCAAACGGGTTTGCCTCTTGGGCTTGCTCTACCAGCGTTCCCTCAAGTTGCAAATGGTAGATAGACTTGTCGGTTAGTTTGGTTTCGGGAGTAGAGAACATGTCGCCCATCATATATCCCATCCAACCACAGAAACCGATGTAAAGCACGGCGCAGACTATAATTGTCCACATACATCCGTGTTTCTTGCGAGGCTGTTCCTCGTTCTCGTTACGTACAAAGATTTTTCTCATAAATGTTATATTGTTTGTTTTGTTGTTTTATCTGTTGTTAGTCGGAAACTTTTCCGATGGTAAGGAGTAATGCCGTATTTCGCTATTGCTTCGTAGTGGGTGCGGGTAGGGTATCCCTTGTTAGCGTCCCAACCATACTGTGGATACTCATGGCTTAGCTGCCGCATGTATGCATCGCGATAGCTTTTTGCCAATATGCTTGCTGCGGCTATCGACATGTATTTGCCGTCTCCTTTCACGATGGTCTGCGCGGGTATCTCCATCATCTCCCCTTCCGGAATATATGGTTTCCACTTGTTGCCGTCCACAATGATATGCTCCGGTCGTACGCTTAGTTGGCTTAGTGCCCGTTGCATGCCCAGTATGGAGGCGTTGAGGATATTGATTTCGTCTATCTCTGCCGCTGTTACTTCTGCTACCGCCCACGCCTCGGCTTCACGCTCTATGGCGGGTCGTAGTAGCTCGCGCTCTTTCTCTGTTAGTTGCTTCGAGTCGTTTAGTAGCCTGAATTCCGCTACTCGCTCCGCGCAATCTGGAGATAATACTACGGCTGCCGCAAACACGCTTCCTGCCAGCGGACCACGCCCTGCTTCGTCGCATCCGGCTTCTGTTACGCCTGATATGTAATAAGGTCTCAGCATATTTTAGAAAGGATGCCCGATGGCAAAGTGCAAGGTCATATCGTTCTTCCAACTTAACCCGTTGGGTACGGTACGCCATTGCGTACCGCTTAAGTCGCCGTATAGGCGGCTTGGGTCGTGGAGCTTGACGCCCAGGTCAAGCCGTAGTATGATAAGGCTGAAGTCCAAACGAAGACCTACGCCGTAGGAGAGGGCTATTTGCTTATAGAACTCATCCCACTTGAATAATCCGTGAGGCTGTTGTTCGTAGTCGCGTATCGTCCAGATATTGCCTGCGTCCACGAAGGCTGCCAGCTCTATATAGTTCCATACTTTCCACCTGTATTCAATGTTCAAATCAAGCCGTATGTCTCCCGCTTGCAGGTCGTACACCATCGTGTTGCCTGTCCCACGGAACCCTCCTGGACCTAAGGTGCGTGCCTGCCAACCGCGCACGCTGTTCGAACCGCCGGAGAAATAGCGTTTTTCAAACGGCAGTACGCTGGCGTTCAGGTAGGGAACGGCTACTCCGATTCCTGCGTGATATACCAATTGGTGACTGGGCACGATGATGTGGTGGAACGTGAAGTTCGCGTCTGCCTTGGCGTATTGCGCAAAGGGGATGTGGAATAGGGTGTATGCTCCTGCCTCGTTGATGCTGAGTTTCGCGGCTTTGGCCAAACCGTACAACGCGTTACCTGCAGTCTCTATGGTGTAGTTGAAGTTGATATAGCTGCGGTTGGGGTTGTAACTGCGGTAGTTGGTGTAGCTGCCCGAATAGCTCCAGTCGAGGATAAAGTGGTCTTCGTAGCTTGAACGGAGTACGGACGAGCGGTCTATAAAATCTTCTTTGAACCGGTCGGACATCCATGGCAGGTAGATGTAGCTGATATCGATGAAGTTGAACCGGTGTGTCCAGCGGCTCTGAGGCTTGCGCGGTATGGTGTAGTACAAGCCTGCGTTGGCTATAGTGCGCGTGTATTCGTCGGGGCGTTGTTGGTAGTTGTAGGCGATATTGATACGTAGTGAGTTGGGGAAAGTCAGTCCTGCTTCTGCTTTGCCTTCTATGGCGCGTCCGCCGTTCTGACGCCATTCGTAGCTGGCGCGTCCGTTGAGCGATAGCTGCTCGGCACCGTGAAAGATATTCTTGTTGGTGTATCCCACTGCCGCTGCTATGCCCCAGTCTCCCGCCGAATAGGTGCCTTCCAACTCCGCGGATACGCTGTTGAGTTTGCCTCGTGAGACGGTGATATGACAATCCAGCATATCTTCCCCTACGGGGTCGAACGATATATCTACATACTTTATGGGAGCCAGTGCATTGAGCAAAGCATATGTGCGCTCCACTCGCCATTCACTATATTTTTCTCCTGCCTTCAGGCGGCAATTGCTGCGTAAGACACGCGGGCGCAGAAAACGTTTGCCGACGTACGAGTATTCGTTGCCGTATTTGTCTGTTTCTGTAGTGAGCGCTGCTCCTGCCGGCAGGCGCGACGGGTCGTAGTCGATATGGTAGAAGATACGTCGAATCGTGTATTGGGTGTACAGACGTTTCTGTACGCTGTCGGGCATCTGCTCCACCCATGTGGGCATCACCAGCTCTACGTCCACCCCAAGGCATTTGTAGCTGCTGTCCGCCGTATATTCCAGCATCGACTTGTCGAAGTAGAAGTACCCTTCGTTGTGCATGCGTGTGGTGATGCGTTGCCGTTCTTCGTCCAGTATGGCGGACGAAAACTGCATCCCTGGCTGTATCAACTGCCCGCGGTTGGTGGCTATAGCCCGCACCTCGGGTTGGTCAATCTTCACTTTGTAGTCGCGTATTGTGTAGGGCTCGTGTGCGGTAACGAGGTAGGTCAGGTCTATCTTCTTGTTTTTTATTTTCTTGACGGTATCTACTTGCGCCTGAAAATATCCCTTGTTATTCATCGCCCGCTGCACCTGCTCCATGGAAATGCGTGTCAGCTCCTCGTCGTATATCTCGGGTGCCTCGCCTATCTTGTGTGCGTTGCGTGCCAACCATGCGTTGCCTTTCTTGGTCGTGTCGGCGGGGGCGGTGTTGTAGATGTCCAGTTGTAGTTTCCAAAAGCCCAGTATCTCGGTGTTCTGTTTCTGACGCAGATAGTCGTTGAGCTCGGACGGGGCAACCTCTTTCGTGTCGGTTACTTTGATGCGTGCTTTGTTCAGCAGGTATTCCCCGTCGGGTACGAACTTGGTCGTCTTGCACCCGCTGAGCACGATGGATAGTACCAGCAGCCCGACAATAACTTCCGCGCAGTATCTCCTGTCGCGTAAGGCGGAGCGCAGTCTGTCCCGCAGGGCTGATATGTAGGTGCTTCGATACATACTATTAAGTGCGCAAAGTTACGATTTTTTTTGTATATATGCAAATTATTCCTTATCTTTGCGTCGAATTATGGCAGATTATATATTCAATAAGTCGCGTTTATCCAAGGCGCAACTTAAGTTTATTCGCAGCCTCGTGCAGAAAAAGTGCCGCGACGAGTCGGGTATGTTCGTAGCGGAGGGGAGGAAATGCGTTGAAGAGTTGGCGAAGACCTTCCCCTTGGTCTGCCTGGTATCTTTGGAGAAAATCGAACTCTCTCTTCCCCTGTCGGCGTATGCCGCCGGAGATGTCCCCTATTATACGGCTACCTCTACCGAGATTGCTCAGATGTCCTCTTTGCGTGCGCCGCAAGGCGTGTTGGCGGTCTTTCGCAAGCCGGGGCTACAGCAGAACGATAGCGCAGAGGAACAGCCGCTTGCGTCCTTGGTCTTGGCGTTGGACGGTGTGCAAGACCCGGGCAATCTGGGTACGATTATTCGCACATGCGACTGGTTCGGTGTGCACGATATCTATTGTTCGCCCGACACGGCGGATTGTTATAATCCGAAGGTGGTGCAGGCTACCATGGGCGCGTTGGCGCGCGTCCGTGTCCATTACGTCTCTTTGGAGCAACGCCTTTCCGCATGGCGTGCGCAGGGCGTACCTGTCTATGGTACGTTGTTAGACGGGCGCAATATGTATGCCGAGGGGGCTATCCCCGATGCGAAAAGGGGTGTCATCGTGATGGGAAACGAGGGAAACGGTATCTCCGCCTCTGTCCGTGCGTTGGTCTCTCATCCCTTGTTAATTCCCTCTTACCCGCCTGATGCGGAGACGTCCGAGAGCCTGAATGTCTCTATCGCAACCGCCATCGTCTTGGCTGCTTTCCGAAGAGGGTAGGTACCTTGTTTCTGTACATACCAAGTAGCTGAACGGTGTAATTTGGTTGCTTGGTACAAGTTCAATCTTTGCGGCATCTTACGAGTATAGTCGCCATCCGTTGGCATACAGGCAATAGCATCTGCGCCACCTGCCGGTAGTATTTCAGCCATCGGTTAGTAGGCTTTCTGCCGCCTGTCCATGGTATCTGCGCTACCTGTCCGCACAATCTTAATAATCGTACATTTTTCCTCGCTTTGACCTTCCGCTACCCTTCCGCTACCTTCGCGCTACCCTTGTGCTACCCTTAGAAAGCCCTCGCACAACCAAGCATCTTAATAATCGTATATTTTGCTCTGCCCTGCTAAAGCCTTGCCTATACATACAACGGACCGGCTGACGAAGAGTCAGCCGGTCTGCTTTTTTGTTTGTTTTTTGGACGTTTTTGACCACCGCAGTCACGCCGTACCCGCCATTTAGCGAAACACTCGGATAGAGCCGACAGCCTAAATTCGGACCGCATCACGGTCTTTCGTCTTTAGTCCTTGCTCATCTGTCTTTCAGCGCAGCGGTTTTTGTCTAACAGCGACAGCGGTCAAACAGCAAAGCGGTCAAACTTCTAACAACCGCAGGCGGTCTTTAGTACGCGTTCATCTGCTGCTTTACCGTGTTGTTGACAAAGTCGGCGAAGTCTTGGATGGTCATCTGTCCCTTGTCCTCCGCGCCCTGTTGGCGGACGCTGACGAGCCCCTGCTCGGCTTCTTTCTCGCCAACAACCAGCATGAACGGGATACGTTTCAGTTCGTTATCGCGAATCTTACGTCCCAGTTTCTCGTTGCGGTCGTCCACGATAACGCGTACATCCTGTGCTTCGAGCATTTCCTTCACTTTCCAAGCGTAGTCGTTGCTCTTCTCGGAGATAGGCAGTATCGCTGCTTGATCCGGTGTGAGCCAAAGCGGGAACTTGCCGGCAGTGTGCTCGATGAGGACAGCCACAAAGCGTTCCATCGAACCGAACGGCGCACGGTGAATCATTACAGGGCGGTGCTTTTGGTTGTCTTCGCCCACGTATTCCAACTCAAAACGCTCGGGCAAGTTGTAGTCCACCTGTATCGTACCCAACTGCCAGCGGCGCCCAATCGCGTCTTTTACCATGAAGTCGAGTTTCGGTCCGTAGAAAGCAGCCTCGCCGTACTCTACGCGTGCCGGCAGGTTCTTCTCGCGGCAGGCTTCGATAATCGCGCTTTCTGCCTTCTCCCACACTTCGTCAGAGCCTACGTATTTCTCGCGGTTGTTCGGGTCTCGGAGAGATATCTGCGCCTCGAAGTTATTGAAATCCAATGCTTTGAAGATGATTTCGATAATCTCCATCACGCGTATAAACTCGTTCTTCACTTGGTCAGGGCGGCAGAAGATGTGCGCATCGTCCTGGGTAAACGAGCGTACACGCGTCAGTCCGTGGAGTTCACCCGACTGCTCGTAGCGGTAAACCGTACCGAACTCTGCGATACGCAGCGGCAGGTCCTTGTACGAACGCGGGCTGTTCTTGAATATCATGCAGTGGTGAGGGCAGTTCATAGGTTTCAGCAGATACACTTCACCCTCCTCGGGAGTCGTGATAGGCTGGAACGAATCCTTGCCGTAGTGATTCCAGTGGCCCGAAGTAACGTAGAGTTGCTTTCCGCCGATGTGGGGCGTCATTACCTGCTGGTAGCCGTAACGCTTCTGTATCTTCTTCAGGAAGTCTTCCAGACGTAGGCGCAAGGCTGTCCCTTTCGGCAACCAAATGGGCAGTCCCTTTCCCACCATGTCTGAGAACATGAAGAGGTCGAGTTCCTTACCTATCTTGCGGTGGTCGCGCTTCTTTGCCTCTTCCAGCATCGCAAGATACTCGTCGAGCATCGCTTTCTTCGGGAAAGTGATACCGTAGATACGCGTCATCATCGGGCGCTTCTCGTCGCCGCGCCAGTAAGCCGCCGCGCAACTCAGCACTTTCACGGCTTTGATGGGCTCGGTGGAGAGCAGGTGCGGTCCGCGACACAGGTCGGTGAACGCCCCTTGCGTATAGGTAGTGATGTGCCCGTCTTCCAGGTCCTCTATCAATTCGCACTTGTAGGTCTGCCCTTTCGCGCCGAACTCCTTCAGCGCGTCTGCCTTGGCAATCGAGCGTTTCTGCAGCTGCTCTTTGCGAGCCCGCAGTTCCATCATCTTTGCCTCAATAGCAGGGAAGTCGCTATCCTTGATGACCTGTCCCTCTGCGGGATAGACATCATAGTAGAAGCCGTTCTCTATCGCCGGACCGATACCGAACTGGATGCCGGGATACAGCTCTTGCAGCGCCTCTGCCATCAGGTGACTCGACGTATGCCAGAACGCATGCTTTGCCTCTGCGTCCTCCCACTTGTGCAGACGGATTTGGCAATCCTCGGTCAGAGGGGCATTCAGCTCGGTTATCTCCCAGCCTTCGTCTTCGTTGGTCTTCCCGCCGTTTGTCGTGTTCTCGGCAGCTTGACTTAGTTTTTTTACACTGGCAACCAGGATATCCTGTGCCAAACGGGTGCTGATGCTCTCAGCCACCTGCAGCGGCGTGATGCCGCTCTCGTACTCTCGGACGCTACCGTCCGGAAACATTACTTTAATCATAAATAAACGTACAAATGTTTACGGTTCGAGGACTTACAAATACCCCCGCACCAATTCGCCTGCAAAGGTACAACATTTTTCTTACATATGCAAATCTATTGGTGGTCTGTGTATAGATAGAAACTGCCTTAATGGTTTATTAACGGCAATTAACGGAGCCCCGTCTCAGCGTATGGCTATTAGCGGAGAGTAACGTAGAGAGCCGCAATTTCTTGCGGCTCTCGTATGATACTTGTGGTTGGCAGTATGTCTATTTGTCTTTTTGCTTGTCCAATTGGCGGTCAATGGCTTCCAAACATTCGTCGATACCTTGTTCGAAGGTGTCGCATACTTTCTGTGCGAATAGTTCTTGTCCGATGCCTGAGATGCGGATGGCAGTCTCTTTGTTGAGGTTGGTCTCGGGCTTGACGAGTGTCATGCGTATTTCCATATCTGCGGAGGCAGGTAGTAACTTCTCGTAACGTTTGGTCTTCTTCTCGATGTGTTTCTCAAGACGCTCTGCAATGTCGAAATGTACAGCTTGGATGTTTACTTTCATGGTCTTACTCCTTTCTTGTTGGTTAATGTGTTTTTTAGTATTGCTTGTCGGAAGGCGTGTATAGATACCTTCCTATAGAAAAACGTAGCAAAAAATATGCCAACTTCCTATGCTTTTAATAGTTCGGTTGTAAAATCTTTCAATTGTCAGTTTGTCCAAGTACCGGTTAGCGTTCTCATAGGGCAAACACCAAAACTCTCTTTCACTCTCGTGGTGCAAACACCCACACACCCGCCCCCCCCCTCGTGTTGCAAACCAGCGCAGCGTTTGCAACACGAAAGGCGTAGCAACCGCGGAGGGTTTAACATCGGAGCGCAGCGGAGATGTTCTTTCCCGTAGCGGATTGCAAGCTATCAGGTCTCGTAGCAACCCCGTAGCATCTTGGGACCCGCGTAGCCCCTGCATGGGCTCTGCACAGCCTTTGGACAGCTTGCGGTCTGAGAGTTTTTTTGTTTGTTTTTTTTGAGCATCGTTGACCAATGCTTGTTTGTTCAATTTTGGGTAATATTTGTTTACCTAAGGAGTAGCATTCTTGTTGTTTTTGTTTACATTTTTGGTAGTTTTTGTAGCGTACTAATTGCGCAATTCAAAAACTTGTTGTACCTTTGCAGCGGAAAGATGTCGGGTGTGGGGCGGGAGCCGAAATCTAACGCCGCACGTCAGCAGACCTTTCCGATACATATTGTTATAAAAGCGTTTATTAGCGCTTGTTTTGGGACATGGAATCCGGAAAATTTCAACCACCCAAAGCAAGATAGCGATAAGCGTCTTCGGGATGTGATGATCCCGCTATGTTCGTATAGCGGTCAATCATATCTGCGTGGGCGTTAGTTGCTTGTTCTTGTGGTAGGGTCTTTCCGGAACCTCATGTCGTAGAATAAGCAAAGGTAATAGCACCACGCTTTTCTTTTTGTAAATATTCTCGGCGAGTAAGGTGCGAACCGCCAAACAAACACACACATCATTATGAAAAGAAAAACGCTTTTCTTCCTCTTGGGACTCCTTTTCTTAGTCCCTCTCTCCCTCCACGCCTACGACTACTTCCAATCCAGCGACCTCTACTACAACATCACCAGCAGCACTACGGTGGAGGTGACGTATCAAAGTAGCAGAAATATGTGGGCAGGCAATTATTCTACTCTCACTACGGTAGTAATACCCGAGACTGTTACCTACAATGGTAAAACTTATATTGTAACAAGGATTGGCGATGACGCTTTCCATAGCGCGTATCGGCTAACTTCGGTTACTATCCCGAATAGTGTAGCTAGTATTGGAGGGTCTGCTTTCTATGGTTGCACCGGTCTTACAAAGACCAACTATACAGGAAATATTGCAGATTGGTGTAACATTGATTTTACCATGATTCAGCCAACTGGTTCTAGCGTTTACGAACGCCATTGTGATAGCAACCCTATCTGTTATTCACACAATCTGTATATCAACGATGTAGAAGTCAAGGAATTGGTTATTCCTAATGGTGTAACGAGTATTAAGGACGGTGCTTTCTATGGTTGTTCAAGTATTACATCTATTACCATCCCTGATGGTGTAACAAGTATTGGACAAAGTGCTTTCCATGGTTGCGCGGGATTTACTTCAATCACTATTCCCCATAGTGTAACGAATATTGGAAAATATGCTTTCACTGAATGCTCCGGTCTTACATCTATTACCATCCCGGATAGTGTAACGGAAATTAGGGAGGGGGTCTTTGAAGAATGCTCTGGTCTCACCTCTGTCATAATCCCCAATAGTGTAACGCATATAGGATGGTATGCTTTCTATGGATGCACAGGACTGACCTCTATCACTATCCCAAATAGTGTAACGAGCATTGGCCAAGAGGCTTTCTATGGCGTGTTTAACATTGTGTATCATGGAACAGCAACAGGTTCTCCGTGGAGTGCATTTAACACAAACAAATATGAAGAGGGAGACTTATTATATAATAGTGCTGCCAAAACTCAAATATTGAGATGCAACCGTGCTGCCACAGGAGAAATTATTATCCCCGAGAGTGTAACGAGCATAGGAGACGGTGCTTTCTCTGGTTGCACTGGTCTGACTTCTATTACTATCCCCGAGAGTGTAACGAGTATTGGAAACAAGGCTTTCTATGATGTACTGAATATCATATACTATGGTTCTGCTACGGGCTCTCCATGGGGAGCAAAGAGTGTCAACGGGTATGTGGAAGGCTACTTGGTGTATGAAAGTGCGGCTAAGACACAATTATTAGGGTGTAGTACGGCTGCTACAGGAGAAATTATTATCCCCGAGAGTGTAACAAGCATTGGAGATTATGCTTTCTATGGTTGCACCGGTCTTTGGTCTATCACTATCCCCGAGAGCGTCACAAGCATTGGAGATTATGCTTTCTATGGTTGCACCGGTCTTTGGTCTATCACTATCCCCGAGAGCGTCACAAGCATCGGAATGTATGCCTTCGTTGGAACACCTTGGTATTATACCCAACCGGATGGTGTAGTATATATCAATGATATGCTATATACATACAAAGGTACCATGCCTAATAATCAGCATATCAGGGTAAAAGAAGGCACAAAAAGAATCAATCAATATGCTTTCTTCGGTTGCACAGGTCTCACTTCTATCACTATCCCCGAGAGTGTAACGAGCATTGGAGATTATGCTTTCTATGGTTGCACCGGTCTTGCCTCTATCACTATCCCCAAGAGCGTAACGAGCATTGGCGATGATGCTTTCTATAATTGCACCGGTCTTACACGCACCTACTATACGGGAGATATAGCAAGTTGGTGTAACATTGATTTTGAGGCTTATACTTCCAATCCTATTGTTTATTCGCATAATCTGTTTCTTGAAGAAAATTGGTGGGAGAACAGTGTAGTCACAGACTTGGTTATTCCTAATGGTGTAACCTCTATCAAAAATTATGCTTTCGATAATTGCTACAGTCTTACATCTGTTATTATTCCAAAGAGTGTAACGAGCATCGGAGAGAGTGCCTTCTATGGTTGCACCCGTCTTACTTCTATTACGTGCGAAGCCATTACGCCCCCTGCTTACGGGTATGATGCTTTTTATAAGGTTTCTGCCGGTATTCCCGTCAATATCCCTTGTGGAACTATTAGTGCATATCAAAATGCGGAAGGTTGGAATGGACTTAATCTGCAAGAACCGCCCATGCCCGATTATGCTGTATTACTCGAAGAAATAGGTGGTTCCGGATATGTACAAGTGGAAAACCGAACACAGAACATGGATTGCAACGTCATAGCCGACATCTTAGTGGCGCCTTATTGGGGTTATCATTTCGTGCAGTGGGGCGATGGCGATACCAATCTTTCGCGTACTGTTACACTCACGCAAGATACCACTTTGACGGCGATATTTGCAAAAGACTACTCTGGCAAGTGCGGGGATAACCTCTATTGGGAGTACAAAAACAACGAATTGCGTATAACCGGTTCGGGTGCAATGTACGACTATACGGAGACTACGCAACCGTGGTTACTCCTGGCAGACAGCATCCATACTATCTATACAGACAATACCGCCACCTCTATCGGAGAATACGCCTTTGCCAATCTCGGCAAACTGACCAAACTGCATCTCGGGGCAGGTTTGGAGACCGTTGGCGCGAATGCCTTTGCCGGGTGCTTGCGGTTGGGTAATATCCATTGCTATGCTGCTTTGCCACCGCTTGCGGAAGAGTCATCGTTTGCCAACTATAATGCACGTCTCTATGTGCCGTGCGAGGTGCTGGGCGATTACCAGTTGGCTATTGTCTTCGGCAATTTCAAGTATATTGATTGTATCAGTTCTGACGGGGTGGATGTACCGACCAATACGGTAACCGTTACTCCTTCCACCAACGATGCTACCTTTACTTGGCCCTCTAATAACAACGCAAATGCTTATACGTTGGTTATTACCAAAGACGGGGTTGTCTTCTGTACTTTGACCTTCAACGCCAACGGACAACTGACAGGTATTGCCTTTGCTCCGTCCAAGGACCGCAACAATGCTCACGCACCGCAAGCCGCACAAGCAACAACCAACGGCTGGCAGTTCACCGTTACGGGTTTGAACGAAGGTTGCAATTATGCTTATACGCTTACCGTAACGGATAATAGCGACAAGGTATTGAAGTCCTACGAGGGTACGTTCACGACCACGTCTTCCCTGCCTGCAACGAAATACGTTATCTCGGTTGACTGCAATGCCGCACAAGGTACGGTAATCGGTGGCGGCACGTACGACGATGGCACAATTATTACGCTGACTGCTACGCCTCTGGATGGCTATATCTTCTCTTGTTGGAGCGATGGTAATACCGACAATCCTCGTAGCGTAACGGTTACGGCAGATGCTGCTTATACAGCACTCTTTGAGGAGGAGCAAACTGCTCTTGACCAAGTCTGCGCAGACGGCACTGCCGTGCAGAAGATTATCCGCGACGGACAAGTGCTCATCCTCCGCGGAGGAAAACTCTATACCATGACAGGACAGGAAGTGGTTAATAATTAACAGTTAATAGTTAATACCTTTATAGTTAACAGGTAATATCTCATTGCGGGGGCGTGGCTTAGGCGACGTCCCTGTTTTGTGTACTTTGTAATTCCGCCGAGAAGTTTTTGTTCATTTTCTTGAGCATCGTTGACCGGGAATATTTGTTCAATATTTGGCTATATTTGTTTGTGTTTCTTTTTCCGGCTATCTACTGTGTATCCACACAGCATATCTACTGCGGAAATGAAACCAATTTAATTGGTAATTTATAATTAAGCAAAGCGAGCACTTGTGTATGTCAAAACTTATTCGTACTTTTGTGCCACGGGAAGAACAAGGACAACAAATAAGGACAAGAGATTTAGGTATGAAATTCACACACCTACACGTACACTCGCAATACTCCGTTTTGGACGGAATGTCGAAGGTGCCGGATATCGTAAACAAATGTCTGCGGACGGGGATGAACTCCGTCGCACTCACAGACCACGGCAATATGTACGGCATCAAGGAGTTGCTGGACTACTGCAAGAAAGTGAACGGGAAGAATAAAGAAGCGTGGGAAACTAAACAAGACGAGTTGGCGGCTGCTGCCGAGAAACGCGGGGAGAGCTATGAGAAAGAGCCTTTTGTGCCTTTCAAACCGATAGTGGGTTGCGAGGCATACTGCGCCCGCCGCGGAAGGCACTCTATGACCGACGAGAAAGCCGTCAACGGGGAAGGCAAGGCATACACTATAGACCGCTCTGGGTGGCACCTGATACTGCTTGCCAAGAACAAGACAGGCTACCATAACCTGTGCCGGATAGTGAGCGCGGGATTCATGACGGACGCGTTCAACTATACCAGCCGTATCGACAAAGACCTGCTTGCCGAGTTTCACGAAGGTATCATCTGCTCGTCCGCCTGCTTGGGAGGAGAGTTGCCGCAGAAGATCATGTCGGGCGATATAGCGGGTGCGGAAGAGACGATAGAGTGGTTCAAGTCCGTCTTCGGCGAGGATTATTATATAGAGCTGCAACGGCATCAGACCGACAAACCCGGCGGCGACCAAGACGTGTACCAACGTCAGCAGGAGGTTAATCCTGTGCTGATGGAGCTGGCGCAGAAGCATGGGGTAAAACTCATCTGCACCAACGACTCGCACTTTGTGGAGGAAGAGGACGCCGAGGCGCACGACCGGCTTATCTGCCTTAGTACGAACCACTACGTGGATGATATCAACCGCCTGCACTATACCAAGCAAGAGTGGCTGAAGACGCCGGAGGAGATGGAGGCGATTTTTGCGGACGTGCCCGAGGCGCTTGCGAACACGCAAGAGATAGCCGACAAAGTGGAGATATACGACATCGATTCGGGACCTATCATGCCGAAATTCCCTATACCGGAGGAGTTCGGTACGGAAGAGGAGTACCATCAGAAATTTACTGAGCAAGAACTCTTCGACGAGTTCACGCGCGACGAACACGGCAAGGTTGTGCTGAGCCAAGAGGAGGCGGAGAAGAAAATAAAGAAACTCGGGGGCTACGACAGGCTGTACCGTATCAAACTGGAGGCGGACTACCTGGCGCACCTGACCTACGAAGGAGCGAAGAAACGCTATGGCGAGACGCTTACCGAGGAGCAGAGCGAGCGCATACGGTTCGAGTTGCACATTATGAAGACGATGGGTTTTCCGGGCTACTTCTTGATAGTGATGGACTTTATCCGTGCCGCGCGGGAGGAACTGGACGTGAGCGTAGGTCCGGGGCGTGGCTCTGCGGCTGGCTCGGTAGTAGCCTACTGCCTGCACATAACCGACCTTGACCCTCTGAAATACGACTTGCTGTTTGAGCGTTTTCTCAATCCCGACCGTATATCGTTACCGGATATAGATACCGACTTCGACGACGCGGGGCGCGGCAGGGTGCTGGACTGGGTGAGCAAGAAGTACGGCGAGACACATGTCGCGCACATCATTACCTACGGCAAGATGGCGACGAAGTCGGCGTTGTCGGACGTAGGGCGGGTACAACGCGTGCCGCTCCCTAAGGTGAATGAACTGAAATCATACATCCCCGACCGCAGTTTCCCCGACAGTATCAAGGACGAGAAAGGTAAGTCGCCGTCGGTCAACCTGAAGAACTGCTACAAGTACGTGCCCGAACTGAAACAGGAGTTTGAGGCGGGCGAGCCTGAGATACGCAGTATGCTCCACTACGCCGCACGGCTGGAGGACACCATACGGCAGGTCGGCATCCATGCCTGCGGCGTGATTATCGGAGCGGACGATCTGACCAAGTTCGCGCCACTGTCGAGCGTGGAGGACAAAGAGACCAAACGGCGCGTGCTGGTAACGGAGTACGACGGACACGTTGTGGAGTCGGTCGGGCTGATTAAGATGGACTTCCTCGGGCTTATCACCCTGACGATTATCAAGGAGTGTATCAACAACATCCGAAAGACCTGCGGCGAGGAGATAGATATCGACCATATCCCGATTGACGACCCCGAGACTTATCGCCTGTTCCAGGAAGGGCGCACGGTAGCCGTATTCCAGTTCGAGTCGGCGGGTATGCGTAAGTACATGAAGGAGCTGAAGCCGACAGTGATGGGCGACCTTATCGCCATGAACGCACTCTACCGCCCGGGACCGATGGACTATATCCCGCAGTTTATCCGCCGCAAGCAGGGACTGGAGCCTGTAACCTACGACATTCCCGTCATGGAGAAATACCTCAAGGATACCTATGGGGTGACCGTCTATCAGGAGCAGGTCATGCTGCTGAGCCGACTGCTGGCGAACTTCACGCGTGGCGAGTCGGACAAATTGCGCAAAGCCATGGGCAAAAAACAGATGGCAACCCTGCAAGAGCTGAAAGGCAAGTTCATGTCCGGCGGTAAAGCCAACGGCTACGACGAAAAGATACTGGACAAGATCTGGTGCGACTGGGAGAAGTTTGCCTCGTATGCGTTCAATAAGTCGCATGCGGCTTGTTATTCGTGGGTTGCCTATCAGACTGCTTACCTCAAGGCGCACTATCCGGCCGAGTTTATGGCAGCCAACTTGACCGTGTCGAAAGACAATATCAAGGACGTAACTAAGTACATGGACGAGTGCAAGGCGATGAAGATAGAGGTACTCGAACCCGATGTGAACGAGTCGGAACTAACCTTTATCGCCAACAAGGCAGGCAACATCCGCTTTGGCTTGGGGGGCATCAAGGGCGTAGGCGAGGGAGCTGTAGAGGCGATTATCGCAGAGCGCAACCGCAACGGCAAATACAAAAGCATCTTCGATTTCCTGGAGCGCGTCAACCTCTCCGCCTGCAACCGCAAGACGATAGAGAACCTTGCTTTGGCGGGCGCGTTCGATTGCTTCGATGGTTTCTATCGTGAGCAACTGTTCAGCCCGAATGGCAAAGGCGAAGATATGCTGGATGTGCTGATGCGCTATGGCAATATGTATCAGGCGGACAAGGCGCAACAGCAAAATTCCCTCTTCGGAGACTTGGGCGATACCGCCGTCGATATACAGCATCCCGAACTGCCGAAGCCGCCGCGCTGGACTACGATTGACCGCCTTAACAAGGAGAAATCGCTTATAGGAATCTTCCTCTCTGCCCACCCGTTGGACGAATACGCGTTCGAGATAGAGCAGATGTGCTCTATTACGGCGTCCGAACTGACGCAGTTCGCCGCTTGGCGTACGCCGGAGTCGCGCAAGGCGGCAGCCGCGCAAAGTGAGACCGACAGCGACGACGCGGAAGAAGATAATACGATGACCCCAAAGGACTTTATCCAACGCTACAAGAATCGGACTGTTCGTATGGGAGGTATTGTTACGAGTGCCGAGGAGGCTATCTCGCGCAAGGGTAATCCCTACGGGCGCTACGTGATAGAGGACTATTCGGGCAGCTACGACATGGCGCTCTTCGGCGAGGCATACAAGAACTTCGCGCCTCTGATGAAGCAGAACGTGTATGTCTATGTTACAGGGATTATCCAGCAAAAAGGGGCTAACTTCCGATGGTTCAAAGAGAAGAACGACGAGGAGGCGGAGTTCGAGTTCGTCGTGCAGAAGGTGGACCTGCTCAAGGATGTCCAAGGGAAATACTTGGAAGCCGTGGAGATACATGTTAGCTTAGACGACATCACCAAAGAGTGGATAGACGAGCTATATACCCGTTGTGCGCAGACGCCCGGCAATACCGCCCTGCAACTGTGTGTACATCATCCTGTTATATGTATGCACGGGCTGATGATGACCTCCAAGAATACGCGTATAGCCGTCAACAAGGCTCTCTATCGTTGGCTGGCAGGACCGGATAACGACGGCAAAGTGAGCATCAAAACCAAACTGAATACCGAAACGGAATGACCTACACGGAAGCTATAGACTATTTGTACGTCTCCCAACCGGCGTTTCATATCATCGGAGCGGCGGCATACAAACCGGGGTTGGACAATACCCGCCGCCTATTGGCGCACATCGGCGATTCGCATCTGCATTTCCGCTCCGTCCACATAGCAGGCACCAACGGCAAAGGGAGTACGTCGCACCTGATAGCAGCCGCCCTACAATCGGCGGGGTTGCGCGTGGGGCTGTACACCAGTCCGCACCTTGTTGATTTCCGCGAGCGTATCCGTATCAATGGCGCAGTTATCCCCGAGGAAGAAGTCGTGCGGTTTGTAGCTGACAATCAGGCTTTTTTGGAGGAGGTAAAACCTTCTTTCTTCGAGACAACCATGGCAATGGCGTTTGCCTATTTTGCTGCGCAGCAGGTAGATGTTGCCGTTATAGAGACGGGGCTCGGCGGGAGGCTGGACTCCACCAACATCATCACGCCCATGCTCTCGGTCATTACCAATATCGGTTTCGACCACATGGAGTTCCTTGGCAACACGCTTCCTGCTATCGCAGGCGAGAAAGCGGGTATCATCAAACCTCATGTGCCTTGTGTCATCGGCGAAAGCAACCCCGAGACAGACCCCGTCTTCTTGCAACATGCACAGCAATGCGACATCCTCGGCGGCGGCTTGGAGACGACCGACTGCCGCCTATGGTTTGCCGACCAATGCGGATTCATGCGCCGCACCCGTCTGAGAGATATACCTATCTGCCAGCTCGGCGGCATCTACCAAGAGAAGAACCAACAGACTGCCTACGTAGCCCTGCGCGTCTTGCAATCGTATAGCCCTATCGGGCAGGCTGTTACCACCGATGCTATCCGCCGCGGCTTTGCGTCTGTCTGCACGCTTACAGGTCTGCGCGGACGCTGGGAGGTGCTGTCGGAGAGGCCCCTCATCATCTGCGATACCGGGCATAACGCGCACGGTCTGCGCTATGTGGCGCAGCAACTTCGCGAGCTCTATCGGTCTCGTCTGCAGCAGAGCGACGTACAAGCGGCTCCCGTTCTGCGTATAGTCTTCGGTATGGTGTCGGACAAGGATGTGACGGAGGTCATGCGCCTTATGCCGCCGGCTACCTACTATTTCACGCAGCCCGATACGCAGCGTGCCATCCCCGCGGAGCGGATGTTGCAGCTCTGGCGGGAGGTGCATCCCGAGGATGACCTCAGTCGCGCTATCCCCTGTTCGCAGGACGCTTTCCGTTGTGCGCTTGCGGAGACGCAGCCGGATGATATCCTTTTTGTCGGCGGAAGCAACTACCTCGTCGGCACGCTTTTGCGCCTGTATCCTCACTTAAACAACCAAAAATAACTCATAATGAACGCTAAATCCTGCCTTTTGCTGCTGTGCATTGCGCTTTGCAGTTGCACGCCTACCGCACAACAAACATCTTCTACACCTATGAACACATCTGTCGAAAACATCCTTACCCGCGTCTCTGTGCGCCAATTTACGGGCGACACTGTCTCGCAAGCGCAGATAGATACCCTTTTGCGTAGCGCAATGGCGGCTCCTTCCGCGCTCAACAAACAGCCTTGGGCGTTCGTCGTTGTTACCGATCCCGACCTGTTGCAGCGTATCGGTACAGACTTTCCCAATAGTCGTTGCGCCAATCGTCCTGCCTGTGCTTTTGTCCCTTGCGGCGATCTCTCCAAGGCGATTGAGAGTATGCCCGACTTCTGGGTCAACGATGTGTCTGCCGCTACCGAGAACATCCTCCTCGCCGCCCATGCCATGGGCTTGGGAGCAGTGTGGACGGGCATACATCCTGACCCGGTGCGTGTGGCACAGTTGCAGGCTTTGCTCGGGCTGCCGGAGCATATAGTCCCGCTCTGTATCGTCCCCGTAGGCGTGCCTGCCGAGGCGCCGGAGGTCAAGGATAAGTTCGATGCCGGCAACGTCCACTACAACCGTTGGTAAAAAACTGCGCTATGCTCTATTCTGTTGCTCATTTTAAGTTCCGCTTTGCTGAGGCTTGGCAGGCGGATGTCTTTGCGCAAGCCCTGTTCGACATAGGTTTCGATACTATTGACGGCGAGGATGCCTATATCCCAACCGCCGCGTTGGAAACAGCCGAGACTGCCTTGCAGCAGCTCGTGGCGGATACCCGGGGCGTGGAGTTGCTGTCTATCGACGCCTGCCCCGACCAAAACTGGAATGCCGTATGGGAAGCGGAACACCCTGTCGAAGAGTTGCCTTTGGGCGTGCGTATTGTCCCTCATTGTGCGTTCGGCGCGGGGCACCACGAGACGACGGGCATGATGATTGATGCCCTGCTACGCACGGACTTGACGGGGAAAACGGTGCTCGATAACGGCTGCGGCACGGGTATATTGGGCATCTTTGCCGCCAAGCAGGGTGCCGCTCGCGTCATAGCGGTGGATATAGACGACAAAAGCGTACAAAATACGGCGGAGAATGCCCTGCTCAACGGCGTGCAGATAGAGGTGTCTCAGGGGAGTATGCCGCCTTGTCCATCTCCGGCTGACGGTGCGTCGCAGACCATTTCTGCACCTGCCTACGACCTTATTATGGCGAATATCCACCGTAACATTCTCTTGCAGCAGATGCCGCTCTACGCGCAATATCTGCGTCAGGGTGGGATGCTGATGCTCAGCGGGTTCTATGCTGACGATTGTTCGGACCTTGTCTCCGCTGCGGCGCAGCACCACCTCCGCCTGACGCGGACCGACACCAAAGCCGATGATGCTGCTGTGTGGGCGATGCTCACCTTCGTTAAAGTGTCGGAGTAGCGGTTATTATACTTTTTTTGCTTTTTATAGACAGCGTATAAACCGCGTATAGACCGCGTATTAACCGCGCATTGACGGCTAATCGTCTCTTGATGATTATTAACCTGCCGTTTAATACTATTAATTACGGTGTTTCCGCTACCCTTGCGCTACCTTCGCGCTACCCTTAGGCTACCTTTACAAATATAAAACAGTTAAGGAAAGTGAACTTTGCGTGTGCGTTATGCCCGCTGTGCGGTATCAGTCGTTTGTTTCCCGCAACCATGCAAGCAACGCCGGCATATCGGGGAAAATCTTGTCCGCTCCCTCTGCCTGCAGGGCGGAGTCGGGGAGTGGACCCGTATTGACACCTATGCTGAACAAGCCCGCTGCTTTGCCGGCACGGATGCCCAAGGGTGCGTTTTCGATGACGCAGCATTCGTCTTTGCTCAGCCCGCTGCGTTCCCATGCTTTGAGGTAGGGCTCGGGAGCGGGCTTGCCGTGAACGACGTCGAATGCCGTAATCATGTGTTCGCGCGAGAAGATGCCCGGGAAATGCATCTCTATAGTGTCAAACAAACTCTGCTGTCCCGAGCCGGTAACTATCCATATCTGTGCCTCGAGCGACTGCAGGTAACGCAGCACTTCGCTTACGCCCCGCATAGGCTGTGCCGGACCTCGCCGCTTGAAAGCATCGGTCTTCTCCCGATAGATGCGCCATATCTCGTCTTCCGTGGCTTCGCGGTGCTGAGCCTGTAAGATAGCCTCGTGTATGACGTCTTGCCCCGTCCTGCCCTCGTTGATGTAGCAATCCTCGCCCGTGAAGGGTAGGTGGTGTTTGCTCATCACTTCTTCCCAAGCCTCCGCGTGCGCGGGCATGCTGTCGAACAGCACACCGTCCATATCAAAGAAATATCCTTTCTTCATGCAAAAATCTGTCTGTCGGTTTGTCTTAGCGTTCGCCGAATATCGCGCTGCCGATGCGTACCATATTGCTGCCTGCAGCAATAGCCTGCGGGTAGTCTTCGCTCATGCCCATGCTCAGTATCTTCCATTCGGGGTGTGCGCGATAGATGGCGGCAAGTGCCTCAAAGCAGCGTTGTATCTCCGTCTCGTCTGTCGTGTTGGTTGCCATCCCCATGATACCTTCTACGCGGACGTTGGGAAAACGTCCGCGCAGGTCTTGGGCAAGCAGTGCGTGCAGTTCGTCCGGCGAAAAGCCTGTCTTGGTCTCCTCGCGCGCTACATGCACTTCCAGCAGTACGGAGACAATCCGTCCTATCCGTTCACCTTCGCGCTGGATGGTCTCCAGCAGACGGATACTGTCCACGCTGTGAATCAGATGCACAAAGGGTACGATAGTGCGGACTTTGTTGGTCTGCAGGTGACCAATCATGTGCCAACGGATATCCTTGGGCAGGGTTTGGTATTTGCTGACAAGCTCTTGCACGTGGCTTTCGCCGAAGTCGCGCTCCCCTGCCGTGTAGGCTTCTTCTATCATGGCGGCGGGGTGGAACTTGCTCACGCATACCAAGCATACGCCTTCCGGAAGGTGGCGGCGGATAGCGGCGATATGGGCTGCAACGGACATACTGGCGGCTTAGTTGACGGCGTGGAAAACCTCCAGCACGGGAGACTTGGCGATGGATACTATCTCGCAATCCAGCGTATTAAGGTACTTCTTGAGGTCCGTTAGCGCGTCGCTTATCTCGGTTGCGTGTACGTAGATATTCACGCCTTTGCGCTTTTCCTTGCCGTCATCTTCTACGGTTATCATATCCACACGGGCTTTGAACCACCATTCACCCTCGTTGTTGTCTATCATATCGTAGAATTGTACTTTTTTGCAGCTCGTTACTTCGCAGTCGCCGAAGATGAGCGGCTTGAGTTCTGTCATCAGGCACTTCTCTACGTCCGCGCAGTTAACGCCCTCTACCAGATAGGTTTCCTTTACGCCTTTGGGATTATCCTCTCCCGATTGGCGTTGGTAATTGACTTTGATTTCGTAATATAACATATTGCTTCTATTGTATAATTGGTTCGTTTGTTAGGGTACAATCAGGTTTTTCACATCCGTGGCGGAGAGTATGCCGCTGGGCATCGGGCGCAGACTGCCCGACCATAGCAGGAGGGGGGCTTTCGCTTGCGCATCAAGTACGTTGTCCGACGATGTGCTTTCGTTGCTCATCAGTTGCCAACCCGGCTGTAAACTGAAGCAGACGTCTCCCGCAAAGCGTTTGTTGAGAGAGGGCTGGAATAGCGGATGCAATAGGGCTTCGTGCTGCGGGAAAGCCAGTTGCACACCCTCGAAATCCATTAGGAAATTGGCTACTTGCCGTTGTATGGTCTCCAACGAAAGGCGTTTCTGCTCTATGAGGGTGCGGTTGAGGTAGATAGCGTTTCCGTAACCCCCGTCCACCCATCGTTCATGCCCGTAGATAGCCATCAGGTAGGTGCCTATTAACGCTGCCGCTCGGTCCACGTTGAAGGATTGTACGGGGATATTGGCGTTCGTCATGGCTTCTTTGCTCTGTCCGAGAGCGGGGCGCCCGACGAGCATAATCTCGTATTTGTCGTGCCCGATACGACGGTCCAACTGCTCCATCAGGTAGCCGATGTCTTGGTTGAGCCATAGGTAAATGTCCTCCCGCTCAGCGGATTCTATACGGTCTGCCGTGGATAGGGGAGTCGCTGTCGTCAGTTCCAGCATCAGCAAGTCGGGCACTTGGTCGGCGCCTAATTTCTCTGTCTCCTGCATTGCCAATGCCAATTCAATCACCAAAGTGTTGGCTGAAGGGGATTGACAGAGTATATCTTTTACCATATAGGAGAACGGTTTCTTGCGCTCGCTCTCTGTCGGCTTTGCGTACATGGGGATATCCATGCGCGGAGTCCATAGGCGGGATGCCACTGCCGCTACGCGCCCTTCGATATTCTGCCGGTCTGCCGCAGAGGGAAGTCCGCCGGAGTAATACGAACTGCTTGCCCAATGCGGACTGTCGGTGGTATTATCGGCAGCAGACTCTATCCAGCAGCATGCGTTAGCCGCGTGCCCGGCAAGCAGTATGGCGGTCTCGGCATGGATACCGATAGCGTATATCTTCGCTTGGGCTCCCCATTGCATGCGGAGAGCGTCGGTGATGGTCGGCGATAGGAGATTGCGGGGCGACAGCTGCCGTGCGCTGCCTATGCCCTGTGCTTGCTCGTCCTCTAATAAGAGGCGGGGCTTGCGATCACGGCGCGAATAGTAATAGTCCATGCTGTATCCGTGCTCCATCGGAGTAGTGCCCGTCATCAGGGTCGCAGTCGTCTCGTTGCCGCCATATACGGTATGGGGAAAGTTTATTGTAGTCTGGTAAGCCTCTTCGCTGAGGGTGCGCATGCCGCCCTTACCCCAATACGGACGCAGCATAGCGAGGTCCTGTTCGCTCATGCCATCTACCACTGCCACTACGGTCAGACGTGGTGAAGCCCACAGCAAAGCGGGCAGCAGGCAGAGTATCAGCGTATGATATAGACGAGTCTTGTACATAGATGAATCAACGGAATAATCAGCAATCTCCACCCGAAACCTACCAAGGGATGGACGGAGAAGAAGGTGAGGAAAAAGACGATAAGCAGTACGCAGGCATATACGACGCCCATAGTTGCATCTGCCCACCACGACAGCTTGCCCCTGCGGCGGTCAATGCAGCTGATTCCTATCATTATGGCTACCCATAGTGCTACGCCGAAATACCATGTGGCATACCAGGGCACGGGGGCAATCTCGAAAGGAGGAATAGCTTGTTTGTCGCTTACTATCGGCTTGCCGTCGGGCAGCTTGGCTTCGGCTATGTAGTACATCAGCTCTTCCGGCAGGAAGAGACGCTGCTCGCTGGTCATAGGCACGTCCGCTTTCGGACCGAAGAGCAGGTTGATGCCGAAGTTAGCCCACGATGCGGGGCGCGTATAGTGGCGTAAGAAACGGCGGTAGGTCTGCCCTTCCGCTCCTGTAAACGTAGAGATGATAGTATCTCCCAATGCGTGCTTGATGAGGTAGTAGGGGCGGGTAGCGCAGTTATCGAAGACGAAGTTATAGAGATACTGCCTGTTCTCCGGCTGATAGTTGGCAACCAGCGCATCAAAGAGCGTCTGCCGCTGTTCGAGACTGAGGTTTAACACCTGCTCGTAGATAGAGCGTTGGGAGTAGGTATAGTTCCAATAGAAGTCGCGCATCGATTCTATACCCAGCTGGTAGTAGGTCTCTCCGCGCATAAACTTCCAGTAGAAGTGGTCGGTATGGAAGTCGAAAATTCCGTAGTTGAATACGACATCCAATTGGTTGGCGGGGTCTGCTACGCGTATAGCCGTGTGCCCGTAGCGCGTATAGAGCTCTTCACCAGGACCGCAGGTGAGGAGAGAGATGCGCGATTGTTCGCTGAGGGGCTGCGCTGTAGCCATACCCCACCACAAGAGTGTCAGTATGAGCAAAAATTTAGCGCGCATAATACAACAGCAGGTTAGGGATAAACGTGAATAGAAGACCTAATAACAGTCCCGCTACGACTTGTAGCGAAGTGTGCGCATTGAGGTATAGACGTGCGTACATAAGCAGCAGGGCAACAACGAGCAGGGTGACGCCGAACCATACCGCGGGTAAAGCTCCCGTGGCGAGGTAATAACTCATGATGCCGCCCAAGAGCCCGCCGAAGCCTGTCAGGTGGGCAGAGATCTTCCACCAATGGTTGATGACGGTTACGGCTGCCAGCGCCACGGTAGCACCTATGGCGGAAGCTATGATATAGGCAGGTACAGCTATCTTATAGAGCAATACGCACCAGCAGGCAAAGCTTAGTATCGAATACAGGTAGGGAGTGGTGCGCTCGGATGCCTTTTCGATATAGAGACTGCTGACAGCCCCGCGGCGGCGCAGTAGCAGGATGGCACTCAGCGGTATGATACAGGTAATCAGCAGTGTACTGAGGATGACTGCCCACCAATAGAAAGCGGGAAGCATGACGTATTGGGAAAAAACGGCGCAGAACAACGCCATACCGTAGGTAGGCATGAAGAGCGGGTAGAGTAGAACGCTCAGCGTCTTGGCAGCTATTTCCGTTATTCTTTTCATGTAGCAGTCTGCTTTTTTCTCAGTCGGTTAAGGTGCGCCGCAGGCGTGCAACGGGTATGCCCAGCTGTTCGCGGTATTTGGCGATAGTGCGGCGGGCGATAACGTAGCCGCGAGCCGACAGCAACTCCACCAACTTGTCGTCGTTGTATGGCGCTTGTTTGTCTTCTTTGCTGATTACCTCTTGTAGGATGTGCTTTATCTCGCGGGTGGAGACTTCTTCGCCTTGTGTGTTGGTCATCGACTCGGAGAAGAAATACTTCAGCGGGAAGATACCGAACTGTGTCTGTACGTATTTGCTGTTGCTCACGCGGGAGATGGTACTCACGTCGTATCCCGTGCGGTCGGCAATGTCTTGCAGTATCATCGGGCGCAGATAGGTCTCGTCTCCCTCTATGAAGAAGTCGCGCTGGAATTGCATGATGGCGGTCATAGTGCGCGTCAGCGTTTCGTTGCGCTGACGTATAGCGTCGATGAACCAGCGCGCGGAGTCCAGCTTATTGCGGATGAAGCGCATGGCTTCCTTGGTCTCTGCCGTCTGTTTGCTGCCCGCATACCTGTCCAGCATCTCGCTGTATTCTCGGCTGACATGCAGTTCAGGGATGTCGCCGGTATTCAGAGTCAGTACTAACTCCCCCTCCCGGTTCTCTACATAGAAGTCGGGAATAATGGTTGCACGCTGCGTATCATATACGTTGCCTGTGAAGGTGTTGGCAGGTTTCTGGTTAAGACGCAGTATCTCGTCAACGGCGGCTTTGAATTGTGCCTCGCTGATGTCCAAGCGTTGCATTATGCGGTCGAAATGATGCTTGGAGAAAGCTTCGAAATGCTTTTCAAGTATCTTGATTGCCAGTTCGATGGCGGGTGTCGAAGGCTTGCGCTGCAATTGGGTAAGCAAGCATTCCTGCAGGTTGGCGGCGGCTACTCCGGGAGGGTCGAATTGCTTTATCTGGCGTACAATGTCCGCCATCTCTTCGTCGGACACGCTCTGCCCTTCTTGGAAGGTGTAGTCATCTACCAACTGCTCTACCGTGCGCCTCAGGTAACCGTCGTCGTCTATATTCCCAAGCACCCACTTGGCGATATGCCGCTGTGGTTTGGTCATCTTGGTGAGGTATATTTGCGCCTTTAGTTCGTCGGTGAAGCTTGTGCTTCCCGTGAAGGCCAGGTCGCGCGGCTCTGCGTCTGACGAACTGTTATTCGCACGCAGCATATAGTCCGGCGTTTCGTCATCGTTGACGTACTCGTCGTAGTTGAAGTCTTCGTTTTGGAGCGGGTCTTGTGCGAGGTCCTCTCTCTCTTCGGTATAGTCGTCTTCTATGCCGTTGTAGTCGTCCTGCGTGTATTCTTCGTTGGTGTTGTCGCTTCCTTCTTCCAATGCAGGATTTTCCTGCAGTTCCTCATTGATGCGTTGCGGTAGCTCCATAGAGGTCAACTCCAGCATACGTATTACTTGTATCTGGGTAGGCGACAACTTGGTTTGCAGTTTCTGCTGCTGAATCAAAGAGGTTGATTGCATAGTGTATAGGGCTATTTGTTGGCGGAGTTGACGATGTCCGATACTGCGCGGGTGATGTATTCCAATTGTCCGTTGTCCAGTTCGGTATGCATAGGTAACGACAGTACACACTGCGCCAGCCTTTCAGCTATGGGGAAATCGCCTGCTTTGTAGCGCGGGTCTTGGTAGGCTTTCTGCATGTGGAGAGGCACGGGATAATAGACCATAGCGGGTATGCCGCGTGCTTGTAGCTGCTCGCGTACATAGTCGCGGTCTACGCCTATCAGGCGCAAGGTGTATTGGTGGAAGACGTGTGTTGAACGCTGTTCGCGCCCGGGCACGAGTATATCTTCCCTGCCTGCAAAAGCAGCGTCGTAGTAAGCGGCGGCTTTCTGTCGCGCGGCGATGTAGCTGTCGAGGTGCGGCAGTTTGGCATCCAATACTGCCGCCTGTATGCTGTCGAGGCGTGAGTTGACGCCTATCATGTCGTGGTGGTAGCGTACTACCATGCCGTGGTTGGCGATGGCGCGCATATGCGCTGCCAACTCGTCGTCGTCGGTGAATATAGCCCCGCCGTCACCGTAGCAACCGAGGTTCTTCGAGGGGAAGAAACTGGTGCATCCGACCTTGCCTATCGTGCCCGCTTGACGCCGTGTACCGTCGGCAAAGGTGTAGGTGGCGCCTATTGCCTGACAAGCGTCCTCTACTACGGCAAGCCCGTGCTCGGCAGCCAACTGCATGATAGCCTCCATGTTGGCGCATTGTCCGAAGAGGTGGACGGGTACGATAGCCTTGGTGCGCGGCGTGATAGCTTTGCGCAGGGCATCTACCGACATGTTCATCGTCTCCCAATCGACATCCACTACCACGGGCGTCAGTCCGAGCAACGCCACTACTTCTGCAGTAGCGATAAAGGTGAAAGTCGGGGTTATCACCTCGTCGCCGCGCTGCAAGCCGAGCCCCATCAGGGCGATGAGCAACGCATCGGTGCCGTTACCTACGGGGATGACATGCTTGGCGCCCGTATAGGCTTCGAGGTGCTGCTGAAAGTCTGTAACCTTTGGTCCTTTTACAAAGGCGGCACTGTCAATCACTTCCTGGATACCCTTGTCTATCTCTGCTTTGATATGCAGATATTGGCTCTGCAAATCTACCATCTGTATTTTGTTCATAGGCGTGCTATAGTTTCTCTATGATAAATTCTACCTCGTCGGGGTATGCTCTCAGGTCGCTGATATACGGGTTCAGCGACCGTACCTCTACTCTGAGCCTGTCTGCTGTCTGTGCGGGGTAGTCGCACTCAGCTACTATATCCGCTTCGTGTATGTCCGCAAAGTGGGCTATACCTACGCGGACGGTTACGTCCACCTCGTGGGGGAAGAGCCTTACCGTCTCGCCTTCGGGCACGTTGCGCACATGGAGTGGTACGCGCATCACTTTCTCCGTAAAGCGTTCCGTCACTACGGTTAGGCATAGACTGTCGGGCTGAAGACGTATTCCCTCGGGGGCAATGAGCGCCACTATGCAGTGGGTCGTGTCTTTCAGTTCGCTGAGCACCGGCTTCTCCGTAGTGATGACGGCGATAGTATCCAGGATATCGCTGCGTCCGTAGGCTGTTACCGTTGTTGCAGAGAGCGTAGGCTCGCCTACCATGCGGTACTCGGCAGCGGGTGTCGCTGTTCCATTCCACCGAACGGGTATGGAGCGTTTCTGCTGTTTGTAGTAAGGGCAGACTATCTGCTCGGGCTGCACCATAATGAGTTTGCTCGTGCCTTGCAGCATGTCGGTTACGCTACGCCGTAGCACATCGGATGATATGCGTATGGTGCCTTTGTTCCCGCGTGTTTGGCTGCTGAGATCGATAGTGAGTTGCGGTGGCTCTTTCTGGTAGGCGCGCAGGCGTATTCCCGCATCGCGCACCTCCACTTGCAGGGTCTCGGGCAAGCCTTTGCCCTGCAGCCCGACCTCGTTGGGGATGCCTGTGTAGTTGACCGGTACAGTTATCTGCGCGTTGCGCACCGACTGCATGGCATGCCCGTACCACAGAGCGGTAGCGAGCAGCACGAACAGAAAGAACGTGAGCAAGTCTGCCCATTGCACCCGCTGTAGCAAGGCTTTGCAGCGGCTGCAGAATGCGCGCAGGGTGTTGGTCTTCTTAGGCATAAGGCGTCTTAGGCGGGTAACGGCGTGTTACTTCTTCTCCGTAGCGTTGGCGTTGGCAGCAGCGTTGGTGGCGTCAGTGGCGTCGGCGAACACACTGTCTTTCGATACTTTGATAGTAACCTCTTTGGCAACTGTGATGATGAAGGCGTTGTCCTGCACTTCTTTGATTTCGCCGAAGATACCGCCGGCGGTCACCACTTTGTCGCCTTTCTTCATGTTGTCGCGCTGTTTCTGCAGTTCTTTCTGCTTTTTGGTCTGCGGACGTATCATAAAGAAATAGAATACGACGAAGATAAGGAGCATCATTACCCAAAAGCTCCATCCGCCTGCACCGGCGCCTGGCTGAGCGGCGGTCTCTGCTTCCAGCATTATTAGATTCAGCATAGTAGTAAAAGTGTTATTAAGTTAATGTATTAGTTGTTTCGTTTATTTGAGTGTTACGGCCTTTAGCAGCATATTTTCCTCCTTGAGGTCGCGCAGTATCTCGTTTAGGATACCGTTGATAAAGATGTAACTCTTGTCGCCGGAGTACTCTTTGCTGAGTTCGATATACTCGTTGAAGGACACTTCGAGTGCTATATTCGGGAAGCTCATTATCTCTGCCAGCGCAGTCAGCAGCAGTATCCTGTCCATATACGCGATGCGGTCGGCATCCCAGTTCTTGAGGTGGCTATTGATTAGCTCCTCATACTTGTCGTGTCCCTCTATGGCATAGCGGAGCAGGTCCTTGGCGAAGGTGAGTTCGTCTTCGCTGTCGAACATCGCGAGGATGGGCGTGTCGGGCGTGCTGTCTTCTTCGAAGCGCTTGATAGTCTTGGGGATGTAGCTCAGTACAACATCAAGGTCGGTCGTCCAGTTGGCGTGGTCCAATACAACCTCCATTTCTTCTAGAGCGTCTGCAAATGCTTCGCTGTCGCCGATAAGGTTCGTATAGATCTTGCGCCATAGGCGCTTGTCATCGTCGTAGGAGACGGAATCCGCCTGCATGTATTCGCGATAGAACGGCGCTTCGACGAGCGCCTTGTAGATAGCACCGACGGCAGCAGAACCGGCATCCCAGCTTAGCCGCTTGTTGTCAATATGCCGGCGCAGGGCTTGGTTGTCAAACAGCTGCTGCGCGAGAGGACTGCTGACGAAGCGCCGGTTGGGCGTGTAGGGCGTATGTGTCACTTTTGCCCGTGCCTCCGCCTGCTCTATCTGCTCTTCGGCGTAGGCGGTCAGCTGGTTAGCGAAATCGAGCAGTAGTACGTAGAGATCGTAGGTGTCGGCAAAGCTGCGCAACAACTCTTTCTGTGCGCTGAGCGGGGTCTTGTCCCCGTCTTTGTAGTAGGCGAAGAGCGTCTGTACAACGCGTGTTCGCACCATCGTTCTGTTTATCATCACTTATATACTATGTACGTTTTTGTTCGGTTTGGCACTCCCTGTGTGGAAATCAACCGAAATAACGTGCAAAAGTACGAAAATATTTTGTACTATGCAAAAAAAGCAGTAAATTTGCCGTCGAAATAATTTTCAAACAAAAAACAGAGATGGAAAATCGCAGATTAGAAGACCGTAAGGAACCGGAGATAGTGTATTCCCGTTCGGTTAAGGCAGGTAAACGTATTTACTATCTGGATGTTCGCAAGGCCCGCAACGAGGACTTGTATCTGTGCATCACGGAGAGTAAGAAGAAAGCGGCAGGCGAGGACATTCTGCCTCAGTTCGAGAAGCACAAATTGTTCCTCTACAAGGAAGATTTTGCGCATTTTACGGAGGGGTTGGAAGATGTTATCAACTACGTACGCGAGCAGTTGGGGACGATAGAGGAGCGTCCGGAATGGACGCCGGAAACCGCCGTTGCTGCAGAGAATGCATCGGAAGGTGCGGAATCAGAGGACGAGCCGAAGAAGAAAAGTTTGTTCGGCTTCTTGAAAAAAGACTGATATGCCCTTTTTCATGAAAGGCAACAGCCCGCAGAGCAACGCTCCGCGGGCTGTTTTTACGTTGTAGGACTCTGTCCTTCGTAATCCCCTAATTCTGTTGTTCGCCGGTAATGCCCCTAAGTAGCCACTCAGTGTGCCGCAATACCAATCCCGATAATGCCTTAATCACCTATTAACCGCCATTAACGGAGGACATCCGGCTCGTAAGGCGGTCTTACTTCTTGAAGTACCGGTTGTAGAGTCCTTCGAAGCCTTTGCCGTGGCGTGCTTCGTCCTTGGCCATCTCGTGAACGGTGTCGTGGATAGCGTCCAGGTCGAGTGCTTTCGCGCGTTTTGCGATACGCAGTTTGTCTTCGCAGGCACCTGCCTCTGCCATCATACGCTTCTCCAGGTTCGTCTTGGTGTCCCATACTACCTCGCCCAGCAACTCGGCGAACTTAGCGCAGTGCTCTGCCTCCTCGAAGGCGTAGCGCTTGAAGGCCTCGGCTACCTCGGGGTAACCCTCGCGGTCAGCCTGACGCGACATAGCCAGGTACATACCTACCTCCGTAGCCTCGCCCATGAAATGTGCGTTGAGGTCTTTCTTCATCTCCTCGTCGGTGTTGGCTGCAACGCCGATGACATGCTCGCAAGCGAAGTTGATGCCTGCGTTCTCATCTACTTCTTTCCAAGTAACGATTTGTTTGCACTGTGGGCAGCGCTCCGGCGCTACCTCGCCCTCAAATACGAATCCGCAGATCGGGCAGATAAATTTCTTTTTCATTGTTGTAGTTTTGTTTTTGTTTAGTTATTGATTGTTCGTTTGGTTCTCTGTTTGTGCGCAGTCGGGGCATAGCCCTGTGTAGTATAGCTCGCGCGTGCGCGGTGTGAATCCGTCGGGGAGGTTAGGCTCACCCACGTCCGGCATGGGAATGTCGGTGATAGCTCCGCAGGCGGTGCAGCGGAAATGGGCGTGAGGCGTGAGTATGGCGTCGTAGCGCGTCTGGTGTTCGTCGATGGTGATTGCGCGCAGGGCGTTTTTCTCGACGAGAGCGTTCAGGATGTTGTAAACCGAGGCGCGTGAGATAGAATGGTCGCCGCCGTCAAGTCGCGCGTATATCTCGTCAGCTGTGGCGTGTACGGGGTAACGGAAGAGGTCATTCAGTACGCGCATGCGGGTTTGCGTAACCTGCATACCGTATTGCTTGAGGTACAGCCTTGCGTCGTTTAGCTCATCGGCGTAGATGGCTCGGGGCGGCTGGTGGTTGGTCGCAGTGTGTAGGCGCATGGTTGTCTTTTTTTTGATTAGTTCTAATTTCGGGGGCAAAGATACGCTAAAAACAGAATACGTGCAAGTATTTTTGTGTTAATTGTGATTAAATGTGTGATTATTATCCCTCTGCTGTTATGCCTATGGCTTGGGGTGCAAGATTGCAGAGGGAGGAGGGGATACTAAATATCTTAACGTGAGTTCGCTCTACGCAAGCAATTTTGTCGCACAAGTACTCATTTGGTTTTGATAATGACTAAATACTAAACGGTCAAATAATCGGATAAAATCTTTATCCAATATATTGCCGTTTGTATATGTAAAGAAAAAGCCGTATCTTTGCCGGCAGAATCGAATTCTGACGGGTAAATAAAAAATACAATAATATGAAGAAATAACTCTCTTTCTGTTTTTTGGGGGCATTGCTTTGCGCAGCCCCGCTGTCTGCCGCAGACTTCCAGTCGGGCGACCTGTATTATAACATCACGAGCAAGGTAGAACCTTACACCGTGGAAGTGGCGAAAAGTCCCTTGTACAACGGTTACCCCTCACGACCGCCGTTATCCCGGAGACGGTGAGCAACACCGTCATCCCTGCCGCCGTGACAGGCATCGGCAGAAGCGCTTTCTACAAAAGCAAGAACCTCGCCTCCGTCACCATCCCAGAAAGCATAACGTACATCGAAGCGATGGCTTTCGAAAACTGCGCCGTGCTGACGTCGGTCACCATCCCTGACGGGGTAGAACGTATTTGGTCGCTGGCTTTCTACCAGTGCTCCGCGCTAGAATTCGTCCGTATAGGAAAGGGTGTTAAAAGCCTCTACCAGAATGTTTTCCAAGATTGCCACAAACTCACCTCTATTAGCGTGGACAGCGAGAATGGCACGTATGACAGCCGCGAGGAGTGCAACGCGATTATCGAAACGGCTACCAACACCCTGACAACCGGTTGCCAAAACACCGTCATCCCTGCCGGCGTGGCGAGCATCGGGAACAACGCTTTCAACAATTGCAGAGGGCTGACCTCCATCACGTGCATGGGGAATGTGCCGCCCACCTGTATGTACGATGCTTTTTGGAATGTTCGGCGCCCGTTTCGTTGGTGATTTATAAGGAAAGCCTTGCGGCTTTTCGGGCGGGACGTGCGGGAGCAACGTCCCGCCATGCACTGCGTGTCCGAATACCCGCCTACGGCGGGTAACGGGGGACGTGCGGCGTTGTTACTATATGGTTCCTTGGTAGTATTGGAGGATTTTGATGCGGAAGAGGAGGTTGTAGTGGGCTTGGAGACGGGCGGATTGTGCCTGCAAGAAGGTGTTCTTCGCCTCGCGGTACTCGTAGGAAGAGGCACGCCCCGCCTCGTATTTCTGCTCGGCATAGCGCAAGGCTTCCTCCGCGGAACGCTCTGATTGTGCGGCACTTATCTCCTCTTTCTGCGCACTGAGGGCATTGTAATAGGCTTGGTCAATCTCCTTGCGCAGGTCCTGTTTCTTCTGTTCGAGGTCGAGCCGCGCGTTGTCCACCGCCAGCCTCTGCTGCCGCATGCGGGTGGTGGTCTGCAACCTGTCGTAGAGCGGGACATAGAGGTTCAGCCCCACCGAGGCGGTGAAGTTCTCGGACATCTGCTCCGCAAAAGGCAGATTGTCAGCACCTTGCATGTTGTAGTAGCCGCTGCCAACGCTCGCGCCCGCGCTGATGGTGGGGGAATACGCCGCCTTGGCAGACTTGAGCGCCGCCTCGTTCGCCGCGATGGCATATTCGAGCGCCTTTATCTCGGGGCGGTAGGCGAGCGCCTCCTGATAGACCTCGTCGGACGAGGCAAACAACTCCGCGGGCATCCCGTCATCCTCCACGGCGATGTCGAAGTGCGCAACGTCCTGCAAATCAATCGCCTGCGCAAGGTCAAGCAGGGCAAGGCGCAACTCGTTCTGCTGCTGAATGAGGGTCAGTTGCTCCTTGGCATACTGCGCCTGCAAGGTCAGCAACTCGCCTTCCGCGAGGCGGTGCGCCGCCACGAGCGCCGAATCGCGCTGCAACTTCGCCTCCGTGTCCTGCAACTGGTTCTCCGCGACCGCTACCAACTGCTTGGCGAGCAGCACTTGCAGGAACATGGTGCTGACATTCATTTTGATTTGCAGTTGGATAGCCTCGAGGTTCGCTTCGCCCGCCTGCATGTTCGCCGCCGCCTCGTCGATATTGAACTTCATCGCCAAGCCGTCGAAGAGGACGAGGTTGGCAGAGACGTTGAAAGAGGTCTGGGAGGAGTTTTGGATACGGCTGATGTTGTCCGCGCCGGTGGAGCGTCCGAAGCCCCACGACTGCCCGACATTGCCGCTGAGAGAGGGCGAGATGTCGGCTTTGGACTGCTTGTAGGCGAGGCGCTGGGACGCCAAGGCATTGCCCTGCTTGCGCACGGAGAGGTTGTTAACCAACGCAGTATCAATACATTGCTGCAAGGTGTAGGCTATTTGCCCGTTTGCTATCGGACTATTCACTATCGCCAGCGCGAGGAGTAGCAGTATAGAAAGTTTGCGGTTCATGTCGGTGGTGTGTTATTGTTGGTTGCCCTTGATTTGGTCGCCCTCCGCGAGTCCGCCGGTGACCTCGATATTGATGCCGTCGCTCAGCCCTGTGGTGACGGGATGGCGGGTGTAGGTCTGCGCGGCGGTGTCGGTGAGCAACTGCACGAACGTGCTGTCGCCCTCGAACGTGACGGCATACTCGGGTACGGAGAGCACCTGCTCGCGGCGGTCGAGTACGATTTCGGCATTGGCACTATAGCCCGCGCGGATGACCACCGTGTCGGGGATGATAGCCGCGCCCTTGATTTCGAACATCATCGCGCCGTTGGTCTCCGTGCCCTTGGGGGCGATATACTCCAAGGTGGCAGCAAAGCGTTGGTCGTTGAGCGCCCCGATGATGAGGTCCATCTGCATGCCGGGGCGGAGTTTGCCGACCTCGGTCTCGTCGATAGAGCCGACGAAGAGCAGGTCCTGCATGTCGGCAACGGTGGCGATGGTGGTGCCGTCGTTGAAGGTGTTGGAGAGGATGACGGAGTTGCCGACCTTGACGGGGACATCCAGCACCATGCCCGAGATGGTGGCGCGGACGATGGTGTTGGTGAACTCCGAGGAGGACTTAGCCGCCACGCCGTCGCGCGTGATGCTCAGGTTGTCTTCCGCCGCCTGCAATTCCTCCACGTCGGCGGCATACTGCAAGCGGGACTTCTCGTAGGTCTCTTCCGCCACCACTTTCTGCGCCAGCAGCAGGGAGTCGCGCTCGTAGATGCGGCGGGAGTTGTCGAGATTGTAGCGCGCCAGACGCACACGCGACTCCGCCGCCGCCAGTTGCGCCATGTCGGGGATGACCTTGATTTTGGCAATCGGGTCGCCTACCTTGACACGGTCGCCCGCCTCCTTGTAGAGTTCGGCAATGATACCCGAGATCTGCGGTTTGACCGCCACCTCGTCGCGCGGCTCTACGCGCCCCGTGACAAGCGTAGTCTTCTGTATATCAGTCTTCTGCGCCGTCAGGTTCTCGAAGACAACAGGCTCGGGCCGCGAGCGCAACCACAGAAATACAAACACGGCGATTACCGCCACTAAGATTACGGACAAGAGCGTCCACTTCTTCCAACTTTTCATATTATTCTTCATTTAATGCTTCAATAGGTTTTACAGCGAGTGCTCTTTTGGCAGGCAGCAGCCCTGCCAGCAGACCGATGACAACAAGTATTGCCAATCCCCCTACCGCCACGGAGAAGGACACAGGAGTAGCGGCATCTATCGCTTCGGTATCGGCAAGGAGGGGTGCTACGGCTTGCAGTATGCCCACTCCCGCGAGTATGCCTACCATACCGGCAAGTGCAGTGAGAAGCGTACTCTCGGTCAGTATCTGGCGGACGATGACGGCGGGCGACGCCCCCAATGCACGGCGGATGCCTATCTCCTTGGTGCGCTCGCGCACAGTAACCAGCATGATATTGCTGACACCCACTGCACCGGAGACAAGCGTGCCTATGCCGATGAACCACACGAGAATCATCAGTCCGACCGTCAGCAAAGAGACGGACTTGAACTGCTCTTCCATATCCTGCCCCCAGAAAGCGCGCTCATCGTCGGGCGCGATGGTATGGCGTGCACGGAACACATCTTCCATCTGTTTCATCACTACGGCGGCAGAGACACCCGGTTTTGCCACTGCCATGGTCATGTGTATGATGTCGCTGCCGTCCCACGCGTATGTTTGTTGCGCCACCGAAAGGGGCAGTTTGATTTGCTCGTCCGCACGGCCGCCCAAGCCGATATTCTTATTGCCCGATTTCATAACGCCCACCACGCGATACTGTATCCCGCCTACGGTGAGCAGTTGTCCCGTAATGTCGCCGCCCTCGGGGAACATCTCGTCATAGACCTGCTTGCCGATAACGCACACCTTGCGCTTCTGCGCCACATCCACGGCGTTGATAAACCTGCCATAGAGCAGCGGTGTATAGAAAGCATCCTGAAAAGTAGGTGTAACACCTATCAGATTGTAGGTGCCGACATACTCTTTGCGATGGGTGTTCTTCTCCCACGACCCGCAGAAGCGGATATAGGTAAGCGCGGAAGCCCCCGTAACCTCTTTTTCCAGCACCGGTATGTCGCCGTTGCGCATCTGCCATTCACGCCCTTTTGGAAGCCCCTTGTAGGGTTTGCTTGTGATGTCTGCACCTATGAAGCAGGAGTTGGTGGCAAGACCTGCCAGTTGCTTATCCACTCCCCTTACCAGTGCCTGCCCCATCCAAACGAGTACCATCAGCATCATCATCCCCCAAAACACACCGAAGCCCGTGAGAATACTCCGCGAGCGGTTGCGGGTGATGGTTTCCCATATTTCGTTGAAGAAGTCCACTTTGGTAGTTAATAATTAACAGTTAATAGTTCGTATTGCGTTGCCGATTTATTCGTATTGCGTTGCCGCTTTATGTCTTGGTCTTTGTTATGCCCTTTCGCGCACAGGTCTGTATAAGGACGATATAGAGACCAGAGTGGGTGATTAGTAGGTGATTAGTGGGTGATTAGTAGGTGATTGGTTAGTGTATCGTTAGTGGTTAGTTAGTGTATATCGAATGGTTATCGGGTGGTTATCGGGTGATTATCGGGTGATTAGTTAGTGGTTGCGCTGTCTTTCTGCTAATGATACCCTGCTTATTCTTGTATTTTCTACTTGTCCTGCATGGCTTCGATGGGTTTGATGCGCATGGCGCGGACGGCGGGGATGGCTCCGGCTATCACGCCGATGGCGACAATAAAGGCTGTGGCAATCAGCACAACAGACAGATTGACAGAAGGGTCTTTGAGGACATCCGTGCCGGCAGAAGCCATGCCGATAAGGACTACGACACCCATGCCCAGCAGCACACCGATGAATCCGAAGAGCACCGTTATCGCCAAAGCCTCGCCCACGACACTGTATATCACCGACGCGGGCGGCGCACCCAATGCTTTGCGGATGCCGAGTTCTTTGGTACGCTCGCGCACGGAGACAAGCATGATATTGCTGACACCGACCGCGCCGGAGATAAGCGTACAGAGCCCCAAGATAATGATAAACAGACGGATAGCGGTCATCACTCCCGCCTGCTGCTCCATACTTTCTTCTTGGCTCCATACACCGACCGCCTGCTTGTCGTCGGGGTGGAACTGCATGGGTCCGCAGAGGAGCGCGCGCACTTTGTCCTCTGTGCCGCGCGTGCCCGGCTTCATCGTAACGCACATCTTGTCAAACTTGTGGCTGGTGCTGTACAACATGCGGTGAGTGAGGAAGGGAATGTGGACCGTTGCGCCATCCCATCGGTCGCCGTTCTCGCACACACCGATGACACGGAAGAGGATGGCAGCCGTGCTGTCTCCGACGCTAATATACTGACCTACAATCTCTTCCGGCGTGGTGGCGAATATCTCCACCGCACGCAGGTCTATGACGGCGACCTTGGCATGCTCCTGCTCGTCGCGGCTGTTGAGGAAGCGTCCGCAGATGATGTCCTTCTTGAAGATAGTCTGGAAGTCGGGCTCCACACCCTTGATTTCCATCGCAGCAGACTCGGTGCGGAAAGCGATATTCGGGTAAGCGGTCGCCACGCGCGAAAAGTACTCCACTTCGGGGAGGTTGCGGATGATGTGCGCCTCGCGGTCAGTGAAATGGACGTTACGCCACATAGGGAACCCGCGGTAAGGCATTGAAGTCCAGCGCGTCCAGATGTCCACGGAGTTGGTGAGACGGGAGCCGTAGTTCGCCTGCATGCCATTCTCCAAACCGTTGCTCACCCCGAGGAGTACCACCAGGATGAAGATGCCCCACACCACGGCAAAGCCCGTCATCGCGGTGCGGAACTTGTTGCGCCTAAGCGACTGAAATATCTCTTGCAAAAGGTCAAACATAGAATTGTAAAAGGCTCTATTTTCTAACAGCGAAGCGGTCTTCAATCATTCCGTCTTTGATGCGGATGATGCGGTTGGTGGTGTCGGCAACGGACTGCTCGTGGGTGACGATGATGGTCGTAATTCCCTCATTATTAAGTTGTTTGAGCACATCCATAACCTCAACGGTGGTCTTGCTGTCGAGTGCTCCGGTGGGCTCGTCGGCAAGCAGTATCTTCGGCTGCGCCACAATCGCCCGCGCTATTGCCACGCGCTGCTTTTGTCCGCCGGACATCTCGTTGGGGAGGTGGTGCGCCCAGTCTTTGAGCCCCATGCGCTCCAACTGCTCCATGGCAAGCATGTAGCGCTGCTTGCGGGGGACACCTTTATAATATAAGGGGAGGGCGACATTCTCGAGTGCGTTCTTGAAATTGAGCAGATTGAAACTCTGGAAAACAAAACCGATGAGTTCGTTGCGCAGGCGTGCACCCTGCGTCTCGTTGAGGTCCTTGATGAGCCTGCCTGCGAGGTAGTACTCGCCCTCGTCGTAGTTGTCGAGAATGCCGAGGATGTTGAGCAGCGTGGACTTGCCCGAGCCCGACGCACCCATAATGGAGACAAACTCGCCGTCGGCAATGTCGAGGGAGATGCCTTTGAGGACATGGAGGGCATTGGGCGTGCCGGGATTGTAGGTCTTGTGGATGTTTTCGAGATGAATCATAATATCTGCCTATTGTTAATTAACTATATCTTGCAAAATTCGTTCCATAACCGTTTCGGATGGTATGTTTGTATGTTTTTCTGAAGTTAGGCAGGATGTTGCATGGGGAGAGAGTGGGGAGAATACGATGTATCGGTCTGCACGCGATTCGTATGTCGGCAGTTTCTGCCAATAGTATAGTCTTGCTGAGAGATAAGGAGAGTGTATATGTGCAGCCGCGTGGCAACAATACGAAGAATAAGTCTATCCGTGCAAATAGTCTATTCGCGTACGTTCGGGGGGGGTAAAATACTTATAACCGATTCAGTATAAGTACTTTGTATGCTATGAAAGATGATATGTGTTTCATCTGAAGTCATAGGTGTCTATTGCTCTGATGCGTTTTTCTGTTATTGTTGCACAAAAACTATGCCATACATAGTATAAAGAAAGTATTTTGTAGCTTTTGGCGGTATGTTGTCGGGGTGCAACGTGCCTCCGAAGCAGTCGTTAGCAGTCAGGTCTCGTAGCAACCCCGTAGCATCTTGGGACCCGCGTAGCCCCTGCATGGGCTCTGCGTAGCCTTTCTATATCCTTTGCGTGTCTTCCGTGTATTCTTTCGGTACTACTAAATCGAACCCCTTGCTCGGGGCAAGCGAAGAAGGTGTTTTGACACGTAAAACCATGCCGTGGTGGTCCGTGGCATGGTGCTGATTTTCAATATGGAGAAGATAGAACGGCTCAGTTATGAACGTTGCTTAGAGTCAAGCAGGATGGTGAGTGGTCCGTCGTTGATGAGCGAAACCTGCATATCCGCGCCGAAGATGCCGGTCTCTACATGCAACAGATAGGCATTGCGCAAGTGATCATTGAAATACTGATAAAGTTGTTCGGCTTGTTCGGGGCGTGCTGCCTCTACAAAAGAAGGTCTGTTCCCGCGGCGTGTATCGGCAAAAAGCGTGAACTGGGAGACGGACAAAACAGACCCTCCGACGTCGCGTAGAGAGAGGTTGAGCTTGCCGTCCTTGTCGGAGAAGACACGCAGTTGGGCGATTTTGCGCGCGAGGTAGTCGGCATCGGCGGTCGTGTCGGTATGCGTGATGCCGACGAGCAACAGGAAACCTTGGTGTATGGTTCCAACTACGTCTTCGCTGACAGCAACGGATGCGGATGAGACCCGCTGAAGGATGATGCGCATAATGCAAACACGATGAATAATCAATAGTTAATATCCCGTTTCTGAGTCCGTTTTATCAGACTATGACATATCAACCACGAGATATTAACTATTAATTATTAACTATTAACTACTTACAGCTTCGCTTTGATAGCGGCAGATTCGGCTTCGTAGCCGGGTTTGTCGAGCAGTGCGAACATGTTCTTCTTGTACGCCTCTACACCCGGTTGGTTAAAGGGGTTGACGCCGAGGAGATAACCGGAGATACCGCATGCACGTTCGAAGAAATAGATTAACTCGCCGAGGTAGAACTCGTTGAGCTCGGGCATGCTAACCTTCATGTTGGGTACCCCTCCGTCCACGTGTGCGAGCATCGTACCGAGCTCAGCCATCTTGTTGACATGGTCAACGCGCTTGCCGGCGAGGAAGTTGAGTCCGTCGAGGTTGTCTTGGTCGAAGGGGAACTCAACGGTGTTGTCTGGGTGCTCTACGGAGATAACGGTCTCGAAGAGATGGCGTTCGCCGTCTTGTATATACTGCCCCATGGAGTGGAGGTCGGTGGTGAAATCGACGCTGGCGGGGAAGATACCCTTGCCGTCCTTGCCTTCCGACTCGCCGTAGAGCTGTTTCCACCACTCGCTCACGTAGTGCAATTTCGGGTGGAAATTAACGAGCAACTCCACTTTCTTGCCTTGTTCTTGGTACAGGCTGTTGCGTGCGGCTGCGTACTGTGCAGCGGGGTTCTGCTCAAACGGCGTATGGATGCCGCAGAGCTCGGTCATGCGTGCTGCGCCTTCTACCAGCGCGTTGATGTCGAAGCCTGCGCATGCGATAGGCAGCAAGCCGACGGGAGAGAGCACGGAGAAGCGTCCGCCGATATTGTCTTCGATGACGAAGGTCTTGTAGCCCTCGCGTGTAGCAAGGGTGCGTAGCGCGCCGCGCTTGGCGTCGGTGATGCAGACAATCAGCTCCTTGGCTGCGTCTTTGCCCTGCTGTTGCTCGAGCTGCGTCTTCAGCAGACGGAAAGCCAACGCAGGCTCAGTCGTAGTGCCTGACTTGGAGATACAGATGATGCCGAACTTCTTGCCTTTCAGCAGGTTCTGCAGCTCGTAGAGGTAGTCCTCACCGATGTTCTGCCCCGCATAGACGATAGCGGGTTTCTTCCCCTCGAGCCAAGCGAAAGACGACGACAATGCGTCGTTTACGGCTTTGGCACCGAGGTAGCTGCCGCCGATACCGATGCAGACGATGATCTCGCAGCGGCTGCGCAATAGGTCGGCTGTAGCTTGGATGTCGCTCAGTTGAGGCTTGATATCCTGCGGGAGGTTGAGCCAGCCGAGGAAATCATTACCCTTGCCCGTTCCCTTGACGAGCATCTCTTGACAGTTGGCAACTTGTGCCTTGTAGGCGTTTACGGCTTCGGCGCTTACCGCCTTGGCGTACGAAAACTGAATGTCCTTCATATTTTTATAATTTGTAAATTGTAAGTCTGTAAATTTGTAAATCTGTAATTCGGCCCTTCAGCGAGCCCGCGAGCGGTCTTATTGCAATTTCTGCGTCAGCTCCCGGATGGCTTTGGTGGGCGATTTGCGCTTGTAGAGGATGTCGTAGATGGTATCTACTATCGGAAGTCTCACCTGCATACGTTCGTTGGCGAGGTGGATGGCTTGCGTGCCGTAGTAGCCCTCGGCAACCATCTCCATTTCCACCTGTGCGGCTTTTACGGAGTAGCCCATACCAATCATCTGTCCGAATTGGCGGTTGCGCGAGAACTTCGAGTAGGCGGTCACCAACACGTCGCCTAGATAGCCGCTGGCAGTGATGTCGCGCCGGTCGTTGGAGATTGCCGCTGTGAGCCGCTGTATCTCCTGTATGGCGTTGGCAAGCAAGACGGCTTGGAAATTGTCGCCGTAGTGGAGGCTCTGGCACATGCCTGCAGCGATAGCGTATATATTCTTCATGACGCTGGAGTACTCCAAGCCAACGATGTCGTTGCTGGTGGTAGTGTGGACAAAATCCGTTTGGAAGAGCTTCGCCCATTCGGTGGCGTTCGCGATATTCTCGCAGCCGATGGTGAGGTAGCTGAGCCGCTCGAGGGCTATCTCCTCGGCGTGGCATGGTCCTGCAATGACACCCAACTGCTCCGTGGGGATGCTAAACCGCTGGTGGAGGTAGTCGGTAACAATCATGTTCTCGTCGGGTATCATACCTTTGACGGCAGAGATGACGATTTTGTGCGTCATGTTGCGCCGTATCTTGTTGAGTGTCTGTTTGACGTAGGGCGATGGGATAGCCAGTATGAGTACATCCGAGTGCGCCACTATTTTGTTGATGTCCGCCGAGAAATGGATGCGCGATATATCAAAGCAGGTGGCACTCAGATAAGTTGGGTTCTTACCTGTCGCCATAAACTCGTCTATCATCTCCTGACGACGAATAAACCAATTGATTTCGGAGGTGGTGGAGAGCAATATCTTGGCAAGCGCCGTTGCCCAACTCCCCGCTCCTAAAACGGCTATTTTATGATACATATATTTTTAACTTGTAAGGTCTGATTTTTAATTTGTAATTGGCTGCGCAATCAGAGAATGCGCAATTAAAAATTACAAATTGCTTTACGCTTCCGGCTTCATGGTCGGGAAGAGCAGTACCTCCTGGATGGTGGGTTGCCCTGTGAGGAAGATAGCCAGGCGGTCGATGCCGATGCCGATACCCGATGTTGGCGGCATGCCGTACTCCAAGGCGCGCACAAAATCGTGGTCGATAACCATTGCCTCGTCGTCGCCCTTGTCTGCAAGTTTCATCTGCTCTACAAAGCGGTTGTATTGGTCTATCGGGTCGTTGAGCTCGGAGTAGGCGTTCGCCACCTCCTTGCCGTTAACCATCAATTCGAAGCGCTCCGTCAGTCCTGCTTTCGAGCGGTGCATCTTGGTCAGCGGAGACATCTCAACGGGGTAATCCGTGATGAATGTAGGCTGGATGAAAGTACCCTCGCAGGTCTCGCCGAATATCTCGTCGATCAGTTTGCCTTTGCCCATCTTGTCGGTATCTTCCACACCGTATTTCTTGGCTATTTCGCGTATCTCCTCTTCGCTCATGCTGCCGAGGTCGTAGCCGGTCTTCTCCTTGATAGCGTCGAGGATAGGCAGACGGCGGTAGGGAGCCTTGAAGTCCACCTCGTGGTCGCCTATCTGCACCTTGGTGGTGCCGTTCACGGCGATGGCGATACGCTCGAGCAACTGCTCGGTGAACTGCATCATCCAGTTGTAGTCCTTGTACGACACATAGAGTTCCATGCAGGTAAACTCGGGGTTGTGGCTGCGGTCCATGCCCTCGTTGCGGAAGTTGCGCCCTATCTCATACACGCCCTCGAAGCCGCCTACTATCAGCCGCTTCAAGTATAGCTCGGTAGCGATACGCAGGTACATATCCACGTCCAGTGCGTTGTGGTGGGTGATGAACGGACGCGCCGATGCGCCGCCCGCTATCTGTTGCAGTATCGGCGTCTCCACCTCTGTATAGCCTGCCTCGTCGAACACTTGGCGCATGGTGCGGATGATGGTCGCGCGCTTCAGGAAGACGCTCTTCACGCCATCGTTCACCACGAGGTCCACATAGCGTTGGCGGTAGCGCTGCTCGGGGTCGTTGAAGCCGTCGTATGCTACACCGTCTTTGTATTTTACGATAGGCAACGGACGGAGGCTCTTGGCAAGCACCGTCAACTTCTTCGCATGCACGGAAATCTCTCCCATCTGCGTGCGGAACACAAAGCCCTCGATGCCGATAAAGTCGCCTATATCAAGCAGTTTCTTGAATACCACGTTATACATCTGCTGCTCTACGGTGGTAGCTATCTCCCCCTCGGCTACGGGTGCCTGAATGTCGTCGCGGCTGACATACACCTGTATGCGCCCTTTCGAGTCCTGAAGCTCTATAAACGACGCTTTGCCCATGATGCGGCGCGACATCAATCGCCCTGCTATCCGCACCGGCGTGCCTGTATGCCATTGCGCGGTCTTGTCCTCGTCTTGGAAAGCCGCTTTGATGTCGGTGGAATAACCTGTAACTACGTATTCTTCTGCGGGGTAGGGGTCGATGCCCATGTCGCGCATCGTTTGCAGACTCTGTCTGCGTACTTGTTCTTGTTCTGATAATGCCATAGTATGTATATTCTTGTCCATTCGTACCTCTCCAACAGAGGGAGATTTACATGATAACCCGATAATTTAAGCTGCAAAGGTAGTGCTTTTTTGGGACACACACAAATTTTTAGGTCGGTGCGGCTAAAAAAAGAAATAATTTTCAGACTTGTGCGCTCGGATGCAAGATGCAATTAGGGGCTTGCGGCGGCGGCTTTTGCCTGTATATGTGCCGCCGTAGGTGCTGTCGGGGAAATAGCCCCTATTTGCTATTGTCGAAAAATTGCCGTACCTTTGTCCCCGCAAAAAATGATTGTATGATATGTTTGTAACAGTTTCTACTGCTATCTTAATGCTTATTGCCGGTATCGGTATCTTTCTGGTAGCTTGCCAGATGATGTCCAGTAATCTCGAGTCGGCAAGTAGTGAGCACCTTAAAGCTCTGTTTTCCAAGGTCGGCAACAACAAACTGATTGGCGTAGGTATAGGCGCGCTCAGTACGGCGGCTATTCAGTCCTCTGGAGCAACTACGGTGATGGTCATCGGTTTCGTCAACGTAGGTATTATGTCGCTCAGCCAGGCGGCTACTATCATCTACGGTGCCAATATCGGTACTACTATCACGGCGCAGATTGTGGCGCTCGGTCTCTCCTCCGAGGGAGGGCTCTCCACCACCACCATCTTTGCTGCTTTTGCGGGTATAGGTGCGTTCATGGCGCTCTTCGCCCGACGCGATACGTGGAAGACAATCGGCGGAATCCTGACCGGTTTCGGTATGCTGTTTGTCGGACTTAGTATGATGTCGTCTTCCATGGAGGATTTTGCCCGCATGGAGGAGGTGCGGCTTTTCCTTTCCACTATCAGTAACCCCATTCTGCTGGTGCTTATCGGTGCGCTCTTTACTGCTATCATCCAGTCTTCGTCGGTGATGACCTCGGTGGCTATTACCATGGTGGTTACGGGCTTGATTTCGCTCAATCAAGGTATTTACCTCACGCTGGGTTCCAATATCGGCTCCTGCGTCGTGGCTATCATAGCAGGTATAACCAGTGGCAAGAATGCCAAGCGGACGGCGTTGATGCACCTTATCTTCAACTGCTTCGGTGTGGTTGTTTTCATGCTGGTGGCATTTGCAATGTTCCTCTTTACGCATGGGCAGTTCGACTTCGGCATACTCTTCGAGGATATGTTCCCCGGAGCGCCGCAAATCCAGTTGGCTATGTTCCATACTATCTTCAACTGTACGACGGTGCTTATTATCCTGCCGCTGACCAATCTGCTGGTTAAGATGGTTTGCTCTATGATTCCCGACAAACTGACGGAGGAAGAAGGACAAGCTGCCAAACCGCATTTCTTCTTTGTGGATGCCAAGATGTTGCGCACGCCTATTATTGCCGTGCGGCAGGTGAAACTGGAGATAGAGCATATGGCGGCGGTAGCGATGCAGAACTACGACAACGCCATCCATATGATAACGACGCTTGAGTTCGACCGCAAGGACGCGTTCGACCGCAACGAGGCGCAACTCAACTATCTCAACAACTACCTGATACAATACGTTGTCCAACTCAACGCCAAACCTCTCAAGGAGGTTGACCATCGCTTCCTGTCGTCTATGATACGTTGTATCAGCGACCTTGAGCGTATTGGCGACTATGCTACCAATATCGTGGAGTATGCCGAGGTGCTGCGCGACCACAAAGTGGCTTTCTCCGAGAAACTGAAAGAGGAAATCGAGCAGGTGCGCGAGGGCGTCTTCGCTGTCTATCAGCAGGTGATGAAAGCCTATATGGATGTCAGCGTAGAGGCGCTCGAGGAGGCGAACAAACTGGAGGATATCGTCGATGCGCTTACCGACAGCATGGCAGACAAGAATGTTGAACGCCTTTCCGCCAACGAGTATATTCCTGTTGTCGGGGCTGAGTATCTGGAGTTTGCCAGCGACTCCGAGCGTATTGCCGACCACCTTATCAACGTCGGCAAGAGTATCCGCGTTATCTTGCGTCCCGAGCGGGTTATCGACTAATCGTTTAATTTATTATACGTATGAAAAACAATCTTTTTGCCGCCTGCGTGGTGGCGTGTGGACTCGCTTTGGCGGGGATGTTTATCTTCTTGGGTTTCCGCAGTTATGCTGCCAAAGACCGTGCGGTAGTGGTCAAAGGGCTTTCTACCCGCGATGTACAGGCTGATTATGCCGTGTGGCCCCTTACTTTCGGCGTCGAGAATAACGACCTCCCTACTGCTTATAACGACCTCGAAAAGACTTTCGCTACCGTCAAGCAATTTATGATAGACAAAGGCTTTGCTGAGGCTGACCTCCGCCGCGGCAACACTACCGTCAACGACAATTGGGCGAACTACTACGGCAACAACCGTCCCGAGTTCCGCTATACGGTTAATACATCTATTATTGTCAGTACGTCGGATGTGGAGCACGTTATCGCTTCCCAAGGCTGCCAGAGTGAGTTGCTTAGTCGCGGCATTATCGTTAATTCGCAGGACTGGAATCTTGATTATCAGTATAATGGGCTTAATGAGCTCAAGCCGCTCATGATTGAGGAGGCTACCAAGAATGCACGCGCCGTGGCGCAGAAGTTCGCTGACGATGCCGACTGCTCCTTGGGCAGCATACGCAACGCCTCGCAAGGGCAGTTCTCTGTCGAAAGCGACCAGTACCAGCCTTGGGTGAAGCACGTCCGCGTAGTTACCACCATAGGCTATTACCTGAATTAGCCTCTTGCCTTACTTGCCGCCCGTCGCACAGCAGCCTGCGTGCCGACGCCAAGGCGCTTTCCAACTCCTGCGTATCGCTTACGAGGTAGATACGTAGCGCACTCGAAGACGGATACTTCGCGAAGTATCCGTCTTCTGTCATATACCAGTTTATCGTCCTCAGGTCGAAGTGCGCCTGAGCCTGCCTGTGGAATTGCAGTATGTGCCGTATCTGCTTGGGCACGACTTTTACTCCTGTGCGCCCGTCGGCAAAGCCTACTACGCACACGATACGCACACGCTTGTGCCCCACGGCTTGCCATTGCTGCTCGTCCGTCAGCCTGTGTGAGATTCCTATATGCCGACCTCCCGCTTGGTTGATGCGTGCCATCTCTGCGCGGAAGAGGCGTCCGTGGGCGGAACTGTCTTGCAGCTGCCGATAGGCGATAGCGTAGTGTATCATCTCGTGCAGTATCGTATCTTCCACCACCTCTTCGGGGAGGTCGATGCGCGTGTTGATGCGCAGCACAAAGTCGGTATTCCGTGCGCGGGAAAAGAGGCTGCTTTTGGTCTTGCGATAGCATACTTTCCCGAGGAAGCCTTTGGCGTTGCTCAACCGCACAGGTATAGGCGGCAGCATTCCCCCGAAATACAACCGGTTGTACTCCTCAAACTTCGCCTCTATGTATTCTTTGTCCGCTATCATCTGTCATCTATTGTACTTTATTCCTTGTTCAGCGTCTTTTGCAAGTTGCCGCAAAGGTACGCTTTTTGTCCCACATACGCAAACTATCTATTTGGCAAGCTCTCGGTAAAGACGGCTGTCGTTGCCGTCTCGTTGCCGTCTCGTTGCCGTGTCGTTGCCGTAAATAACCTATAATCGACTGCTAAAAGACACGAGAACCAAACAGATAACTGAGGTCTGAGAGAGGGGACGTAAATGGAGAGCAGGAACCTGTTTGTGGCGTTTTATGTGCCGTTCGCGGCGAAATAATTGCCAATTTGTGAAATTCTTTTGTGTATATCCCGAAAAAAGAGTAACTTTGCGCGCCAAAACAAATACCAAAAAACATGAAGTATCGGTTTTCTTTTTTCGTAGTGCTCGCTTTCGCGGCACTCGCGGTATCGGCTAAGAGTGTTATTCCGCCGGCAGATATTCCAACGTATTACGCTGCTGTTAACGGTAAATCGGGCAAGAACTTGTTCGACCAAGTGCATACTACTGCCAAGGTAGGCTATTCCTCGCTGGGCTATGACGGCTTGTGGGCTGCGTACCGGTACACAGACCTGCGCCCGGATGGAACGGTATGGGATATGTATAGTGATTGTACTTTCCATTTGGGCAGTAAAGAGTGCGGCAACTATTCTAAGGAGTGTGATTGCCAAAACCGCGAACATTCTATTCCGAAGTCGTGGTTCGGAGGCGCAAAGACGAATCCCGGGTGCGACATCTTCCACCTTGTGCCGACGGATGGTTATGTTAACAACAGACGTGGCAACTATCCTTTTGGAGAGGTTAGTAGTGCTACTTACACTTCGGGCAACGGTTCGAAGTTGGGCTCGTCAGAGACGATTTCTGTTTTAGGCAAGACCATTGCGGGCAGTAATATCTCGGCGACTTGTTCGGACAATGTATTCGAGCCGATAGACGAATACAAAGGCGACTTTGCGCGCGGCTATATGGGTACCATGATTAAGTGGGCAGGCGATTATACGGCATTCGACCAAGGCAACGGCTCAAGTACGTTTAGTGGAGACTATACCGCTGCAGGCTATTTCGGACTATCTAAATACGGCGTTGCTTTGCTGCTCAAGTGGCATCGCCAAGACCCTGTATCGCAAAAAGAAATAGACCGCAACAACGGTATCCAGCAGACGCAGGGCAACCGTAATCCTTTTATCGACTATCCCTATCTGGCAGAGTATATTTGGGGCGAGAAAGCAGGCGAGACGGTTAATCTAAGCCAACTTATTTCTTCTTCCGACCCTCGTTTTGTGCCCGGCGTAAGTAATGGTTACGCCGACGGTTCAGACCCCGGACCAATTCCGGGAGAAACGTATGAGATAGTATGGCTTGTGGACGGCGTTGACTACGAAGAAGGAAATCCTACTATCGAAGTAGCGAAGGGTGGCAAGATAGCTGTATTGCCCGCTACGCCTGTTTCGTGCAATAGCGCGAGCGAGACCTTTATAGGTTGGAGCGAGACTGCTATCAGCGGCACGTCGGACGAAGCTCCCGCAGACTTGTTTATTACGGCAGAGAACGCACCTGCTATCATGTCGGACAAAACTTTTCATGCTGTCTTCGCGCACGCCGAGACATCTGGCGGTAGCACCACTCCCGTATCGCTCATCTTGGCAAAAGATCAAACTGCCGACTGGACTATTTCGGGTACATCCTATGGTTCGTCTTATTGCATTTTGACGCAAGGTGCGCATATCGAGTCGCCTGCGTTCGACCTGAGCAGCTTGGAGTCTATCGTACTCAATCTGCGGACCTACGGAGGCACACAATACGACCAAGTGGATATCACCTCCGGCGGACAGAATATAGGTAATGTAGAGGTTTCCGGTGGTAAGACGCCGGAGGACTATACTTTTACTCCTACGGCTACGCTCTCGGGTACTGCTCCTCTACGCTTCTCAAGCACAACCAATACTACAAGTAATGGACCTGCGGTAATTAAGATTACTATTTCCGCAGGGGCGGCAACTACTACCTACTCGCGCTATATGACATCGTGCTCAGGTACGTCGGCGCAAGAGGTTATCCGCACATCCTCTTCCACCATACAGAAAATACTCCGCGACGGGCAAATGCTCATCATTATTGACGGCAAGACCTACAACGCGCAGGGAACACGTATTCGTTAGCAAACAAATAATAAACCATCCATTATATAATTCAAAATCATGGCAGAAGAAAAATTGAATTTGTTGGCTGATTTTCCTGCCGTGTCCGCAAAGACATGGAAAGAGAAAATCATCACCGACTTGAAAGGCGCCGACTTTGACAAGAAACTGGTTTGGCGCACTCCGGAAGGCTTCAACGTACAGCCTTTCTACCGTCGTGAGGACCTTAAAGGCCTGAAAACCACCACCTCCGCGCCGGGGCAGTTCCCCTATGTACGCGGAACGAAAACAGACAACGAATGGGCTATCCGCCAGAACATCTGCGCTTGTCAGAATGCCCGCAAAGCCAACGCCAAGGCGCTCGAGGTGCTGAACAAAGGCATCACCTCGCTGGGCTTTTGTCTTGACAAGGAGAAACTGAACTATCGCTTCATCAAGAACCTGCTTGCAGGCATCCAAGCGGACGCTGTTACCATCAATTTCAAGGTGTGCGCATGCGCTGCTCCCGAGTTGGCGGGCATCCTCGTGCGCTACTACGGACGCATGGGCTACAACCTCAAGAACATGAAGGGTAGCATCAATGTGGACCCGATTCGCAATATGCTCGTCAAGGGCAAACTGCTCAGCCGCGAGAAAGTGAGCGAGAAGATTGCCGCCGTGGTGAAAGCCGCGAAGTCCTTGCCCGGCTACCGCGTGGTGGGTGTCAATTCCGTGATACTCAACAATTCGGGTGCCTATTGCGCACAGGAGCTGGCTTACGCGCTCGCGTGGGGTGCCGAGTACATGACCATGCTCACCGAGGCGGGCGTGCCCAACTACAAGGCTGCCAACGCTATCCGCTTCAACATGGGTATCGGCGGCAACTACTTCATGGAGATTGCCAAGTTCCGCGCCGCACGTATGCTGTGGGCGAAGATTGTTGAGGCGTACAAGGCGCCGCTCTTCACCGCCGCACTCAAAGACGCTGCCAAGATGAACGTCAGCGCCGAGACAAGCCGCTTCAACATGACCGTCTTCGATGCCTATGTCAACTTGCTCCGCTCGCAGACCGAGACTATGTCCGCTGCCATCGCTGGTGTGGACGAGATTGTGGTTACGCCTTTCGACGTTACCTACGAGCAGCCGACCGACTTCGCGGAGCGCATAGCCCGCAACCAGCAGTTGCTGCTCAAAGAGGAGGCGCATTTCGACAAGGTAGTGGACCCCGCAGCGGGCTCTTTCTACTTGGAGAACCTCACGCATTCCATCGCTGAAGAGGCTTGGAAGCAGTTCCTCGCTATCCAGGAGCAGGGCGGCATGTACGAGATGGTCGCTGTCGGCAAGGTGCAGGAGGCTATACAGGCGAACCTGACCAAGCGTCTCGCCGATGTGGCGAAGCGCAAAGAGGTGCTGCTCGGCTCCAACCAGTTCCCCAATTTCACGGAGAAAGCCGCCAAGAAAATCAAGAACACCGACTGCGCTTGCGGTTGCTGCGGCGTGCATCAGCAGGGACAGATTCCCGCGTTGCCCGTGGCGCGTGCGGCGGAGGAGTTTGAGCAACTGCGCTTGGAGACTGAGGGCGCGAAGAAGCAGCCTGTGGCATTCATGCTCACTATCGGAAACCTCGCCATGCGTATCGCGCGTGCGCAGTTCTCGTGCAATTTCCTTGCTTGCGCAGGTTATAAGGTAATAGACAACAACGGTTTCAAGACCGTGGCGGAGGGTATCAAGGCGGCGCGCAAAGCAAAGGCGGACATCATCGTCCTCTGCTCCAGCGACGACGAGTATGCTACCCTCGCACCCGAGGCGTGGAAGACGCTCAAAGACGCCAAGGAACTGTTTATCGTCGCCGGTGCACCCGCGTGCATGGAAGACTTGCAGAAACTCGGCATCGAGCACTTCATCCACGTCCGCTGCAACGTCCTCGAGACACTCAAAACATTTAACGCTCAACTCTTAAACAAATAATAGCGATGAAACCGAATTTCAAAGATATTGATATCAACAAAATTGCTTCTTCGCATGTAGAGGGAGCCAATGAAGCCAACTGGCAGACGCCCGAACTCATCGACGTGAAGCCGGTTTATACCAAAGAAGACCTCGAGGGCATGGAGCATCTCGACTACGTGTCGGGTATCCCGCCTTTCTTGCGTGGTCCGTATAGTGCGATGTATCCCCTCCGTCCTTGGACTATCCGCCAGTATGCAGGGTTCTCTACCGCGCAGGAGTCCAACGCTTTCTACCGCCGCAACCTTGCCAGCGGTCAGAAGGGTCTCTCCGTCGCGTTCGACCTGCCTACCCACCGCGGTTATAATGCCGACAACATGCGTGTCGTCGGCGATGTGGGCAAAGCGGGTGTGAGCATCTGCTCGCTCGAGGATATGAAGGTGCTGTTTGCCGGCATCCCCTTGAACAAGATGTCCGTCTCCATGACCATGAACGGTGCCGTGCTGCCTATCCTCGCTTTCTATATCAACGCCGGTTTGGAGCAGGGCGCCAAACTCGAAGAGATGGCGGGTACTATCCAAAACGACATCCTCAAAGAGTTCATGGTGCGCAACACCTATATCTATCCGCCCAAGTTCTCGATGAAGATTATCGCCGACATCTTCGAATACACCTCGCAGAAGATGCCTAAGTTCAACTCCATCTCCATCTCCGGCTACCACATGCAGGAGGCGGGTGCTACGGCGGATATCGAGTTGGCATACACCCTTGCCGACGGTATGGAGTACCTGCGCGCAGGTATCAATGCGGGCATGGATGTGGATACCTTCGCGCCGCGTCTGTCGTTCTTCTGGGCTATCGGTATGAACCACTTCATGGAGATTGCCAAGATGCGCGCGGGCCGTATGCTGTGGGCGAAGATTGTCAAGTCTTTCGGTGCCAAGAACCCCAAGTCCATGGCTTTGCGTACCCACTGCCAGACCTCCGGCTGGTCGCTCACCGAGCAGGACCCCTTCAACAACGTGGGTCGTACCTGCATCGAGGCGATGGGTGCTGCCCTCGGACATACCCAGTCGCTCCACACCAACGCTCTCGACGAGGCTATCGCGCTGCCGACCGACTTCTCCGCACGTATCGCGCGTAACACGCAGATTTACATACAGGAAGAGACTAAGGTCTGCAAGCAGATTGACCCGTGGGGCGGCTCCTACTACGTAGAGGCACTCACCAAGGAGATTATGGACAAGGCGTGGGAGCATATCCAGGAGATTGAGAAACTCGGCGGTATGGCTGCGGCTATCGAGACAGGCATCCCTAAGATGCGTATCGAGGAAGCGGCTGCCCGTACTCAGGCGCGTATCGACTCCGGCACACAGAAGATTATCGGTGTCAACGAGTACCGCCTCGACCACGAGGACCCCATCGACATCCTCGAAATCGACAACACTGCTGTGCGCGAGGAGCAGGTGGCACGACTCAAAGAACTGCGTGCCAACCGCGACGAAGCAGCCGTTCAGGCGGTGCTGGCGGAGATTACCGCCACCGTACAGGAGTGGGCGGACGGCAAGAAGTGCAGTCACAACCTGCTCGACCTTGCTGTCAAAGCCGCAGGGCTCCGCGCATCGTTGGGAGAGATTTCCGACGCATGCGAGAAGGTCGTTGGACGTTATAAAGCAACCATTAGAACTATTTCAGGCGTGTACGCATCAGGAACCAAGAATGACAGTGATTTTGCCCGTGCGCAAGAACTCACTGCGGCTTTTGCCAAGAAAGAAGGCCGCCAACCCCGTATTATGATTGCCAAGATGGGTCAGGACGGTCACGACCGCGGTGCCAAAGTCGTTGCTACCGGCTATGCTGACTGCGGTTTCGACGTGGATATGGGACCTTTGTTCCAAACCCCCGCTGAGGCTGCCAAGCAGGCGGTTGAGAACGACGTCCATGTCATGGGTGTATCGTCTCTTGCCGCAGGGCATAAGACCCTCATCCCGCAGGTAATCGAGGAACTGAAGAAACTCGGTCGTCCCGACATCATGGTCATTGCCGGCGGTGTCATCCCCGCGCAGGACTACGACTTCCTCTACAAGGCAGGCGTAGCCGCCATCTTCGGTCC
>JBJECK010000002.1:0-2544 GCA_051870995.1 Paludibacteraceae bacterium | reverse complement strand
CCGCGCAGGACTACGACTTCCTCTACAAGGCAGGCGTAGCCGCCATCTTCGGTCCCGGCTCTTCCGTCGCCAAGAGCGCTTGCACCATCATGGAACTTCTGATGGCAGAATAAGTCGCCGTCAAGAGCCGTTTGATGGCGGAATAAAGCATTATATGGAGGGACGTTGCTCCGCACGTCCCCCGAAAAAGCTCTTAGGCTTTCCTTTATCCCGTACTCTTCTTTGAATAGGAAGAGTACGGGATAAGTTTTGTTGAACATAGCTGAGGGCGGGTTCTTTGATACCTGAAACCACCCCCATTTCCCGCTACCCTTGCGCTACCTTCGCGCTACCCTTAGGCAACCCTTGCACTAATTCTTAATTCTTCATTCATAATTCATAATTACTACTGCTCCTTGTTCTATCATCCAACAAAAAACTAACTTTTATTTGCATATTTCAGAAAAATGTTGTACCTTTGCACACATGCTCTTGAAGAAGTGTATGTGATACAAGTCCCCACCTCGAGCACACATTAATGCAGGAGGGGGACAGGGTAAACGTCGGTAGTGCTCGTCTGCATGTACTGTATAGTAAAGATGCAGAACGATTATGACGAAGAAAAACGGAGATGCAAATACTGAATGCAGAGAAATAACAATGTTGTTTCCTGCTGGCGCAATTTAGAGAAATATGACAGAGAAATGTGAGATAAGAAATAGCACGGCGGAGTTCCTTACGTTTGTTGCAACTGGCAAGGAAGATGGCATACAGGTGCTTTACAAAGATGAAACGGTATGGGCAACGCAGAAAGCGATGGCTACACTTTTTGATGTGGATCGAAGTGTGATAACCAAGCACTTGAAAAACATCTTTGATTCTGAGGAGTTGATAGCGGAACGAGTATGTGCAAAATTTGCACATACTGCCGCAGATGATAAGACGTACAACACGATGTTCTACAACCTTGATGCAATCATCTCTGTTGGTTATCGTGTCAATTCCATCCGTGCTACACAATTCCGGCAATGGTGTACTTATGTAATACGCCAATTTGCTATTCGCGGTTATATCGTGGATAAGAAACGTATGGAGAATGGGGCGTTTATCAATGTGGATTATTTTGAGCAGTTGCTGGAAGAGATACGCGAGATTCGTTTGTCTGAGCGTAACTTTTACCAAAAATTGACCGATATTTATGCTACGGCAATAGACTACAACAAGGATGCTCCCACTACGCGCAGTTTTTTCAAGAAAGTGCAGAACAAAATGCATTATGCCGTGCATGGTCATACCGCTGCGGAACTTATTGTTGAGCGGGCAAACGCAGAGAAAGAGCATATGGGGCTTACCACATGGGCAAAAGCACCTGATGGAAAAATTATCAAGACGGATGTCTCTGTTGCTAAGAATTATTTGAGAGAGAATGAGTTGCAAGCCATGGGAAGACTGGTCAATGCGTATCTGGATGTCGCCAAAGATATGGCAGAACGCCATATTCCTATGACGATGGAAGATTGGGAAAAGCGTATAGACAAGTTCTTGGCTGCCGCTGACCGCGACTTGTTGCAGGATGCCGGTGGGATTACTGCTGAATATGCCAAGAAATTTGCAGAGTCCGAGTTTGAGAAGTATCGTAGCATACAAGACCGTCTCTTTCGCTCTGATTTCGACCGGTTAGTAGAGATAGATATGCCATCAATAGAGATGGAATAACGCTCTTTCCTCTTCCGCCAATCTATCTTTCCCATCCTTGCACGGGCACCCGTACAAAGATGTCTTTACTTCCTAATTCCTCATTCATAATTACCACTGCTCCTTATTCTTCCAATCCACACATAATCAGTCACAAAAACAAAATAAATTTGCATATATCAAAAAAATGTTGTACCTTTGCACCGCGAAGCCCACATTGGGGTCTGTTGTATAGACGAGTAGGGGCTCGCAGACATGTTAAAAAGGCGTTTATTGACGCGCTTTTGGAATTGAAGTTATTAACAACTATAAACAACTTGTAAAAGCATTATTGCCTATGGGCTAATAAGTAACATCCCCGAACTGACCAGCAGTGGGCAACAGTTCAAGACATATTAGATAAAGCATTTAGCTTAATACTTGGTCTCTATAAAAACTCGACACTTTTGTAGAAACTAAAATTCCCAAGGAAAAGCCAAAGTGCTCATGCGCAAGCGTGGGCTTTTTCGTAGATATATTTGGGAATTTAGGTAGTCGAGTTTAATCCTTAGAGACCGAATATAAGCAAATTACAAAAAAGTTTGCGCTTTTTTCGTATATAATTTTCAAATATATACTAATAATCGGGAGAATGCCGAAAATCCCTTCCAAGAGTAGGCAAAAAATCAAATCTTATGAACGGAGAGAATAAATTTCTGAAACTATTTTACATCGTTGCGTTTCTCGCATTTGCTGGTGTAAGTTGCTGGGCTACGGCAGAGTCATTACACATGTTATTGCCAACATGGCCTATTATCTTTTGTTATGTTGTAACTATAACGTGAGTTCGATATAATTTAGAAGAAGGCAAGTTGGTTTGCTTGCTCAAAC
>JBJECK010000001.1:0-88856 GCA_051870995.1 Paludibacteraceae bacterium | reverse complement strand
CGGAGGGCTAACGCTGTAGTGGAACGGAAGCGTTCTTCCCCGGAGAGGATTGCAAGCAAGCATCTTGGGACCCGCATAGCCTCTGCATGGGCTCTGCATAGCCTTTGGACTAACGTTCTCCCCTTTTCTCCCTCGTGGTGCAAACCAATGTAGCGCAGCGTAATGTTTGCAACACGAAAAGCGCAGCAACCGCGAATATCTAACAGCCCTTCGGGCGGTCCAACAGTCGCAGACGGTCAAGTAGTGCAAACGGTCAAACAGCGTAGCGGTCTTCAGTCTTACAGTCCTCGTGGTGCAAACCAATGGAGCATAAGCGTAATGTTTGCAACACGAAAGCGCAACAACCGCGGAGGGCTAACGCTGTAGTGGAACGGAAGCGTTCTTCCCCGGAGAGGATTGCAAGCGCGGTGACGTTCTGTTACGTAGCGAATTGCAAGCAGTTTTTGATGCGGTTGCCATGATTATTTAGCATATCCGTTTGCTATATCAAGTTTTTTTTTGTACCTTTGCAGCCGTTTTTGCAACATGGACACGATAACACTCATACGCAAGCCCATAGAGAAGCCGTTTGCTGACTTCGAGCGGCTCTTCGAGCAGACACTCGCGTGCGACAATCCCCTGCTGGGCGATGTCCTTTCTTACGTGTCGGTACGGCGCGGCAAGCAGTTGCGTCCCATGCTCGTACTCCTCGCGGCGCAACTCTGTACGGAGGCTACCGACAAGACGCTCAAAGCCGCTGTGGCACTCGAACTGTTGCACACAGCCTCGCTTATCCACGACGATGTCGTGGACTCGTCTCCCATGCGGCGCGGCGCAGAGGCGGTGCAGGCGAAATGGTCGAACAAGGTCGCAGTGCTGGTGGGCGACTATATGCTGTCCAAGGTGATAGGCATTGCCACCGACATCCACAATACACAAATCTTGGAGATAGTATCGCAGCTCGGGCGGACGCTCTCCTCGGGCGAGTTGCTCCAGCTCCACACCAACCAGACGATGTGGATTACCGAAGAGCAATACTATAAGATAATAGAGCAGAAGACCGCGCAACTCTTTCAGGCATGCGCCGAAGCCGGTGCCGTATCTGCCGGCGGTAGCGTGCGCCAGCGTACCGCACTCAAAGAGTTCGGCAGACTGTTAGGTCTCTGTTTCCAGATAAAAGACGACATCTTCGATTTCTCCGACAACGACGAACTGGGCAAACCGACTATGAACGACATACGCGACGGCAAAGTAACGTTGCCGCTCCTCGTGTCGTTGCAGCGCGCCCCGCAGCACGAGTCAAATCGCATACGTGCCCTCAGCGAAGCACTTTCCGGCAACGATCCGCAAGTGAATGCGGATAAAGCGGAACAGGAAATAAAGTCATTCGTGATGCGTTACCAAGGCGTACAATACGCCTACCGGCAGATGCACGAATACAAACAGCAAGCGGTGAAAGTGCTCTCTGTCTTCCGCGACTCTGCTACCAAACAGGCTTTGTTCAAGCTATTCGACTACACCGTCAATCGCCTGCATTAGTTGCTCGCGTAGCCCCTCGTCGCTGATTGTCTCTACCACATCTTTCATGAAGGCGCTGATGAGCAGTTGGCGTGCTTTCTCCTCGCCGATACCGCGCTGTTGCATGTAGAAGAGTGCCGACTCGTCCAATTGTCCCGTACCGGCACCGTGTGTAGCTTTCACATCGTCGTTGTAAATCTCCAGTTGCGGACGCGTGCGCATAGTAGCGTCGGTGCTCAGCAACAGGTTCCTGTTCGTCTGATGGGCTTCGGTAAGCCGCGCATCGGGGGCTATCTTCAGTGCACCGTAGAACTCGCCCTTGGCGCTATCGTCCAGCACAAACTTTATCAACTGCTTGCTCTCTCCGCCGCCTACCTGATGGTTCACACGCGTCTCGATAACAGCCTGCTCATTGCCTCTTAACCAAGCCAAACCGTATATCTCCGTTTTGCACCCCCCTCCCGTCTGGTCCACCGTAATCTGCGCCTTGCATTGAGCCGCAGAAACCATAGGCAAGGACGATGCTCCGCAAACAGAAGCAGGAAAGTACAATACGTGTATGCGCAGTCTGGAACCCGCCTCTTGCACCGCATGCCAATCAATAGCCGCCTCGTTGAACCATACTACATCGCGCGTCTCGCCCGCATGCAAGCGGCATACTTGACAATCCAAACTATGCTTCTGCAAACTGCTCATACCCTTTCTCCTCTAATTCCAACGCCAACTCTTTCGTTCCGGTCTTTACAATCTTGCCGTCTGCCAACACGTGTACGAAGTCAGGAACGATATAGTCCAGCAGACGCTGGTAGTGCGTGATAACAATCTGTGCGTTGTCCTTCGACTTCAGTTTGTTTACGCCCTCAGCCACGATGCGGAGAGCATCTATATCCAAACCGGAATCCGTCTCATCCAATATCGAAAGACAGGGCTCCAGCATCGCCATCTGGAATATCTCGTTCTTCTTCTTTTCCCCGCCCGAAAAGCCCTCGTTGACGGAACGGTTCTGCAGCTTATCCGCCATCTCCAGCAAGTTGCGTTTCTCGCGCATCATGGATAGAAACTCCTTCGCACTCAACGCCGGTTTACCCTCGTACTTGCGTTTCTCATTGAGAGCAGTACGCATGAAATTGACCATGCTGACGCCCGGTATCTCTACAGGATATTGGAAACTGAGGAACACGCCCTCGCGCGCACGCTGCTCGGGAGGCATCTCCAACAGGTTCTTGCCGCGCAGCCATACCTCGCCGCCCGTAACCTGATAGGCGGGGTTACCGGTCAGCACGGCACTCAATGTCGATTTGCCGGCGCCGTTTGGTCCCATAATAGCATGCACCTCACCCGCACGGACGGTGAGGTTAACCCCCTTCAAAATATCCTTGCCCGCTATAGAGGCACGAAGCTCACGTATTTCTAACAATTCAGAACTCATAATCAAACATTCATCTTAATCACAATACCACAGCCATCACCGTTTCGCCGACGGCTTGCAAGGTGGCATGATTGATATTGCGCATATCGTCCTCACGGGTGTGCCACCATGCGGCAAAACCCGTGGAATTACGCGCATCGTAATGGATAATATCGATACAGGGAACACCTGCTATCGCGTTAATATAATAGTGGTCGTCCACTATCGGATAAGCCCGCTGCGCTACGAAATAACGCCCGTAGCCCAAGGAAGCCGCAGCACGCCATACCTCCTCTACGTAGTTCTCCGCATACTGCTCGGAGTACAACTCACGGGGAAAAACAGCATCCGGTGCACCTACCATATCCAGCAATATACCGTATTTATAGTTAGGGACAAGCTCGCCCGCAGCCGCAGCGGCGGCATACCTGTTCGCCCACATCTGGCTACCCAAGCACCACGTATTCTCGCGTTCCGCACCCGTATAGAACTGCGGAGTCCCCATATCCTCGCAGTCGAAGAAGACAATATCCACCGGTGTAGTCAGCGTAGAGTCTGCCATACGCAAACCCAACTGGCGTGCCGCCTCCAGCAACACCCCCACTCCGCTCGCGCCGTCGTTAGCGCCGGGCACGTTCAGGAAACGGTTTTCGTATTCCTCTTCTTCATCGCACCATGGGCGGGTGTCGTAGTGTGCGCAGAGCAACATACGCGCTTGCGCGCTTGTAGCCTCCGTTCCGAAATGCCCGATGATGTTGAATACGGCTTGCTGACGTCCGCTATAGTCCGTCATAGCGCCCTTCTGGAGTTCCACGTCCGCACCGAAAGCACGCAGCTGCTGCATCAGATAGATGGCGCAATCCGTATGCGACTTGCTGTTCGGCACACGCGGACCGAAAGACATCTGTCGGTCAATATACGCATAGGCGGAGTCAGCAGAAAAAGCAGGACGCGTTACAGCGCTCGTTTTCTGCTTGCCGCACCCGCTGCACAACACAGCTAATAGGAAACAAAGGAAACAATATCTGTACCTCAACAGCATAACATCAATGGATATTCAGTTCACTCACACTGGTATGGCTCTGTATAGCCTTGATGGTAAGAGCAATAGGAGTAGCCAGACTGACTATATGTACCTTCGAACAACGTGCTTGGTCGAACGAGAGCGAGTCAGTGAAGACCAGTTCTTCCAGTTCGCTCTGCTCTATGCGTTCGCACGCAGACCCCGACATAACTCCGTGGCTCACTACCGCTCTGACGCTCTTTGCACCCGCTTTCTTCATCACATCGGCTGCCTTGCAAAGCGTACCCGCCGTATCTGCCATGTCGTCCACGATGATAACGTCCTTGCCATAGACGTCGCCCAATACGCGTATCTCGCTTACTTGATTGAACTCCTGACGGTTTTTGTAGCAGATAACCATAGGCACCTCGCGGTCTGTCATCGCGCGCATCTTCTTGGCAAAAGCGGCTGCACGCTTCGAGCCGCCCACATCCGGAGAAGCAACAATCAACTTCTTCAGGTTTAGATTGGCTATATACGGCGCCAGCACGTTCGAACCGTAGATATGGTCCACCGGTATATTGAAGAAACCCTGTATCTGGTCGGCATGCAGGTCCACCGTGATAACGCGGTCTGCACCCGCCACCTGTATCATATCCGATACCAACTTGGCGCCTATCGATACGCGCGGCTTGTCTTTCCTGTCCTGACGAGCCCAGCCGAAATACGGTATGACGGCTATCACCTTGTACGCACTCGCACGCTTGGCGGCGTCTATCATTAGCAATAGTTCCATCAGGTTGTCGCTATTCGGACATGTCGACTGCACCAAGTAAACCGATTGCCCGCGAACGGACTCATTGAAACTTACCGCAAACTCTCCATCAGCGAAACGGTCGATATTCACACTCCCCAACTGACACCCCAACTGCTCGCAGATACGCTCGGCAAGAGCCTGACCTCTGGAACCCGCAAACACTTTGTACGGACTGATTTCTGCTGCCATAATGCCTTATCTTTTCTTCTTTTTGTTTTGTCCCTGCTGGTTTTGTTGCGAAGTTGATACTGCCGGCAGGCTGCGGAATGCCTCAAAATCACAACTGAGACGCCCTTCCGAGAGCGTCTCTATATCCTCGCGTACACGGTTCATACCCGCCTCTTGGTCTTTGTTCCAGACCAAGTTCTTCTGCCGCATACATTGCGCTATGTAGAGTACAAGCGCCTCGCGCTCCTCTTTATTCTCTATCGTACATGCGAAGGCAACCATATCTTGCAGTATCCTACCGTAGTTGCGCATCTTGATAGACGATGTATTTCTGTTCAGTGTCTGTTCCATATACTTGCACTTATTTCTTCTTGATAAGGTAAATCATAGTAGGATAGTGGTCAGCATACCCGTCCTGCCAAACACCCGACTTGTGGGTTCTCAGCGGAGTACCCTTGTCCTTGCCTTCCTGTACAGTCAGGAAATCTTTGTTGAAGATCTGCGATTTCCAATAGGTCCACTTGCCGGACTCTAACGTAGCGTTCATCAAAGGCTCGGAGATGATAATCTGATCAAACAGGTTCCAGCTGCCATTGTATGCCAAACTACCTATGCCTCGGTCCAGTTTCTGCCAGAGAGTGTTGAAATAGCCTTGCGGACCGACCTCTTCACGCGTCTTCTTGGCGCCAAGCACTTCCGCGCAACTATGGTTGAACGGATCGTCATTCAGGTCACCCATGATGATAATCTTCGCATTCGGCTCTCTGCGATAGATACTGTCACAGATGCTCTTGGTAAGCATTGCCGCTGTATCACGCGTCGGGCGGGAAGAGAGTTCCCCTCCGTAACGCGAAGGCCAGTGGTTCACTAATATATGTATCCGCTCCGGCGCACCGGCCCCTGTCAGGTAGCCTGTCACCAGTAACTGCAAACGACTTCTCACCACACCCCCATCGGTATAGTGTGCTTTTAGTTCGTGCCCGGTAACGTTGGTTACCTTGAACGCCGTACTGTCATACAGAAAACCTACATCTACGCCGCGGCGGTCGGGCCCCTCCAGCAGGATAGGCTTGTAGCGGCGTGCATACTTGCCGTTGGTTTCTGCGCATAGATCTTCCAAGCATCCCATATTCTCCACCTCCGAAACACCGACGCACACTGCCCCGCGCGGGTCTTCATCCGTACCAAGCTGCGACACTGCATAGCCCATACGCCGGATCTTGGACTCATATTTCAGTCCCGTCCAGTGCATTCCGCCATCGGGAAGGTACTCGTAATCGTTCTTTCCCTCGTCGTGGATGGTGTCAAACAAGTTCTCAAGGTTATAGAAAGCAATACAGCGCACATAAGTCTGATTTTGCGCTACCACGGGCACACTGCACAGCAAGCACAGCACCAACGCCCAAGAATACGAATGTTTCATAAGATAATCGGTTGCTAAACTGCCGCAAAATTACTGCAAAATTTTGACATATGCAAAAAAAGCAGTACTTTTGCAGCAAATATTACCTAATTACTAATAGACCACAATCATTATGTCATCATCTATCAACAAAGTCATTCTCATCGGGAACGTTGGTTCTGACCCCGAAGTACGGTATCTTGACCGTGGAGTTGCTATCGCTAACTTCAACCTGGCGACCACCGAACGCGGATATACCATGCAGAACGGCATACAAGTACCGGACAGAACCGATTGGCATGCTATCGTGCTCAGGCGCAATCTCGCCGAGTGGGCGGAGAAATATGTGCGCAAAGGCATGAAGCTGTACGTAGAGGGGAAGCTGCAGAACCGTACTTGGGAGAAAGATGGACAAATTCGTCGCAAAACGGAAATAGTAGCAGAGACAGTGCAAATCCTGTATCGTCCTGCCGAATACCTGAACAACAACCGCCCCAATACGCAAGCGGAAGAAAATACAGGCGAAGAAGAAACGAACATCGACAAACCGTTGGAAGACGATATCTTCAACTTCTAACAAACTAATGACCAACAAAGAGCGATACATACAATGGGCGAGCGAGCAGGAATACCTTCCCCTGACAATGCAACCGTGGTGGATGGACGCCGTCTGTGCCGGCAAGGAATGGAACGTTCTGCTTGCAGTGGACAAAGAGGATAACATCCTTGCCGCCCTGCCCTACCTTATCCGTAAGCGTGCATGGCTACGCTATATCGTCATGCCGCAGCAGACGCAGATAGGCGGTATATGGGTCGCTCCTTCCGTTACGGAAGACAAATGGCAGACGGCGGAGGTATGCCGTCAGATGGTGGAGCAGTTGGATGCGCTGAAATTGGCGTATTATTACCAGCAATACCCTGTGAATAGCCTATGCGTGGAGCCCATGCGTGCATTGGGCTTCAAAACGCGCGAGCGTATTACCTACCGTATAGACGACCTAAGCAACCTCGATGATGTTATCGATGGCTTTTCCAAAAACAAAAAGCGTCAATTGCAGAAAGCCCTGAGCTTGCATGCGGAACGGAGTATGTCTCCCGAAGAGTTCTACCGTTTCCACAGCCGCTGCATGGCCGAGCAGCACAAGCGAATCACCTACTCGCGCGAGTTTTTCCTGGTGCTGGAACGCAAAGCACGCCGTTTGGGGCAAAGCGAGATAATCAGCATACACAACGCAGACGGGGAAATATATGCCGCGGCATTCTTGGTTTGGGACAAACGACTTATGTACTACCTTATTCCGTGCTATGCGCTTGCGCACAAGAACACGGGAGCAGGCGCGCTACTTGTCTTGGAATCCATCAAGCTCGCCCGCAAAAAACAAGTCATCTTCGATTTCGAAGGCAGTATGATTCGCGGCGTTGCCAACCATTACAGGCAGTTCGGCAGTACACCTGTCAAGTACTATAGTGTAGAGAAATACTATCGCCCCCTCTTCCGCCTCGCCACATTTTTCAACAAGCTTCGCAATATCAGGTATAATGCCTTTTAGGGTGCGCAGCTTACCGCTCCTGCTTGTTATTCAGAATTGCTTAGTAACTCTCTTACTTTTAGCAAGTACCAGTCTTTCATGATTTGATTGACACTCAGTATATCTTTGTCGCTGTCATACACCTTCTTCGCCAATAATTCATCCAGTAGTGGTTGGGATAATTCCCGTTCCCCCAACGAATCCTGCAGGTGTACAAAATAACGAGAAATAGTTGCCGGTAAAATGAATTTTATACGTTTGATTATCTTATTATAGAGATACCACCCCTGAGAATGCCGGGCGGAAGGATAATCTACTTGTAGTGGTTGGAAGATTTTAGTTCGGACAAAGTCTGTATAGTAGGATTGATGTATAAGCAATTCGTAGGGGAGTCTACGAAATACTTCCAAGAACTCCTTATCCCAAAAAGGCAAGGCAACATCGTATCCCATGTATTGGTAGATACGGGCAGAATTAAGAATATTGTGCGGTAAGCGATTACGGAAGACAAATGCTTGAAAAACGGACCAATCTGCTATATCTGGGCTTTTGCTGCCAAAGAAATACTTGTGTATAGCAGCTTTTACGAGAGACTTTCCTTGATACTCGAAACTATCATATAATAGCGCGGAGGTCAAATAGCGACAAGAGTCTTTCTTATGGATGCATGCTTTTGTCAGATGTGAACCTGCATTAAAATCCGCTGCATGCCCGGGAATAAATATAGCATCTCTGTTCAATACTCCTTGTCGCTGTAGATAGATGATTGCAATATAGTCGTAAAGCCATACAAAATTACAGAACCCGCCCAAATAAGTATAGTATTGCTGAAAGTCTTCGGACGCAGGATTTACCAAATCAGACAAATCTTCTTGGAGCGTATCTATATTATACCAATCATAGCCAAGCTGCGCTGCCACTTTCTCTGCAATCGCACTTTCTCCATTACCCGCGCGCCCCGCCGTATAGCAAATCACATTGTTATAACCGAAGCGTTTAAGCATACATAGTAGCAAACGAGAATCATTACCTCCGCTCAAAGGTATTACAACTTGCCGCCCTCCGAGTCTGTCTATTAGCCGTTTGAATATATGATTTAGCACACTCTGCATCTCGTGGTACGAAGATGCATAAAGCTCTGATAAAGAAACTCGATAATCATAGAATATCTTTTGTATACCATTTGGCAATAGATAGTGTCCCGGTTTGATTTGTAGAATATCTTTCACCAGCGTAGTACCCTCGAAAGTCGCACCGGAAACCGTGTACGCCTGCACTGCCTCTTTATCTTCCACATCTCCTTGCCGTAACAAGCTATACGGATTGTCCGTCACTTGGATTTTATCATTATCAATGCGGTAATATAGAGGATAGACGCGAGAAGGATCTATAGCGACTCCCACAAAATCTTTGTTGTGACATATAATTGCAAATAATCCATTGCATCGTTGAAGTTTATGCAACCACTCAGTTTCGTCAACTACATCAAAGTATTTAGCTAATAGTTCCCCCTCTAATAATTTGTCGTCATCCGCATACGCATACCCTGCCACAGAAACGGACGTAGCGTGGTACCACCTTTTGTCAGAGATATTAATGGTCAAGCAATTAGCTGATAGATTTTTCATATTGACGTACTATATAAGAAAACCAGATAAATTCTATTATAAGAATTACACAACTGACCATACTGAACAAACTAACGGCTAACAACATGGACCGATGAATTATGCCGATCGCCAAGCCCAATATACGCCCGATAACGTATACGAGCTCAAAAATCATATAGCCCTTTTGCTTGCCGAATACGTCTGGTAAGTAATTAGTTGTGGATACTAATGTTACCATCAATAACCATGGCAACATTATTTGAATATACGTTCCTGTAATTTCCCATTCTTCGCCCAATAAAAAAACGACTATTGGGGGCAAAACAAAATATAGAATAGTAAACACAACAATTGTTGCACTACCTATACGCACCAAGTATCTCGTCAAGAAACGCCAAATACTGTTACGACCATTCACCGCCATGGATATTCGCTGAAAAAGCACTTGATATAGAGAACTGCATACCATATTGACAGGGCGGAATGCAAGCGTGATAGCCATCCCGATAAACCCGACCTCGCCCAGTCCGAAGAAGGGAGTCAGCATCAATGCAGGCAAGTTGCCGCCGAGAGTATTGACCACAGCACGCGGCAAAGAATACATCGGGAAATTGCGGTACTCCCGCGCTACCTCTTTGCACTGCCCCTTTCCAACAGAAACAAAAACCGTGCGTACAGCACGTTTCCAATGCCACCCCGCGTTGATTACCAGCGACACCAGAGGAGCAAACACACTGCCCACGAGCAACCCTCCACCTATCCAACCCATACCACCGCATCCTACCTTCGTTGCCGCAGACAGGGTTGATTGCGATAATTGGTACTTGGATATCGCCCCAAATTGCTTATGACGGATATACCAGTAATTGAGTATCGTCCATGTACCCATTATTAACACATACAGGGGCATCATCCAGTACCATTTGCTCAGTGCGGGTGCTCCGAATAGTTTACCTATCGGTTGTGAGAAAGCCACGCTTAACAAGACTACTCCGCTTATTGTTGTTAGCCACATTCCGCACACCTGCACCAGTGCCCGCGCTTTTTCCTCCTCTTTCGGTAGCACAATCGCGTATTGATATTCCGCCGTGGCGAACAGCACCAGCACCCCGCCGATGCTCAAGAACAGATTAAGCAAGCCAAAGTCCTCCGGCGCGTACATCCGCGTCAGGATAGGATACACCAACAATCCTATCGCCTGCGCAACAATGTTGGCAGAGAGCAGCTTGGCAGAATTGCGCATCAACTCCGACCGCACTATACTATGTAGCCGCTTGTTCATTTGGAAATGCAAAGATAGCACATTTTTTAGTTATTTGCAATAAATAACACAATAAAATAACACAGATATTTGCGCGGTTCAGAAAAAAGCTGTAAATTTGCAAGCGATTTTGTATACCCCTTTGGATGCAAGAAATAAAATTATAACACAATATGCAACTCAAAAAGTCACAACAAGCCAGTTTAGAGGACAAGAAAATCATCTATGTGCTGATGGGTTTTGTCTTCGTTTTGAGTGTCTGCTACGTCGCTTTCGAGTGGACTGAGAAAGAAGTAACCAAGTATGAGGTGACGGATACCGAGTTCCTATTCGAGGAAGAGGTAGAGATCCAGCAAACCACCCAAGAGACCACTCCCCCGCCCCCACCCCCTGCTGTGCAAGAGGTTGAGGTGCTGAATGTAGTGGAAGATGACGTAGAGACCGAGTCCATCGAAATCAACACGGAGGATGACAAGGACGTAGAGGTGGTTATCGCTGCTCCTGTAGAGGCTCCCGTCGAGGAAGAAGAGGAGGAAGTCGTGTTCGTCGTAGTAGAGACGATGCCTGAGTTCCCCGGCGGTCAGCAAGCATTGTTCAAGTACCTCAGCGAAAATGTCAAGTACCCTGTTATTGCGCAGGAGAACGGTATCCAAGGGCGTGTCATTTGCCAGTTCGTGGTTAATAAAGACGGCGCTATCGTTGATGTAGAGGTAGTACGTTCCGGTGGTGATCCTTCGCTTGACAAAGAGGCTATACGCGTTATCAAGTCGATGCCTAAGTGGCATCCTGGTAAGCAGCGCGGTAAGGCTGTACGTGTGAAATATACGGTACCTGTTAATTTCAGGTTACAATAATCGCTCTATCCGATGGAGTTGAGCCATCGCGATATAGTCTATTGCAAGGGTGTCGGCGCTAAGCGTGCCGACATTCTTCGTAAAGAGTTAGGGGTACAGACCGCCATGGACATGTTGCGGCAGTACCCTTTCAAGTATATCGACCGCAGCCGTTTCTACCGTATTGCCGACATCGCCGACGAGGACACCTATGTCCAGATAGTGGGCGAGATTACCGAGTGGCATACCGTCGGCGTAGGCAAGGCGCAGCGGCTTAGCGCGCAGTTCTCCGACGGCACACACCTCGTCGAGCTCGTTTGGTTCAAGGGCGTGCAGTACGTCAAGTTGCAGAAAGGCATCCGCTACCTGCTCTTCGGCAAGCCCTCGCGCTTCAACCATACCTACAACTTCGTCCATCCGGAGCTCACGCCCATGTCGCAAGTTCGCCCCGAGATGACGCAGGGACTTGAGCCCTACTACAACACTACGGACACCATGAAGCGGGCGGGGCTCAACTCCAAGGCCATACGCACGATTGTCGCCGCCCTCATGCCCGACCTCCGATTAGGCATACCCGATACCATCGGTGCCGACGTCCTGCAGCGCTACCGCCTCATGGGGCTGACCGAAGCGATGCTGAACGTCCATTTCCCTAAGGACACTGCCACCATGAAGCGGGCGCGCGAGCGACTTAAGTTCGAAGAACTGTTCTATATCCAGTTGCAGATACTGCGCCAGATGAAGCGCCGCGAGCAGAGCCCGGGCTTCACTATGCCCATTGTCGGTCAGCATTTCAACGCCATGTACCGCTACCTGCCTTTCGCCCTGACCAACGCACAGAAACGTGTTATCCGCGAGATACAAACCGACCTCAAGTCCGGCAGGCAGATGAACCGCCTCTTGCAAGGCGACGTCGGTAGCGGCAAGACCCTTGTCGCACTCATGTGCTGCCTGCTCGCCGTGGACAACGGCTACCAGACCTGCATCATGGCGCCTACCGAGATACTGGCTAACCAGCACTACGAGACGCTTACCAAGTTTCTTGCCCCTCTCCGCGAGGGCGGCACGCCGGTGCGCATAGCCCTGCTCACGGGCTCCACCACCTCCAAGCAGCGCGAACTGCTTCACCCCGCCCTCCGCGCGGGCACAATCGACATCCTCGTTGGCACGCACGCGCTATTAGAGGACACTGTCCAATGGAGCAATATCGGGTTGGTCGTAGTGGACGAGCAGCACCGCTTCGGCGTGGCACAGCGCGCCAAACTATGGGCGAAGAATGTCTGTCCGCCACATGTGCTGGTAATGACCGCCACCCCTATCCCGCGCACCCTTGCCATGACCATTTACGGAGACCTGCATGTAAGTATTATAGATGAGTTACCCCCCGGACGCAAGCCTGTGCAGACTTTGCACTACTCTATCCTCCAGCGGCAACTCGTCAACCGTTTTATCCAAAAGCAGATTGAGGAAGGACGGCAGGTGTATGTCGTCTTCCCGCTCATCAAAGAGAACGAGAAACTGGACCTGCAAAACGTAGAGAACGGTTTCAACGAACTGGCTGAAGCCTTTCCAAAATACCGTATCTCCATGGTCCACGGTCAGATGAAAGCCAAGGACAAAGATGCGCAGATGCAACGTTTTGCCCGTGGCGAGACGCAAATCATGGTCGCAACAACCGTTATTGAGGTAGGTGTCAATATCCCCAACGCCAGTGTGATGGTAGTAGAGAATGCCGAGCGCTTCGGGCTCAGCCAGTTGCACCAGCTCCGCGGGCGTGTAGGTCGCGGAGCCGACCAGAGCTACTGCATCCTGCTCACGCGCCCCGAGCTCACCAAGGAGACACGTCGGCGCATGGACATCATGGTCGCCACCAACGACGGTTTCCGCATCGCCGAAGCGGACTTGCAGTTGCGCGGTCCGGGCGACCTCGAGGGCACACAGCAGTCGGGTTTGCCTTTTGAACTGCACATCGCTTCGCTATCTACCGACGGGCAGATACTGGAGCAGGCGCGCCGTGCGGCAGACGAGATACTGTCTGCCGACCCGCAACTGGAGTCCGACCGCAACCGCATCTACAAACGGCAACTCGACCTACTACGCATCGAAGCACACAACTGGTCCGATATCTCCTAAGACAAATAGAAACAATAGTGCCGCTCAACGGATGTCAAGCGGCACTATGATGATTCGTAATGCTATTCATTACATATCGTCATGGGCATGTAGCTGCTGCACATACTTGGCGTGAGCCATTTTGACGCGTTTCAACTCAGACGGTTTGTCGAATTGCTGACGACGACGCAGTTCCTTTACCACACCTGTCTTGTCGAATTTACGTTTGAATTTCTTAATCGCGCGTTCGATATTCTCGCCCTCTTTCACCGGTACTATGATCATTGCGCATACACCTCCTTTTCACATACTCTCCGGGCATTTAGCCTGTTCCGAGCTTGATAGCGTTATTTTTAAGTCTTCCGCTTGACCTTAATTATTTAACTCTGTACCCAGAGCCGGGGTCGAACCGGCACGGATTGCTCCACTGGTGTTTGAGACCAGCGCGTCTACCGATTCCGCCATCTGGGCAATAGCACTACAAAGTAGCATATCGGGGCTTTCGGTAAAAAGCGGGTGCAAAGGTAGTGTATTTTTCGGACATATGCAAACTTTCGATACATTTTCGCGAAAAAAAATGCAATTCCTCCTTCTTCCGCCTAATTCTTCATTCCTAATTCGCCACACCCAATTTCCAATTCCTAATTCATAATTCGTCATTATTTTCCCCTCCGGTGTTTCCGCTACCCTTGCGCTACCCTTAGGCTACCCTCAGGCTACCCTCACGCCCGGCAAATTTGTACTCCACTATATTATTGCGGTGACGTATGTTGCTATATCTACATCCGGCAACTTACTCCCATTCGCTTTTACGTTCCCCACAAATTCCTGTGCGTCCTGCACAGACATCTTTCCTCGCTGAATAGCGAAGTACAAGAAATCGTATGTGGGATAAGTAATGCCATTCGCTACGCAATATGTCCGTATATCTTTCAGATTGCTACTTCCGATAACATCATTATTGAACTTGCAATATGCCATACAAGCACTTTCTCCCTTGCCGCGTGTCTTTAGCAGCATTGCATATTCTCGCATCATTTCACCTTGCGGCGCAAATTCACAAACAACTACACTATGAAACTGTAGCTCCATATTCTTAATGCAATTCCGCTCCGTTTGGCGCAATTCTTCAAAAACCTTTGACAAAACAATATGTTCATATTCATCCAAAATGGTTGGAAGAAAAGAAAGTCTGTCCGCCTTCGAAAAATGGATGATAACATCCGCATCCAACACAATTTTAGTCTTGCCCATAGGTTATCTGATTAAGCAACTCACGATAATTACCCTCCGATATTTTCTCTTCATCAAACAGCCGGCGGGCAACCGCCCCAAAGTCCCCGATTACCAGATTCCTGTTTCCCGGCTTGTAGAGAGCTGTGTCGTATCCGTAGTCAATGGCGCTCTGCGTAACGGGAATAGCCGACAGGTAGGAATAGCATTTCTGCGTAATAATATTCAGTTGCAGCAATCTGACCAACAAGGCATTTCGAGATACGGAAAAATACTGTTCCAGTTTAAGAATAGTAGCCACAGACAACTCTTTCCGCAAGAGTTCTTCGTTAGGAATCATACTATATATTCCTTGCCGCGGCATTAAGAACGCGCTTGCAAACATATCAGCAGTCGTTTCCGTTTTGGATTTTCCATTGCGGCACAAATGCGGAACAGGACTTTCTTCCGTATAGAGATGATATAGTTCGTGCGCAATGGTAAAGTGCTGTCTTCCCCGTCTGGTATTGCTATTAATCAGCATAAACCGATATTCTCCACAGCGCAAGGACATACCGAATACGCTCTCCGACATATCCCTATACACAGTAATGATATTTTGTTTGCGCAAGATAGTCTTTGCATGCACTGCCTCCGTATCATTCAACTCAAATTGACTTCGCAGTTTCTGAGCAGCATTTTCAATCGCGTAAAGGTCCATGTAAGTTTCGTGTTATTTGATACGTTGCATTTTCAGATAACTTTTTACTATCCCCTTAAAATCAGCCACTACCTTCGCATCAGATGGCATTATGTCATCCGCACGGAATGCACACACGAGAACATCCTCCTCGTTGACATTCTCCGACAACAAAGCATCCAATTCACACCCAAACAAGTCTGCAACCTTTTCCAAATGCTGCAAAGGCATTTCCCTGCTACCGGCTTCGTAATTTGCATAAGCAGACCTCTGTATCCCCAAGAAGTCCGCGACAACCTGCGCCGTATAGCCACACGCCATACGGAATGTCTTCAGGTTTGACCCAATAATGGTTTTCATAATCCGTTAGAAATTTGTGGCAAAATTACTGCTTTTTCTGCAAATATACAAATTTTGCCACACTTTTTTCTATTTACTCCTATGATTTTTCTACATCAAAAACAGACAACATTTATCTTCGTCTGTTAGCGAAGCGGTCGGGCGGTCGCAGGCGGTCTTTATTTTATTTGTTTTTGAACATCGTTGACCACACGTTTCGTCGCGTGGGCTATTGCAAGCCGGCAGTCCATAGTCCGACGAGAGTCCGATGAGAGTCCGATAGAGAAGATTTAATTTTGCCTGCATAGCTTTTATGGGATTTCGCTGCCATGCCACCAAACATTAAAAATTACACACAACACATTAACCGCGTATCCACAGCGTATCCACAGCGCATTAACCGCGAAAAAATGCGCCGATAAGCCGTTAACCACTCTTTATAATTAAAAAATTATTACCCCCCCCCATTTATGTTAAACATTGTCAATTCCAAATCATTTTACATGTTAAATTTTGGTAGAAAGATATTTTTTCTATACCTTTGCGCCAATTTTTGAACATTTTGTTCGCTAAAACACAAGATAACGTACCTGAAAGATGCGGTATTGTGTGTGCGGGGTGTCGCAGATATTAAAAAAAGTAGGTTTGTGGAGCCTTATAGAGCCCCTTTTTATCAAGCAACGGTCGCGTACCCGCAAGGCAAAAAAATGGACAAAAAGCAGAAAAGATTATAACCATATTGTAACTAAACCTTTTGTATAAACAAGCATTTTTATTGCTTACCTTAGTTGTTTTGTATGAAATATACATGGTATTTGGTATTAGTTTTGGTAGCAGGTGTATTTTTATACGGTACGATTGATTTCTTACTAGATGAGCTACACACGGCAGACGAAAAAACGATTTATTACGCGCCCCATACCGACGCACGTCGGGCAAGCGGGCATAGTTACTCTGTAGGCAGACTTATGCACCCACATTCGGATTTGTCCGACGTGGCGGTGAAGTTGTCTCCCACCCGTTCGGGAAGCCTCAGCGGACACGCTCCGCGGGTATATACCGTCCCCAAAGAGGTGATGGCGTATGCTCGGGCGGCAAAGCCTTTCGCCAATACAGACAACCCGCGGGGCTTGTATCTGACCTCGTCTGCGCAGGTGCATTCCTACGGCAGCGGCACGCCGGGCAGCTGTGCGGGCTACGACGCGGGGCTAAAAAGCAACCGAGGCGAAACGGCGTCTTACGCGGGCTCGTATTCGAAGTGTATTCAGCGCAAGGGCGGAGATAATGGCGCGCAGGCGTCGGCGGCAAACAGCACGGTGGTCAGCACGTTCGGCGCCGACGGCAGTTTCGCGACAGCGGGCAGCCGTTTCTCCGCCCCCGGGCGACGCCGCCTGCCGGGAATGAGCATCGAAGACACCTACTACAACTGGTTGCATAGCGACAAGTGGGGATACGGAGGAGTAACAGAAGTAACGCTGATTTCCGAATCAGAACTGCGCGCACTCTATGACGCCCTTTGTGCCGATAACGGCGATTTCGCAGAAACGCACACCTACGACCAGTTCCTCGCTTGGTTTATGAGCAAGCAGGACGACGAGCAATTCTTATGGAAGTTCCCTGTGGGCGACGCGCCGCTCTTCTTGGCTGCCCTCTGCCTGATATGGGGCATCTATATGTACAAACGAAATAAAAAACACCAAACGGCATGAAACAGATAACTACATTTTTCTGCGTATTAGCCATCGGAATGCTGCTGTGCAGCACGCCCGCAAGAGCACAGGAAGAAGAGTTTGACCCCGCAGAGATTCCCGGGCTCACTTGCGGCAACCCGATTCCGCTGACGGAAGACCTTGCTATGGAACTGCCCGTTGCTTGGTCATACTGGTTCTCCGCATGGACATACGACTTACCCGTTCATGCGCGCTTCACGCCCTCAGACCCTTGGGCAGAAGCCCCGACCGTATCTGTTTATTTCTCCTGCAACGGAGAGTACGACGATCCGAAGTTGGAGGAGATGATTAAGGCTGCTGACGGTTGGGGAGTGAAAGTGCCTATCGATTTCACCTTTGACAAATATGCCAAAGACGACGGAACCGTATATTACGACCTTGAGATCTCGGAGAGCTATCGCGGACTGATGATGCAGTGGGGATTGACCTACGATGTGCAGGCACTGGTTAATCTGACTGTAGATACCTACGGAGATGTCGAATTAGTCCCCGATTCAATATTCCGCAATTGTGCGGAAAATGCCCACTGGGTGAACTGGCCCGACACACTCCATATCTCGCAAGCGAAACTGGATACTACCTACATATTTCCCGTAACCGAATGGCGCAACGACTCTATCCGCTTGCGGTGGACCGGCAAGGAACAGAAAGCCGTTATCTACATGGGTTCGACATGCGACTTCGAGTTGACGGGAGCAGACCCCGACGTACTGGATATTATCGTATTAGACACCGAGACATCGGGCAACAACTACCGTGATTTCTCCTCACAAGCCCTCAACGAGATGATAGAGAAATGGGGCGAAGGCGGTTTGTATTATGTGCGTATTGTTACTACCGAAGAGGCAGACTTGATTGTTGAGCCCAAGCCTATAGAAGGTGCATTGGCGGACGCCGTGATGCTCTACTACGACATTCCGCAACCTGTCGCAGCCGAAGACACGGCGCAATACTATTTCTTCCGCAAAACATGGGATCGCCAGCCATTGCTATTGGAAGCCACGGGTGCGCGCGACACCATCATTGCCTATATCGGTACGACACCCGATTTCTATATTTCAGCAGCCGACCCGCACTATTTGGGGGAACTGCGTTTTGAGCCCACCGACCGAAACCGCCAGCAACTGGCTCTCTCTGCCTACGAACTCCAGCAATACACCCAAAAGTGTGAAATGGATTTCCTGTTCATCCGTTTCCTCACCACCCGCGATGCGGTTATCACGCCCCGCGTGTGGCAAGTTGGCAGCTGTGCGGCTAATTCATTGGAGTTATTGCCAAACGACCGCAAATCGCAACCCAAGCAATACACTCACCGCGTCTATCGTATGAATTACGAGAAATGGATGCGCGGCGATGTAGAGTTCTATTGGAACGGCATCGAACCCGTCTATATCTACTTGGCAGACACCTGCTCGTTCGGGCTCTATCAGAGCGACCCGCACGTGCTCTATTACCAAAAACAGCCGGAGCAAACGTCCCTGCTGCTCGACACCGTAACGTTGCACAGTTTTGCCGACCGAGTGGATGCCGACGGCTATCTCTATTTCCGGTTCAACAACCCGACTGCCGGCACGCTCATCACGACCCAAAACTACGTCGCTCCCGAGCAGCCCAACGAGTCTATCGCACTCTTGCTCGGCGAAGCAACCGCCGTAGCAACCGCGGCAGACAACCAATACTACTATTTCCCTGCCGCATGGCAAAGTATGTCCATCGACTTTGCCGCCGACCGAACGGACACTGTCCGTATGTATGTCGGTAGCCAAGAAGCCTTTGACCTTGCGGGCAAGGACGGCAATCTGATTGGTTCCTACCTATTCTATCCGGAGCAAGGCGGAAGCCACCTACGCCTGTCGGCATACCAGTTGGCGCAGCTCGCCGCCCAAACGACGGCAGAGAACTTATATGTCTTCTTCGCAACAGACGAAGAGATAACCGTCACGCCTACCGTATGGAACATCAGCGGCTGCGGCGCAGATACCGACGAGTTGCTGCCGATAGACAGGCAGACGCTCGTTGCCAATACACCGGCTATGTACCGCATCAACTACGCCAAGTGGGCAAAGCAGGATGTTACGTTTGCGTGGACAGGCAGCGAAGTGGCGCACATCTTCTTAGGCGACACCTGCCAATTCCCTACCGTTGGGAGCAACCGCCATGTGCTGGACCATCAGACGCTCGCCTCCGGCAACACTACCGTCTATACCACAGCGATGCTAAAGCTTGCCAAGAGCAGCCAAGACGAAAACGGTTTTCTCTATGTGCAACTCTATTCGATTGGCACAGGCGAGCTAACCACCTCTATCGCTGAATTGCCCGATGTACCGACGGCTATTGCAAACACCAACGAGGATCTGCAAGTGCGCTATGCAAACGGGCAGCCTATACTCAGCGTATCCACCGCGCAACAACTGTGCCTCTACAACTATCTCGGAACATTGGTTGCCACATGGCAGCAACTGCCGGGAGAAACACACGCCATAGATGCGGCAGACGGAAATATCTATATCCTGCGCGGCGCCAGCGGCTCCGTGCTGATACGGAAATAATGCAATACATAAGAGCCTAAATAATAGTCTAATAAGAATAAGAAGATATATGATGAATACAATAGGGAAATACGCACTGATTTGTTCTGCATTTTTACTTTGCAGTTTGGAGATGTTTGCTGCATTTGGGAAGGGAGAAGCTAATTGTATCCCTCAAGTAGCCAGCAATGTAGGAGCAAAGGTGTATGTTAACAAAAATGCAGGATATAACTCAGGTTTGGGGAATTCGGCGACTAATGCCAGTTGGAGTACAAAAACTGATTTCACCTTTTATTTTTATGCCGATGATCCTGCTTTCAGCAATGATTATACTACCAACTATCTTTGGGATGGCTGGTATCAAGAAAATACCAAATTAAGCGAAGGAGATGTCAATGACCACCATATGTATCCTGGGGTAATCAGAGCAACAAGTTCCATTGCATGGGACCCTACTACTCTAAAATTAGACGCCCATTGGGTACAAGTGATAGTAAATAGTGCCAACAATGCAAACAAGACAGTCCAAGACCCTACGCAAAATGTAGATTTGCCAATAACATACAAAGTAACCAATGCCAAAGATGTCTCGAACTTCGAAGTCGGGAACGTAAGTTCTCCTTTTGCAAGCCAATCAACAAGTTGGTCCGACAGTACCTATACTTGGACATTATCCTACAAGCCAACCGGCATACACAATAAAGGCGGTCTTTCTACTAACGCACAACTCACCTCTATATACGGGGGAACTTCTCGAACTGCCACGGCGACCGTAGTAGAAGACTACACACCGACATTTAGTGTCAGTACACCGACATTTGGCAGTATAGAAGCAGGCAGCAATACCACTTGCGACATCACGCCGTCGCGAGATACGTATGCCAGCCAACACGGTACATGGACGGCACAGATTACAGGCGATGCAAACGGTGTCTTTGCGCTCAACAGCATATCTGCCGAAGGCGTATGTGCCGTAACGTTTGCCTCACAGGCAGTAGGAACCTTCTCTGCTACTTTGCAACTGACTTGTACCTACACAGATGCCGCAGGTACGCCCATCACTTATACAAAAGATGTACCCTTGTCCGCCACTGCTACGCCAATGCAGAACCCGCAACTGACGCTCAACAATGTGGCGAGCAATCCGGGGTTGTACACTGCAGGTTCGCCCGCTTTGTACCAATACCCGGAGCAATACGGCACAGTCACCAAGACGGCTGAGTTTGCGCTTTCCTATGCGCTGCTCGATGGTACTCCTACATTCTCGTGGTCAGGCAACACAAGCAGTATCTTCGCCATACAGCAAGGCACTGCCACCACCAACGGCATCGGCATCAGCACTCTGCCTATCACTATCTCTGCGCACGCAAACACTGCCGTAACCGCAGAGACTACTTATACGGCAACACTAACCATAGAAGGGAATAGCGCCAAAGGAACACTCACGCAGCAAATACAAGTGTCCGTAACTATCCAACCGAAAAAGAAAAACACATTGGCTTGGGCGTTGGATATATGGAATGCCAACAGTTATGTGCTCTACTCCGACCAAAAGAATCAACCTGTGTTCAAGGATAGAAACAATCTAACCACTCCCATCGTCTTTTCTTCTTCCCAAAAAGACTTGGTGAATTATATTGCCATAGACACTGCCGCATGCACACTCTCACCTGTTAAGATAGCCGATAGTCGCAATCTAAAAGCCGTGCAAGCCGAATCGGATGAATACGAAGGAACCACACTGACAACCACCATCCATGTACGCAAACATGATCTTGTATGGACGTATCCGCAAACCGATTGGGCAAGAGGCACCGGAAAATACTTATATCGCAATACATACTATGCCAACATATTAAGCAGCAACTCCATTGATGCAGGAGAAGGGCAATTCACTACTTTTGAATATTTGGACAATCCGGCTCCCGATTTCGGTCAGACACTGATAGCCAATCCCGATGGTACATACGGGATGCAGACCGGGGATTTGGCAAGTAGCGGCAGAAATGTATATATCAAAACCGCAGTAGGCGAAACTGATAATTACGCTGCGAAGTCTGACAATATCCAATTTGTTATTATCAAGGACCCTATTCATGTCCCTGTTTCGCTCGGAAGTGTAACGAAATTCACCTCCGGTGCACATAAAGACGAATGGTATGGCCTTTGGCTCAACAACGGCAATGACATGTACGGCAGTACATTCAAAGTGAGCGAATACAAAGCCACTTGGATTGGTTATGACTGGGTAGGCGGCAAATGGACAGGAACAAACACCGGCAGAACGGATTGGACCACTGTTGCCGGGCAAGGTAACAACGATGCTTTTGCATTGGAAGACGGCGGATATGTGGTATTTAGATTCAGAGGTGTTCCTTTGGACATAAGATTCTTTATGCATTTCCAAACAAACACATCGGATGGGACTGTAAAAGTGGAAGAGAGTACAGACGGAACAACGTGGACAGAGACTGTGCCAGGTAGCACAACCGCCACCTATCTCTCTACATCAGGAGGGTGGAAATATCTGTGGATGAACGGGAATAGCCGATATATCCGCATTTCCTATACAGGAAACAACTGGGTGGTCATCAGAAACTTGAACATCATAGAAAACAACTGTATCCGCACAGATTTTACCACCAACACAGAAGACAAAGTCCATATCAGCACCACCGCCAACAACGAACTAACAAAAAACGCAGACGGAACATGGAAAAGTTTTGATTTCACATTACGTGTGGCAAACTGGGGGAAGAACGGCATTCAGTGGACGACTGACAACCCCGACTTTGAGTTGGAGTTTACCCAACCCACAGGAACCGGTTTGGATGAATATAAAGAAATACCGGCAAAAGTACGCTACAAAGGCGACAAGTATTTCGACCAAGGTACCCTGAAACTCTTCACGCGCGATTTCTACAGCAAGACAGCAACCGATACCTTGCGCAGTCTAACCTTTACGGTGTCTGCAATAGGAACAGGTACACCTATGCCGCAGACTATCACAAACAGCAACAAGACTACAACATACATCACCGGTACGGTGGGACCGTTGCGCAACAGCAAGACCGATCTACAAGAAACGTACTACTCGTACAGCACGACACGCGGCGATAATCCGCATACCGGTTTGAACGAACAGGATTTTACCAGTTGTTTTGATTCAGACGGCACGGCGTTGTTCGACTATCTATATATCTTTGGTGAAACGACTAACCACGACGGCAGTTTTGAGACATACGACTACTGGTACAAAACTACAGAAGGAGACACGCTGAAAGCACGAGGCACTTTCCCAAAAATCATTACGGCCAATACCGAGACTCCATCCAATGCCGTAACTCCCTGTTATATATACAAAAAGACAAACAACACATACACATTGGAACAAACCATTCCCAACATGAATGTTGCGGACAAACCCATTCCTACATTCACTAATGACGGGAAATATTATTTCTCCGGCTTTTGTCCATCGGCATCCACAGGCTATCGACAGTCTGAGATAGGCATACTACACTTCTTAGGTTCCGGTAGCAGTCAGATGGACGTTTATTTAGAAAACTGCACATTGATGTCCCGCGGAAAAACAGCAGATGGGCATATACCTGTCGTAGCAGATGCACAGAGTGAAAGTTTGAACAAATTCGTACAAGGCAGCGGTGCTGTATTGGCTTTTCAATCCACTTCCAACAAGTCTGCATCTCCATTTCGCCCCAATATACATATCAAAGGAGAAAATTATCTACGCAGCAGCACCGGTACATATATCAAAGTAAACGTTGTTATAAAAACTATGACTGCGTCCAACAATTCGTCTCCTATCCATGTATATACCACAAGTACAAAAGAGTGTACCGTCCTAAACATAGACGACATCTGGTGCAACAACGGTACCCCCCACACCAACGGAGCCCTATATTTGAGACGTATCAACGATAATAGTCCTTCCATTGATTTAGGAAACGGAAATACTATCCTGTATTTCAAAGGCGGGCGGATCAGCCTTAAGAATGCCTATCCTGTATCCACCAACTATACTACCACACAAGCCATATCATGGCGCTATGTGGAACAATACGGACAAAAATTGTATGGTATGGGAACCGATCAAAACGGTGGGCAAGTTTATTTTCAGGATGGTACAATATCTTCCGTTCCTCTGACACTCGGGACTGATTATGCCGACAAATACCGTGATGCAATCTCTCTGAAATGCCCTGAAAATACCTACATTGACGGCGGTACATACGAGTGTTCACTTTGGGCATGTCCGGAGCCGAGCAATTTGGGAGAATCACCCAAAAACTCTGCCGGCAGTCCATTGACCAAATGGGAAATGCCGGTAAAAACAACAGATACCGCCACAGGATTGGTTAGCATTGATTTTCCCGGGGACTTGCTAAACGAAGATGAAACCGACACGGAATACTACGGGAAAACGTTGAACTACTACTACCAATCAAAAGGATTAGAGTATGGCACACAAAGTTTGTCCGCGAATGACACCGGTTACGTGGTATTGATGTTACCGGCCCAATACACAGGCAAAGAGGCGGTCAGTGATACCGAGATTATTCCGTGGGCATTCACCTCTCCCGCCATTACTCCCAAAACGGCAATGGTTGATGTCACTTTGGGAGGCAATACCACCGTAGCCTCCGGTGCGAATACGCGTACAGACTATTTGCTGTGGACGCAAATAGACAATGAGACAAAGAAAGCCGGCACCTCTTCCAAATATACGACTCCAGTGCTTACGGATAAAGATATAGCCGTATCTATATCCATTGCAGACGATTCATATGGAGAGATTCTGAATACAGACGATTACAGCATCGCAAAAAAATTATATCTGCTACTTCCTGTACAAGCCGACAAATGGTTCAGCATGGCCGCACCGTTTGACATAAGCCATATTTATGTAATGAATACCTATCCCGACAGCGAACTGCAAAAAGAGACTCGCGAGAAAGCCTTGGAACTGCAAGGAACTGCCAATATGGATTTGGCTTATTTCGTGGGTAACGGTATTAGCGGTATGGGTACCGGAACCAAAGATTTGAATGCCTATACCACCAATTTCTGGCAATACGGTTATCTACAAGACACTTTATCCGGTGCTTATCCCAAAGATGCGAATGCCAAAATTATTAACGGAGTTGCAACTCCTTATTATCCATCTTATTACACACAAGCCAAAGGATATACCACCGAATACCGAGGACAAAATGAATTAAATCACTTTACAGGTGCAAACTACGATGCAGATTACTACCTCTATCATTCTAAGAACAAAACTTGGGCGTATGATGGCACGAACTTTACCACCGATTGGGAAGTTGTAACTCCTGTAACGAAAAACATCGGAGACAAAGAACGCAGTGTGCTTATGCAGCAGGGTGAAATCTACGCGCTACAATTCCCCTACTGCCCCGGTTGCGACGATGTAAATAATCGCTCATATTTTGATTATTGGACAGGTAAGTTCATCCTATTCGAGGGCTTTGGGCCGCAGACTATAAAAGGCACAAATGCACATGAAGAAGCCTTCTCTCCCTACGAGGGCACCAACTCGGGTGTATTGCGCGGCAATACCACTTTTGCTACGATGCAAAAAGTGCCGAATGCCAACGCGTATTTCAACACCTCTGCCAACGTATTCAAACCCGGCATAGGTGAGGAGGTTGTAGAGCCGACTGGCGTGTTTATGCTTGCTAACGCAAGTGCGCCGCGGGCTATATCCGCCGTCCACATGCGCACCGGCGATATTACCTACATAGATGAAACCGACCAAACGGGTACACCTACCATCTCCGGCGGGAAGCACTTGCTGGTAGCTACGGATGAAGGAAGCCTTACGCTTATTCCTACCGAGCCGCAGCAGGTATATATCTACAGCGCAGCAGGCAAACTGATAGCTGACCGCTATATTGGCGAAGAGTGGCAACTCAGCCTGCCCGCAGGCATCTACATGGTGCGCGGAGCCTACGACACCGCCAAGGTTGTCATCCGCTAATACCCCTATCGCTCTATGCGGATCGGTTTCCGCATAGAGCACCATAGTAGCCTACACGGCTTGCGCCGATACGCTACCCAACGACCTTTGACATATTGAATTACCGTTGCTCAACAACGATCCTGCAAGCAAAAAAAATAATTGAAAAAAATGCTTTTTCTCTTGCATATATCAATTATTTTTTGTATCTTTGTAGTCTCAAACAAACGCTCCAAAAGCTACACTTATAACGTTATGATGACGACGGTAATTCAATACAACGAATTACTGCCCTTTGGGCGTACATACAAACCAACATACAACTGATAGACGAAACATATACACTATGACGCAAAAACGATACATACTGCTCTTCGCCGCGCTACTGACGCTCGCCGGCACGCTACCCGCACAAACGGAGGCGTGGCGCAAACCCTACTATCCTACCACCGACGAACAATACGACGCCGAGTCAGAGAAAGCCCCGCAAGCACTATGCTATTGCAAGAACGGAGATATCTATTCGTGCGGCAATAGCACCTACTATTACTGCGATTGCCGTATGGGAGCGAGTTTTGCGTTCCCCTTGCGGCAGGTTATCAGCGACACCACATGGTTCACCGCCTCGGTGAATGACCTGCAGCAAGGTATGACTGCCTACTGGTTCTCCGATTGCTCGGTGCGCATGGAGGTATATGCCACCTGCGCCAGCAAAGATCCGACTATTGCGCTCACTATCGGGCGCGACCAGATGCGCGAGATGGACGTAGAGTCTATCAACAAGAAGATTGAGGAAATGGGCAATCTGGGTACTATCATAGGCAGTGTGCTCAAGCCACGCATACGCGTCTATCCTATCGGCGGAGGCAGCGGAGAAGTGCACTGCTATCCCTACGACCAAGGACCGCTCTCCACCTGCGACGACCTGCTTCCTGTGCGCACATCGATGACCTATATCAGCAACCATAGCGGAGATGTCTATCAGCTCCAGCCGGCGACTATGCCGAGCAGCGGACAGATGTACGTCCAGTGGAAAGAGAAGAACAACCGGTCATGTCTCCTTACCGTCAGACGCGGCAGTTGCGACGGCGAGATAGTGGCGCAATGTACCCTTGCCGACTCTGTGCGCCTCTTCTTCCCCGACCCCGCGCTCATCCGAAGCGCCAAGGCAGGCGGACAGTCGCTCTATTTCCACTTTGCGCACCGTAGCGAAGATGTGGGGCGCATACGTTTCCGCAGCAACCCTACCTTTGTTTCCCTCGCTACCGACACTGCTATCTGTCAGGGGCGCGGATTGCAATTGGCAGACACACTGCTCACGCAGACCACCAACTATGCAGGCGACACCTGTTGGCTGCGGGGCGATAGCGTTGCTATCCACTCTTATCGCCTTACGATTACCCCGCCTGAGACTTTGCACGATACGCTCCGTCTCAAGAGCACAGACCTGCCCTATATCTACCGTAACCAAGAGCGCATTCCCCAAGACGGATGGGGCGACTACGACCTCACTATCCATACCCCATGGCAATGCGACACACGCTACTTGCTCCATGTGGCGCACCTTATCAACTATACCCAAGGCACTATCGACACTACATTGTGCGAGGGCAAGCCATTCGTCTTTGAGGGTAAGACCTACACTACGGACACTACCTTCACCGACTCCACTTGGCTGGATGCCGATACCTATTCGCGTATGAGCATCCGGGTGCAGTTCGTACCACAGCCTACGGAGTACGACACTATCTATCCTACGCAAGACGAGCTGGCAAAGGGCTATCTCTACGCCGCGGCACTGCGCTATATCTACTCTTATGGCGAATACGACTTCACTGTTACGGCGAACAACAAGTGCACGCGCTATATCCACCTCGTCGCCATCGAGCCGATTACCAGTGCCACGGAAGAAGTACCCATTGCACCCAAAGCGATGCTCTACCGCGATGCCGACGGCACTATCTATATACGCCGTGCCGACAAACGATATACACTACTCGGACAACAAATGCAATAAAATTATACAACCTAACAAACAAACACAATGAAGAAGTTTCTATCTTTTCTCATTTCATGTTTAGTTGCACTCCCTATGATGGCGATAGGCAGCGGAGATGGTTCTACCATCGGCAATGCCGTCGAGTTCGATTGGGAGAATGGCAACGTGCAGGAGAGCGGAGCCAAATGGTATCGCGTCTCCCTCGAGCCTATCTACGATGAGGACAATCCTACGCTTGCACTTTTCCTCACCAATCTGAGCGGCAGTGCCGTCGAAGTGCATCTTACGGCGAAGCTTATGTCGGAAACTGAATCACGCGACTACACCATCGCCGCCGGCGAAGCACGTATTTGGTCGGTAGGTGCAAAAGCGCTTATCCAGACCAAGCAGACAGAAGCGTATGTGTACGTTGATGCGCAAGGCAAAGTGGCGCTATCCGCCAAGGTGTACGAAACCAACTATACCGACGAGGCCTGCCTCGAAGGAATCAACTTCGATTGGAACGCCAACGCCACTCTGGGAGCCGGTATCGAGCAATGGTACACTGTGGACCTGCGCACTATCATGCGCCAACCTGGCAAAGAGGTTACAGTCAGTGTTCACAACAACGCTGCCGACAAGGCGGTCGTAAAGGGTGCTGTCAGCTTCGATTGCCCCAGTTCGGGTACAACCGACTATACGACAACCATTGCCCCCAACGGCACGCTCACCAAGACACTCACACGCGCTATGATGGATATGGTGGCAGACAGTATGGTTTATATACGCGTTAGCTCTACCCAACCTATCACTATTTCTACCACTACCACAACCGTCCCATCGGGTGTTATCTTCGATGCTGCCGGTGCAACAGAGCTGTTGCTCAATACTACCTACGACAAGGTAGCCGGCACCTATATCCACAAGGCGAACATCAATTCGGCACGCCAAAAGAAGATGCAACCAGAGCTGACGCTAACCAACACCGGTACCACTACGGCGACCGTTACGGCAGAGATAGGTTTCGCGGAGCAACCTACCAGCGTCATCCGCAAAACCATCACCCTTGCCGCCGGTGCCACTCTCGTACGCGATGTAGAGAAGAACCTTATCGACGGCATCAACAAAGATTACGAGTGGGCATACCTACGCCTTACTACCGACGGCCCCATACAGTTCTCTGCACGCCTCAAACATATCTACGAAGGCGATGCCTGCAAGACAGGTGTGGACTTCGACTGGCAGAACGGACATACTCAGGAGGCGAACTCCACTGTCTGGTACGGAGTAAGCCTCGAAGAGGCGAAACACGACAAGAAGAACATACGCGTCTATATCCAAAACCTTGGCGGCAGTACTGCCACTCTCTCGGCTGACTTTGCCTTCGAGTGCCCATATACCGACCTGCAATCGTTTGTACGCAGCCTTGCTGCCGGCACTACGGTGGACAAACTCATCGACTACAGCCTCTTCGGCATGCTCGCAGGCGATAGCGTATATGTCGGTCTCACTACCAACCAAAACGTCAAGTTTCGAGCAGTGCTCGAGGACATGCCCGAGAAACCCAAAGACGACGCTTGTCTCACCGCTGTCCCGTTCGATTGGGTCAATGGCCATAAGCAAGCTGCCGGCATGGTAACGTGGTACAAAGTAGGTCTTGACAATGTACGGGGTACGACCCAACTGCCCTATATCGTTATCAACAACCGCAGCACATCCGCCATACACATACAGGGCGAACTGAGCCTCGAATGCCCCGACTCGATAGCAAACGCAACCCGCAGTCTCACTATCGGCGCCAACGGCACCTACGAGAAACAAGTGGCACGCGATATGCTCAATAGCATCGACCCTGCTATCGATACGGTTTATGTCCGCCTTACTGCAGACCAAGACTTCAGTTTCCGTGTCCGCATGCAGGAAGAAGAGGCAGGTAATAGTTGTGCTTCCGCCATCGACTTCAATTGGTCGATAGGCAACGACCAACCTGCCGACCAGAACCTATGGTACTTGGTGGACCTGCGCCAAGCGAAAGCCGAAAAGAAGGATGTCAAGGTCTCTATCACCAACAAGGCGGCAGCCAACGCTTCGGTATCCGCTTCGCTGGCATTCTCTTGTCCTTGCGAAGCGCCACAGGTACAATCTACGTCCCTTACGGCTAACCAGACCAAATCCAAGACGCTGCTTTTCTCTTCCTTGGAGACGGCAGACGACACCGTTTATATCCGCCTCAGCAGTACGCAGGCTGTCCACGTAGAAGCAGAACTGCTTGATCCGGAACCCTTTACACCTATCGACTGTCCGGATGACCCGAAGGCATTTGCATGGGATACCGACTACACGGAGACTGCCGGTACAGCATGGTACTACCTCAGCAGTGAGATCTTAAGCCAACTCAGCAGTACTACCCTCACCCCGCGTCTGTATCTGCAGAACATTGCCGGCAGCAGCAATACCATTACGGCAGAACTCTCCTACCACTGCCCCGTTACATCGGCGATGCAGAGCAAGAGCATTACGCTCGGCAACAACCAGGAGGTTTACAAACTGCTGGAGCGTACCCTTGCAGAGCAAGTGGCAGGCAAAGACACCGTGATGGTTCGCTTGACCGCTACGGGAGCATACAAATTCAACGCTACGCTCGTAGATCCGAACAACGGTTCCGACTGCGTACATGCTGTTATTTTCCCTGTTCCCAACGAAGAAGGTATGATACAAGAGGCTGCTACCACCGTATGGTACCGTCTCGACCTGAAAGCACTGACTGCTTCCAACAAAAAGATTACTTTTGCCATAACCAATACCGATGCTACAGCGGGCACCGTGGCTGCTGCCCTGTTCACCAGCTGCGACTCTGCAGCTATAGCCGAACGCACATTCGGACTTGGGTCAGGTCAGACGCGCGACCATGAGTTCACCAGCGATGTATTCCAAGGCTTCAATTCCGACTATCTCTACTTGCAGCTTACTTCTGCACATCAAGTCAAACTGACGGCTACCGTAGTTGACCAGCCGCAGCTAAGCGAACCTATTACTGCCTGCGAGCAGGCTATCGCCGTAGTGCCCAATATGGACTATACGCTGTCTGCCAATACCACCGCATGGTATGTAGTGGACCTGCAGAACCTGCGTGCCAATACAACGGGCGACGGCAAACTGACCGTGCGCAATCTGACGGCTAACGAACTCAATGCCAAAGCAGAACTTAGCTGGATATGTCCCGTAGAATACGAGATGACCTACCGTCAACGTACTATTCCCGCCAACGGCGTAATGGAACAGACACTGCGCCGCTCGCAAATCAACCAAGTAGGCGATTCTATCGCATACGTGCGGGTAACGACCGACCAAGACCTCTCCTTCCGCTTCGATATCACGCTCAGCAAAGGCGACGAGTGCGTCAATGCGATTATGTTCGATTGGGTGAACGGCAACATACATCCGGGTGGCGAATACTTGTGGTATCAGGTCAAGATGGACTCTACGCTCATTCCTGATACCTGTGATATGCGTCTCTATATCGTCAACCTCGATACAGAGAACACAACGGATGCCAATGCAGACCTCTATTTCGACTGCAACGAAGCCAAGCTGTACGACTTGTCCTATACCTTTGAGCCCGGTGATGTTAAATACAAAGACATCGACCGTGACTTCCTCGTAGCCATGGGCTGGGCGGATATGATTATCCAGTATTCGTCTAACCACAATACGAAGATTTATGCCGAACTGATTAGCAGCAAACCACGTCAGCAGGATTTCGACACTATCCGTGCAACCGTCTGCGATGGTACCGACTACCTTGATACTATCAGCAACATACCGCACTTTATCACGTCGCTTAATCCTGAAGGCTATACATGGAACGATACAGTTACCTATCAGGCGGGTGTAGAGATGCGCGACTCGATATATACCTTTATCGTATCGCCTATTGTCATCCCTGCACAGCCCTCTATGCACGTTATCGACTCTATCGGTGCCGCGCCGCTATTGGTACAAGGTATGAAAATTGAGGTAGCACCCTCGTTGGACAAACTCAAAGAGTATTTCATCAACACAAAGACCGATACTACGGCAGCCGTTACATCCATCAAGTGGGTACAGGCAAACAACCAAGAGTTAGACCTGACCACTCCGCTGGATAAGAACACCCATGCCCTGCAACTGCACCTCATCATAGAAGACTCTTGCGACAATATCATAGGAAAGGGATTGCGCGACACTATCTATACCTTTGTGGTAGAAGAGTGGCAGTATATCACAACCGAACTGTTTGACACCGTCAACTGTGCAGGAGACGTTTCCGCTTTGGAGGGACTAACGCCTATTATGGGCGACACCCTGATACGTGATACGCTCTCCAACCGTGTTATCACCATAGATACACTCGGATTGACGCTGGAGCGAATGGTTGATTCGGTAACGGTTTACAATATTACTATGCGTACCGACCCTGTGCTCTACACCGACCTAACCGTTGAACCGGTAGTAGCATGCGGTAAAGTTATCGATGTTGTTCCTGCTACTACGATTCTCAATCTGCGCTTCGAGGGCGACAAGACCGACGTAACGCGTCCTATTGAGAGTATCACGTGGGAGCGCAAAGATACGCTTACTGATACCTACTCTCCTATAGATGCTACGCGCTTGGACAGCACCGAGCACTTGGTGGTACTGCGCTACGTGGTACATACCGTCTGCGGCGACCTGCCGAGCATCGACTTCGAGTTCGTGCCAACGCCTTATGTTTACAAAGCGATAGACGTATCAGCTACTGTTTGCCCCGGTGAAGAGTACCCAAGCCGCAATGGCGTTCAGACAGTGTACAACGATACTACATGGAACGAGCACATCACCATCGAGGATATTGACCTGACATTCGACTCTGTATTCAACTATACAGTATCCGTCCACCCTATTAGCCATGAAACGCTTGTACAGACCATCTGTGCCGGAGACGAAGTGGTAATAGGCAGCCACATCTACAACGAGACGGGTACGTATATTGACACGCTGCAAAGTGCCGTTACCGGTTGCGACAGCATCGTAACCCTTATGCTGACCGTACAAGCACCCTCTGCCAAAGTGATTGCCACCAAAGATACTATCAACCAAGGCGATAGCTACGAGTGGACGACATGGCAGGTACAGACTCTGACTGAGGCAGGTATATACAAGGATACCGCGCGCTATACTACAGGATGCGACAGCGTGTACTACGAACTGGAACTGACCATACGCGACGAGCAAAAAGTAGTGCTGAACATCACCGATACTGTATGTGCCGGTACGGAGTACCCCGGACGGTTGACTGTACATACTATCAACGATTATACCTCTTGGACGGATTCGGTTCGCTATACCGATGGAGCTACGAATATCGACTCGCTATATCAGTATGCTGTCTATGCCTACGTAATAGAGACACCGGAGATTTCCGCGGATAGTATATTGTCGGTATGCGGACGGGCTGTAAATACAGCTCCTGCAACCGCCTTTGTAGAGGAATATATCGCCGAGCAGCCTCTGTTTGCGCCTAATGCACAGATCACATGGTATATTGACGAGGACGGTACATGGATGCCGTTGGGTAGCGAAGCTATCGCAGGCAACCGGACATCCGTCACGCTCAAATACACCATCACTACCGATTGCGGCTCGGTTGAGAGCAACACTATCACTACTACAGTTGAAATGCCTGACCCGTCCAACGCTCCTGAGATGTGCAACCTGCCGGCAACAAGCAAATACAACGCATGGTTGCTGATGATAAACCTCAACGCTATCCGTGAGATGTTCCCCGACTGGGATATTCAGGAGAGCGACGTCGTATGGTACGAGGTAGTAGGTACTCCTGATATTGAGGATGCTTCCGCTCCTGCAGATGACAAGCAACTGGCTACAGGCTTCTACTATACCATCGACGCGCCGCTCAACGGGCAGTACTATGCTACTATCCGGCATAAGGCTGCCGGTGCCGATGATTGCGCCGGCACGGCAAGTACGGTTGTCTTGGTATGCTCCAATAGCAAACAAGCACCGGCTTTGCGCCCCTCTGTAGTACGTCCTGAGGAGCAGATAGAGGTTCTCAACCTCAATCCGTCAGTAGAAACTACGGTCGATATCTATTCCACTACCGGGCAGAAGATAGCCACTTATACTTCCCGTGATGCAGAAAGCTTTATCATACACGCGGCACAAACGACGGGCTACTATATGGTGGACATACAGGCCAACGGACAAAACGTAACATTACGCTATGTTGTACAATAAAAAGACAGGAGGAACAGAAAAATGAAAACAATCAATATGAATACTATCGCACAAAGAGTTGCCAAATCGGCTTTGGCAACGTGTCTCCTGTTGGTAGCCACTACCCTCTCAGCAGAAGATATCAAGATACGCGAAGAGTCATCCTCCCAAGAGCGTACCTTCATGCTGCAAGCAGGAGACACCGTCATCATCGACCGCGCCTGCGAGCGTTACCTCACAGGCGAGAAGATGAGCTCTTGGGTTTACTATACCTCGCATACGGTGCGCCAGTTGAGTACCAAACGTTTCCCCGACGGGGTACTGCTCAAGGAAATCTTGTCATGGGTTGAGCCGGGCGGACTGATCCTCAAAGGGGCAGTACCACGTGCCGACTCCGTATCGCAGGCTTTGGCGGAACAACAAATCAAAGAGCAAAAGCAAAAAGTAAACGAGCGAGCAAAAGAGACGGAACAGCTGTCCGAACTGCAGAAACTGGAGATTGAGCAACAAGCCAAGCTGCATGGGGAAGAACTTCTCCAAGCAGATACCACCCTTGCGCCTGCTGACACCGTTGCCCAATCAGAGCAGACAGAGCCGATAGAGGAACAGCCCAAACAAGAAGAGACCGCAGCATCGAAATCGAAGAAAGGAGGCTACGACCGCTTCAGCATCGGCGTCCGTGGCGGCGCCGCAGGTTTGCTCCATCGGACAGACAACAACGGCAAATGGAACTGCGGTTTTGATGCTATGTTGGACCTGCAGTATGCGCACTATTGGACCAACTTCGATTGGCCGGTTGACCTCGGTATCATTACCGGGCTTGGCATAGGCTATGCGCAAAGCGGACTCGGTCTAAGCATAGACGACCAATATACCGTACAGACATCTGACGGACAAATAGACTATAGTCTGTCTGCCGACAAAATCAAAGAGAACGACGGACAGTTGCAATTGGAGATACCTGTCCTGTTCTCGCTAATCTCGGAGAAGGGAGTGTTCTTCAACGTAGGTCCCAAGATCCTGTTGCCTCTCTACACGCCCTACAAACAGACTATCACCAATCCGTCCGTAGATGCGTTCTTCCCCGAAGAAGGAGTACATGTCAGCAACGAGGTTATTACCGGTAAGCTGGAAGACGACCAACTCAAGAGCAAAGGACGCAACGAGAACCAATGGAAAATCAACGTCATGCTTACGGCAGAGATTGGTTATGAGTGGAATCTGCACTCGGGTAACTCTCTCGGCTTGGGAGCGTATGCCAACTACAGCGTATATAGCATGTTCAAAGGGCAGACTGAGAACAAATCGCTAATGAACATTACCGCTCCGTCGGCAACGGGCGCCGCTACGGTAGATATACTGTCCGCAACCGATACCTATGCCAACAAGTTGGGCTATTTTGACGCAGGCGTCAAACTGGTGTACCACTTCAATTTCCCTAAGAAAACGCGTACAAACGACCTCTGATACCCCTAATCAGGTATATATCAGCGCAAAGGCCCTCTATCCTTAGTGATAAAGGGCCTTTGCTGCAGCATACGCAGGAGTATGCAGAGGCTATGCGTAGGCCATGCAGGGGCTACGCGGGTCCCAAGATGCTACGGGGTTGCTACGGTACCTGTCTGCTAACGACATGCTACGCCGTGGGAGCTTGATTGCCTTACGTAGGTAGCACGACATCGGCTCTCGTTGCCGTTTCGTTGCCGTCTCGTTGCCGTAAATCACCTATAATTGTCCGCTAAAGGACTGCTAAAGGATGCTATGCGGTTAGACCGCCGCAGGCGGGACACACGATTTAGTCACACACCCTGATGAATCACAAAAGGGAAATCTGACATAGTTGCCCTGTAAAAACGCCTTATCACTTGCATATCCACGGAAAAAGCAGTACTTTTGCAACGCCAAGAGCAGGAGCTATTGTTTTTCCTCCTGCGAGGCTTTATTACTAATCCGAGAAGGTACACGCTACGCGGGCATCTGCTTGAGGCATAGAAATTGTGCGGGAACGTGCATCTTCTCACAAAAAACCTGAAAACAATGCGTACTTCTTCCGAATTGGAGGGTGTCAGCCTCTTGGGCGAACACCACACCACGTATCCTACCGACTATGCCCCGCAGATGCTGGAGACATTTGTCAACAAACACCCCGAGAACGACTATTTAGTTACATTCCATTGCCCGGAGTTCACGTCCCTTTGTCCAAAGACAGGGCAGCCCGACTTTGCCGAAATTATCATCTCCTACATCCCGCGCGAGCGGATGGTGGAATCAAAGTCGCTCAAGTTGTACTTGTTCTCCTTTCGCAACCACGGCGACTTTCATGAAGACTGCGTGAATATCATTATGAAGGACCTTGTGCGGCTCATGGACCCCAAATACATAGAGGTAACCGGTATCTTCACCCCGCGCGGAGGTATCAGTATCCATCCGTTTGCCAACCACGCGGATGAAGCCCACCAAGACCTAAAGACCCAACGCCTTATTGCCCGTTTGGCTGCAGCAGGAGTATAAAGTACACCACTATGAAAGACAATCTCATCATCTTGTCGGGCGGTATGGACTCTATCACAATGCTCTACGAATATCGGGAGCAAATCGCCCTTGCCCTGAGCTTCGATTACGGCAGCAACCACAACCAACGGGAGCTGCCCTTCGCAAGCCTCCATTGCGAACGACTGCAGATACCGCATATCATTATCCCGCTCGACTTTATCCATCGTTATTTCCGCAGTTCCCTCTTGGAGGGAGCCGATGCCATACCGGAAGGCAATTACGATGACGACAACATGCGTTCAACCGTAGTGCCATTCAGAAACGGTATCATGCTTGCCATAGCGGCAGGCATGGCAGAGAGCCGGGGGTTCGACCGAATCATGATGGCAAACCATGCCGGAGACCACGCTATCTACCCCGATTGCAGGGCTGACTTTGTAGAAGCGATGAGCCAAGCGGCGGCTCTGGGTACGTATAATAATGTGCGGCTCTTTACGCCCTACACCAACCTGACCAAAGCGGACATTGCCCGCCATGGCAAGGAATTGGGTATCGACTATAGCGAGACATGGAGCTGCTACAAGGGCGGAGAGATACATTGCGGCAAATGCGGCACGTGCGTGGAGCGACGCGAGGCTCTCCGCGAGGCGGGAATAGAAGACAAAACACCTTACGAAAGCTAACACAACAAACAGTATGTATTACGTAGAAAAACGAATAGAGATTTCTGCCGCTCACAATCTGCACCTGAGCTACGAGAGCAAATGCGAAGCCCTGCACGGGCACAACTGGGTAATCGTGGTTTATTGCAAGGCGGAGCAACTGAACCAAGACGGTATGGTAAGCGACTTTACGCATATCAAGCACATCGTCAAGGATGCATTAGACCACAAGTACATCAACGAGGTTATTCCCGTGAATCCATCGGCGGAGAATATCGCACGTTGGATTTGCGACCACGTAGAGAACTGCTACAAAGTGAGCGTACAAGAGTCGGAAGGCAACAAAGCCATCTACGAAAAATAGCCAAGCCCAATCGATATGGCTTATCGCGTAAACGAAATTTTTCTTAGTGTACAAGGCGAGGGCTACCACACGGGGCGCGCCGCTGTGTTCGTGCGGCTGAGCGGCTGCAACCTGCGTTGCCCGTTCTGCGACACGGATTTCGGCACCTATCGGGAGATGAGTGCCGAAGCAATAGCGGCAGAGGTAGAACACCTCAGTCCGAACTCGCAGACCCTGCTTATTCTCACGGGCGGAGAGCCGTCCCTGCAGGTGGATACGGAGCTGCTGACCGCGCTTCGCCGAACCGGCAAGATGATATGTATCGAGACCAACGGCACGCACACCTTGCCGGACGGTATCGACTGGATTACCTGCTCGCCCAAAGAGGGGAGTCGTATCGCGCTTACCGAAGCCGACGAACTGAAGATTGTCTATACCGGTCAGGACGTAGAACTTCAGGCACAGCAAATACCCGCCCGGCATCTATTCCTGCAACCTTGCTCGTGCGCCAATACGCAAGAGGTTGTCGATTACATCCTGAGCCATCCGCGATGGCGCTTGTCCCTCCAAACGCAGAAGTATATCGCCGTCAGATAGCCCTATTACCGTTTCTTGGCGCGTCTCATAAACGGACGCAAGAGGGGAGCAAAAATAGAGACCAACAAAGCGGCACGGTTAATTTTAGGCATCAGGCAACTCACGATATTGGACAATCGCCGAACCTGTGCGAACCGCTGTTGCCACACTTGCCGAACACTCTGAATATCCTTGCCCACAGCCTCGGCTTGCGCCTGCGCCCTGCGCTCCAGGCGATCGCGTTGGGCGGCTATCTGTTCCAAGGAACTAAGCTGACTGAGATTGCTCATACCTCGCCTCCTTTCTCTGTTTGCGGATTTTCCTGTTGCGCATCGTCGGCAAACAGTATGGTGCTAAGCGCGCCTACTATCGGGTTAATAAACCATTGTTTGCGGCATACGAATGCCAAGACCAACAACAGCAGAAATACCGCTCCGATGATAAGGAATGCGCTCCAAACGGGAATCCATTGTGCCAGTACATAGACCAAAGCCAAAGCCCCGAAAGCCAATACGGCAAAGAGCAACAGCACTACAGTCAAAGCCAGCAACAACAACCCTAAGACACGGCTGAGTTTCTCCAAAAGCGAAAGGCGCAGCAGTTCGTACCGCGTATTGAGATACGCTCTGCTGTCCTCTACAATCTTCTGATATTGTGCTTCGTCCATGACTTATGCTTTTGCATCTTTGATAGCCTCGTTCACGGCAGCCTCCAGCTCTTCGTCCGAGAAGTAGTCCTTGATTTTGGCCATTACTTTGTCAACAAAAGCCTCCAACTCGTCTTTCGTAAGATACAATCCTTTCTGACGGGCGAGTTCTGCAATCTGAGCACGTGTCTCTTCGCCGCTTTTGGGAGCCAACAGCAGAGCCGCAGCCGCCCCTACCAATGCGCCACCGATAAAGGTAACCAACATTTTTCCTAAATTTGCCATAGTTGTAAAATTAAAAGGTTTACTATCTTCCCGTGCGCCATTGCCACAGGGTTACCCAAAGAGCCGCAAAAGTCGTGCCAAGCTTTTCTGCGCGGAATAATATGCAAAAATACTTATTTTATTTCCGTATATTCCTATTTCTTCGTACCTTTGTCGCCGCTTACATATTTATAGATATGACCACTCTCTTTATCTTGATTGCCGTAGGGTTGATAGCCGGTTTTCTGAGCGGCGCAGTAGGATTCGGCGGCGGTATGATACTCCTGCCCGTAATTTCCTATTTCTACGGGGTAGAAGTGGCAGTTCCCGTTTCAACTATTGCCCAGCTGCTTAGCAACCTGTCCAAGGTAGGAATAGGATGGCGACAAATCGAGTGGAAATCCGTATGTATGTTTCTGTTCCCTGCTCTTCCGTTTACGGCTTTGGGAGCCATCGGTTTTGCGGTAGTCAACAAAGTGATAATGACCCGCATCCTATGTGTCGGACTAATTGTATTTGCCATTATGAAAATCACAGGCAAGATGCAACTCCCCAAAACGCCCGCCACTATGTTGCTCGGCGGCGGACTGACAGGCGGCATCAACGGTCTATTGGGCATCTCCGGACCGCTGAGTAGCGCCGTATTCTTGTCGCTTGACCTTGCGCCAGTCGCCTATATTGCGTCCGAAGCGACAGCCGCGGCGGCGATGCATATCGTAAAAGCCGTTGTCTATGGCAAACTCGACCTGATGTCCTGGACTATTTTCGGCGAAGGAGCGGCCATAGGGTGCGCTATGATGCTCAGCAACTACGTAGCTATGCGTTGTATCCGTAATATCCGCAAGTCGCTCTACCGGAGGATAGCTGCCGCAGTTATGATTGCCGTCTCGGTTATGCTGTTCTTTACCGTCCGATAAACGGGCTAAAACGAGTGCCCGAAGTCCGATGAGAGTCCGATAAACAAACTACCCGACTTGCGCCGGGTAGTTTCTTCAGTCAGAATCCATTCTGAGGCTTAGTTCTTGGCTTTCTCTACGATTGCCTTGAATGCCTGCGGCTGATTCATAGCCAGGTCGGCGAGCACCTTGCGGTTGATTTCGATACCTGCTTTCTTCAGCGCGCCCATCAACTGGCTGTAGTTCAGTCCCTCTATACGGGCTGCGGCGTTAATACGCTGGATCCACAATGCGCGGAAATTGCGTTTTTTGTTCTTACGATCGCGATAAGCGTACTGGAGACCTTTCTCCCAAGTGTTTTTGGCAACTGTCCATACGTTGGCACGGCCACCAAAATTGCCTCTGGTGAGGCTCATGATCTTCTTACGACGGTTACGAGAAGCGACGTGATTTACTGATCTTGGCATAATTCAAATACAAAATTTGGTGGTTAATACTTAGCGGAGCAACAGCAACTCGCGCAGAGAGCGCATATTACTGTGATCTACCATTGCAACGTGAGTCAAGTTGCGTTTCTGTTTCTTGGTCTTCTTTGTCAGAATGTGACTCTTGTAAGCGTGTTTACGCTTGATTTTACCGGTTCCGGTAAGAGTAAATCTCTTTTTTGCACCGGAATTAGTCTTTACCTTTGGCATTTTGTTAATAATTAAATTAGTTAATATTTAGAGTCTGAGGCAGCCATTGGTAGCCCGCAGACTATGTTTTTATTTCTTCGGCACGATATTCATTATCATGCGCTTGCCTTCCAGGTTCGGCATCGCCTCGGGCTTGCCGTAGTCGGCGAGGTCGTTGGCGAAGCGCGCCAGCAGAAGTTCGCCCTGCTCCTTGAAGACTATCGAGCGCCCGCGGAAGAACACGTATGCCTTCACTTTGTTGCCGTCTTTCAGGAACTCTTGCGCATGCTTCAGTTTGAACTCGTAGTCGTGGTCGTCGGTCTGAGGTCCGAAGCGTATCTCCTTGATTTCCATCTTCTTGGAGTTGGCTTTTGCCTCTTTCTCCTTGCGTTTCTTTTGGTAGAGGAACTTCTGATAGTCCAGAATTCGACAAACAGGAGGATCCGCGTTGGGCGATATCTCTACAAGGTCTAAATTCTGTTCGTCCGCTATGCGGAGCGCAACCTGAAATGAGTAGATTCCTTGTTCTACGTTGTCGCCTACGAGGCGAACTTCATGGACGCCGCGGATCTTGTCGTTGATTCGGTTGGGCATCTCTTTTTCTACTCGACCACGTTGTGGTCTGTTGGGTGTTGTTGCTATAGTTTTTTCCTCCAATTTAGTTGCAAGGGACGGGTTTAGGAGTTCCCTATTGCTCCTCGCTTTTCGGGCGACTTTGGGGCACATTTTCCCCACCCCGCCAAAAAAGCGCACAAAAGTACGTTTTTTTTTTGGTTCATACAAAATAAATCGTAAAAAAATCGCCTTCTGACGCACAATTCATCTGCAAATTGCATTTTTTTCGGCAAAATACCTGCTATTTGTTTGGATGTCCGAAAGAAAATATGTACCTTTGCAACCGAGTTTGGCGGGTTGTGTGCCGCGGCGCATATTTGACCGCCTTGTGTATCAAGTCTAATAGTCGTTTATATGAAATACTATTCTTCTATTTTTCTTACTCTGCTCGCTGTAGCAAGTATGGTTGTGGGATGCAAAGAATCCCCTTATATCACAGGTCCCGGCAATAACGACAATAATGCCGACTCGTTGGTTGTCGTCATAGCGGACACCAGCGGTATCTCTATTAGTATTGATAGCGCGCTGACTATCTGCCAGAACCTCACGCCCGGCACGACTACCGCCGAGCGATACAAACTGACGGGAGTAATAATGGATAACACCACAGTTCCGCGGTCTGTTCCCAATCTATCTACTACTATCAACTTTGATATCAAAGATGCCAATGGCAATATCATCACTTGCCAATATACCAACAACCTCAACAACCGTCCTTTCCTCAGGAGCACGGACGTGCCGTATGTAGGAACAGAACTGACGGTGGTTGGTCCGCTTTATTTGTATGAAAAGAAAGATACAAAAGGAAACATCACACTCGTGCCACAGATACAAAATGGTTTTATCGCAGAGTATTGCGGAACACCTATATTTACCCTGGCAAAAGACCCAGAGCCAACTCCTGACCCGGAGGGTTGTGATGTTCCAGAGGGCACTCTAAATGTTTATGAAGCCTGTGATATCGGTGAAAAACTTGCATCTGGAGCCCTTACAGACGAGCCGTACTTTATTAAAGGATTTATCAGACGTTTTGACGAAAAGAACCATGCATCTGGTATTCAAAACCATGGTAATGCAGCTTTCTACATTACAGCAACAAATGACGTTAATGCTCCTATCTCACGGGAATTTGAAGCATACCAAGTATATGGCAAAAATGGAAAAAAAATCACAGACTTATCTAGCATGGAGATAGGGGATTTCGTGTTGATAAAAGGAAAAATCACCAACTATAATGGGAAAATAGAAACAGAAGGACAAGGGGCTGCATACATCTATTCCAGCACCAATCAAGCATTTGGAACATGGGAAGCACCTCATTTCCCCGGTTGCCCTGCACCCGCAGAGGGACAAATTAGCGTAAGTCAGGCTATCCAATTAGCGGGACAGCTCGCGTCTGGTGGAACATCTACGGAAATCTATGATATTTTAGGCGTTGTTACAGAAGTTTCCGACGTAGATCCTTCATACGGTAATGCAACATTCAACATTTCCGACAATGGAAGGAACTCATTTATCTGCTTCCGAGTCAAGAGCATCAATGGTGAGAAATTTACCGCTACAGATCAAGTCCAAGTGGGTGATACTGTTGTCGTCCGAAGCAAATTGCTTAACTACAAAGGTACCACTCCCGAGACTGCAACCGGCGGCGTACTCGTATCCAGTACCAACCCCGCTTTCGAAGGCATCGAAATCCCCGTATTCCCCGGATGTCCTGCGCCTGCAGAAGGACAGATTAGCGTAAGTCAAGCCCTTACATTACTGGAACAACTGGGAGCAGATGTCACAAGCACAGAGGTCTACGATATTTTGGGTGTTGTTACCAGCGTTTCCGACGTAGATCCTTCATACGGCAATGCTACATTCAACATCTCCGACAACGGAAGAAACTCGTTCACGTGCTACAGAATCAAGAGTCTCAATGGCGCCAAGTTCACTTCCAAAGATCAAGTGTTGGTAGGTGATACCGTTGTTGTACGAAGCAAAATTGTCAACTACAAAGGTAACACGCCCGAGACAGCATCGGGCGGCGTGCTGGTGTCCAGCTCCAATCCTAACGTAAAATAAAAAGCAGTTAATAATTTATCGCGAATTTCCGACGTGACTTTCAGCAGAGGATAAGCAGAGGATAAGCTGTTGATACGCTATAGATACTTGCACTATAAAAACAACAATAATTAAACACAAAACGTATTTTTTATTATAAAAAAGTTATGAAAAAATTCTTTCTTGTTGCCGTTATGGCAGTAGCGAGCATCGCTTTTGCAGCGGCTCAACCCCGTGCAGTCGGTGGTAACATTGGTTACGGTATCGGTATTTCCTACCAGCATGGTTTTGGTGAAGCCAACATGTTGGATGTTGCCGTTAACATTCCTTTCTTCGATGGTATCGGTGGTATCGTTACTTACGACTGGATTGATCCGGGAAACACTCCTGTACCTTGGAACGAAAAGGGTGAGTGGCATTGGTATGCCGGTGTCGGTGGTGCCGTTGGTATGTATGGCTTCAAAGCCCCCGTTTGGTACGTTGGTGTTGCAGGTCATATCGGTATCGAGTACGATTTCTGGTTCCCGCTCCAGCTTTCCCTTGACTGGCGTCCTAACATTGGTGTTGTAGGCCACAAAGACGCAGTAGGTTTCAACACGGGCGGTCTGTACGACGGTATCTCGATTGGTGTTCGCTACAAATTCTAAAACCCAAAGTGTACAACGTCGGCGTGCCGACAAATCAGATAAGAAACTGCTTGCAATCGGCAAGCAGTTTCTCGTTTCTTCCGAATTATAACCGTCTATGCGTTAATGGTTAATTAACGGGCATTAACGGAGACTTAACCTACACGGGCATTAACGAAGATTTAACAGGCAATCAACCGGCATTAACGGAGAACAAATTCCAAAAAACAACAAATTATTTGGACGTATCAGAAAATATTTGTACCTTTGCACGCTATTTGAGTACGTTTTTCAATATAGTGCAACGAGCGAATAAAATAAAACACACAAATAATTATGGCAAGTTTACAAAAAATCCGTAACCATGGCGCACTACTCATCACTATTGTAGGTGTGGCTATGTTGGCTTTTATTCTTGGCGACTTTCTGAATTCCGGAAGCACCTTCTTCAATCGTAGCCGCGAAAACGTGGCTGTTGTGGAGGGACAAGACATCCACTACACCGAATACGAAGCGGCACAAAACCAGCTCACCGAGGTGTACAAGATTGAGACCGGTCGCACCAATTTCGACGAAGAGATGACCTCGCAAATCCGCAATCAGGTTTGGCAAATGATGTTGTTGGACTATACCCTCCGCGCTCAAGCTGAGAAAATCGGTATGGACATCACCTCCGACGAGCTCAGCGAGTTGTGCATCGGGCAGAACCCTCACCAGCTTATCCGTACACGCCGCGCTTTCTACGGTCAGGACGGGCAATTCAGCCGCGCCAACCTCGTGCAGTTCCTCAACTCTATCGAGCAAGAACCCGAGGACGCAGAGCAGGCTGCCAACTTGCAACAGGCTAAGTCCTATTGGCTCTATTGGGAGAACGCCGTGCGCCTGACCTATATGCAGGAGAAATATACCAACTTGGTACAGAACTTGGTGAAAGCCAACTCGTTGGATGCCAAGTACGCGTTCGAAGCACGCAGCAACAGCGTAGATCTGCAATACGTGATGCAACCGTATTTTACGGTAGCCGACAGCCTTGTTTCGGTTAGCGAGAGCGACATCAAGAAGCTCTACAAACAGCACAAACTGCTCTACAAACAAACCCCTAACCGCGCTATTGCATACGTTTCGTTCCCCATCAACCCGTCGGAAAGCGACTTCGCAGAGGCGGAGAAGATGATGCAAGACCTCGAGCAGACGTTCAAGACAACCGATGATATTGCGCTGGTGGTAAACACCAACTCCGATATCCCCTACGACGGACGCGACTACTCCAAGGAGACCGTCCCCGCACAGTACAAAGATTTTGCCTTCTCCGGCAAGACGGGAGATGTTACCGGCATCCTTTTTGCCGACAACACCTACTCCATGGCGCGCATCATGCAGTCGGGTTATTCCTTGCCCGACTCGGTGGAGCTCAAAGCCATCGCGCTCGAAGGACAGGAAGATCAGGAACTTGGCTGGTTTACAGCGGACGAGTTGCCGAAAGATATCGCAGCCAAAGCTTTGGCAGGCAAGCGCGGCACACGTTTCTCCGTGACGCAGGGTATGAACGAGCAGAGTTTCGAGATTATGGACATCAGTCCCGCGACCCCGAAAGTCAAATTGGCTATCTTGGCGCGCGAGGTTGTTCCGTCAAGCAAAACTTACTCTGTTATCTACAATAGTGCTAAGCAGTTTATCGTTGCCAACACTACCGAAGACGCTTTCCGTACAGCGGCTGCCGAAGCGGGCATGACTGTATATCCGCAATACAACCTTACGGCAACTACCGAGAAAGTGGGCAACCTCACATCAAGCCGTCCCATCGTTCGCTGGGCGTTCGAGACCAAGAAAGAAGGACAGATAAGCGACGTCTTCGAATGCGGCGACCGGTTCGTTGTGGCTGTTCTGACCGAGATTAACGACGACGAATACCGCTCATTGGATGCGGTTCGTGCCGAGTTGACGCTCGAGGCGACCAACAACGCCAAAGCAAAATACATCACGGACAAACTCGCCGGTGCGGAGTCGTTAGAGGCTGCTGCCGCTATCACGGGCACACCCGTTCAATCGGCTGAGCACATCACCTTGGCGGACTACCGTTTGGGCAATGCGGGCGCAGAACCTGCCGTTCTCGGCTACGCTTTGTCGCTTGGTGAGAACACGCTGAGTCAGCCTCTTCAGGGCAACGCGGGCGTCTATATGCTGAAGACCGGCGCAAAGGCTGCCGACGGGGCGGAGTTCAACGCCGAGCAGGAGAAGATGAATCTCGCGACTCGCTATTCCTACAGCCTGCCCTATCAGGCTATCTCGCTCATGGAAGACAAAGCCGAGGTAGAAGACAACCGCGCTAATTTCCAATAAGCCGGACTGCACAATAAAAAACAAACGGGCGCGCTCCAAGCCGCTCGTTTGTTTTTTATAGACTTATTTGCATAGTTCGGAAAAAAGAAGTATCTTTGCCGTCGAAAAACAATTGCAGTCCCTTGGCAAGCAACCCGAAAATAGCATCTCCTTGGTGGTGGGTCCCGACGCTCTATTTTGCGGAAGGAATACCCTATTTCTTGGTTACCTCGGTGAGCGTGGTCCTCTTCAGCCAGTTGGGAGTGCCCAACGGCAGGATGGCGCTCTTCACGAGCCTTATTGCTTTTCCGTGGGTCATCAAGCCGCTGTGGAGTCCGTTTGTGGATATTATCCGCACCAAACGCTGGTGGGTGCTTTGTATGCAAGTGCTGATGTGCCTGAGTGTTTTTCTGCTCGCTTGGCTCGCGCCGCGGAGCTATTTCTCGCTCGCACTTATCTTCTTCACTATTACCGCATTTGCCTCCGCTACCCACGACATAGCCGCCGATGGCTACTACATGTTGGCGCTCTCCGAACGGCAACAGGCGGCATTTGTCGGCATCCGCTCCACGTTCTACAAGATTGCCAATATCTTCTGCCAGTCTTTGCTGCTGATGCTTGTCGGCTGGTTGCAACGTTTCACTTCCGTTTCTGCGTCGTGGTTCTATACCCTCTTGGGCTGCAGCGCATTGTTGGCAGTCCTGTCGCTGTGGCATAGTTGGGCTTTGCCACAGGCGGAAAACACCGCAAGCGACCGAATAGCCGCCGGTAGTATCATGCGGGAAGTGTGGAGTACGTTTGTAGCATTTTTCCGCAAGCCGGGCATTGTGCTGGCACTCGTTTTTATGCTCTTCTACCGCCTGCCGGAAGCGCTGTTGCTCAAGCTTTGCAATCCTTTCTACCTCGCCCCGCTGTCGGAAGGCGGGCTGGGACTTACTATGGATACTATCGGACAAATCTATTTCATAGGTATTGTCCTGATGCTCTTGGGAGGCATCGTTGGTGGCGTAGCTGCAAGCCGCTGGGGATTGCGGAGGACCTTGCTCCCGATGGCGCTGTGCCTGACGCTCCCGAGCGGAGTTTATCTCTATTTGTCTATCGCGCAGCCCGCATCGCTGTGGATTATCTCCGCGTGTATCGGGCTTGAGCAGTTGGGCTACGGCTTGGGCTACACGGCGTGTATGCTCTATATCATGCACTTCGCCGAGGGGCAATACCGCACGGCGCATTTCTCCTTCTGCACGGCGTTCATGTTCTTGGGATTGATGTTGCCGGGCATGGTTGCCGGATATATCGAGGAAGCAATCGGCTACATAGGTTTCTTTTGGGTTGTTATGGCGTGCTGCGTACCCAGTATAGCCGCCACGCTTTGGGTATATTACTCCCTCTCGCGCACGGACACGCACGCGGGCGAACAAACAAATTAGATACTAACAGACGCGGCACTGCCGCTTAATCACAATACCGTTATGAATTTCAAACGTATCATTCCCGATGCAATCACGTGCTGCAACCTGCTTTGCGGCTGCATCGCGGTTTTTCTGGCTACGCAAAATGCTTTTCTCTACGCCTTCTTGTTCATCCTCGGCGGCGCTTTCTTCGATTTCTTCGACGGCATGTCTGCCCGTCTTCTCAAGGTGCCCAGTCCCTTGGGCATACAGTTAGACTCGCTTGCCGATGATATTACGTTCGGACTGGCGCCCGCTATGATGCTCTGTTGCTACCTCCGACCGCTTATCGGCTGGTGGTGCGTGCTGGCGTTCCTCATGGCGGCAGCCTCAGCCCTGCGGCTTGCCAAGTTCAATATCGACGAGCGGCAGACTTCTTCTTTTATCGGACTGGCAACGCCTGCGAATGCTATCTTCTGGGGCTCGCTCACCTGCATGCCATACGCCATGATGGCTACCGACTGGATGCCGTGGGTGCTGGTCGGGCTCTGTCTGTTCAGTTGCTACTTGCTCAATGCCGAAATACCCTTCTTTTCGCTTAAGTTTCACGGTCTTGCATGGCGCGACCACGCCGTACAATATCTGTTCCTGATTGGCTCTGTCGTTCTTATCGCGTTCTGCATTGTCAAGGCGTGCCTTTTCCGCCACCCCTCGTTGGCTATCTTTGCCGGCGCGGCTTGCGTGCTGTGGTACGTAGCGCTCAATCTGCTTATGGTTGCCATTACCCGCAAACAGCCCACCTATTCCTAATTCGTCATTCCTAATTCCTAATTCTCAGTACCATGCTGCGCCACAAACTTTTTTTCCTGCTCGCCCTCTTACCCGTTCTGTTGCTGGCAGAACCTATTCCTGTCGGCTACTACGATGCCGCTCAAGGCTTGCGCGACTCCTTGCTCAAAGCCGCACTCCACGACACTATTGGCGGCGGCATACGATTCCATTACGGAACACAGGGCTACTCCTATTCCGACGGCACCTACTACCCCGGCACATGGAATTTCTTCCCGCTCACCGACAAGCGCGCAGATGGTACCGTTTGGGATATGTACTCCGGCACCAAACGCTATTTCCCCTACGACGGAGGCTCCGGATGCGGGCTGCAGATAGAGCATTGTATGCCCAAATCGTGGTGGGGATGGACAAGTTCGGACACCGGTTCGTCCAAACGCGCCTACCAGGACCTGTATATTCTCAATCCCGCCGATGCACAGACCAACGGGCAGAAATCCAACTATCCGCCCGGGCATGTTGTCAAGGGCGACAAGTTCGACAATGGCTCTTTCCGTATGGACAAAGCAGAATCATCCCAATACGGCTGGATATGCTTTGAGCCTGCTGAAAACTACCGCGGGGATTTTGCACGCACCTATTTCTATGTCATTACTGCATACCAAGACCTTACATGGGCCTCTTCTTGTAGCGACTATCTGTCCAACGACTCATACCTCGTATTCCGGCCGTGGCTGGTAGAAGTATTGCTCGACTGGCACCGTGCCGACCCCGTCAGCCGCAAGGAGATAGAGCGCGCGGATGCTATCAGCAGCCTACAACACAACCGCAATCCATTTATCGACTATCCCGAACTGGTGGAATATATATGGGGCGACAAGCAGGGGCAAACGGTAGATTTCAACCTGCTGACCTGCACCGCATCTCCAGACTATACACCCGCGGAAGATTTTACCGACTTCATGGCCTATCTGCCCGAAGATGCCGACCATATGGGCTTCACAGCCACATGGAGCGACTTCATGACCGACTATATATTGGATGTTTATACCCGCACCTACACAGGCAGCAACGACACTATCGTCAACTTGCCCGCCGTCACCGCCAAGATACTCAACAGCACACCCCACGCCTCTTATCAGGGCAAATTGGCAAGTGCAGGCACCAATGCCGTAACGATGGGTTCAAGTACCACCGACGGTGCGATTGTCTTGTCCGGACTCCGACTGACCGCACCCGCCACACTCGTTTTTCGCGCCAATATGTTCCAAACCGCCTCACAAGGTGAGTTGCAGATTTTCGTAGATGCCCATACTGCTCCTGACACCACGATTGTTCTGCCTGCTTCGCGCGACGAGATACGTTATACCTACACGCTGCCTGCCGGCACCGACGCCGTCAGAATAGCCTCCGTAGGCGGAAGTACAAGCAAACGGGCATGTATGCAGGAACTCTACGTGGTGCAAGGCAACCTCACTGCCCGTACCGAGTCCGTAGCGGGCTACCCGTGTGTGGTCAAGGGAGCGCAAACGATAGCCCCGCATTGCAGTTATCACGTCTCCTTGCCCGATGACTTGGCTGCCGACACGCTCTACTACCGCGTCCGTACCGCCGACGGCGTGCAGCCGGACCAAGCCGATGCAAACTCCGACCCCGATGCTGTATGGTCCAACGAAGTGGAAGTTGTCCTCCCCGGTTCTACTGATACGTCTATCGGCGCGCCACACACGCACGCTACCGATATCTGGGATGCCCTTCCGCGCAAGATTTTGCGCAACGGGCGGGTCTTTATCTTGCACAACGAACGCACCTATACCCTCCCCGGCCGGCGCCTCTGACAATGGTTCGCCCATATAACCTGCTATAATTAGCAGTCTTTTACGTACCATATACGTAGGATACACGTAAGATACACGTAGGATTGACGTAGGATACACGTAGGATACACGTAATATTAACGTAATATTAAGCTGCTTATACCGAATGAATACCGAACCGACAAAGAGAGTCTGCGCCAATTACAAATCACAAAGTAAAAATTACACATTAACCTACGGGCGACATGTAGAATAATCCACACTTTCTGCCGATATTTGCACTCTATAGTATTACTTTATATGTATCTTTGCATCCGTAAAATTGTGTACTAACTTTATCATCATGTTATCATGAACAAACATCATACATCGTTACTACGTTTTGTATCGGCGCATCTGCATTGTGCTTTGTTGGCAGGAGTTTGCTTATTTCCGGTCTTCGCCTCTGCCCAAACGGTATCTACGGAAGGAACATCTACCGAAGGAAAAGACTTTTATATAACATTCCTGCAGGCAGATCAGGACCCCAATAACGAACTGCAGTTATCGTTGTCTATTTCATCGCGTACGGATTGCGAAGTTACCATAAGCAACCCTTTTACCAATTATTCCGAAGTAGTTCCGGTAACTGCCGGAGGATTGAAATTAGTAGAAATCTACAAAGGGAATGTTTTGACCAATAATGCACGTAGCAATATGGCTACAACGGGCAAGGTATGTTATGCGGTGAATTCCGAAAAGGTTGACACCTGCGCCCTGCATGTAACCTCTACCGCTCCGATTGCACTCTTTGCGACCAACTACAAGAGAGCTACATTCGATGCGACCAACGTCATCCCCACTTCTTCGCTATTGGATAGTTATGTCATCCAGACCTACACTCCGTCCGACCACGGAGGAGTTAATGCTACACAGGGTTCGCATTTTGCTATCGTAGCCGCCGAGAACAATACCATAGTGGATTATTGTCCAACAGTGAGGACATCATTGATAAATGCCGCTATCAACCATAGAAATCAAGGTTATACCCTTACTCCCGAGGAGCAGGCATTGTGTGATTTTCAGGTAGGAGATACGCTTACTACCCCTGTTCTGATGAAAGGGCAGGTTTATTATGTGTGGACAGGCAAAGCCGATGGTGCTGCAGGCGACCTTAGCGGCACATGTGTCAAAGCACGCGACGGCAAAAAGATAGCCGTATTCCAAGGATGCCCGCATACCAATATCCCCTATCAGAAGAAACAACGCGACCACATCTTTTCGCAGGCAATGCCTACCCAGTATTGGGGAAATACGTTCGCACTGACAGCATCGAAAAACCGCAAACGCGACATTATCCGCATTATGGCATTAAACGATGGTACGGAAGTTCGTATTAATGGTGTGCTACAACATACTTTCGATTTTGTTAACGGAAATTCCAATGATAAGAAGCATTTCTTTGAGTTTGAGATAGGAGAAGCATACGGTTCATTAACGGCGCCTCTTGTGGCTGACAAAAGTTGTTTGGTAGAAACCTCCTGCCCTTGTGCAGTGCACCTGTTCATGGTTTCGCAACAATACGACGGGGACAAAAACAACAATGGCGACCCCGCTATGTTGTGGGTTAACCCTATAGAACAACAAATCGACCAAGTTACGTTTGCCACTTACGCAAGTTCCAACGGTACTACCAACCACTATACCAACATCGTAACGGACAAACCGGAATTGATGACTTTGGACGGGGTTTCGATTGCTGCAGATTTCGCGCCTGTAGCAGGTTCGTCCACTTACTACTTTGCACAAAAAAGCCTGGGTACGGTGGCAGAAACACATACTCTGAAAAGCAACGGTAGCAATTTCATTGCCCATGTGTATGGTTTCACAGAGAACGAATCGTACGGCTATTCGGCAGGTGGTGCTACCAAGCCGCTTACTTCTGCAATTACTATCAACGGCAAGGAGTTTACCGCCGAGAGCAACAACCTGCTCTGCGGTACCGACACTATCCACTTCGGATGCGAACTGAACTATAAGTTTGAGAAAATAGTATGGGGCTTTGGCGATGGTAGTGCCAACTGGACGGACAACAATGAGAAAGACAGCACTATCTCCGCACGCGACCATTACTACGCTAAGGACGGCATCTACGACGCGTATGCACTTATCTACCGTACCTCCAGCAACCTTTGCGAGGGGCAATCGGCTATGGACAGTATTCCTATCAAGGTCAATATCGGACGCTTCACCTTCAGCATCGGCGAGCCGGAGATTCCGTGCGACAACGGTATCGACCCATGGATAGGCAAGATACCTTTCAACAACGAGTCAGGTACTGACTTGGAGGGCGAAGGTACTACTATAGAGTTCGACCAAACAGCACAGGCTGCCGGTTTCCAAAACTCAGACTTGGTACTCCACGACAACTATTTCGCTATCAACATACCTGACGGAGCGGCTGTAGGAACGCCTTATGGTATTCATCTTGTCATCAAGTCAGATTGCGGGGGCACAGACACTACGATGTATTTCCAGCTCAACTACGATGCGGATGTTCTCTCCCAGCGTGCGGGCAACGTATTGGGATTGCTGGCAGATCCTTTCGCCAACGATACGCTCAGCGACTTCCAGTGGTATAGCATTGACGCCAACGGAGACACCATTGCTGTGGACGGACAAGTAAGTGCTACGCTCAACTGGTACGATACCTCTTTCGATAAGGACAACACCTACTTCGTATGCTTCTGGCGCAACAAGGGTACGTCCAAAGCAGTAAAAACGTGCACCTGCGACAAGGCTTTCTTAGACAATACAGACCAACTGCAGTTCGCACCGGACAGCGCAATACAGATTTCGCAGCAGAATACTGCTGCTGTAGGCGAGCGTATCTTTGTCAACGCTACGATAGCCTCTACCCTTACGTGGATAACCATCGACGGCGATACCTACGCCGAAGAGGACATCCCTGCAGGAGGACGCACGGTTGCAGTTCCCAACCGCGAAGGGTTCTATGTCTTGCGCGTAGCTACCGTTGCAGAAAAGAAGAAGGATGTTAAGACACGCAACTTCAAATTCTTGGTAACTAAATAAATGCCATCATACACGTTAATACTATATATGCTATGAAACGTCTATTCCGCAACATACTTACATTGGTCTTTCTGCTGACATTCACGTGCGGTGAAGCAGTCGTAATGGCTATGCCTGCGCCTGCTGCAAAGGAGACGACCGCTCAGGACAAGAAGAAAGCAGCGGCAGAGAAGAAAAAGAAAGAGCAGGAGAAGACCAAAGCCAAGAAGCAGAAAGAGCAGGCGAAGAAGAAGGCAGAGGCTGCACGTGCTAATGAGAAGAAACAGGCACAGCGTGCCAAAGAGCAGGCAGCACGCCAAAAGGAAGCTGCCAAGACGCAGGCACAACGTGAGAAAGAGCAAGCCGCTCGGCAGAAAGAAGCCGAACGTCGCCAAGCTGCTGCTGCAGAGGCGCAAGCTGAGAAAGCAGCACAAGAGGAAGCACAAAAGCAGGCATGGTTGCGCCAGCAAGCGGAACTCAACGACCCGACGCCCAAGAAAGAAGTGGTAAGCCTTATCAACCTCAGCGGACGCGTAGGATATGCAGCGATGATGGACAAGATGGGTGCCAACTACGGTAATGTCAACCGTCCGGGGCAGTTAGGCAGCGAGTATGCCTATCAGTCGCTTATAGGAGGACCGGGAGCAGGCTTTGCCGCTACGTATGAATTAGAGTACGGACACTTCCGCTTCGAGACAGGCTTGGATTTCACGTGGCTCAACTCCACTTCCCGTTACGAGTATATGCTTCAGCGCCAACTACTGGCTCCTCATCAGGGTACCTACAACTATATCACCGACGACCTGCGCGAGACGCGCAATATCGGCTACATAGGCTTGCCCGTAATGTTCGGTGCAGAATTCTCACGCTATTACTTTATGTTGGGTGTCAAAGTAGGCTACGGTCTCTTTGGCAACTACAAACAACGCGGGCAGTACGACATCGTAGTAGATGACAAAGCCCTTCTGGAGCAATACGGTTTGGGTATCTTCGATATACCCGAAGAAGCGGCAGACAACCACAAACTGGCGTTCAAGCAACCCTCTCTCAGCCTGTGTGCCGAGTTCGGGCTTGACCTTGACGAATGGCTGCAAGCACAACCGGACAAGAAGAAACAGAAACGTACTAAGCCGGGTGAACGTCTGCCGTTCGGCCGCGAGCATGTACACTATAAGGTAAGTGCCTTTGCCGAATACGGAGTAATGAATACCAATGGCGCAAGCCAAGCCTATCCTTTAACCTTCGAGACCAACGACTACCGTGCCCAAAAAACCAACTCCATGTTGGCTATGGGTGGTAATACGCGTCTCAACAACTTGTTCGTGGGACTGAAGTTCACCGTCCAGTTCGAGATACCGGGCAAGACTGCGCGCCCCGTACCGCCTCCTGCTTCCTATACGGCATTCAACGTAGTGGACGAGGCTACGGGACAACCGATGAACAACTCCACCATACAGGTTACCAACACCAAGAACGGTCGTATCGCACTCAAGGAGAAGAACCTGCCCAAGGGTACTCTCAGACAGCGTATGGCGTTGGGTACGTTCGAGGTTGTAGCCAAAGCGGACGACTATTATCCTGCCGTTGTAGCGTTCTCCGTAGAAGAACCGGGCACAACTACACCGGTTAACATACAATTGCGCCACCGTCCTGTATTCCGAGTTAGCGTAGCCAACAAGGAGACAGGTGCCGCAGTACCGGCCACCGTACAGATTCGTAAGCGCGGCACAGAGCAAGCCAACTACTCGCTGACTACCGACTCAATGACAGGTGCCAGCCAAACGATGCTTGCCGACACTATCCTATACGCCGTACATATCGAGCAGATGGGTTACGAACCGTATGATGCACTCGTAGAGAACATAGGTGACAGCATGCACATCATGCTTACGCCCATCAAGAAAGGCGAAGTCTTTGTAATGAAGAACCTGTTCTTTGCTACCAACAAGACGCGCATCCTGCCGACCTCTGAAGAGTCGATGAATGCAATGTTCATGTTCCTTGAGCGTAACGCAGATGTACGTATCAAAATTATAGGTCATACCGACAATGTAGGTAAAGATGCGGCTAACCAACGTCTGTCCGAAGGACGTGCCAACGCAGTGCGTGCTGACCTTATCGAACGCGGTATCGCACCCGAACGTATAGAGACGGAAGGTCGCGGCGAAAGTCAGCCTATTGACACCAACGATACGGAAGAAGGACGCCAAAACAACCGCCGCGTAGAGATAGAAATATTGTAAATCGAACCCTGTAAAACCTTATACACTAATACAAAGGTCTTATGAAACGGAATCATATTATCATATTGTTAGCGGCTTTGCTCTGTCTCACCGCAACTCCGCTCCATGCCCAATCGTCCACCGAAGGCAAAGAGTTCTGGGTGGCATTATCCGTAGCCAATGCTCCGGACGGAGATATTGAGGATTTCGAACCTTTTATTGCTATATCCGCCAAACAAGCATGCCGGGTAGTATTATCCAACCCATCCACGGGTTGGACATCCCAACCCCGCAACTTGCAGGCAGATTCATGGACCGTTATCAAAGACATACCCGTATCAGAATGGTATGACCAGAGATGGACCGCCAACTCTGCTTCGGAGGCAGTGGATAACAAAGGTATCCGAATAGAATCCACCGCTGACATATCCGTATATGCCGCCATGCGAATGGCATTCTCGTATGATGCCACCAATGTATTGCCTATCAACGCCATACAGAGTACATATATCATACAAGACTACCCTACTTACAATTCGGAAGGAGAAGCACATTCTACGTTTGTGATAGTTGCGACCGAAGACAACACCATAGTGGACATTACCCCCACGACACCTACCATCAAAGGAAAAGCCGCAAACGCGAGATTTACCGTCAATCTGAACAAAGGGCAGACTTATCAGGTAGTAAGTACTGATAAACAGACCTTTTCAGGAACCCGTGTAACCGAAAGAAACGGAAAAAAGATAGCCGTCTTCTCTGGAGCGGATTTTACGCAGATACCGGGAGGGAAGTCTGCGCGAGATTGTCTCTATGAACAAGCAATGCCCGTTGACTATTGGGGAACCGAATTCGTCGTTACACGTTCTATGGAGAAAGATGCCAATCGAATCCGTATCACTGCCCAAGAAGACGGGACACAGGTTTCTATTGACGGGACATATGTTACAAGTATCAACTCCGGAGAAACGTACGAGTTCGAGATGTCAGAAAATTTAGCATCCACAGAGATGCTCTCCGCCATACAAAAAGCGGGAAGAACTGTCCCGGATATTATTAACGGAGATGCACACTACATACAGACATCCTGCCCCTGTGCTGTATTCGGATATGATGTGAGCAGTGATTATCGTTTTAAGACCACCGAAAAATTAGGAGATCCGTCGATGGTATGGATTTCGCCGCTTCAACAACGTATCAGCAAAATAACGTTTGGAGCCTGTGGTACTACCGGAAAAGGATATACCAATAAGCATTATGTCAATGTTGTATGTCTGACAAGCGAAGCAAGTACTTTCAAACTACAATCCGACCAACGGGCTAATATCCCTGCAACCTTTACCCCTGTTCCGGGTAATCCTACCTATTCATACGCACGCGTATTCCTCGTGAATACAGATGACCCAAATCCAGACAGGGTATATACCATGACTTGCGATAATGGATTTATCGCCCATGTGTATGGAAGCGGATTCAATGAGTCGTATGCCTATTCGGTAGGATCATCTGCCGTGAAACGCGGTGTACAAGTGGATGGCAACACCTACACCGACGGCTATCGCAGCGATAATATCTATTGCATCAAATCGCAACTCAGTTTCGATGCGCAGGTAGGTACGGACGTTATCGACAAAGTGGATTGGGATTTCGGAGACGGCATATCTGAGAAAGATGGTACGCCGCAGACTACTCACATTTACGATTCGCCGGGGTGGTACGACGTTACGGCGAACATCTACGCACACAAGGAGTGCCCCGAAACACAGTACCCAGCAGAGGAAATCAAGTTCTCGTTCTACGTTCGCCGACCGGACACGGTAGAGGTAACGATTGTAGGGGATTGCAAACCGTGGGATTATAGCGGGCCGCTGGTAGAGCTACAGGAGCAAGCGCCCGAGAATTGCGCGACCGACAACTACGAGATACAGACTATCGTCTATGGGCAAGATACGCGCGACGAACTGGATACCGTCATCATAGCGCACGACTCCGTCTATGTCCGCGAAGAGCGTAAGTGGTACTACTTCAACTCTTTCCCACAGGGTATCGGAGTGGTAGAGGGAGAAACGACAACGACCAACGCAAGCGGCTGTACGCATATCCACCACTATCGCTATGACCTTACTATCCTAACCTGTCTTGAGATGTCGGTTCCCAACGACGCTCAAGAGCATGTCTGCCCCGATGGCGCACAGCCTGTGCTGAACATCCCCTTTGATTACGTCAAGGGACAAGTAGGTGAAAGTCACCTCCGCTTCGGTGCAAAGGATATCGAGATAACGCCTGTTGTTAGTACCACGGATGCCTATTTCCAAGTACCTACAGAGGGACTTACGCCCGGCGACTATACCGCGCAGATTACGGTGGAAGACCCTGTTTGCAACCAGACATTCACCTACGACTACCGCCTGATGGTATTCTATCCGAGCAGCATCTTCAAACTCAAGTTCGGCAACGTGCTGGCAGTCTATCTGTCCGACTTCAACGGCGGTTACGAGTTCACGGGCTACCAGTGGTACAAAGACGGGCTGCCTATAGAAGGAGCCACCTCTTCTATCTACCATACCGAAGAGAAATTCCCCGAAGGTGCTACCTACTACGTAATGCTCACCCGCAAGGACGGCTTTGTATGGCCCTCGTGCACCCAGACCGTCCCTGTTACGACGCCGGATACCGACACGGAGCAGACACCTGCCGCCCGCAAGATTGTGCGCAATCAGCAACTCTACATCCTGCGAGACGGACAATTGTACAACCTCTATGGCAACCGTGTAGAATAACCAAGCGTAAAGACAATATAGTGTGAGATTACCGAAGTATTTGGTAATCTCACATTATTTTAGTACCTTTGCAAACCGAAAACAAACCGCAACCTATGCACTTTCTGCGCCAAAATAGCGTTTTCATCATTCTCAGCCTGCTGCTCATCCTTGTATTGAGTGCGGCGTTGGTATGCGTCCCTAAAGCAGAGTTGCACCTATGGCTGTGCGACAGACACACCCCCGCAGGCGACATCTTCTTCCGCTATTATACCTCCGTAGGCGAATGGGTACCCTATTGCGTATGCTTCGCCTTACTCTTTTATAAGGCGGGTTATGCTGTGTTTACGCTCTCCGGCACACTCCTTGCGGGACTTACCACACAGATACTCAAGCGTATTGTGGACGCACCGCGCCCGCTGACCTGGTTCGCCGCCAACTATCCTGACATCCAACTGCCATTGGTGGAAGGCGTCAGAATGAGCCGTTTCTATTCTTTCCCTTCCGGTCATACCACTACTTTCTTTGCCTTGTTCTTTGCTCTGTGCATCATAGGGACTTACAGCCTGTCGTTACGGCAACGACACGGCAACGACACGGCAACGACACGGCAACGACAGCAGCTAACAAGCGGACGAGCATATGCTACGTGGCTAAGTGTTCTATGGCAGATAGTGTGTTTCGCCTTAGCGGTACTCGGAGCATACTCCCGCATATACCTATCGCAACACTTTGCCGCGGATATCCTCGGCGGAATGTGCGTTGGAATAGTCATCACGGCACTATCATACCTCCTTTTAGGGCAGCAGATGGATAAAAAATGGTGGAACTGGCATTTTTTTGCGAAAAAAACATCCTAAAATTTGCATAGTTCAAAAAAAAGCAGTACCTTTGCACTCGCTTTCGGAAAGGAAGTATGTTCAATCAACATTGAGGGCGTTTAGCTCAGCTGGTTTAGAGCATCTGCCTTACAAGCAGAGGGTCTGCGGTTCGAATCCGTAAACGCCCACTAAGAGGAAATTAGAGACTATCTATTTTCCTCTTTTTGTATAAGATAGCGTATGCAAACAAATACATACACTCAAACATACACAACGTATAAACATACCTGCAAGCAAACACATACAACAATAAACATACCTACTCATAAACTATCCTAATACCATGCTAACATTTATCTTCTCATTGGTTGCGCTGGTAGTCGGCTTTGCGCTCTACGGCACCTTGGTAGAAAAAGTCTTCGGTATTCATCCCGAAGCCCAAACTCCCGCCTTAACCAAGACCGATGGCGTAGATTATGTACCGATGAAGCCATGGCGCATATTCCTTGTGCAGTTCCTCAATATAGCCGGCTTAGGACCTATCTTCGGGGCAATCATGGGTATCTTCTTCGGCCCTGCCGCCTTTTTGTGGATTGTATTCGGTACTATCTTCGCCGGCGGCGTACACGACTATCTGTCGGGTATGCTTTCGGTACGCAAAGGCGGAGCTTCGCTGCCGGATATCCTAGGCGACGAGTTGGGCAACGGCATAAAACTCTTTATGCGCATCCTCTCTATCGTACTGCTTCTGCTACTTGCTACCACCTTTCTCTCCGGACCTGCCACGCTGTTGCAAGGGCTTTGCGCATTGGGTACGATGCCTTTTCAAGGACATAGCGTGCCTATAGTGTGGATAGCCGTCATCTTTGCCTACTATATAGTTGCAACCATATTGCCCGTGGATAAACTGATAGGGCGTTTCTATCCCATCTTCGGCGCAATACTGCTCTTTATGGGTATCGGTATTATGGTAGTGATGCTCGGTTGGCACAGCCAGGATATGCCCGAATTAACCGACGGGCTCTACAACCGCCAAACCAACGGTCTGCCTCTCTTCCCGATGATGTTTGTCAGTATAGCCTGCGGTGCCATATCGGGTTTCCATGGTACGCAGTCGCCTCTAATGGCGCGTTGCATCACCAACGAACGTCAAGGACGATGGATATTCTACGGTGCTATGGTGGCAGAGGGAATCTTAGCCCTTATATGGGCAGCGGCAGCAGGTACGTTCTTCGCCGTACCCGAAAAGGGACTCTACGGTATAGACGGTTTGCAAGCTTTTGCCGCGCAACATCCGGGCGAGAATATCGCTGCCTTAGTGGTGGACAAAGTATCGCGTTCGTGGTTGGGAACCATCGGTGGACTACTGGCTATCATAGGGGTAATAGCCGCTCCTATCACCTCGGGCGATACGGCGCTGCGCTCTGCACGGCTCATAGTGGCAGATTTCAGGCAAATAGACCAGCGTCCTATCGTCAAGCGCTTAGCGATAGCCGTTCCCTTGTTCCTCTGTGTCTTCGGGCTGGTATTCGTCGATTTCAACGTTGTATGGCGGTATTTCGCATGGACCAACCAGACTCTTGCCGTGTTTACGCTATGGGCAGGCACGGTTTTTCTATACAAAGAACGCCATACCGCCTACGGTTACTTGATGGCACTCATACCTGCACTATTCATGACGATGGTATCGTCGAGTTATATACTAATCGCTCCCGAGGGCTTGCACCTCCCTGCCGAACTGCATTGGGTAGGCTACGCCATAGCCGGCGCAATCACACTGGTATGTCTCATAGGGTTTGCTCTATGGAGCCGCAAACATTCTCCACAACGATGATAAACAATGCGAAGTTCATAATATCCAGTCCTGATGTGACAGCGTGTCCCAAGAGCACCCTACCTGAGTATGCTTTTATCGGTCGGTCGAACGTAGGCAAATCGAGCCTTATCAACATGCTGACCCATAACCCGAAATTAGCGAAGACTAGCCAGAAGCCCGGGAAGACCTTGCTTATCAATCATTTCCTCATAGATGAACAGTGGCACCTGGTTGACCTACCGGGTTACGGTTATGCACAAGCCGGTCAGAAGCAGCGTGAGCAACTGCGGCGGATGATAGAACGCTACTGTCTGCTGCGCGAACCTCTATGCAGCCTGTTTGTACTTATCGACTGCCGCCACGAGCCACAGAAAGTGGACTTGGAATTCATGGAGTGGTTAGGCGAGAACGAGGTTCCTTTCGCTATCGTCTTTACGAAAGCTGACAAGCTTGGCAAAGTGCGTCTGCGTGAGAACGTGGAGGCATACCAAACGAAACTGCTGGAGACATGGGTTGAGTTACCGCCGGTGTTCGTAACGAGCGCAGAGAAAGGGCTTGGCGAGACGGAGCTGCTAAGCTATATAGAAAGCATCAACAAAGAAGTAAGCGGTGAGCAAGCGTAAGACACATTGCATACTCGGCTTCTTCAGCCTATGCGTAGCGGTCTGCTCCAGCGGGTGCACAAGTACGAGAGACGACTGCACCCGGAGCGAGCAAGCACAGTATTTCCGTCTGTGCGACACCCTTGGCGTGCGCATGGCGGAGGTATTCAGTCCATGGGAAAAAGGCATATTGCTTGCCCGTTACTATCTCGTAGCCGACACAGCAGTCCCCACCCCGACCGACGGCATACGCCTACACGTTCCGTTACGCCGTATTGCAACCACCTCAGCCACACATATCGGCTTTCTATCCGCATTGGATAAGACAGACATAGTCGTGGCTATGGCGACGCCCCACCTCGTCTATAACCGCCCTACGCAACCCGTTGCGGACCTTGGTGAGGACATCAACCTGCGTATAGAACCCCTCCTATTAGCGTATCCGGAAGCAGTGTTTATCAGTAGCTACGGACAAGAGGTACAGACCGCCGAGCATATAAGGAAAGCAGGCATTCCTATCGTGTACCTAACCGAATGGATGGAACAAAACCCGCTGGCGCGTATGGAATGGATTCGATTTGTAGGCGCACTGACAGGAACGGAAGAGCAGGCAGATTCGATTGCAGCAGCGGTTCGGGCTGCCTACCATAACGAACAAGCACAAGCGGACAAACTTGCGGTCAGGCGATCTATCATGTCGGGTGCCTCGTTCCGCGGCACATGGTACGTGCCGTCCGGCAGCACATATATGGGACGGTTGTTCCGCGATGCCGGAGCGGAGTACGCCTACTCCGAGCGTAATACAGAAGGGTCTATTCCACTCAGCATGGAGCAAGCCCTGCAGAGCTTCGGCGATGCGGACGTGTGGGTCGGCGTCAATGCACGGACACTGCAAGAGTTGCGGGCGTTGGACGAGAGACAAACGTGGTTCAAAGCGTATCAGACAGGCGAGGTATATAATTTCTACCGTCGTGAGACAAAGAATGGAGCCAATGATTTTTGGGAGTTAGGTGTAGTACATCCGGAACTTATCCTACGCGACCTACGCTATGCACTCTACCCCGAAACCCTACCCAACTATTCGCCTATATTCTTACAGCGACTCAAGCAAGACTAAGTTCTTAACTATTTTCTCTCCCTTCCCGATAGGATTCGATAGCCGTCTTTCCGGACGATATCATAGAAACACACTTGCCGTATTGGCTACTTACTTTTTTCCAAAAGAAACCAAACCACTTATAGATATAGAGCTTGAGCCATTGAAAAAGCATTGTTCCTTCTAAAAATATATCAAAATCACGTTATATTAGCGTACATCTTTTGCATTTCTATCGTCTCGTATCTGTCTCGAAAGCGGCAAGTAAGCGTTTAATAGGACGATAATTAAAAGAAGTTAGCCGGTTACCGAAAGGTTACCCGCTAACTATATAGAATAACGTGAGTTCGATATAAATCTCTGTGCGAGCGAAATAGGTACGATACTGACGACCAACTTATAGCGAGGTAAGAGGTGGGAACTGCCGACTGCGACAGAAATTACTTTCACTCAAAATATACGGAACAAAACAAGCGAAAACAAAGAGAGGTTGCTCGATTAAGCAATCTCTCTTCCAAAAATAGTATGAAAACAAAAATTATGTCTTACTTTACAGGTGCGCCAAGGGCATTGAATTTCTTACCATTCTTCAGGATAACGAGCTGACCGTCAACCATCATTTTCTGAGCCTTTACAGCATCATCCTTTGTATTAGAAAGAGCAGTTTCTCCGTTTGTTTCATAGATGACAGCACCTAACTTGAACTTTGCCTGCGTATAAGCGTTATCACGAAGATCAGACCATAAAACAATTGTTGCGGCACCAGTAGCAGGAGTAAGTTCAGTAAGGACATCTTTGTCTGCTCCCCATCCTTGCAGTTCAATCGTAGGAGTGCTTGCACCTTCTGCTGCTACAGTAATCGCGTCTTGTACACCAATCTTGATAGTCTTGCCAGCCACTACAGGGATTGTTACCTTACGTTTATTGCCATTCGGCTGAATATACGTATTGTATGTCTTGTACGCGACATTACCATCATTGGAATTTTGATACCAAAATTCTACACCACCCATAGTGAAAGAGCACTCACCACCGACTGTAACCTTAATTTCATACTTATGTGCAGTAATATCGGTCTCACTGAGAGTAACGTTAATACGATTCTGAACTAAGCTATTAGCCTCAACTCCTTCAGCATAAATTTGTGTACCTAAAGTTCCGTCACGACCATCGAAACCTTGAGCCTGAGCATTCACTGCAATCGCTGCAACAAGAGCAGCTGCAAAAAAGAAAAGTTTTTTCATAATAATTGTTTTATATTAGTTAGTTAGTTATTTGTTCTTTATGGTCTGTTGTTCTTCATCGTACATCTTTGTCCTCATCACGCCCTCATCAAGTCTACTCAAAATATCTACAAGACAAAAACCTTGCCACAACTCATGAGGATGACGCAAAAGTACAACATTTTCTCGGCACGAGCAAGTATATTTTAGCGGAAAATGTAGAAAAAACAGTTATTCCATCTCCAAAGCGTCCTTGCCGTTGTAGATGATATTAGTAGAACGGCTTATATCGTTCCCTGACTTCGAATTGATAGTGCAGCCCGTAAAAGTCAGATTCTCGGCATACTTAAGCACCAAACCGTTTTTAACCCCGACAACGGTAACGTTCTCGAACTTAAGGTCATGCACCGGTTTTCCCTTGATACCGGTAATCTCCACCGCCGTCTTGGCAAATGCACAAGTAATATCTTTGAAAGTAAAATTGCTCCAATCGGGGAAAAACGCCTCCTTGTTGTCCTTGTCGGTGGCACTCACACCCGCCCCGCGGTCGGCATATCCGCTCTCGAAGTAGATAACCGACTCCTTGATATTCTTCATTTCGATATTACTGCAGTAGATGTCCTCGCACCAGCCTCCACGTCCGGGAGCCGATTTCATACGCAGACCTATGTCCGTACCGTCGAAGAAGCAGTTGCGAACTACCAGACGCTGCATGCCACCGGAGAACTCCGATCCGATGACGAAACCGCCATGGGCATGGTAAACCGTATCGTTCATGATGAGGAAATCGCGCTGAGGACCCGCATCCACACCCTTCTGACCAACGCCGCCTTTCATACAGATACCGTCGTCACCGCAAGCGATATTGCAATTAACAATCAACGCTACCTGCACATTGCCCGGGTCCATGGCGTCACCGTTCTGCGCCCAATGCGGGCAACGGATATTGACACCGTCGATAATCAGGTTCTGCACGCGCGTCGGCACGAGGTGGAACTTAGGCGAATTGAGCAAACGCACCCCCTCGATGAGGACATTCTTCGAGTCGGTGATGTTCACCAAATGCGGGCGCATCTTCTCCTGTTTGATATGGTCGGAAGCGATATTGGGTACGCCCAACTCTTTGTTCAGGTTGAACGGATACCATATATTCTTCGTCTTGCCGTTAGGTACCACTATGCCACCCATCTCTTGCAGGCTGTTCCATAGGTCCTGATCCACTTTCTCCGACTTCACAGGCCGCCAATAAATACCTTGTCCGTCCAGCGTCCCCTGACCGGTAACGGCGATATTCTCGCACTTGCTTGCACGCAGAAGGGCATAACATTTCTTGCTACCATCACGCAAACTGTCAGACGACTGCACATAGAGTTCGCGGTCGGGCGAGAAACGCACGACCGCACCGGCATTGAGGTGCAGGTCAATATTGCTGCGCAGTTGGATAGGTCCCGTAAGCCATACGCCCTCCGGCACTACAAGATGCCCACCACCTTGCTTCTGCAGATGCTTGATAGCGGCAGCGAACGCCTCTGTGCAAAGCGTCTGACCGTCAGCAACAGCACCAAAATCCGTCAAGTTGACCGTATAGTCAGGAATGACAACCGGCTGCACATGCTCCATCTCGAACGGGAGATTGGCATAATACTGTTCATAATCAACAGCATACAGGCAAGTATACGACCATGCCATACAAGCCACTAAAAGTATTTGAAGATTGCGTTTCATTAGGATAAGTAGTTTAATACACGAAATACATATACAGGTTTGAGGTTTCAAGTGCATGCTTTCTCCCCCATCATAAAGCAATACAAATAGCGTACCATAGTCCGCTTCCCACGGTACACGAGCCTCATTAATACAAATGGGCGACAATATCGTTGAGGTAAACTTCCAGATTCAAGTAGGGAGTATGCAGATTGGTCTGTTTGGCATCAGCAGGGTCATTCGGATTCAGTCCGTTCATAATCTCCCACCTATCAGGAATATGGTCTCCATCAGTGTCCGTCTCTGCCGTCCCCTGATAATCCGGCCAACCTCCCACGTCGTCCGGCGTATCTATCATTCCACCACCTTTCGAACCGCCGGAACCATGATAAATAGCCGTTCCTTTGCGTACCTCCTCTACGATACGCTCGTCTATCGTATCACGCCGCAGCGAGCATCCCGCCTTCGCCAATACCGTCTCGTATGCCTCTTGCGCGGTCTGCTCCCCCACATACGCATTATCATAAACGAAACGTTGTGCAGACCGGCATTGTGCCAACTTGCTTGCTTCGTCAGGAACTACACCACTCCAGTTATCAGCAGTTACACTCTCTGAACCATACATATAGTTGCCCGACAAATAGAACAGACCCGGCACCACTGTCCCCTTGCCCTGCTTCAAGCAGTTGCCGCATTTCGTCGTAGGATTGAGCAAACGGAAACGTACACTTGAGTTGGTGGCAGGACCATACTTGTAGTAGTTGTTTATAAAGTTGTATTGCCGTTGGTTGCCTGTTGAGCCTACCGACTCCCCGCCGTACGCGGAATTACCTTGCCAGTTGTAAACGACATTGTTGATAAAGTCCACAGGTGCGACATTCTGTTGCGTTACAAAATCGTGGTCAAAACGCGGCATACGGGACATATGATGCGCCAACAGATTGTGGTGGAATGTCGTATTTTTGCCACCCCAAATTCCGCCATATCCGTGTGCGCCCTTGGCATGTACCGAATTGTTCAGCCCCTCGGTTACGAAACAATACTGCACCGTTGCATCTTCCACCCCATAGATAGACAGGCATTCATCCGTGGACCACGAGCAGGAGCAATGGTCAATCATAATCTGCTTATGCCCCTTTTGGATGGTCAGTGCGTCCCCCTCTGCTCCATGAAGGTCTCCCATACGGAAACGCATGAAACGGATGACCACGTTGTCTGCATTCACTACCACCGGATAACCGGATATACAGATTCCGTCCCCCGGCGAAGATTGCCCCAAAATGGAAACATTACCGTTGCGTATGGTCAATTCGCCTTGCAGGTCAATCCTACCTGACACCGCAAAGATTATTATCCTCCGTCCGGTTGCCTGAACGGCACTGCGCAGAGTACCTATCTTCACATCGGTAGGATTGTCTTCCAACGACGTAACCATATACACGGCGGTACCTCTACCGCCATCCGTATATTTTCCTCCGCCCTCTGCTCCGGGAAAGGATAGCACCGGCGTTGCAGGAGCATCAGGATCTTCCTGTTGTGCGGGACCGGTACAAGAAACCCACCCGCACAACAGGAAAGCAGACAAAATGATATGTCTAATATCCGTAGTCATTCCAAAGGTTCGGATTCGCTGATGTAATCACATCAAACAACGGCCAATATTGTCTATTTTCCAAATCGGACTTTTCCATACCGACACCATAAACCCGACTTCCGTTTTCTCCGGTTTTGACAGCCGGTTGTTTGTCAGACGTGAAGATATCCGATTTTATCCAACCTCCGGTCTCTCCACTATCCACATACCCTTCCGGTTTTTCATTCTCACCCAAAGCCAGACCGTAAACTTGGTCTATTACGTATGCTTTCCCACCGTCTTTATTCAGACCGTTTACAGCCTTGTATTTGTAATAAACATCCGTACCTAACTGTCCCTCATAAGGTGTTCCCGTAAAGTCTATCTTCTCATCCTTTACTTTGGTAAAATACTCGTAATCTTGTTGTGCTGCAACCAGTTTTTCTGCAAATACACCCCAACGCATCAAGTCGTACTTACGGACAAACTCACCCGTGAATTCCCAAGCACGCTCCTGCATAATGGCTTCCATCGTCAGTGTTTTGTCTTCCACACCGGCACGGCGACGCACTTTGTTGAAACACTCCTGAGCATTAAAACTACCGACATACGTAGGAGTTACCTCGCAAACACTACCGATAGCCGCCTCTGCATACATCAACAAGATATCCGAGTAGCGCATGATAGGGATATTCACACCATCGTCATCCTTGGCGGTCTCATAGCCCAACCAATCGTAGCGATACTTATTCACATAGAACTTATGTATCTTCAACGGTTTCTGATAAAGAATAGCCCCCGATGCAGTCGGATCTATATCAGCCGTCTTATCAGCATCGTACATCCACTCTGCATAAGACGCCGTAACCCATTTGCGTTTATCGTTCTTGTCAAAAGAGAACAACAACTTAGGCGTAACGGCTATCTTAGCATTGGATTTGGATGATCCGGTCGTATTCACCAAGTGTCCCAAAGCCGTCTTATTGACGTACGCCCCCATACGGTTCAGGAATTGTCCGCGTACATTATTGGCAAATGGTATCTCGAACAAAGTCTCCGTCTTGTTATAAGCCACATTACCCACCGTAATATTGCGGAACACCTCTTCATAATCCGCCAACAGTTTGCTGTCGCCGTCCGCTTTCATCACTTCCTCACACGCCCACATCACTTCGTTCAGAAGTTCCACGCGTTTTTCGGGAGTAGTATTGAATTGTACCTTGTACGAACTTCCTCTGGCTATATTGTCAGGGCGCAATGCCTTGCCGGCATACACCAAATCAACGCGTGCCAGCAAGCCCAAAGCAAACTCACGATTACAACGCTCAACCGTGTTTTTTGCCACACCCGGACATTCCACGGAATTAGGCATCAGTTCCGCAGCATGGCGCAAATCCTTCCGTATCTGCTCAAAGACCAAGTTACGGTCCACCTTCTCGGGATAGATTGCCGCCTCGTCCGTTACGTCAATCGGCGCAAACATATAGGGTATATCCCCCCATAGTTTTACCATCTCGTAGTTCAACCATGCACGCAGCGTCAACGCCTCTCCGTAGAGATAGCGGAACTCGGTAATCGTAGTATCCGAGTAGGTTTCAATACCGTCAATACAAACGTTGGCACGCTCAATGGCTGTGGTCAAATAAGCCCACGGATGCTTTCCGACTGCCGTTATGTCGGCATGACCGACAGATGTCATCGTATAGATGGCAAAGTTAGGTGCCTTTTCGGCATAAATCTCACAATCGTTACCCGGGTTAACCCACGGTCCTCCAAGGCGGGTACGGTACGAGTTCTGCTCTCCGAAGACCTCATATATACCCGCCACGACTTTCTCTGTTTCCGAGGGAATAGTAAAAGTAGATACATCCATCGCAGAGGGAGATTCCGTCTTGAAGAAATCGCTATCACAAGCCGTCAGGCAAAAGCCTAAACAACTCATCAAATATATCAAACTCTTTCTCATAGTAATTCTTATATCTTAATTGGTTAGAATGACAAATTTATACCCACATTGATGCCTCGTGTCCGTGGATAGGCAGAATAGTCCACACCGGGTGTGAGCGGATTCTTGCTGCTATATACATCCACCTCCGGATCGAAGCCCGAATACTTGGTCAGACAGAACAAATTGCTCACCTGCACATAGATACGGCATTTGGTGATGTATGCCTTGCTAATCCACTTATCTGACAGAGAATATCCCAACGTCAGTTGATTCAGGCGCAAGAACGAACCGTCTTCCACCGCATAGTCTGTAATCACATAGGCTCCCATATACGGGGACCACATATTGGCGTTGGCATTCGCAGCATCCAATGCAGCCGTCATCGCCTCAAAATTACCTCCGTTCTCGGATAGAATCTGCTCGGGCAGATATACTCCATCCTCGGTGAACATAGAATAACGGTTGCCGTACGCCATCGTGCTTAGGCTGTTGCGATACGATGTCTTGGTGTCATTATTGGTAATAGTAGTCCAGTCCACTTTGTTGAGGTTCAGCACCTTGTTGCCGATGGAATAGGTAAAGTTTGCACCCAAATCGATTTGCCCCCATTTATCACCGCCGATACTGAAATTCAACGAGAAACCACCCGCACATATCGGATTCGTATTACCCAGCAATACGATATCGTTCTCGTCTATTTTCCCGTCCGGATTGCCATCTTCTCCCGACACGTCTTGCAACTTGATCATACCGGGATAAGCACTTCCCAATCCGCTATGCGGTTGCACGACATCGTCCTTCAATCTCCATATATACTTCTGTGTTCCACCAGATGTCGAACCGATTCCCGATGCAAAATCACCGGCTTTGTAATAGCCGTCCGTCTTATAACCATAGATGTTTCCTATTGCCTCTCCCGGATAAATATAGAATTCTGCCGTATTGAGGCTGCTGCTTGAGAACGCACTGGTTGAACCCTCCATATAATCCACCCCGGCACCCAAACTCTTGATTCGGTTATCATTGGCTGCGATATTGGCACTGATGGTCAAATTATAGTGCAGATTCTTGCTCCGTTTGTCCAAAGCCACTCCGGTAACCGAGAACTCGACACCCTTGTTTTCGGTAGAACCGATGTTACGGTATTGAGCGTTGTAACCGGAGGCCAACTTATACTTTACAATCAGGTCGTTTGTCGTATTCATATAGAGTTCTAACGAACCACTCAAACGTTGGTTAAAGAAACCGTAATCCAACGCCAGGTTACGCGTAACGGTTGTTTCCCATTTCAGATTCGGATTCGCAGCAATGTTGCTTGTACCACCCGCCGTCAGCATACCCTTGAAACCGCCGGCTATCCAAGATTCAGTACTCTTATCACCTGCTACAAAACTTGACGTTAAGAAATCCTGGTGCAAATAACCCAAATCTACATTATTGTTACCCGCCGTACCATATGAGAAGCGCAGTTTCAACTGAGACAGCCAATCCTTAGTATTCTCCATCCAACTTTCCTCCGCGATATTCCATGCTACTGCGGCTGACGGGAAGTACCCCCACTGATTCTCTTTTGCAAAGCGTGTAGAAGCATCCGCACGGAAAGTAAGCGAGATATAATAACGGCTCATATAGTCGTAATTGGCACGCGCGAAGAAAGACAACATGTTATCGGTAGGATCAATGTAGTTTGAGGAATTGAACCCGGAAGCTGCCCCAAAATGGTTGAATACATCTTTTCCACTCATTGTACCATCAAATCCCGTTAATGTCTGTGTAACATCCTGTCCTTTGCTAATCAAGATTTCTTCACCTACCAGCAACGACACATTGTGCGCATTATTGAATTTCTGGTCCCACAAGAACGTATTCGTCTGACGGAATTTGGTATTCAGTTCGTCCGTAACAATACCGGCACTGTTTCCTCCTCCTACTCTATCTCGCGCATAGTATGTGGTAGGACCGTAGAAACGGTCTGTATGTACATTTTTGTAATCGTACCCTACCTCCGCTTTCAAGGTAAAATGCTTCAAGAACTTATAACTTACATAACCGTTCAAGTTCAACCGCATTTCCTTTTTGTTTTTGTAGTTGTCGATAATGGTCGTAATAGGATCATACAATCCGCCATAAGACTCCTCATCGTCCAACGACGCATCATCCTTCTCGTACAACCGAATGGGGGTATATACTACCGCATTACGCAAACGTGACTCGGAGGTAGAACCTGCATCTTTGGTGGTATTCGACCCTGCGCCGTTCACCTTTGTATCCGAATAACGTGTATTGAAAGCAATGGTTAACCCCTTGATTGGTTTGAACTTTGACTTAAGAGACAAATTGTTTCTGTGATAATCAGACTCCTGCATGATAGCCTTATTGTCAATACGCGTATAATTCAGGCTAAAATTGGCATTCTTATTACCGCCAGACATCGTGATGCTATGGTTGCTGTCAAAACCGGTGCGTCCGAAAGTACGGTCTAACCAGTCGGTAGTTTCCAAATCATTGGCATCTGCCAACATAGCCGCAATATCATATGTATCACCGGATGCATAATTCTCAATAAAATGCTCTGCAAAATCCGACACATTCCCTCTCAGATACTGGTTTTCATACTGCATAAGCATGAAATCTTTGTTATCCAGTACATCCATCGTTTTTGCCAGTTTCTTCCAGCCCACATAACCAGTATAATCCAAATGTATAACCGGTTTCTCTTCATTATCGGTATCCGCATCTTTGGTAGTAATGATGATAACGCCGTTAGCACCCTGCGCGCCATAGATAGCCGTAGCAGCAGCATCTTTCAGCACATCCATTGATGCAATATCGCTCGGCGCAATATCCGATATACTGGATACCGGGAAACCGTCTACGATATAAAGCGGCTCGTTAGACTGCGTAAGCGACGTTCCTCCACGGACACGTATTTTCACCTCTGCATCAGGACTTCCTTCCGCGCTGCTGACCGATACACCGGCCAACTTACCCTGCAATGCCTCGGCAGCATTGGTAACGGGAATATCCTTGAGTTGCTCAGCCGACACACTGGCCACAGAGGTTACCAAGTCGCGTTTCTTGGTCGTTCCGTAACCCGTAACCACCACCTCCTCCAATATCTCGGAGTTCTCACGGAGTACCACGTTGATTACATCACCCGTAATATTCACTTCTTGCGTCTGCATGCCGATATACGAGAAGACCAGCACCTTAGCATCATCGGGAACATCAATCTGATAATTACCGTCAAAATCAGTAACCGTACCAATTGTTGTTCCCTTTACAATCACGGAAGCAGAAATAACCGTTTCTCCCGTTTGATCTTTCACCGTTCCGGTAATAGTCCGCGCCTCAACTACAACAGCGAACAATGCCATCACCAACAACGATGCCATACGAAACATATTGAGATTCAGTTTCATAAAAGAATTTGTTGATTTTTTATAGATTAGTATTAGAATTTACTTAAAGTCATTCTGCGCTCTTCCTACAAGCGCGACGCAAAGATACTATCTTATTCCGCCTTCCATGTGTAAATTTTGACGGATTATGTAGTAGGGGCGTCAAAAGGTTCGGCATACGTACAGCCCTCCCGCCAACGCGAACAACCGTAGCGTGTGTTGCCGCGGATAATAGTACCGCGCCGGCACACAGGGCACAACATTCCCGCCTTGTTGGTCTTCACCTCGCGCACCACATCGGCAGTCATAGTTTTCAGTTCATCCAAAAATTGCTGTGCGGTATAATCGCCCCGTTCTATTTCCCGCAGTTTCTTTTCCCAACGTCCGGTCAGCTCTGCCGACTTGAGCAACGGAGAAATAACCGTATGCACCAACTCTATTCCAAGCGGCGTAGCATGAATAGATTTCCCCTGCAAGACAATATACTTGCGCTGGTACAGTTTTTCTATAATCGCGGCGCGCGTAGAGGGGCGTCCGATACCGTTCTCCTTCATAGCGTCGCGCAGTTCTTCATCCTCCACGGTCTTGCCAGCCGTCTCCATAGCACGGAGCAAGGTAGCTTCCGTATAGTACTTAGGCGGCGTGGTTGTCTTCTCTTGCAGTTGCGGCACATGTTCTCCGCTTTCTCCCTTCCGGAAATCCGGCAGAGACTTAGTTGTTTCCTGTAGCTCTGCGTCGTCTGCCGCATCAGCCTTATCGTCTTTCGACGTTGCAAAGACTTCACGCCATCCTGCTTTCAGCACCTGACGCCCGGTAACCTTGAAGTCCACCTCTCCCGCACGCCCCATCACGGTCGTATTGCTCACCTCGCAATCAGGATAGAAAGCCGCTATAAAACGCAATGCTACCAGTTGGAAGACTTTACGCTCATCCTCCGTCATATTGTCGGGGCGTTGCCCCGTAGGAATAATAGCATGGTGATCGGTAACTTTCTTATTGTCGAACACCTTCTTCGATTTCGGTAACGAACCGGCACCTTTGCCTCCATCCGCCTTAAGCGACAGCAAGGGCGCCACCTGCGGATAGAAGTCCTTGATGCCCTGCAAGGTTGCGGGCACCTTTGGATATATATCCTCGCTCAGATACGTAGTATCCACACGCGGATACGTAGTAAGACGTTTCTCGTAAAGCGACTGAATCAGTTTGAGTGTACGATCGGCAGAGAAAGCATACTTCTTGTTACACTCGACCTGCAAGCTCGTCAAGTCGAACAACTTAGGAGCATACTCCATTCCGTGCTTCTTCGCTACAGACGTTATCACAAAAGGCTCGCTCTTGATACTATCCACAATCGCCTGCCCCTGCTCCAAAGATGTAATAGCGTACTCATCCTCCTCTGCAGGCAGTTGCGCCGTAAAAAGCGTATTACGATAAGTCGTTTTGAGTTCCCAATAGGTCTTTGGCACGAAATTCTCTATCTCCGCCTGCCGTTTTACCACCAGCGCCAATGTAGGTGTCTGCACTCTGCCCACCGACAGCACCTGCCTGTCCTTCCCCACTCCTTTGGCATAACGAATAGTGTACGCGCGCGTGGCGTTCATACCTAACAACCAATCTCCGATAGCGCGCATCAATCCTGCTTCGTACAAATATTGGTATTCCGACTGGTCTTTAAGTTGTTTAAATCCCTCAGCAATAGCTTCTTCTGTCAGCGAACTGACCCAAAGGCGCTTGACCGGTACTTTGCACTCTGCTTTCTGATAGACCCAACGCTGGATTAACTCTCCTTCCTGCCCCGCATCACCACAATTGATAACCTCATCGGCACGCGCTATAAGCGACTTAATCACATTGAACTGCTTCTGTACGCCAGCATCGCCGCTCACCTTGATACCGAAACGCGGCGGAATCATCGGTAGCAAACTGAGGCTCCAACTCTTCCACTGCGTCGTATATTCCTGCGGCTCCAAGAGTGCGCACAGATGTCCGAACGTCCATGATACACAATAACCGTTTCCCTCATAATAGCCGTCGTGCCGTTGGTTAGCCCCAAGCACCTTGGCTATATACTGTCCCACAGAGGGTTTTTCGGCTACACAGAGTATCATGACTTCGTCGTTCCATAGCCATAACCGTAGCCATAGCCGTACCCTGAGCCGGATTGCTTAACGCCATTCAGCACACAAGCTACGTTCGTCAGGCGCTTCTGCTCTACGGTCTGATTGATAAACTCTACCATCTCCCGCGGCGTATGGTGGGCACGCGATACAAAGAGCGTCATATCCGCTATGCGGCTGAGCAAGAACGTATCCGATACCAACGCAACAGGTGCAGTATCAACAATAATATAATCGTAGCGCTTGCGCAGTTCGGCAAACAAAACATCCAAACGACCGTTCTGCAACAACTCGCTCGGGTTAGGAGGAATAGCCCCGCAAGGGATGATATCCAGATTGGAGTGCTCGCCGGAAGGCTGAATAGTATCATCTACCGTAAAGTCATCATCCGACAGATAGCTGGTCAGGCAGCCCTTATTAGGAAGATTAAAGTAAGTCGCCAACATCGGTTTACGGATATCCAAGCCGACCAAAACCACTTTCTTCCCAAGGATAGCCAACGAAAGGGCGGTATTGGTTGCCACATAGGACTTTCCTTCCCCGCTGATACACGAAGTAACCATCACCACAGGATTCTTCACCTCAGCCGGCAGCATAAAGCGCAAGTTGGTGCGCAACAACCTGAACTGCTCGGCGGAGACGGAACTCTCTCCCTCACTAATAGCGATATGCTTTCCTCTCGAGTTCTCCACGATATGCCCTACACAAGGTGCTTCCACCATAGCCTCGAACTCTTTGACATCCGAAATCTTGCTATAGAACAAGGTCCACAAGAAGAGCAAGCCTGCAGGCACAAGGAGTCCTAACAATATACAGAGAAACAGAACTGACTTAGGCCGCGGAGAACCAGTTGCAGTATCCACCTTAGGCGCATCCACCACTTTGGCGGGCGTAGCCGTAGAAGCAAGCATAAGAGCATTCTCTTCCCGTTTTTGATAGAGGAAAAGATAGACTGCCTCTTTGAGTTCCTGCTGCCGCTTAACCTGCAAATACTGGCGTTCCTGCGTCGGCACGGACTTAATACGCGCATTAAACTGCGAATCGCGCCTGTCAAGCCCCAGCTTGGTAATAGACAGACTCTCGCGCACAGATGCTATGCTGGCAATGATATTCTCGCGCATACTAAGCAACTGCCCGTTAAGCTGCTCCACAACAGGGTTATCGTCGGTAGCTGTACGCAAGATACGCATACGTTGGAGCAACATTTTATTATACTCTCCTATATAGGAGGTCAAAGATTGGTCGGTAATACCTATATTGGCAGGTATGAGACTAAAGCGCTTTGTATCATCGTTTAGAAACGTTTCTATATAATTTACCAGATTGAGTTGCGTCTCTACATCCGCCAATTCTTTCTGTTCATCGCTGTTGGCGCGCAGGAATATCTTCGCTTCTTCCTCAAGGTCGGCAATGTTATGCTGTTTCTTATATTCGGCAACTGCATTCTCCGCCTCGCTCAGTTCGTTCTCTATAACAGCCAAACGCTCCTTGATAAACGCCTCCGTATTGGTGGCAATCGTATTCTTGTCCACCACAACGCTCATGTTGTAGAGCTCAATCATCTTCGTAAGCAGATCCCTGTCGCGTTGCGGCACATCGGATGTCATGGACAACTCCACAACATTCGACACCTTCTTGTCCTTGGACAGCGAAGCGGAAACCATCAAACGGTAAACATCCACCAAGCCATACTTCGGCTCATATATATAGCGGAACTTTGTCCACTTTTCCTCTTTCGGGGAATAGTTCTGCGTAATACGCAACGTTCCCACGCATGTCAGTACCGGTTCGGACAGGTCTTTTACGAATACAGAAGAGCTTCTAAACCTCTGCTTCACCTTTACCTTGTAACCGTCCTTCTTGATTGCAATCGTAACCTCGTAGCCACCTTTCTGTTGCGCCTCCTTAGTTAACTCTACAGGCTCAACCGTAAAGGTGTGCGCGGGATACTCGCACTTCCAGCGCAGACCATCTTTGACGCGATATTCGTCCCATAGATTCAAAGCATCCAACGCCTGATACATCAGGTCGCGTGAGGAAAGGATAACCATAGCCTCCGAAGCGTCACTATTAGAAGTCAGTCCCAAAAGCCCCATGCCCAGCGTACCCTCGAAATCATCAGGGAGATCCATCGACTTGCGCAGCATGATAGCCCCCTCGGTAGTATACTTAGGCGTAGTAGTAAGAATATACCACGTGCCCAAGCCGAGCGCCACCACAACGCCAATGACAAACCAGTACCAATGGTTCATGGCAATAGCCAATACCCTGCGAACATCTATCTCATCGTTTTTCTGTTTGTTTTCCTGAGTCATAACGAATATCCTTTTGTGCTATAAAACGTTATTTCGTCGCATTAACCACGGTAACGATAACCGTTGCCGCGCTCGCCACCGTCGATACCATGCTCAGCCAAAGACCTATGTTCTGACTGGTGATAGCACGCACTTTGTTGGGCGAAACATAAATAACGTCGTTCTGTTGTAAATAATAGTAAGGTGAAGTAAACAATTCGTCGGAGTTGAGACTAAGCCGATGGAACTCCAACTTACCGTTCGATTCGCGGGTGATCAAGATATTGTCGCGCTTGCCATAGATAGACAGGTCGCCCGCCGCACCCAGCGCATCCAGCAAGGTCATACGCCCGTTAGGCATCGTATATTGCCCCGGTCGGTTCACCTCCCCCATTACGGTAACTTTCGCATTAATAAGCTGCACTATCACCATCGGGTTGAGTACCTGCGTGCTCAATTTCTGCTCTATCAAATCCGCCACCTCTGTAGTTTTCAAGCCCAACACAGGCAGTTTTCCCAACACAGGAAACTCTATATTCCCCTCAGCATCAACGGTATAATATTGCAGGCTGGGCGTAGTAGAGAGATGGTCAGAGCCCGGCGCCGAAAACACGACGGTAGGGAGATTGTAGGGCGCAACCGCCTCTTGATCCAAGGCAGAAACCGTGATGGAAAGTGCATCACCCGCCTTTATCTCAGGGTCGATTTGCGACTTGAATACACGGTTGATGCTATCCGCGCTACTACTATCCACCTCACGGAAATAGGTCATCTGCTTCTGAGTAACACAACTACTGCCCATCAGAACAACAAACAACAACAGACCAAAAATCGAACTATGTTTCTTCATAAAACGCACTAAAAACTAAAAGCGTGCAAAGGTACTACATTTATTCGACATACGCAAACATTATGTTGTTTTTCGGTCGCGTGAGGGTTTGGCGTGGGACAAACGAATGCAAATTTACGGCGGTTTGTCCTCACGCCCTACCCATACCAGAAGTGCAGCAAAAACCAAGCACAATGTGCTTGCTACCAGCAGGAAAGCATACGAATCACCCATTAATCACCCATTAATCACCCATTAATTACCCATTAATCACTTATAATTATCGGCTATCTGACAAGTGAACAAAGACAAAGGAATAAGGACACCAAGGAAGGGACAAAAAGCGTAAAAAAGCACTTCTGAACGGAATTTAACGGGCAAGGCTTGTGTATGTACGGCAAAATACGTATCTTTGCACGTTGTTTACATTGTCTTATTATACCCCTGCAGCAAGCAAGGTCTGCCTGCGGTGGATAAGCAGTGGATAGGCAACAGAAAAACAAGTATAGACAGTTACGTACAAATAGATATGTCTCCGAGCGAACTACAAAGCATCAAACAACGATTCGAGATTATCGGCAACAACCCCCTCCTCAATCATGACATAGAGATTGCCGTACAGGTCGCCAAAACTGACCTAAGCATCTTGGTGACGGGTGAGTCGGGCGTCGGGAAAGAGCATTTCCCGAAGATTATCCATGCCTACTCGGCACGCAAACACGGTCCATACTTCGCCATCAACTGCGGCGCCATCCCCGAGGGGACCATCGACAGCGAACTCTTCGGGCACGAGAAGGGGGCTTTTACCGATGCTAAAGCGGACAGAAAAGGCTATTTCGAGATAGCTAACGGCGGCACACTGTTTCTGGACGAAGTGGGTGAACTGCCCTTGCAGACGCAAGTGCGCCTGCTGCGCGTATTAGAAACAGGCGAGTTTATCCGCATGGGCGCGAGCCAAGTGCAGAAAACGAACGTGCGCGTAGTGGCTGCCACGAACCTGAACATGCAGAAAGCCATTGACGAGGGCAAATTCCGAGAAGATCTCTACTACCGCCTGAACACGGTGGAGATACGCGTACCGGCTCTGCGAGACCGGAAAGAGGACATTCCGCTCCTATTCCGCAAGTTCGCATCGGACTTCTGCGAGCGCTATCGGATGCCGTCGCTGGTACTGAGCGACGAGGCGACGCGACTGCTGCAGACCTACTACTGGAACGGCAATATCCGCCAACTGAAGAACATCGCCGAACAGGTGTCGGTAATAGAGATGGACCACCACATATCGGCAGACACTTTGAGGCGCTATCTGCCCGACAACGAGCGGCAAAGCGGGCTGGTACTAAGTGGAGAAAGTTCGTCCGCAGGAGGCGGGAAAGACTACTCGCACGAAATAGGGTTGCTCTACAACATGGTGATGAAAATACAGCAAGAGATGCAAGAGCTGAAAGGGCGGTTCAACGAGTTAGCGGAGCAGAATGCCCCCTACGTTCCTGCCGACCCCGTATCGCACGCCTTGGTTTCGGGGCAGACAACACAACCGATTGATACCGAGGTGGAAGAAGCAGAAGTAATCAGCCCTGATAACAAAAACACAAGCCTCGAGGATACCCAACGCGAAGTAATCCGCCGGACGCTGGCACAATGCGACGGCAACCGCAAAATAGCCGCAGCCCGATTGGGAATCTCGGAGCGTACACTATACCGAAAAATAAAAGAATTTGACCTGTAACATGCAGAAAACCATACGATATATAGTTTCCGCACTCGTATATATCGGGCTGAGTCTGTGCCTTCACAGCTGCGCCATATCGTACAAATTCAACGGCGCCAACATAGACTACTCGAAGACGAATTCGGTTTCGATAGCGGACTTTCCCAACAACGCGGCGATGGTCAATCCGTCGCTCAGCAACAACTTCAGCGACGGATTGCGCGACCTCTTCCAACGGCAGACACGCTTACAAGTGCTGCGCAAGGGGGGAGACATGGAGATAGAAGGCGAGATAATCGGCTACGACCTGACGCCCATGTCTATCGCCGCAGACAGCTACTCCGCCGAGACCAAACTGACCATACGCGTGCAGGTGCGTTTCACCAACAATATCAACCCCGAAGACAGCTTCGAGAAGACCTACAGCGCCTACCAGACCTTCACCTCGTCGCAGATGCTCAACGACGTGCAAGACGAATTGTGCGCAACGATGATTACCGAGATTACCGAAAGTATCTACAACGACACAGTCGCCAAATGGTAATGGGAAAGCGGAAAATAAAGGAAAAATTTGGTAGAACAAAAAAAATATAGTATCTTTGCGGCGGTTTTGCGCGTGGATACTGAGAGTACGCGCCAAACGAACGAATAGTACGAACTATTAATTGATTATCACTATGTATATTTTTCTTACAATCCTTATTGTCATTGCGGCAATTTTGCTGACCTTGTTGGTACTTGTGCAGAATAGTAAAGGCGGCGGACTGGCAGCAAGTTTCGCCGGAGGAAACCAGGTAATGGGTGCTCCGAAGACAGCAGACTTCCTTGAGAAAGCCAGTTGGACGCTGATTGCCGTCATCGTAGTGCTGAGCATCATCGCCGTTGGCGTCAGCAAAGGTCAACAATCGACCAGCGCAGAAGATAGTGCTATCGTAGAGCAAGTACAAGAAGCTGCCAGCGCTATGCAACAGCAAGCCCCTGCAGCAGCTGACTTCGGCGCAGAAAGTGCAGAAACCGAAGCAGAGTAATATCACGCAAACTACTGCAGAAACACACCAATCGCCCGACCTTCCGATCGGGCGATTGTTTTTGAATAAGCCGTACGCTAAGCGTCCAACGGGCGGAAGATGTCAATTCCGAAAGCGGCAGTAAAAGCATCCGCCGCACGCAGATTAGCGGCAGTGTCCAAGCGGATTCCCTGTCCGGGCGTCATCAACAGGATGCGGTCCGCCAACTGAATAGCCAAATCCAACTCGTGGGTAGAAATAAGAATAGTCTTGCCTTTGGTATGCGCCAAATGCCGCAACAGGCGCAAAATACGAATGCGGTTGGGCAAGTCGAGGTGCGCAGTAGGTTCATCCAAAAGGACAATAGGCGTCTGTTGCGCCAACGCTTTGGCAATAAGTATGCGCTGTTTCTCGCCGTCGGAATGGCTATTGAAGAAAGTAGCCGTCTCTGCCGCCAAGCCCACCTGCTCCAGCGCTTCCGCAATAATCTGCTCGTCCTCCGCGGTCAGTCCGCCCAAGAAAGAAGTGTAGGGATAACGCCCCATCGCCACCACATCGTGCACGGTCGCTTTTTCCACACTAAGACGCTCCGTCAAGACTAAAGCAATACACTGCGCATTGCTTGCGAGCGTACCCGCCTTACTGACCCTATACTCACCGCCAATAGGTGGTAGCAACCCCGCAATAGTGCGCAACAAAGTCGATTTACCACAGCCGTTCTGCCCGAGCATACAGACCATTTCGCCTTCCCAAAGGGAGAACGACAACGAAGACTGCACCACTCGGGAAGCATAGCCAATCGTAAGATTATTCGTAGTAATAGACACGTTGGACACGGCGGGAAACAGAAGTAAGTATTTCGTAAGGGATAGTCCCCAACTTGTCAGAAAGCTCTTCTATCGGCAGTCTGTCGCCGAATATCTCCACAGCATCCCCCATCTGGGCGTCTGTCTCCGTCACATCAATCATCGCCTGATCCATACAGACATTCCCCACCACCGGACAACGTTTGCCGCGCACAATAACCTCTCCGCCGTAGTTGGAGAAACGCCGGTCGAAACCGTCGGCATACCCGATAGGAATCACCGCGATACGGCGCGGCTCGGTGAGCATAGTATGGCGACCATAACCTATCGTCTCGCCTGCGGGGACAGTTTTGACGCTCAGTATCACCGTGCGCAACGTGCACACATTGCGCAGCTGCGCATCCGCGAAAGAGAACCCGTACAGACCTATGCCCAAGCGGCACATATCGAATTGGTATTGGGAGAAACGCTCGATACCCGCCGAATTGCAGATATGTTTCAGACACCTGTAGCCCAAACCTGATTGTAGCGCCTCGGCACACTCGTCGAAATAGCGAATCTGACCGAGCGTAAAACTGTCAAACTGCGGCTCGTCGCTGCCGGCAAGGTGAGAAAATACGCTCTGTACGCGCACGGTCTTTTGGTTCTGCAACCGCTCTATCAGACGAGGTAGCTCTTCTTGATAGAAGCCCAAACGGTGCATGCCCGAATCGATTTTGATATGAACGGGGTAGTTCTCCAACCCCTTTGCTTGCACCGCCCCAATCATATCTTCCAGCGATTGGAACGAGTAGATATTCGGCTCCAGATTATTCTCAAGTATCAGTTCCAGCGCCGCTACTTCCGGATCCATCAATATAATCGGCAGTTTAATACCCGCACGGCGCAACTCCGCCCCCTCATCCGCCACGGCTACCGCCAGATAATCCACCATGCCACATTGCTGCAAAGCACGACTAACCTCCACACTGCCGGTACCGTAGGCAAACGCCTTCACCATACAGGTCAGCTTTGTATCAGGCTGTAACAACGAGCGGAAATAGCGGACGTTGTCCACCAAAGCGGACAGATTAACTTGCAATACCGTCTCATGCGTTTGGCAAAGAATACGGCGCGATATGGTTTCCTCGTCGTAGCCCAATGCGCGCATCACAGCAGCGCATGTACGCACATTCTGGTGCGTTGGGTCTTCTATCACCATCGGGCAATGCGCAAACAGCGTCATTTTCTCGGCGCGCTTTACCTCCAACGAAGGAAAATTCTCGCCATGTTCTGCCCCTATGTACGTAACAACACCTATTGTCGGGCGGATTATCGGCTCCAACCGCTCCATTTCCCCTTGTTGCGATATGCCCGCCTCAAAGATAGCCAGTTCTGTCTGCTCGTTCATCTGCCAAACCGACAGCGGCACCCCTATCTGCGAGTTGTACGACTTGGGCGAGCGTGTAATATGGTAATCATCTTTGAGCAGTTCATAGAGCCACTCCTTGACTATCGTCTTGCCGTTAGATCCGGTGATACCTATCACGGGGCAGTGGTAAAGCGAGCGTTTGTAAGCCGCAAGGTCTTGCAGTGCCCGCAACGCGTCCTCTACTACGAGTATCAAACCCTCATCCGCCATCTCCGCCAATTTCGGTTGCACCTCACAAAGCGATGCCTGCGACACGACGAAAGCACGCAGACCCCTCGTATATAGGTCCTGCATATAACGGGCTCCATCGTTGGTCCGCGTGCGCAACGCAAAAAACAACGTGCTCTCCGGCCTGATTCCCAACCTGCGGCTATCTGTCAGCAGACTCTCAATGAAGCGCGTGTCGTCCCCATGCCCAAGCACCTCCATTGGACGGATAGCTTGTATTATTTCGTTCAGTTGCATAAATGCTTAAATTTGCCACAAAGGTACAGCAAAATCCCTAAATATACAAATAAAAAAACAGGCTACCCACGATAGGCAGCCTGTTGCTTAAGCGGTGTTGCTCATTAGTTACGACGCTCAGGACGCGGACCGCGACGTTCCGGACGGGGTCCACGCTCACCGTTGCCCTCACCACGCGGAGCGCGCGGCGCACGCTTCGGCTCAACGTAGTCAGCAGGTTTTTCCTTCAACGCCTTCGCACTGAGACGGAATTTGCCGGTCTTCTCATCTACTTCGAGCAACTTAATCATAATCTTGTCGCCCTCTTTGATGCCTGTCTCTTCCATCGTCTCGTAGCGTTTCCAGTCGATTTCGGAAATATGGAGCAGGCCCTCTTTGCCCGGCATAAACTCTACAAAGCAGCCGTAAGGCATGATAGACTTGACAGTGGATTCGTAGATTTCACCTGCCTCAGGCAGCGCAACAATAGCCTTTATCTTGGCTACGGCAGCCTCCATGGCGGCACCGTTGTTGCTGGCCACTTCCACCTTGCCGCCCTCTTCGACCTCATCAATAGAGATAACGGCTCCAGTCTCGGCTTGGATACCTTGGATAATCTTGCCGCCGGGACCGATTACAGCGCCGATCATATCTTTCGGAATCATAAATGTTACGATGCGCGGAGCCTGCGGCTTGAGGTCTTTGCGCGGCTCTGGCATGGTCTCCAATATCTTGTCAAGGATGTACATGCGTGCCTCGTGTGCCTGTGCAAGCGCGTTCTCCAATATCTCGTAACTCAGTCCGTCCACCTTGATATCCATCTGGCAAGCGGTCAGACCGTCACGTGTACCGGTGGTCTTGAAGTCCATATCGCCGAGGTGGTCTTCGTCGCCGAGGATGTCGCTCAGGATAGCGTACTTCGTACCCTTGCACTCTGAAATCAGTCCCATAGCGATACCGCTCACAGGCTTCTTGATAGCCACACCGGCGTCCATCAACGCCAGCGTACCTGCGCAGACAGTCGCCATCGACGACGAGCCGTTCGACTCCAATATGTCGCTCACCACGCGGATGCTGTACGGATAATCGGCAGGAATCATGTTCTTCAGCGCACGGCAAGCCAAGTTGCCGTGTCCAATCTCGCGACGACCTACGCCGCGTTGTGCCTTAGCCTCGCCGGTGGCAAACGGCGGGAAATTGTAGTGGAGCAGGAAACGGTCGGTACCCTGAATGAGTGCCTCGTCTATCATCTTCTCGTCGCGGCTGGTGCCCAGCGTCACCGTAGCCAACGCCTGCGTCTCACCACGCGTGAATATACTGCTTCCGTGAGGTCCGGGTAGCGGACTTACCTCGCACCAGATAGGACGGATGTCGGTCGTCTTACGGCCGTCCAGGCGTTTGCCCTCGTCCAGAACGGCGCGGCGCATTGCCTCTTTCTCCACGTCGTGGTAGTAGCGGTCAACCATTGCCTCTACCTCGTCTATATCAATGCCCATAGCCTCAGCGCGGGCTGCCATATAGTCGGCTTTCTCAGTCTTGAAATCTTCGCATATCTGTGCAAACATCGCCTCGCGGTGGTGTTTGTCCGTGTCGGCGGCTGTTGCTTGTGCATAGGCACGCGCATAAGAATAATCGTGTACAGTCTGGCGCAACTCGTCGTCGTTCACCTCGTGGCAGTATTCGCGTTTCTCGCTCTTGCCGTACTCTGCCATCATCTCGTTCAGCGCAAGACACTGCGGTTTGATTGCCTCGTGAGCCGCACGGATAGCCTCCAGCATGACCGATTCGGGCACTTCCTTCATCTCGCCCTCCACCATCATGATATTGTCGTATGTCGCGGCTACCATCAGCTCAAGGTCTGCCTGCTCGCATTGTTCGAAGGTCGGGTTGATGACCATCTCGCCGTTCACGCGCGCTACACGCACTTCGGAAACAGGACCCTCGAAAGGTATATCCGAGCATGCCAAAGCGGCACCTGCTGCCAATCCGGCAATCGACTCCGGCATATCTACGCCGTCTGCCGAGTACATCGTTACGTTGACGAACGTCTCTGCGTGATAGTTCGCGGGAAACAATGGACGCAAAGCGCGGTCAATCAGACGGGCTATCAGAATCTCGTAGTCTGATGCCTTACCTTCGCGGCGGGTAAAACCGCCGGGGAAACGACCTGCACTCGCAAATTTCTCTTTGTACTCTACCGTCAACGGCATAAAATCCGTGCCGGGAACTGCATCCTTGGCGGAGCAGACTGTGGCTAACACCATCGTGTTGCCTATGGTCGCCATTACTGCGCCGTCTGCCTGCTTGGCAAGCTTGCCGGTCTCCAGCGTAATCACACGACCATCAGGGAGAGCAATCTCCTTCTTTACAATATTCATTGGTTTTTGTTCTGTTTGTAGGGCACCCATTGTACCCTGTAGTTAAATTTTGGACACCGTTTGTGTCCGGTTATTTCTATGACCACTCAAAAGTCGCGCAAAGGTACTGCTTTTTTCCGACATACACAAATTTTTCCCGCCCTAACGCGCATATTTTAATCGTCTGCCCGTATAAATAGTATGGCAAATTAACGTTACCCGCATAGTCCTCGTGTTGCAAACATTCCGCTTACGCTCCATTGGTTTGCAACACGAAAGCGCAGCAACCGCGGAGGGTTTAACGTCTGCAGGACGTTCCGTCACGTAGGCTATGCTATTGCAAGCGTGGAGATGTTCTTTCCCGTAGCGGATTGCAAGCTATCAGGTCTCGTAGCAACCCCGTAGCATCTTGGGACCCGCATAGCCCCGCCGTAGCCTACGCATAGCCCAATAGTGCGTTTTTCAGCTTCCCAACCGGCTACCACTTTATTATTGCATAGATGAAGAATCTCCCTTGAGTTGCCATGCAAAAGCTACTCAAGGGAGAATAGTAAGTATTTTCTATATGCTTAGTCGCAGAGCGAGAAAAGGTCTTCCCGCGGGTTGACGAGCATTACCGGCACCAATGCCCTGCGTATAGCGTGCCGCTCCGGAGGTCCGAAAAACAGGTCATCCAAGCCGTAGTCGCGGCTGGCGGTCAACAACAGCAGGTCATGCTGGAAGTCCCGTTGGCGCTCACTTGCCTCGCGCATAAGGGAGAAACTATCCTTCTTTGCCTCTACCACCTCGTAGGAGATGCTTTCCCCTGTCCGCTCCGCTACCGCTCGGATATGCGTTACGATACGGTTGGTATTCTGTTGCGCATGACTACCGTAGTCATGCGCTTTGAGCAGGATAATGTGAGCCCCCGTCTTGCGCGCCAAGTAGGTACATATTTCCGCCTTATAGACCTCTTCTTCCAACATCGATACGGGCACTAAGATTCGGCGCAAAGGCTTGATAGTCATCGTGTCGGTAACGAATACGTACGGGCGTCTCTCCTCGCGGCATTCATTAAGGTACTGCTGCACGATACGCGACTTGTTGGCGCATGTTATCAGGCGGATATCCTCGTTATTGTCCCAAATCATCCTGCTTAATGTATATGGCGTTCATTCAGTTGCTGACGATACTGTACAGCCGCCGCCGCATGCGTCTCATAGCGCGAAGAGAAGATGTGCGTACCCGAAAAATCAGGATTGGCGCACATATACAAATAATCGGTTTCCGGCGCATTCAGCACAATATCGATAGTTGCAGGAGCCGGGCAACGTATAGGTCCGGGAGGAAGCCCCGGATACTTGTACGTATTGTACGGTGAATCGATAGCCAGATGTCTCTTCAGGACACGGCGCAAGGAGAAATCACCGTTAGCATAAATCACTGTCGGGCACGATTGCAAAAGCATACCTTTGTGCACACGGTTGAGATACAGGCTCGCTACAATAGGAAGCTCTTCCTTGTTGTGCGTCTCGCCTTCTACGATAGACGCCACGATAGCCACCTCTACGGGCGAAAGCCCCAACGAGTCCGCTTTGTGGCGGCGCTTCTCGTTCCAGAAACGGTTATACTCGCTATACATACGGTCGAAGAGCTGGTCGGGCGAGATAGTCCAATAGACTTCGTATGTATCGGGGATGAACAAGCAGAGCGCCGTCTCCTTGTTCAGTCCGTATTGCGACATATACTCGTCGCTCTCCAAACGTTGCAGGATATCCAGACTATCAAGCAGTAAATAGCTTGACACCTTTCCTGCCAACTGCTCGCGGGTACGTACATAGTGGTTAAAGGTAAACCGCACGGGCGTTTGCTCGCCCAACTGCAGGCGACGTAAAAAATACTTATCCCCCATAATGGCAGGAAAGCGGTAGAACCCTGCCTTAGGGGCATCAAATTGCATCCGCTGTGCGTGCATCTCGAGGTTCTTAGGTGAAGCCACCTCATAATCATGCTCCACAATGTTCATTACGGAGTCGAACGTACTGAACGGATAGATACGGTAACTGTGTTGTTCGCCGTCATATGAACGCAGATTACTGATATTCAAGCGGTAGTATTGCTCTACGCAACCTACACCTATGATTGCCGCGACAAAAGCCGCAACAATACAAATAATCTTATGTCGTTTTTGAAAAACCATATTGTCTTATACATCTAATGTTATTGTACCCTATATATGTTGCCAAATTACATATTCGCATTATAGTACCGCGGGTCTCCCGTAACCTCTTCACCTACGAAGTCCGCCTCGCGAAATAGCTGTTCTTCGCTTTGCAGCTCTATCTCCGCCAGCACCAAGCCTTCCTGCCGACCATGGAACTCATCTACTTCCCAATAGAGAGGCTCGGCATCAGCATCCTCGGCAATAGCAGGAATAACGTACCGCGTTTTCTCTATTATACCCGGCAGGCATAGCTTCATCAGTTGGCGGGCATCCTCTATCGGTATTTCCTTTTCCCATTCGTAGCGCGCCAGGCCGTCCGTAACATCCGGCGACGGGGAAGACACGGCAGGCAACACATTGGAAGACTTGACAGTAAGGAACGCACGCGTATCGCGTATGCGCACGCGAACGGTACGTTCTTTGTCCTTGCACAAGTATCCTTGCACAATCTCGTAATGTTTGATAGCGTGGGTTTTGTAGGAAGTTCCGACTACAAGAAACTTACGTTCAATCTCTGTATTAGTCATATTAAAAGAGTTCATCTCCAACTGGCTTAGGTCGGTATCGGAGACAAGGTCAAGCGAAATCGGTCGCAAAGGTACTACAAAAATAGCAAATACACAAAAAAAGAGGCAAAAAAGAGCAAAAGATTTGCATAGTTGGAAAAAAAGTAGTACTTTTGCGACCGCTTTTGGCAAAAACGACCAGTTTTCTGCTCCAATGCCCAAAGAAAGTATTGAGAATTGCAACGAAGAAGATGTTGCACCTTAAAATCGTGAAAACTACGTTTTCCCGATTTTAAGAGGAGGGATTGACGAAGCGCTTAATTTGCGCGGCAAATTCCGAGAGCGGAGTCAAGACCGACGCAGGAGAGATGGGTGAGTGGCTGAAACCAACAGTTTGCTAAACTGTCGTACGGGTAAC